>JBASHR010000032.1:0-73561 GCA_049654165.1 Bacteroidales bacterium
GTCTTTGCCACTCTAATTTTCACACTTTTTAGTGCCTTAGTGCGGTAAAAACAATAAAATAAAACGAATAAATGCTGATAATCAATAATTTACAACCGCACTAAATTAAAAGGGTACAAGTCAGGAATAAACTGAAGTGATTCTGTGTATGCATAAGGCTTGCTTTAAACAGCTGATAATCACTTTTCTGCCGATTATATTTCTGTTATTTTCCTGTGGCTCCGAAAAACAAAAAGTAGTGCGTCCGGCAACATTGATCAGTAAGGATTCTATGCCTCTTATACTTACTGATATACATATTATTGAAGCTGTATTGTCAGGAAAACAAATGGATAAAAATCTGACGGCAGGATTATCGCAAATTTATTACGACTCGCTTTTTGCTAAATATAATGTTACCAGAACAGTTTTTGACAGCAGTTTGTATTATTATAGCCAGGATCCCAAAACATTGAATGCCATTTATGATATCGTGATCAGTAACCTTATGAAAATTGAAGCTGATTCAATAAGGGCTGATAGTACCGCTATTATTGAAACTAACGATAGCCTTGCCAGTCCCTGATCCTGAAAGTTATATTTTTTCTGCCGTTGCTGTGTAGGTTATCTCATCGGCACCATCGTTAATTGTATATGTCCAGTTCATAGTTCCGGTAGATGAATATGTGCCGCTACCTTGAATCTTTATAGATGCAACTGATTGATTTTCAACAGATATTCTATTTGTTGTAACTATTCCATAAGTCGTATAGAAATTTCCCAGATTCCCAAAATTCTTTAGTAAAACCTGTGCTGAATTAGTAGGATCTTTGCTTATTAATACACTGTAAAATGCCAGATCACTTTTTTTCTTATCGTCTTCATTGAATTTCCAGGTACCAATAAACTTATCACGCGGATCATCAGTGTCGGGTTCAACATCCAAAAGTTCGCATGCCGGAAACAAAATCAGCATTAAAGCTATAAATAAAATATATTTTTGTGCTCTTGAGTTCATTGCTTTATGATGGGGATTATTTATTACTAAAAGCACACAAAAGTAATAAAAAAAGAAAGACTTCTAATTGAAGCCTTTCTTTTTTGTTTTCGGATAATATTTTTGGTAGTGTATACACTTAGCAGGCTAACCAACAAAACCTGAAAAGTGGTTTTTTAAAGCGCAGTAAACCAGTGTGATTTTAGCGTATGGAGGCGTAATGAGTAATTTTAATGAATACTACCAAAGAACTTATTTTCCGAAACCTTAAATCAATATTTCATGAAAAACATTGCAAATGTGCCGCTTTTTTTTGACCTGCCAATTCTAAATTCTTGATTAAACATAAAAATTCAAGCAAATTAATTTGATAAAGAATATAACGATAAATAGTTGATATACAGCGTTATAATAAGAAGATTTATATTTGGAGTTAAACATATGTAAAATCTTTATACCTTTGGCCTACTTGAATTTACATTAATTCTTTAAATTAGGATTATATTTGCTGCCTTAAACATTCAACGACAGATTGACCTCTTTTTTTTATTGTTTTGCCTTGGTATGCTTAATTAAACGATAACTGTAAGAATAAAATTATGATAAAGAAAAATGAATACCTTTTTCAGCTTATTAAATCGCTGACAAAAGAGGAAAAAAGAAATTTCAAGCTTCTTGCCGGAAAATATAACAGTGGTAAGAAAAACAATTATATCAGGTTGTTTAATGCCATTGATAAACAGGATGTATATGATGAAGAAGCTTTAAAAAATGAATTTCGTGGTGAAACATTTATCAAGCAACTTACAGTTACCAAACATTATTTGCAGCGACAAATTATTAAAAGCCTCCAAAATTTACATGGCGAGAGTTCGGTTGGAATGCTTGTTTTATCGTTACATCAGCAGGTTGCAATATTGTTTGCCAAAGGACAGTATGAATTATGCCGTGAAATTGTTCAGAAAGGAATAGATATAAGTTCACGCCACGAATTGTTTCTTGAAATGATAGGTTTCTTAAAATGGGAACTTGATCTGATAAACAAAACTAACCTGGCAGACTATAAAATAAGCCTTGAAAAATATTTTGAAAGAACCAGCCAGTTACTTAACTGGTATGATATTAATACCAGGGGAAATCATTTAATGAATGAACTTCAGATCTTTTCTCTCGATACACCTACTTTCGGAATTTATAATACCCAATATCCGGCTCTAATTGAAAAAATAAACAACTTCATAGGTACTGTTGATATTGATTCATTACCGTTAAAGGCACGTATAAACCTGCTGTATCCACTAGCGCAGTATTATTTAATGCTTTCTGATTTTAAAGAAGCATACAATATTTATTATAGGATGTTTGAAGAGATGAAAGATGAATATCAGCAAAAAATGCTCCATGAGCCTTATATAAACACGCTTACAGGTTTGATATATACAAGTGGCGCAAAAAACAAACCGGAAACCCTGAAAATTGCTTTGAAAGAATTACAACAGGTTCCGGAAATTAATCTAAGGGTAAAATACAAAAAAGCTGAAAGCCTGTCTTTTTATCCTTTGTTTTTATGCTCACTAAATGGGGATTTCCATGCTGGTCTTACGGCAATTGAGATTGTTGAAAATTTTCTGGAAACTTATAGCGATGATAATATTTATTCCCAATTCATGTATGCATATTATTATACTGCATATATTTATTTTGGAGCCGGCAATTTAACACAAGCATTAAAATACATAAGAAAAACCGATGCTTATTATAGTAAGGAGCTTTTACCAAATTTGAGGTTAGCTATTCAGATAATGGAAATGATAATATTTTATGAACAGAAAAAATATGATCTGGCTGATTCGAGGCTTCGCAGATTACAACGGCAAATTCAAAAAGAAGCGAACATCAGAACCTTCCTCAGGCATTTTCTCAGATATTTCCGTAAGCTTATTTTAAGTGGGATGGACCTAACTGAAAATACTCAACTTTATCAGCAATTATTGAACAGACTTCTGCAAATGCCTGTTAAAGACCAGATTACAATGCTTATTAATTTTGATTTAATATCCTGGACTCAAAGCAAACTTGAGAATTGTACATTTGGAGAAAAGATAAAGGAAAACTCAGCCCGGCTATTGAGTTAGCAGGTTGTTATTGGCTTTAAAAGTTAAAGAATGCAGTTATCATCCAATGGTTTAGATAATTCCTGTTATTATATTAAGATATATTTCAATACGGAATGCGTTGGTAGAGTATACTTCATTTAAAGGACGTCACCGTTTGGTAATCACTGTTTTACAGCTTTGTTAATCCAGACTGAATCTGAAGTAATTACTTCAATTAAGTATATTCCACCGGGTTTGCCTGATAAATCAAATTTTGTTTCAACCTGATCAGAAACTATTTTTTCCATGATCAATTGCCCATTCAGATTAAATATTTTAATGGAAATATCTGTGTCAGGAGCTTTTTCTGAAAATCTAAGTGTGAAAATGCCGGAAGACGGATTTGGAAATATCTGATAAGCATCATTTTCATATGATAAATGCTTGAAGCTGTTTTCAGAAATATAAGGCTCAATGTTTTTTGCAGGTATAACTTCAGGTTTCTCACAATAATCCAGATCATCAGTTATAAATGCGTGAAAATAGGCTCCGGATTCAATTTTACTTTCAGAGATCACTGAGATATTATATCCGGATAGCAGATTAACCTCGGCACCATATTCTATATATATTGATGAAACAACAATACTGTGTTGGGCGGCTAAACAGGTATCCGAACCAGAAAGAACTGAAACATCGTTAAGAAATATATCATAGGGTATCAGTGGCACAGGTACAATTGAAACTTCTGAATTAATAGCTTGTGTAATAATATTAGCCGGTTCAACATTGCCTATTATCGGGTCCACAAAAATTAAATCGTAATTTCCTGTATTCTTAGGTGCAATAAGCGAAAAAGAAACGATAATCCCTGTATTGCCAATATAAGCAGCATTCGTAAATGAGTACGACAAAACTCTCAGCAGATTTGTATCCGGCAAAATTCCAATACTTAATTCATGATCGGTAATGCGTTCAGGGTTAAGAACCCCGGAACCAGGAACAAATTGAAAACCATTATTTATTGGTATGTCAAATTGAAATCCAACGAAAACATCATCATTGATTATCTCCACATCAATTACAAGGGTGTCTCCGGGATAACCTGAAGCATCATGGATCATCAGAATGTTTTCGCCTTGCCTTGTATTACCATCAGTAACCGGTATTTCACTAATCAGGCTTTTATATAATCCTGTGTTAATTGGACTACTATGGCATATAGGGCTTATAGCCGATATTGCAGAGTAATTTAAGAGAAATAAACCAAGAAAAAGAATCATGGTTTTATTTGTGATTGTCTTTATGATTCCTGACATAATTAGGCTTTTAAGTATTGTGTGAGTTAGATTTGTTTGAACTGCAATTATATCCTATTTACTTCCATTTAATATTACAACCCATACTAGGGATTTGATTTTCGGGAACAGTCTCGCCATTAAGTAATAAATCAAGTGCTTGCCGTAAATCTTTTCCGGTAACCGGTTTATTGCTTTCAGGACGACTTTCGTCAAAACGACCACGATAAACCACTTTCCCATTTTGATCAATTACATTAAAATCGGGTGTACAGGCTGCATCATAGGCTTTTGCTATTTCCTGGGTTTCATCAAAAAGATATGGAAAAAGAAAATCATTCTCAGCAGCAAATATTTTCATGTTTTCCGTTGAATCGTCAGGATACTTTTCAACATCATTTGAATTTATCATTACAAAAGAAACTCCTTTTGGTATGTAATCCCTGCCTGTTTGAACAAGTTCCTTAATGATATGACGAACATAAGGGCAATGGTTGCAGATAAAAACAATCACAGTAGCTTTATCTGATCTTAATTCGGCAAGGCTTAATATTTTTCCTGAGATTACATCGGGTAACTGAAAGTCTGGGGCATCAAAGCCCAGATCAATCATTTTTGTAGGTGTAAGAGCCATAAGTTTTTCTTACACTAACATATTTAGTCTACTGTTTGTTCGGTAGGTCAAGTCCGAATTCTTTCTTTTTATCAACAGATTTCAAAACCAGCGCAAGGATTATTGCTAGTATCCCAAACAATGTAAAAATAAGCTCAGGAACAGTATAATTATATTTTGCCCCTTCAACTCCGGCAGCTATCTGCTCAGAAACACCGGGATTTGAAGCTGATAAGGACCAGCCAATCAGAATGGGAACAGCAAGCAGCCCAATGTTTTGTATCCAGAAAGTCAATCCATAGGCAGAGCCAAGGAACCGCTCTTCCACTATTTTGGGTATGGAAGGCCACATTGAGGCAGGCACAAGAGAAAAGGCTGTACCTAAAACTACTATTGTGGAGTAAGCAGTAAATTTTGTAAATGCCTGAACTGGAACGAGTGCAAAGATTAAGTGTGATACAGTGAGCAAAATGGCTCCGTAAAGCATCATAGTAGCACCATAACCTTTATTATCAAGAAAAGCGCCTATAAAAGGTGTAAGTATCATTGCTCCTATTGGAAAATATGAGAACATGGCTGCTGCCTCTTTAATACTTATATCAAGTTTTGAGGCGAGCATATCAGTGGCAAATTTTTGGAATGGGAAAATTGCTGAATAAAAAAGCACACATAATCCTGCGATAGCAAGAAATCCCGGGTTTTTGAGAATAAGCCACAAATCGCTTATACGGAATGCTTCCTCATGTTCAAGTTCTGCTTCTTCGCCAAGCTGTCTGTCGAGACGTAAATCCATTAAGGTGTAAATCATGAATAGAAGCAGCCCTACGGCAAGGAATGCTACTCCCCATGCTATTGAATTTACTGCTCCTCCTCTTTCAGCAAATATTGGAGAAAGACGGAAAACTGCAAAAACACCAAGTCGGGCAGTTGCCATTTCGAGTCCCATCGCAAGGGCTAATTCTTTCCCTTTAAACCATTTTACTATTGTTTTTGAAACTGTGATGCCTGCCATTTCAACCCCAACTCCAAAAATTGCAAATCCAAAGAATGCCAGCTTGGCTGAGGCAGGTACATTAATCCAGAAACTATTAAGAAAAGTTGCTAACCCTGAAGCGGCAAAAGAATCAGTAAGAGCATAATATTTTATTGCACCTCCTATTAACATGGCTAAACCCGAAGTAATAATGGTAAATCTGATACCCATTTTATCGAGAATTATCCCCGATAGGATAAGAAAGAATGCAAACACATTCAGGAAGAATTCAGAGCCGCCAAGCATGCCAAAAGTTTCGGGCGACCAGCCATGATTGCGTTCGAGCAGACTTTGTAACGGAGCAGCCACATCAACAAAGAAGTATGCAAAAAACATTGTTAATGAAATGAGTGCCAGAGCAATCCAGCGGGCTGTCTTGGAATCGCGCAATAGTTTTTGTGTTTTTGCTTTCATAATGTTTCGTTTAAATTCCTCGTATAAAAAATAATTTTTAAAATAAGAGCGGGCTAAAGTAATATATTAATCTCAAACAGTTTCATGCCATGCAAATTTTTCTTTTGATTTCGACAGGTTGGGATAGTACCGAATAGTATCTTTCTTAATCTAGAAAGCATTCGTATACTTTTTTTAAAAAAAAATTGTAGCAAAAAAATAATGTGTACTATTATTCAGAATTTAGAAATTATATAAAATTGCAATAATTTGTTTGATATGACTATTTCGCTGAAACTGAAATGTTGTATCTTTCGCCCCTGTTTTTCTGAATTATTTTAAAACCCTGACGAGTATGCCATTTGTTCTAACAAATGAATACCTTGATGCGCTTCTTAATGCTATTGAACGTAATGATGAGCATTATATAAGGCAGATGCTCAGTGATCTGTATCCTGTGGATATTGCGGAGATCATTGAGGAACTCGAACTTGAGCAGGCAAAATATCTGCTGTCATTGCTTGATGCTAAAGAAGCTGCCGATGCTTTGATGGAACTTGAAGAAGATGTCAGGGAGGATTTTCTTGAGGATATTTCATCAAAAGACATTGCCAGACGTTTTATTGATAACCTTGACTCAGATGATGCTGCCGATCTCATTTCTGAACTACCTGCTTCGCAGCGTTCAGAAGTTCTTGCTCATGTTGAAGATGAGGAACAGGCTGCAAATATTGCTGATTTGCTTACCTATGATCCGGACACAGCAGGTGGTTTGATGGCAAAAGAGCTTGTGAAAATAAATATTGACTGGACAATCACTGCATGTATGCGTGCCATTCGAAAACAAGCCCAGGAAATAGAGCAGTTTTATGTGGTTTATGTTGTAGATGACAGGAATATTCTTAAAGGCATTGTAGCTTTAAAGGATATTATGCTGGCTCCGGCGAGAACCCATCTTGAAGATATTCTTGACGATGATATTCATGCTGTACATTCAAGCCTTGATGTGGAAGAAGTTGCGTCAATAATGAAAAAATATGACCTTGTGGTAGTTCCTGTGATAGATGATCTTGGTCGTTTGCTGGGGCGTATTACTATTGATGATATTGTTGATATTATAAAAGACGAAGCTGACAAAGACTATCAGCTCATGTCAGGTATTTCTGAAAATATTGAAACAACTGACAATATCTGGATATCATCGCGTGCACGCCTTCCCTGGTTGCTGGTTGCATTGTTTGGTGGGATAATAGGATCGAGGGTTATCAGTATTTATGAACCACAAATTCAGATTTATCCTGAAATGGCTTTTTTTATGCCACTTATTGCAGCAATGGGTGGAAATGTCGGGGTACAGAGTTCGGCTCTTGTTGTTCAGGGACTGGCAAACAACACTCTCGGACGGGATGGTATTCTCCCCAAACTGTTAAAAGAATTTTCGCTTGGCATGGTCAACGGACTAATTTGTTCTGGTATTTTACTGATGTACAACCTGCTTTTTAATAATTCTATGGCACTAAGCATTACCGTTAGCACTGCGTTGATGTCAGTTATAGCATTTGCTGCAATTTTTGGTACCGCTGTGCCGCTGGTGCTCAACAGGTTTAAAATAGATCCGGCTTTGGCAACAGGCCCTTTTATTACAACATCAAATGATATAGTGGGGCTGTTTATTTATTTTATGATAGGAAGATTAATGTATGGTCTTCCTTTTTGAACTCTTTCATCATTTTTTTAAGATCACCAGTTTTTTTGAAAAAACCAGATCGTTTCTAATAATGCGCAGCAGATAAACTCCATTGCTCTGGTTTGTTGTATTTATTCTAAGCTGCAATTCATCAAATGTTTCGTGCGACAGATAAATCTTTCCGCTAAGGTCAGTTAGTTCAATTTTTGATAGATTATTGCTGTCAGTAAAACGAACAATAACAGAGTTTTGGGCTGGATTTGGAAATACAATGAATTCATTATTTAATTCCGATTGCTTTTCTGTATCCATTGTTACCTCATTAGATGTGATTTTTATAACAGAAATATCGTCAAAATAAAACCCGTCAGAGGTAACGAATGAACTGCTTACCAGTGTGAATCGCAATAGAATTTCTTTATCTGAAAATGGAGTAAGATCAATAGCTTCATGAACCCAGTTGATTTGGGTTCCATCATAAACAGGCTGACCTGGTTTCTGGAAAATATTCCCCTGTATAGTATATTGCCCGGCCAGCGGAGTCCAGGAAATCCCATTATCGTCAGATGCAAGTAGCTGAACATAATCCCAGCCTTTTTGTATATCCCATCGTGCATAAAATGAAAGCTGAGCCCATACGGCACCTGATAAGTCAATAGTCTGGATAGTGGTAAATGAATTTTGTAAATTTCCGGGATAATTACCTGAAGGGGAATCAGTAATTGACGAAGGCGGCGAAACCCAATCGTTTGTGGTAATTGACCATCCACCTGTCCAGTTGTCAGTATTACTGCAGGCATCATAAAATACCAGTTCCGGCGTTCCAAAAGCTTTGGTAATTGTATCGCTGGTAGTATAATGACCATTGTCGAGTATTGCAAGGAACTGAATGAGAGTGCCGGGGGCTGTATCAGGGTCAATACTGTACGCTATTGAGTCAATGGTTGTTTCAAGCAAATCCGGATTTATGAGTGTTATTGGTTCTCCCAGATAAGTAATGCAAGGGCTTATGGCTTCAAGGCTCAGTGTGAAATTTCCTCCATCCTGAAATCCCATACGCTGGACAGAGAACTTCAGAAAACCATCATTTTCACTAATATAAGGCATATTCTGATCAGCAAACTCAGCATACTGAAGTGCAAGCAGTCCGGCAGTCAGGCTTTGTGTCATGTTTTCCTGACAAAGCGGAATGATACGGTTTATTGCAGGCCAGAATCCATCGCCGGATGTTCCTACTTCAGGGGTGTAGGAAAATATTTTTGATTTGGTACTCTGTTCTCCATACATCCAGTCGTCAGACCCTCCGTTGACAAGATAAAGCAGAATACTGCTTGTACCGGTAAGGTATTTATTATCGCGGGTCATTATCCTGGAGTGTGCCGAGAATATATTATCGTCAGGAGTGACGGATTTTATGTATCCCCATGAATACAGAAGCAGATTGGAATATGAATGATAATTCAGAGCTATAGTGAAGGGTACAGCTTCACATAATTCTTTGAGCATGAATATTTCAGGTTCGGAAAATGGTTCTGTGCCACGATAAATTTCACTGATGGGCAAAGGCGACGAGCCTGTATTATCGCAACCCCACATAAATCCAAAATTCCGGTTCAGATCCACACCATAGGAATCCCCACCATTTATCCTTCTGTTTTTTCGCCACATACCTCCGCCGTTTGGTGCTATTAACTGGTTATACCTGTAACCATCGGGGTTAAGAATGGGAACAAAATACAATTCAGCATTATCAAGCAGATAAGTTACAATGGGGTCAGAACCATAATTTTCAAGAAGGTAATACATATAATACAGCAGGTGCTGCATGCCGATTGGCTCACGTGCATGAAGCATAGCATCATAAAGAACTTTGGGTTTAAAGGATCTTATTTCTTTATTTGAAATTATTACCATATAAACCGGATATCCTTCCTGAGTGCGTAAAGGACCTAACTCGGTTCGGGGAGTAATTAATCCCGGATACATAGCAAACATCTGGTCAAGATGAGCCATACATGCATCATGATCAGAAAATCCTCCAAGGGTTCCCAGCGCAAATCCCTGAGGTATTGGATATTTGGCTGACAAAGCCGTTCCTGTATGAAGATCAGTTTTTGATTCAGGTAAAAGATTACGATCAGCATAATATTTAGTCAGATCATTTATCAGGATTTCAAAATCTACTGAAAGCTTACTCATTGTTTCAAGCTCATTTTCAGAAACCTCAAGGATTATGTAATTATTACCTGAAATTATTGCATCATCAAGGTTAATGCCTGCTTCTGCCATTTTTAACATTTTATGACTATCGGCCTGTAACCTGATACGTGAATACTTCATGTTTTGCCCTGCTGCCAACATGAAAGAGAAAGATAAAACTAAAGTCAGCAGGTAAGCTCTCATCGTTTCTGTTTTATTATAAAGTTGTTTTACAGGCACAAAATTAATTGTTTATGGAGAAAAAAGATATCAAATCCATAATCTTTGCACTAAAAACGATAATTTTGCATGACTTACTTGCTCAAAACAATTAGTTACGATGTTAAGAAATGTATTATTCCTTTCTCTTTTATTCCTGATCTCAGGATTAAAGGCTCAACAGGTTGTGGCAACAATGGGATATTTTGCTGAGAACCAACAGGTTTCTCTAAGCTGGACTATTGGAGAAACTTTTGTCACCACATTGAGTTCCGAAAATAACCACCTTACTCAAGGCTTTAATCAGAGTAAATTAAGTCTGACCATTGTTTTTGAGAAAAAGACTGATCCCGGTTTGAAAATCTATCCAAACCCTGTACAGGAATCTCTTTTCATTGAAGCTAATGAAAATGCAGGTGAATTGCATTACGACGTGATTTCACCGGAAGGGAAGTCACTTGCCACGTCAGGATTTACAGGAACAAAAGCTGATATTTCATTTAAACCCTATGCTTCCGGAGTTTATTTTTTACATATATTCTCGAATGAAGAGCTTTTGAAGATTGTAAAGATCGTGAAAAAATAAATCTTTCAGAGATTCAGCATCAATCTCTTTGCTATCAGTTACTCTTCCATGATTTTTATACATCTGACACTGAATCCGTTGCGCTTGTCATTACTGTTTCTGGCAATTGATTGTGTAGCATAAGAAAGTCCTCTTGTCCATGCGTTTGCAATATTGGCATCGGTAGAAGACCAGAAGGTGCCTATCCTTCCAAAATTATAATACAAGCCATTCGTAAAACGATCACCGGCAGGATAAGCAGTGAAACCACTCTCGTTTGTAGCTTCTGCATTAGGTAATTCCCATCGTGGGTGTGGATCAGGAGCTGTACGGGTAGACTTCATTTTACCTCCAGCCACCAGACTGCCTCCCAAATATGTGAGCAAATCTGCCCAGTCCTCATCTTCAGGGACCTTCCAGCCCTGAGGACAAAGTCCGTTAGTGTCGGCAACTGCAAACCAGTTATACAGCTTTCCATAGGCATCATCCCATTCGGGATTGCCATTTGGATATGAATAAGCACCGAATGTTGCCGCACTCCATTGGGCATTACTAAGATTACCTGCTATGTCAACTTCATTGTTATATCTTGTGGTACGAAGATTTTCAGCCATCCATATCTGAGAACCGATCATGATGGTGGGGTAGGTGTTTCCGTCAATATCGGTAACAGTTCCAGTTAATGGCATAGTTGTAAATGCTATTTCGTTTCCATAGCCTGTACCGGCACGATTTGTGGCAAAAGCCCTAACATAATAGGTAACGCCATCTTCAAGACCTGATAATTCTGTGGTGATATCACCTTTCCCAACTCCATTTCCCGCAATAGTATCAGAGGTTGTGGGTGGTGAAGAGGTACTCCAGCAAAAACCTTTGAGAAGTATAACTTCACCACCATCATTTATTACTTTCCCTGTTAATTTTGCTTCTTTTGCAGTAACATTCAGCACTTCCCCGGTTATTATCTCCGGAACTGCAATACTGACCGATCCTGAGGTTTCAGCGTACAATGCATAAGGCACACTAAGCAGTTCGTTGGTTCCCATCAGTGAGAAATTATTTCCACCATTTGCATCAAACTCTATCATAATGAAGTATGGTCCTGCACCCCAATTGATCGAAGAAAAATTTCCCTGAGGGTTCAAACCCTGACCAATAGTAAGGATAACCAGCCCGAATGCATTGGTTGTTACAAAATGTTCTTCCTGGTAAACAGAAGCTCCATCAATATTACCCTGTAAAAGGCTGATCCTGAACGATACATCCTGATTTGGAATAATATCTCCGGAAATATTACGTGCAACAGCCTGATATGTAAATCCCCGGGGCGCCTGAGAGCTTAGGCCTGAACAGATCAGAAGCAAAATAAATATAAGGAAAAGCCTGTGTTTCATGATTGCTAAACCAGAAAATTATAAACCAAGTTTACTTTTTATCTTCTGAGGTATGGCATTCTTATTCAGCATTATAGATATAGTCTTGTATTGAACAAAAGCTTCTGAAGCATACAGGTATCCGCCATAAGGATTATTATCAGTTCCCCATGAATTCTTCACAATATAGTATTTTGTTCCTTTCTGATCGCGTGCTATACCAATGATATGCATTGCATGGTCGTCAGTGGTGGTTTGGTTATCGTAACCAGCCTGTCGCTCTTCCTGAGTTATCTTTTTTTCCTGAAGAGGTTCTTTGAAGCTATACAGCATATCATCCTTTTCTTTTTGCGATAATTGTTCCCATCTGCCACGTTCCATACCGTCCATAACCTGAAATTCGGTTTCGGGAACAATAGCAACCCCATTTTTATGCGAGAAACCCTTTTCGCTTATATCGCTTGCCCACGCTACTGTATAACCTGCTGCAAGGGTTGCATCAATAACCTCCATGAATTCATTAAGAGGCAGATTCCATGCTTTTTCAAAATTCCAGTTATCAGGAACTTCTATGATGAAATCTTTATAAAAAGGATGATGTGTAAATGAAGTAAGCTGTACATAGTCTTCAGCTTTTATACCTAATGAAGCCGCAAAACTTTTGGGAGTATATTTTTTTCCTTTGTAAGTAAATTCTTTAGGATATGAACCAAGATAAACATCAAGTAAGCTGTTATAACCATCTTTCCACACGGGTGTAAGCTTACGGTTCGGATTTTTAACAACGGCATCGGCAAAAGCTTTCAGAACTGCATCCATCTCGCCATGTACGTGATTTTCTTCACCAATTACCTTTCCTGAATATGCTTCATCAGGAACGGCTCCGAAATTTTCCAGAACATAAAAAGCATCCGGTAACGCACCTCCGCCCGAAAAGCTGATACTGCCGTGAAATCTGACATAACGGTCAACTTTGGCTGAATATGTGTTGTAAACAACAAACATTTCTGACAGTGCAATTTCGCCTTTGCCAATTCTGAGCAGTTCCGATTCAATCAGGGAGTTGGTTCCAAAACTCCAGCATGTACCCGAACGATACTGATTTTTTACAGGAGTTGCTGCAAGCCGGATCTCATCAGTGAAAATATAGCCTTTTTTCTTTTCATTTTCATTCTCCTGCTGTGCGCTTACTGAAAAGAATGAAAAAACCAGGGCTATCAAAGCAGTTGATAATAAGGTTCTTTTGAGCATGATGTAAGATTTTTTAATTAATAAAAGGATGATAATTGGTGCAAAGGTAGTAAATTGATAATTTCGCAGGCTCAAATTTAAAGTCAAATAATATGCTACGGACACATACCTGCGGACAATTAAGAATAGCAGATGTAGGAAAAAAAGTAAGCCTTTGCGGATGGGTTCAGCGTTCCCGCGATTTTGGAGGAATGACCTTTATGGATTTGCGTGATCGCTACGGCATAACTCAATTGGTTTTCAATATGGAAACCAATGCTGTTTTATGTCAGCAAGCCCGTGAGTTGGGGCGCGAGTTTGTAATTAGGGCAAATGGAGAAGTTGCTGAACGAAGTAATAAAAATCCCAAATTGCCAACCGGTGATATAGAAATCATAGTTGTATCGTTTGAAATTCTTAATCAGTCGAAACTTCCGCCATTTACAATTGAAGATAATACTGACGGAGGAGACGAGCTGAGAATGAAATATCGCTACCTGGATTTGCGGCGTAATCCTGTGAAATTAAATATGGAACTGCGCCATCGTATGGCTTTTGAAACCCGCAAATATCTTGATGAACAAAGTTTTATAGAGATTGAGACACCTGTTCTTATCAAAAGCACTCCTGAAGGTGCCAGAGATTATGTGGTTCCTTCGCGTGTGAACCCCGGTGAATTTTACGCTTTACCCCAGTCGCCGCAAACTTTCAAACAACTGCTGATGGTAGCAGGTTTTGACCGCTATTTTCAAATCGTGAAATGTTTTCGTGACGAAGACCTGCGTGCCGACCGTCAGCCTGAGTTTACGCAGATTGACTGCGAAATGTCATTCGTTTCTCAGGAAGATATTTTTAGCACCTTTGAAGGACTGGTAAAACATCTCTTTAATGCTGTAAAGGGTATTAAAATGGATGACTTTCCACGTATGACCTATGCCGATGCAATTAAGCATTACGGAAGTGATAAGCCGGATATACGTTTTGGGATGACTTTCACTGAGCTGACAGAAATAGTAAAGGGTAAGGATTTCAAGGTTTTTGATGATGCCGAACTTGTGGTTGGGATTAATGCCACAGGTTGTGCCGATTATACCCGCAAACAAATTGATGAACTTACTGAATTTGTGAAAAAACCGCAGATTGGAGCTGGTGGCTTGATTTATCTGCGATATGCCGCTGATGGTAGTATGAAATCTTCGGTTGACAAGTTTTATAATCCTGACGAATTAAAGAAATGGTCAGAGGCATTTAAGGCTCAGCCTGGTGATTTAATGCTGATAATGGCTGGTTCTGCAGCAAGGACAAGAAAGGCTCTGAATGAATTACGCCTTGAAATGGGCTCTCGTCTTGGTTTGCGGAATCCGGATATTTATAAGCCGCTTTGGGTTTATGATTTTCCTCTACTTGAATGGGATGAGGAAACTCAGCGTTATTACGCTATGCATCATCCATTTACGTCACCCAGGCCTGAAGATGTTTCATTACTCCATACCAATCCGGGCGAGGTTCGTGCCAATGCCTACGATATGGTGATAAACGGAGTAGAAGTTGGAGGAGGCTCAATAAGAATTCACAACCGTGATATGCAGTTTGAAATGTTAAGAGTTCTTGGTTTCAAAGATGAAGAGGCTCTTTCGCAGTTTGGATTTTTAATGAATGCCTTTGAGTATGGAGCTCCTCCGCATGGTGGAATCGCGTTTGGATTCGATCGGTTATGCTCCTTGTTTGGTGGCAGCGAATCAATCCGGGATTTTATTGCATTCCCTAAGAATAATGCAGCCCGCGATGTAATGATTGATTCACCGTCGGCTATTTCAGAGGATCAGTTAAAGGAATTGGGTATCTGTTTAATTGGCCCTGATAGAAACAAAATATAAAACCTATTTTATCAGTTTTTTATAGCGTATTCTACGTGGTGCTTCATCACCAAGTCGTTTACGGCGGTTTTCTTCGTATTCGGTATAGCCTCCTTCAAAAAAATAAACCTGTGAATCTCCTTCAAAGGCAAGGATATGAGTGGCTATTCTGTCTAAGAACCAGCGGTCGTGAGAAATAAGTAATGCGCAGCCAGCAAAATTTTCAAGCCCTTCTTCGAGAGCACGTAATGTGTTCACATCAATATCGTTTGTAGGCTCGTCAAGCAGAAGCACATTAGCTTCAGAACGCAGAGTGAGTGCCAGATGCAGTCTGTTACGTTCGCCACCGGAAAGCACTTTTGCTTTCTTGCCCTGGTCAGTTCCTGTAAAATTGAATCTTGCAACATAAGCTCTTGAATTCATCATCCTGCCGCCAAGCTGTATGGTCTCATTTCCTTCGCTTACAATCTGCCACACATCCTTCTCAGGATCAATTGCTGCATGAGCCTGATCAACATAGCCGAGTTTTACTGTGTCGCCAACAGTGAAAGTTCCGCTGTCAGGTTGCTCCTGACCCATGATCAACCGGAATAATGTTGTTTTACCTGCTCCATTCGGACCAATAATTCCTACAATACTTGCGGGAGGTATTGAGAAATTAAGGTTTTCAAAAAGTATCTTGTCTCCATACGCTTTAGTTACATTCTGAGCTTCGATCACTTTAGTTCCGAGTCTTGGCCCGTTAGGAATAAAAATCTCAAGACGTTCTTCTTTTTGTTTTACATCTTCACTCATGAGCTTTTCGTAAGCCGAGAGCCTTGCCTTGGATTTTGCATGACGTGCTTTTGGTGACATTCTTACCCATTCAAGCTCTCGTTCAAGAGTTTTGCGACGCCGGCTTTCTGCCTTTTCTTCCATAGCAAGGCGGTTTGATTTTTGCTCAAGCCATGAGCTGTAATTTCCTTTCCAGGGAATGCCTTCGCCACGGTCAAGCTCAAGTATCCAACCGGCTACATTATCAAGAAAATAACGATCGTGGGTTACGGCTATCACCGTGCCTTTGTATTGTTTCAGATGCTGCTCGAGCCATTCAACTGATTCGGCATCCAGATGGTTGGTAGGTTCATCGAGGAGCAAAATATCAGGTTCTGACAAAAGCAGACGACATAATGCAACGCGCCGGCGTTCGCCACCAGATAGATTTTTTACCGGTGATTCAGCATCAGGACAGCGCAAGGCTTCCATTGCCCGTTCCAGCTTTACATCCAGCTCCCATGCATCATGATGCTCAAGCAATTCAGTCAATTCACCCTGTCGCTGTATTAATCTGTCCATTTCATCGTCGCTCAGGGGTTCGGCAAAACGATTATTAACCTCCTCGTATTCTTTCAAAAGATCAATCACCTGTTGAACCCCTTCTTCTACGATCTCTTTCACGGTTTTGGTGTCGTCAAGCAAAGGTTCCTGCTCAAGTAAACCAACCGAATAACCCGGTGAATACACCACTTCACCCTGATAGGATTTATCAACACCGGCAATGATCTTTAACAGGGTTGATTTTCCTGAACCATTTAAACCTATAATACCTATTTTGGCTCCATAGAAAAAAGAAAGGTATATATTCTTTAGTATCTGCCTGTTAGGTGGGATTAACTTCCCGACTCCAACCATGGAGAAAATTATTTTTTTGTCGTCGCTCATGATAACTAAGTTTAATTATTGCTGCAAAACTAAGAAAACAGAATGATTTAGTAACCTGTGCCAGATATAACCAATAAACCTTGATTTTTCCCTTTAGCCATGTTTTATTTCTTTCCTTTACCGATAATCGTTTAAAATCCAAATCATATTAGTAAGTTTGCAGCAGATAAGATACTGAAAAAGCCGCCGGCATGAATATTCTCATACTTTCAAATAAAATGCCTTATCCTCCGAAAGATGGCGGCTCTATTGCTACTTTTTGCATTGCCCGATCATTTGCTGCTTTAGGACACAAGGTAACTGTTCTGGCAATGAACACTTCAAAACATTATTACAACACTGATCTGATCCCAAAAGAGATTTCGGAACTAATTGAATTTATTGGCGTTGATGTGGATACCCGGATATCGGTAATTGATGCATTGAAAAATCTGCTTACAAAGTCAATTCCTTATAATGCCCAACGGTTCATAAGCGAAGAATTTGAGGAAAGACTTGCCGGTTTGCTACAAACACGCAGTTTTGATGTTGTTCAGCTTGAGGGTACCTATTTGGGACCATATATTCATACCATAAGGAAATACAGTACGACACTGGTGAGTATGAGGTCTCATAATATTGAGCATGAGATATGGCAGCGCACGGCAGCTTTGGCAAAAGGATTCCGAAAATATTATCTCACCAATCTTGCAAAGCGTATTAAGCGTTTTGAAATTTCTATGGTGAACAACTATGATGTGATGGTCCCTATCACACAGCGCGACGGAGATTTCTTATATAAATCAGGCTGTCGGATACCAATGAAAGTTATCCCAACAGGTATAAATCCCGATGTGTTTAAGCCTGATTATCAAGGTTTTGAATTTCCATCATTATTTCATCTTGGAGCGCTTGACTGGACTCCAAACCAGGAAGGGCTTAAGTGGTTTTTCGCTAAAGTGTGGCCATTGGTTTTAAAGGAGTTTCCTGACCTTAAATTTTATCTTGCCGGCAGAAATGCTCCTGCTCATTATTCAAAATTGTCAGAACCTAATGTGATTTTTCTTGGCGAAGTTGAAAGCGCACAGGATTTTATCCGCTCAAAAGCTATAATGATAGTTCCTTTATTATCAGGAAGTGGTATGCGTATCAAGATCATTGAAGGGATGGCTCTTGGAAAGGCAATTGTCACAACTTCAATAGGAAAGGAGGGCATTGAGATAGAGCCGGGCAAACATATGATGGTTGCTGATGATCCGTCAGGCTTTTTTGAAGCTCTTAGATTTTTGCTTGCAAAAAAAGAAAATGTTATTGAAATGGGAAGGCAGGCAGAGGCTTTTGTGAACCAATATTATGATAACCTGAAAATAGTCAGGCCTTTATGTGATTTTTACAAACAACAACTTACCTGATATGCAGATAGTTTTTTGGTTATCGGTTTTTTTTGTGATCTATAGTTATGCTATTTATCCATTTATACTGAGATTACTTGTAATTGGGAAAAAACAAAATAATGTTTTTTATGATGAAAACGAATTGCCTCTGGTATCGGTAATAATTGCAGCATATAATGAAGAAAGCGTAATAGTTGAAAAACTTGACAGCGTCCTCCAAAGCTCTTATCCGCATGATAAACTTGAAATTCTGATAGGCTCTGACGCATCATCCGATAAAACCATACCTTTAGTACAGGAAATGAGTCAGAGATTCCCGCTGATCAGGTGTTTTGATTTTTCCGAACGCCGTGGAAAGCCTTCGGTAGTTAACGATCTTGTAAACCACTCAAAAGGTGAGATATTGATATTGACTGACGCTAATGTTATCTTTTCTGAGAACACTATTATTAATCTTATCAGACATTTCAAAAAACAAAGTATTGGTCTTGTTGACACCCACATGGTGAACAGAGGTTTAAAGAAGGAAGGCATTTCGTATCAGGAAAAAGCGTATATCTCGCGTGAAGTGCAGATAAAACACATGGAAAGCCTTATCTGGGGAACCATGATGGGACCTTTTGGGGGTTGTTATGCTGTAAGACGTGAGGATTACAGTGATGTGCCCCCTCATTCGCTGGTTGACGACTTTTATATTAATATGAAAGTGCTTGAAAAAGGAAAAAAGGCTGTCAACGAGCTGGAGTCTGTTGTTTTTGAGGATGTTTCAAATAGTATGCGTGATGAATTCAGAAGGAAGGTTCGTATTTCAGCAGGGAATTTCCAGAATTTAGGACGTTTCAAACATTTGCTCTGGCCTCCGTGGAGTGGAACAGGATTTGCGTTTTTGTCGCACAAGGTGCTGCGATGGTTTGGTCCTTTGTTTCTTATTCTGGCACTGGTGTCAAACATTTTTCTGGCAAAGCATAGTGTTTTCTATTCTCTTACTTTAGCAGGACAATTGTTATTAATGTTTGGGATTCCCTTTTTCGACCGGATACTGAAGAAAATAAATATACATCTGTCAGTTGTACGCCTTGCAGTGCATTTTTATGCCATGAATCTGGCTTTACTTGTGGGACTTTTCAAGTATTTAAAAGGGATCAGAACTGGTATCTGGAAACCTACACCAAGAAATCAACAGTAAAATTTGTTTATTGAGTCTGATCTTCTGAGAGTAATCATCATATAATCAGAAGGTTGGGCGCTATTGTATAATGCCGGTTGGAAAAATATAACAGAACAATTTTGTCGGTTGTAAATACAAATCGTATAAAAATATCAGTTCGAACCTTCGTTGTTTTGCTCTGTATTTCTTTTTCTGAAAAGTCTTCCCCATGCATCAGAATCCATTAACGGAGAATCGGTAACGGCTTTGAAACTAAGCCATATACCAAGAGGAAGAAATAATGCTGACGATAACCACATACCCATAAATGGAGATAAAACCCCGGTTCTCACATATTTATCGCCTGTAGTTGATGCAATATGAAACAGTATAAACAAAATAGTAGCAACAACCAGCGGTAATCCCAGCCCTCCCTTTCGTATAATGGCTCCAAGCGGCGCACCAACGAAAAACAGTATGATGCAGGCAACTGATAATGTGTATTTACGGTGCCATTCTATATCATGACGGCGGATAAGACGCAGCTCGTTTTCATAAAAATCCGAACGGGCTTCAAGTGATGATTTTACATTTCGTGATGTGTTCAGTGCATTATCAATTATTTTCGGGCGTTCATCATATTTAATCCCTTTCAGAAAGTCGCCCATGAAAACCAGTGTTGAATCCGGCTGAACAGGCTTTGACAGTTGAACCTGAGAATAATGATAATAATTACGGTACATTGAAAGTGAAAAATTATTTTTCTCCTGAACGTACTTTTGGTAAAGCGAATCGCGGGAATACTCCAGTTGCTTCAGATTAAACATCTGGAAATTGTTTCTAAAAAGATCTTCGTCTGTTCTGTTAAATTCAAATCCTGACAGATCAAACCGCCTGACTTCTTCTTCAAAACGCATTCTCATAAAAGGAGAAGCTGAAGCTGAGCTTTGGTTTGGGTTTTCATCGTAACTTGCTCCGTTATATAGTGTTAATATCAGAAATCTGCCATCTGGAGTTTGATCCATGGTACCCCATTCTGCCAGTGTCAGGGTTGTTTTTCCCTGCCCTGCAGTGTGATCGTATATCATTACATCGCGGATTAGTTTTCCGTCTTTTTCCTTGTCTCCGATTTTTATCACGTAGCCGTCAAGCCCATAGTAATAAATACCTTCCTGAAGGTTGAAAGAAAGTTTTTGCTGTCGTATATCAAAAAGTATTGAATGAAACTTAAGGTTGGCAATAGGTAAAACTACATTTGAAAAATAGAAGGCTCCTATTCCTATAAGAACTGAAAGTATGATCAATGGTGTCATTATCCTTCTAAGCGAAACACCCGAAGCTTTTATTGCTACCAGTTCATAGTGTTCACCCAGGTTGCCGAAAGTCATGAGTGATGAAAGTAAAATGGCAAGAGGTAACGCTAATGGAACAAAAGTAGAGGAAGCATAAAACATAAGCTCGGCTATCATATTCCATGGCAAGCCCTTTCCTACAAGGTCGTCAACGTATTTCCACAGAAATTGCATCAGCAATACAAAAATGGCTATGAAGAAAGTCAGTACCAGTGGCCCTAAATATGATCGTAGGACAAGCAGGTCAATTTTTTTTATCAAAGTTGTTTTCTTCATAAGTTGCCTTGGAACATCAAAAGTTCATAGCGTGAAACTTTGCTCTAAACTATTTCATAAAGTACAAATTCCGTTTTTAGGTTGTGTTAATAAAACTGCCGCAACGCTTTATATTAACAGCCATATAATGAGTGTTTTATTTGTGATTTGAGATCAAATGGTCGTTTATTTATCAGCAAAACAGGTCAGTATTAAAAAACATCCGCAAAATTAGCCTTTAAATATATCATTGATTTTTTTAGCAAAATAAAAATAAAATTCATTGGAATAACGAGAAAGTTTTACATTTGCGTATTACTAAAGGGTGTGATATGATTTTATTAAAACATTTAGCCCTATGAAAATAATACAAGTGGCTGATCGTAAGACGATTAGGCAATTTCATGATGTTATAAGGGTTATTTATAAAGATGACCCTAATTTTGTTTGTCCTCTTGATAATGATATAGAAGCCATTTTTGATCCTTCAAAAAACACTTTTTTTAATAATGGCGATGCCTGCCGATGGATTTTAAAAAATGATGAGGGTAAATTAATTGGGAGGGTGGCTGCTTTTTATAATTGGGAGAAAGCCCGTAAATATGAGCAACCAACCGGTGGTATGGGCTTTTTTGAATGTATTGACAATCAGGAAGCAGCTTTTCTCTTGTTTGATACTTGCAGGGATTGGCTTGAAAAAGCCGGTTTGCAGGCTATGGACGGACCTGTTAATTTTGGTGAGAACGAAAGTTACTGGGGCTTGCTGGTTGAAGGTTTCGACAACCCCAGCTATGGTATGAACTATCATCATCCTTATTATCAGAAATTCTTTGAAAACTATGGGTTCTATAATTTTTTTGAACAAATTACCAATAAACTGGACCTTACAAGAGAATTTCCTGAACGTTTCTGGAAAATAGCCGACTGGATAAGGCAAAAGCCCGGATTTACATACAAACATTTTGAAAAAAAGAATGCTGAAAAATATCTGAGAGATATTAAAGAAGTATATGACCAGGCATGGGTATATCACGAGCATTTTACCCCTATTGATCTGGATATACTAAGAAAAGAGTTTCAGAAAGCTAAACATATTCTTAATGAGGAGTTTATCTGGTTTGCCTATCATGATAATAAACCGGTGGCATTTCTTGTAATGTTGCCCGATGCTAACCAGATACTTAAATACTTTAATGGCAGACTGAGTTTATTGGATAAAATAAGGTTTTTACTGTTAAAAAGAAAAGACCTTTATACCAAAGCACGTATTACGGTAATGGGTGTAATCCCCCGGTTTCAGCGCTATGGAATTGAATCTGCAATATTCTGGCATATGGATAAAATTATGCGTAAAAAACCAAATTATACTGAAATTGAGCTTGCATGGGTAGGCGATTTTAATCCTAAAATGCAAAGACTTCATGACGCAGTAGAAAGTACATTTTCAAAACGTCACATAACTTATCGGAAACTGTTTAAGCCGGGAACTGAAAAAAGGGCAAATATTATTATTTAATGCTAAGAAAATGATAATATCAGTTTCATTGATAACAGGCTTTATGAATAAACAGGATAAAAGATCGTAAATCAAATAATAACAATAATTCCTAATTTTCTGAACTATGATTACTATTACAGGAGCCAATCTGACTGTTGAAGACCTTGTAAAGGTTGCAAGGTATCATGAAAAAGTAGAACTGCACCCTGATGCAGTAAAACGTATTAATACATGTCGCGCAATGCTTGAAAAGAAAATTGTTGCCAGAGAAATAATGTATGGTGTAAATACCGGCATTGGCGAATTTTCAGAAGTTGTACTTAACGACGATCAGGTAAAGGATTTTCAAAAATACCTAATCTATAATCATGCAGCCGGAATAGGCGAAGCCATGCCTGAAGAATGGGTAAGGGCTGCCATGGTCAGTCGTGTTAATGTTCATGCACATGGCAATTCAGGTAGCCGGCTTGAGATTACCCAGACCCTGGTTGATATGTTAAATAAAGGAGTAACTCCTTTTGTATGCGAAAAAGGATCTGTAGGTGCATGTGGCGATTTAAGCCCAATGTCGCAGATAGCTTTACTAATGATGGGTGAAGGCCATGCATATTATAAAGGGGAGTTGCTTGAGGGCAAAGAAGCGCTGAAACGTGCCGGTATTCCTGTTCCAGGATTGCTTGCCCGCGATGGACTTGCAACTATAAATGGTTCAAATGTGCTGACGGGTATGAGCGCTATCATGTTGTATGATACCAACTTATGGCTGAAACAAGCCGAAATAGCATGCACTATGACCCTTGAAGCATTAAAAGCCAATCTAGGTCCATATAATCACAAACTACATGAAGTCAGGGGCTTCCCCGGAGCAGTCCGTAGTGCCGCTGCCATAAGAAAAGTTGCAGAAGGGGGCGATCTACTTGAAAAACGACTAAAAGTAAAAGTTCAGGATGCTTATTCAATGCGTTCAACCCCGCAGGTAATTGGTGCAGCTCATGATGCAGTGGCATGGGCAAAAAAACAGGTTGAAATTGAACTTAATGGTGTAGGCGATAACCCTATATTCTTTCCAGAAGATAATCTGCAGCTTTCAGGAGCAAATTTCCAGGGATCGCCTGTTAGTTTACCAATGGATATGGTTGGTGCTGCTGTAACTATGGTTAGTGTGTTATCAGAACGCAGAATGAACCGTTTGAATAATCCAGCATTAAGTGTCGGCTTGCCTCCTTTCCTTACTAAGGGTGCAGGTATGTTCTCAGGATTGATGCTTAGTCAGTACACTGCTGATATGCAGATTGTTGAGCAACGTATCCTTTCAATGCCGGCTTCAATACAGTCAATTCCTGCTGCTGCCGATCAGGAAGACTTTGTTTCAATGGGAATGAATACTGCTTTAAAGAATTTTAAGATCCTTGATAATGCTTATGGTATTCTTGGGATTGAGTTTATGGCTGCTGCTCAGGCTCTGGATTTAAGAGAAAAATATGAAACTCCTTATATATATGGTGCCGGTACAAATAAGGCACGTGAAGTGATAAGAAAACATGTTGAATTTCTGGATGTTGACCGTCCTTTGTATCCGGATCACAATAAAATGAAAAATCTGGTTAGGTCATGTGAAATTCTTAATGAAGTAGAAAATGCAATTGGAAGCATTGGGTAACAGTGTATAAACGTAATTAATTGAGTTATTTACCCCCTTCCAATCTAATTACTGGGCTGCCATTTCTAAATTAATTTGTTAATATTTGTTAATATCAAATATTATTTTATATCTTAGCGCAAAATTTTATGGAGGCGACAGTTGCTTACTGTAAAGTGGCTATGTTAAATTCAATATATATGCATGAGTAATTGATTTATTTATTAATTAAACTAGTGTTCAACAATTTCTAATCAAAATCAATGAGATTATGAGAAAATTTACTTTTTTGCTGGCCTGTATGCTGCTGGTAGCACAGGCTATGTTCGCACAGCGAACAATTACTGGTGTTGTCACCAGTTCAGAAGACAACAAAGGAATACCTGGTGTTTCTGTTGTTGTTAAGGGCGCACCTACCACTGGCGCTGTTACTGATGCCAACGGTAAGTATGTTCTTACTGTTCCTGCCGATGCTGTCAGCCTGATGTTTAGTTTTATTGGTTTTCAAACCGTAGAAGTTCAGATTTCAGGGCGCTCGGTTATTGATGTTGTTCTACAACCTGAAGCAACCACTCTTGAAGAATTGGTTGTTATTGGTTATGGAACTCAAAGAAAAAGAGAGGTTACTGGTTCGATTACATCAATTCGTGGAGATGAACTTGCTAAAATAGCAACTCCCAGCTTTGAATCCCAATTGCTGGGTCGTTCTACCGGGGTTCAGATCACATCGCAGACCGGTGTACTTGGTGAGGTGCCAAGAATTCGTATCAGAGGGGTTGGATCAATAACATCCGGTACTTATCCTCTTATTGTTGTTGATGGTATTCCAATCCTCACAGGGGATGTTGGAGGTTATGCTTCTACTAACGCTCTTGGAGATATAAATCCGGCAGATATTGAATCAATTGAAGTGCTAAAAGATGGTTCAGCAACTGCTATTTATGGTTCAAGAGCTGCTAATGGTGTAATTCTTATTACAACCAAGAGAGGGACAGCCGGAAAATTCCAGTTGAATTACAGTAATTATTTTGGTATTGCACAACCTGTCAGATTGTTTGATCTGACTAATGAAAAAGAATTTCTTGAATTGACTGCCGAAATGTTTGAAAATGCAGGCAGAACAAGCCCTGCTGTTGCAACAGGACTTAATACCGACTGGCAGAAAGAAGTTCTCAGAAGTAACGCATTCCAGCAAGACCATATAATTTCTTTGTCAGGTTCAACACCACAAACCGGATATTATTTCTCAGTGGGTTATTCTGATCAGGAAGGGGTTACAATACCTAACGATATGAGCCGGTTCACTTTCCGTGCTAATGTTGACCAGAAAGTTACAAAAGCCATTACATTTGGTGCAGGTGCGAATCTTGCCCGCACTCAGTATAATGGACAAAATACCGGCGAAAACTCATTGTCCGGTAATATTTTCTCAGCAATAAGGCAACTTCCTAATACTCCTGTTTATAATCCTGATCACCCTACCGGCTATAATATTGACCTTGTCAATCCACAATTGGTAGGTCGCTGGGAGAATCTTCAGACTATTGATGATAACCTTCCTAACATTATGTATACATTAAAGAACAATGTATATAATTCAAAGGTAAACAGAGGTACCCTGAGCTTTTATGGTGCAGCAGATTTATTGCCATTCCTTAATTTCCGCTCACAGGTTGGTGTTGACCTTTCAATGACCGAAGGTCTTTTGTACTGGAACCCTATTCATGGAGATGGTGCATCAGTAAAAGGAAGAATATATAATACCCAAACTAATTTCCTGAGATGGAATATTCAGAACATTTTGTCATTTAACAAATCTTTTGCTGATGTTCATAATCTCAGTGCAACATTGGTTCAGGAAGCTCAAAAGCAAAACTACAACTATTTCTTTGCCGGTGGAACCAATATTTCCGATCCGCATTTCAGGTATGGTGTTATTGGCGGGTCATATTCAACACAACTTTCATCGGGTAGTATGACCGGTAATGGTATTCTTTCATATGCCGGACGTATAAACTATAACTATGATAACAAATATTTTATCCAGTTATCTTCACGTTACGATGGCTTGTCAGCTTTACCTAAAGACAACAGATGGGGTTTCTTCCCGGGAGTTTCAGTTGGATGGACTGTTTCACGCGAGGGATTTATGGAGAATGTAAACTTTATTTCCGACCTGAAGATACGAGCTTCTTATGCTGAAGTTGGTAACTCTTTCATTGGAAATTATCCGTATCTGGGTTTGTACTCGGGTGTAAGATATGCTGATTACACAGGTATTGCTTTTTCACAAATGGGTAATGACCAATTGTTATGGGAAACAAGTAACAAGTATGATATTGGTCTTGATGCTTCAATTCTTGACGGGAAATTCACTTTAACCTACGATTATTTCCTTAACGATCTTGATGGTCTTATCCTTCAGGCACCTACTCCTCCTTCGTTTGGTGTTCCCGGAAACTATGTGTACAGAAATATAGGAACAATGAGAAACTCGGGCCATGAGTTCTCATTTGATGCCAGAGTATTAAGCACCCGTGATCTATCCTGGAATGTTGGTGTTAATCTCACATTAACAAAGAATGAAGTAACTTCACTTGTTGATGACAAACCAATTATTCTTACCTATACCATAATTGATGTAGGAGAATCCATACGTTCAGTTTATGGTTATGATTATGTAGGTGTAAACAAAGCCAATGGTAATCCGATATACCGCAAGGCTGACGGAACTATGGTTCAGGGTAATATTGCAAATCAAACCTACAGGGTATATGATCCCAGCAATCCTGATGATGTTTCACAAGCAGCCACACTTGCTGCATCTGACAGAAAGGTTTTTGGTTCATCACTTCCAACATATTTTGGTGCTATAACTTCAAATTTGAAATACAAGAACTTTGATTTCTCAATGCTCTTCCGTTATTCCGGTGGTAATTATATAATGAATCGTACCAGAGCCGATCTTCTTTCAAACACATTTACAAACTTTGGCTCTGAAATGCTTGGAAGATGGCAAAGCCCTGATAAACCCGGAGACGGCTGGACACCAAAACTTTGGTATGGACAGACCAATTTTATTAATCGCCAGAATGAAACTAGTGGACGTTTTGTTGAAAAGGCCGATTTCCTGAAACTGCAGAACCTTGTTTTAGGTTATACCTTTCCTAAACATTTGCTAAGTCGTGTTGGCATTAATGGATTAAGAGTATTTGTTTCAGGTTCCGAATTGTTTATGATCACTGATTATACCGGTATAGACCCGGAAATGGAAAGAGAAGATGGATATGATTATAATGGAACCCCAAGACAAAGAACCTTTGTTTTTGGTATTAATTTCAGTTTATAAACCTTAAAAAATGTTGAAAAATGAAAAAGACTAAATATAATAAAAGCTTATTAATGCTTTTCGCATCATTTTTTGCTTTTGGAATTTTCTTTACTTCATGCGAAAAGGATGTACTTGATCTGGTACCTTATAATCAGATCTCCGAAAATGTTGCTTTTGATACACCTGAAAAGATTGCTCTTGCTGTTAATGGTATGTATGAAGCCGCTCAGATCGGACAATACAGACTTCCTACAGGAGATGGACTTCGTGGATATCCGTTTGGAGCTGCTTTTGTTCAGCAGGGTGATAACCGTGGCGAAGATGTTGTAAATACTCAGGCATTTTATCAAATTACCTATATGGGTACGTATAATACAACTACCGCCAATAATGTATTCTACTGGAACGATACCTATCGTCTTATTAATCGTATTAATATAGTTGCTGAAGGAGTTCAGAAAGCAGGTGCTGATGGTATTATTTCGGTAGAACTGGCTAATCAATATTTAGGCGAAGCTTTATTGCTCAGGGGAGCAGCATACCATGAATTACTTATTCATTTTGCCAGACCCTATAAACATACTCCAGATGCTTCTCACTGGGGAGTACCTTATCATAAAAAACCCTTTACCACTCTTGGAACTATTGATGAAGGTTTTGTAACAGGCAGACATTCTGTTGCTGAATGTTATCAGTGGATCATTGAAGATCTTGATCTTGCTGAGCAATACCTTCCATTAAAGTCAGCGCGTTCGGGTAATCAGAAGGTTTCAAAAGGCACAAAAGGTGCTGCTGCTGCTCTGAAAGCACGCGTATATCAGCATATGTGGGACCATGCAAAAGTTATTCAGGAAGCTAGTAAATTTGTTGCTGGCGGAGTTTATGCCGGTCATTATGCACTTGGAGTTGAACCATGGACTGTGTTTACTAACAATTACGGGTCAGATGAATATATTTTTGGCATGGAAAATTCGGAAACAAATTATCCGAGTGTTAACGGAGCCTTGGCATCACAATATAAGCGCAGGCTCCTAGTAAGCCATAGCCCTATATTATGGAGAAATCCATCATGGTTGCCCGATGATAAAAGACGTAATGAACCTAATATGGTCTTTAAAGAAGCCAATGGAGTAATTTACACTCATAAATATAAGGATGATGTGGGTTATACTGATTTGTCACCAATGATGAGATATGCCGAAGTGCTGCTTAATCTTGCAGAAGCTTATGCAAGAGAAAATCAGGTTGGAAATGCATTGACCTATCTGAATATGGTTCGTGACCGCTCATTGGCTAATCCTGCAACGCAAAGCTATAAGGCTTCAGATTTTGCTGATAACAAAGAATTACTGAAAGCAGTTTTAGTTGAAAGACGTATTGAACTGGCTATGGAAGGACGCCGTTTTCCTGATATTCACAGGTTACAGCATTGCCCGTATTTCCCTATAGCCGGTGTGCCGGGAAAAGTTCAGACAGGTTTTGCTCCTGCTGAAGAGTTTGAATTATATGATGGTTCAGGTAATCTTAAAGGACCATACAGTGGTGCGTTATTATATGCTATTCCTTATGATAGCCACCTGTTTATATGGCCAATTCCGCAAGATGAAATAAATGCAAATCCAAAGCTTGCTGAACAGCAGAATCCTGGATATTAATGCATAAACTCAACAGATGAATAATTAATCATCTTAATTCTGCTGACTAACAGTAGTTTATTAACACAGAACTAGCCGTCTCATTAGCTGAAGATTTGAGGCGGCTGGTTTTTTTATGTTAATTGAAACCTTTTCAGTTCAATGTTTGAAATCACAGGAATGTTACTAGTGATTTTCCCGATAAAAGCCTTATCAAATCAGAAATTGTCCAATAATTTTGAGCTGGTTCCGAAAAAAATTTATCTTTTTTTTATGACGACAATAGCCTCTTTGGTTTCTAACTTATCATTAAATAACCTTATGATACTGTGGTACTTAGAAATTTATAACATAAAGGAAACTTGCCGGAGTTTTATTTATAAATGAGTCAGAACAGAGTGTTTATAGGAAAAAAAGCTGTTAAATTTTGTTAAAAGTTAATAATTTTGTTATACCTTAGCCAAAATTTTCTGCAAAGCCTTAATCGTTGCGCATATTGAAAATGTCAAACTAAATATATATGCATGATTAATGAATCTGTTTTTTTTAAATTAAACTAATGTTAAACAATTTCTAATCAAAATTAATGAGATTATGAGAAAACTTGCGTTTTTGCTATTGTTCTTGTTTGTTGCGGGCATCGGCGGTGCCCTGGCTCAAACCAGAACCGTGTCTGGTAAAGTTACCAGCTCACAGGATGGAGAGGGAATTCCTGGTGTTACAGTGAGGGTTAAGGGCACCACTATTGGTGCCATTACGAATTTTGATGGAACTTATGTGCTTAATGTAGGTCCTGAGCACCGAACCTTGGTGTTTTCGTATGTGTCAATGAAAACACAGGAAATCGCCCTTGACAACCAAACAATTATTAATGTGGTTTTAGAACCTGATGTGGTAATGATTGATGAGATCGTGGTTACCGCTTTAGGTATCTCGAAAGAGAAAAAATCATTAGGCTATGCTGTACAAACCGTTGGTGATGAGGAGCTAAGGCGTACCGGTAATACAAATATCATGGGCGCCATGCAGGGAAAGATAGCTGGAGTGGATATTAAACCTTCCAGTGGGATGCCCGGTGCATCTTCGCAAATGGTGATCCGCGGAGCCCGTTCATTCACCGGTGATAATACACCTTTGTATGTAGTTGACGGTATGCCTATTTCTTCAACAGCCCCGTATTCAACTGGTAATAGTGTTACCGGAACCGATGTGGCAAACCGTGCACTGGATATTAATCCGGCTGATATTGAAAGTATAGATATCCTTAAAGGTCAGGCAGCAGCCGCTCTTTATGGTATTCGTGCTTCGAACGGGGTTATTATTATTACTACGAAAAGTGGTCGTGGTCTTGCAGCAGGAAGACCCGTGGTTACTTTCAACCACAATACCAGTTTTGATGTAGTTTCTCGTACACCGGATTATCAGACAACTTATGCACAGGGAAGTTATGGTGTTTATCAGCCTACCGCATCTTATTCCTGGGGTCCTAAAATAACAGATCTGCCTGATGATCCAAGATATGGTGGTAATACTGATAACGATCTGACTAAAAAGTGGGGTCCACAGCCCGGTAAATATTATGTTCCACAGCTCGATCAGGCTGGTTTGGATCCATGGCTTAGCCCTAAGGTTTATAATAACTGGGATGATTATTTCCAGACAGGTCATGTTGTATCGAATAATCTGAATGTATCACAGGCAACTAATGAAGGGAATTTTGCTCTAGGCATTAGTATGACAGATCAGAAAGGTATTGCTCTTGCAACAGGATTGAAACGTTATAACGCTAAAGCAGCAGGTGAGAGAAATCTAAACAAAAATTTCACTGTTGGTTATAGTGCCAATTATTCAAAAAGCAATATTGACAAACTATCAGGTGCTAATGATGGTTCACTGACCGGTGTATTGGCTGCTCCTTCGAGCTATAATCTTAAAGGAACACCCTATCATGTACCGGGTAATCCCTATCAGCAAATATATTTCCGTGGAGGCTCTTTTGATAACTCATATTGGATCCCTGATAATAATACCTTTAACGAAAAGAACGATCGTTTCTTTGGTAACGGATTTATTAATTATATTGCAAATCTTAATGAAGGGATGATATTACGCCTTCGTTATCAGGCTGGTGTTGATACTTATACAACCCATTTGCAGGATATTTTTGGATATGGTAGCCGTGGCAATTCCAAAGGTGTGATTGATAACTATGGAACCACTTATGCTTTGTTCAACTCAACTGCTACAGCAAATTTCGACTGGAAAATCAACAGCGACCTTGAGCTGAATGTTATGATTGGTAATGAGCTGAATCACAGTACAAGAAAGAGCTATTGGGAGTCAGGTACTGATTTTAACTCCGGCGGTTGGAACCATATAGGAAATGCCAGCATTGTTACAGCCGGTGAATCTCAGAATCAGTTCCGTGATGTGGGTGTGTTTGGTAGTCTGGCTTTGAACTGGAGATCTATGTTGTTTTTAAATGCAACAGGTAGAAATGACATTGTTTCGCAAATGCCCAGAGATAACCGCACATTCTTCTACCCATCAGTATCATTAGGTTTTGTAGCTACTGAACTTGCCGGTCTTGACGATATTAGCTGGTTATCGTTTGCAAAGCTCAGAGCTTCATATGCTGAAGTAGGACAGGCAGGACGCTTCCTGGAAAACTATTATGTTACCCCTGGTTATGGTGGAGGATTCTGGTTGTCAGATCCTATTCAATATCCTATTGGAGGAGTAAACTCTTATATCCCGAGTTCAACACAATATGACCCCAATCTGAAACCGCAGAATACTGCTTCGTATGAATTGGGTATTGATTTGAAATTCTTCCAGAACAGATTTGGAATTGATTATAACTTCTCACACCAGACTGTTACAGATCAGATTTTCCCTGTACCTCTGGCCGGATCAACCGGAGCTTCGCAGTTGGTTATGAATGGTGGTAAAGTACAGACGGATGTTCATGAAGTTATGATGTATATTACACCTATTAAAACCCATGACTTCCAGTGGGATTTGAATTTCAACTATGCTGCTGTTGAAAACAATGTTATTGAACTGGCTGAAGGTGTTGAAAGTATTTTTCTTGGTGGCTTTGTTACTCCTCAGGTAAGAGCTGGTATAGGATATACTTACCCGGTTATATATGGTACTTCATTTGCCAGAAATGATAAAGGAGAGATCCTTGTTGTAGATAAGCCGGGAGCATGGAACCATGGTATGCCTATGGCTGGTGAACCTGGTATAATTGGAGAAGTATCGCCTAAATTTATCCTGGGTGCAACTAATACATTAAGATATAAAGACTTATCGTTGAGTGCGGTATTCGAATGGAAAAATGGCGGAGAAATGTATTCCGGTTCAAACGGACTACTTGACCTGTATGGTATGTCGGCTGTAACTGAAGACAGGACATCAACCTTTATATTTAAAGGTGTTAAACCTGACGGATCTCCTAACGACATAGTTAGAGGTGGTGTGAACGACCCGGATGCGTATCAGGATTTGTATGCCAACGTGCTTTCGGATATTGATGAGTATTATATCCATGATAACTCATTTGTGAAACTTCGTGAACTGTCGCTCAGATATCAGTTTGCTAAACCAGTTTACAAAACGATGAATATTGGTGTTTCACTTTATACCAGAAATATTCTTTTATGGACTGCATTGCGCAACCTTGACCCCGAAACCTCTCAAGGAAATAACAATATGGGTGGTTCATTTGAAAGGTTCTCACTGCCACAGACCACCAGCTATGGATTTGGTTTTGATATAACATTTTAATTTTAAAAAATGAAGAACATGAAAAAGATAATAAACATAGTGCTGGCTGCCATGCTTATGGTTTTAGCATGGTCGTGCTCAAAAGATATTATGGATGATATTAATAAAAATATCAATGATCCTACGAATGTGTCTGCTAATCTTATCATCACCGATGCTATGATTACATCTGCATTTAGCATTACCGGCAGCGATCTTGCCTTTTATGCCTCCATTTATATGGAACATAATGTAGGTGTCTGGAATCAGGGATATAGTGCTGAGATCCGTACTGGCGAACCTATTAGTGCTACCACTTATAATAATAGCTGGAACACGATTTACAATAATCTGTATAATTTGAAAACGATTATTAATAAGTGTTCTGAAGGCGGAGAGGAATCTGATAACTATTATACTTTAGGTATTGCTCAAACGCTTATGGCTCATAACCTTGCAACCTTAACTGATTTGATGGGTGATGTACCATGGTCGGAAGCATTACAGCCCGGTTTTATCTACACACCTAAATTAGATAAGCAAGAGGATATTTATGCTACTGTATTTAATCTTCTGGATGCTGCAATTGAAAACTTTAATAAGGAATCAATTATCTATCTTGGTAGTCAGGATTTTATTTATAGTGGAAATGCTGCTTCAATTAAAAATTGGGAAAAGTTAGCATACGGCCTGAAGGCTCGTTATACAATGCGTTTGTCCTTAAGAAATGCAAAATACGATAAAGTTATTGAATATGCCAACAAATCATTTGCGTCAAGCTCTGAACAAGCACAGCTTAAATATAATGGAAGCACCATGATCAGTCCTTTTTATAAGTTCTATACTGATCGTGATTATTTTGGTGCAAGCCAAAGCTTTTATGATAAGTTGAATGATCGTAATGATCCAAGACTCGATGTGTTCTGGAAAACTCATCCCAAGGCTGGTGACTTTTTGTTAGCTCCAAATGGCTCGCCTGACCAGGTTCAGGGGATTTATGCAATATCTGCAATTTCAAATCCTACGGCTCCGACATATTTATTAAGCTATCATGAGATTGAGTTCTTAAAAGCTGAAGCTTATGCACGAATGGGAAATACCAATGATGCAAAGGATGCTTTGAAAAAAGCTATTGTTGCTGCGTTTAAGAAAGTAAATGTAGGACTTACAGCAGACGATGCAGAAGAATATTTTGATGCTGAAGTTGCTTCACGATTTAACTCCAATGCTATTTCAGAAATTATGAACCAAAAGTATTTTGCGTTCTTTGAAGAAGAAGCTGTTGAAGCTTATTGCGATTATCGCAGACTGCAAGCCATGGGAGATAATGTGATTCAACTGGCTAATCCCAAGAATGTAGATCGCTTCCCTCAGAGATACACCTATGGTAATAGTGATGTAACTACCAATTTTAATGTTCGTGAGGCATATGGCGATGGTAGTTATGTGTTTACTGAAAAAGTATGGTGGGCCGGTGGCTCTCGTTAATATTAATTTTGTCAAATATTAAATAGTTAAGATATGAAGAAGATAAAATTTTTAAGTTTGATTGCCACTCTGATCCTGTTTATAACTGCTTGCGAAACCGAAGTTGTTGACCCGGCTGGTGATAGGGGGGTGGCTCCTGTACCAGGTATTGAAAACCTGGATCCGGCTACATTTGATGTGTATGATCTGGAAAATACCTATATTCAGTTTCAACTTGTATTGAATGACCCAAATGTGAATGAGGCTAAAATAGTTGCTTCATACAAAGGCAATCAAAAACGCGTAGAGGTAGCTTCAGTTACCAGTTTTCCAAGCACTATCAAAATTACACTGAAAGAAGTAGCAGCTAAGCTTGGTATGCAACTTAATGATATAGTTGCGGCTGATGTATTCAATTTTGAAGTTCAGACTTTGCTGGGCGGAAAGGTGTACTATTCCAATGCAGCTTTCAATGTGGCTGTAGTTTGTGGTTATGATATTGCAAATGTTACAGGAAGCTATCATGCAGTTAGTGATGACTGGGGTTTTGATGATAATGTTGAAATTGTTGCAGATCCGGATGATGAATATGTACTATACGTACATGGGCTCGCTTCAGCAGAAGGGCTTAATGAAATAGCTCCTTTAAAGATGGTAGTTAACCCGCTCAACTATAGTGTAACGGCTGTTAAGACGGTATTGGCCCCGGATGTAGCTCCATGGGGTCTTCCTTATACAGGATACTTTTATCAGGGTTCAGGAGAATTGAATACTTGTGATGGTACCTACACAATGAACTTCACTATTGGTGTAGATCAAGGAACATGGGGCTTAAACGCTTTTGTGTTTACGAAAAACTAATTTACATCCAGGACAGGGATATAGTAGCTTATTGCTAACAATCCTTGTCAGAAATTAATAATTTGAAGAGGCTATCCCGTCAGGAGATAGCCTCTTTTTTAATATGATTGAACGATCTATAGTATATCTATAATATGGCAGCCTTCATAAAGGGATATTATCTGCACAAATTATTTCACAAGATTACAGGAATAGTCTTACTAGGTCTTTATAACTATTCAATATTCCGAAAAAATTTATAAGGAACTTTCACTTTCCGAGCTGATCAAATATGCTTGGAGTGATAATTTTAAGCTGATCCTGAGAAAATATTAATTTTTTTATCAACGTCAATTGCCATTACCTTGTTAAGTTTGCTAACATGTAATAATCTGATAATGCGATAATTATAAAAGCCATGAATAGCTTATCTATATCCTGAAATTATGATGCAACATATTAAAACAGAATATTTGTTGAAAAAAAAGTGTTAAATCTTGTTAAAATTTTTTGTTTTTGTTATACCTTAGCTAAAATTTTCCGGAAGGGTGTAATAATTACGTGTGTTGGCAATGTTAAACTAAATATATATGCATGATTAATGAATCTGTTTTTTTAATTAAACTAGTGTTAAACAATTTCTAATCAAAATCAATGAGATTATGAGAAAATTTACCTTTCTGTTAGCTTGCATGTTATTTATGGTGCAGGCTATGTTCGCACAGCGAACTATTACAGGTACTGTAACAAATGCCGATGATGGCAATGGCATTCCCGGTGTATCTGTTAGAGTTAAGGGAACTACAATTGGGGCAGTAACAGATTTGACCGGAAAATACACCCTGGCAGTGCCTGAAGATGCTTTAACTTTAATATTCAGCTATGTAGGTATGGTAACGCAGGAGGTTGCAATTGAGGGTAAAAGTACAATTAACGTTGTACTTAACCCAGATGTTATGGATATTGAAGGAGTTGTAGTAACTGCACTTGGTATCAGCAGGGAGAAAAAGTCACTTGGATATGCCGTGCAGGATGTAAAAAGCGAGGAACTGACGAGAGCTGCATCAGCAAATGCTATTTCATCGCTATCCGGTAAAATAGCAGGTGTTCAGATCAATCAGATCGGAGGGCAGATAGGGGCAGCTTCCCGTATTGTTATACGTGGTAACAGTTCATTTGGCGATAACGAGCCATTAGTTGTTGTTGATGGTATTCCGGTAGCCAACGATTCACGTAATTACAACAATATTGACTATGGAAAAGGATTATACGACATTAATCCTCAGGACATTGAATCAATATCAGTACTGAAGGGAGGTGCTGCTGCCGCATTGTATGGTATGCGTGCCGGACACGGAGTAATTCTTATCACAACCAAAAGAGGTAGTGGTAAAGCCAAGGGAATTTCGGTTGAATATGATGGCAATTTTAATGTTGACCAGGTTTATTCAATTCAGAAATGGCAAAATAAATATGGCCAGGGATATTACGGAAGCGAATATTACTGGAAATATTTCAGCGATGCTTGGGATATCCATGATACCTATCAGAAGTATGCTGAAGGTGGTTATCACCCCGGAATTGGGTTTTCTTACAAAGATGGAATAGGTGGCGGTGTTAATGACAATATGGACGCAAGCTGGGGCCCAAGACTTGATATAGGTCTCAAATTACCTCAGTATAATAGCCCTAAAGATGCCAATGGTAACCGTATCCCTACTGATTGGGTCTCAAATCCGAACAATGTCAATGATTTTTATCAGTTAGGACATTCTACTAACCACAATATTTCGCTTGTGTCAGTAGGTGATAATTCAAGAACCAGACTATCAATGGGTGTACGTAATCAGGCAGGAGTACTTCCCAACACAGACCTGACCAGATACACTACATCAGTTAATTCAATAATGGACCTTGGCAAAAAGTTCCAGTATGATCTGGCAATTAATTATGCACGCTCTGAAAGTGGTAACTTACCTGAAACCGAATATAATGCCAGTAACCCTATGCAGGCTTTCGGACAGTGGTTTGGACGTCAGATTGACATGAAAGATCTGAAAGATAATTGGGAAACAACAATGGATAACGGTTTCCCATACAACTGGAATAGTAGTTACCATAACAATCCTTACTGGAGTATGTATAAAAATACTAATGATTACCAGCGCGACAGGGCTTTTGGTAAAACATCATTGTATTATATGCCCACTAGCTTCCTTAAATTCGAAGGAAGGATAGGTCTTGACTTTTTTGATAGTAAATCTAAATCAGTTATTGCTTCCGGTTCAAATGAAACCTTGCTGAGTGCAGCAAAAGCACTATTCGAAGGTGGTTCATTCAGGTTAAGACAAGATAAGAATACTGAGTTTAATGCTGATTTTATTGCATATTTCAACAAATCATTCCTGGAAGACAAAATTTCATTAAACCTGCTTGCCGGTGCAAATTACCGTAATCTGAAAGCTGAAACTTCAGTTATTGGTGCTGATGTTCTTACCGTACCCGATCTGTTTACTGTTTCAAATGCAAAGGGCAGCCCTATTAACACCATGAGTAATACATGGATCCGCAGCAACAGTGTTTATGCTTCGGGTTCATTGGGATACGATGGCTGGGTATATCTTGATGCCAGCATGCGTAAGGACTGGTCATCTACTCTGAAGGAACCATTTTTCTATCCTGCTTTCAGCTTAAGTGTATTGCCTTTTGAAGCTTTCGACTTTAGTTCAAATGTAATATCATTCCTGAAGTTACGCGGAGGATGGTCAAAAGTAGGTTCTGCAACAGGAGCATACAGACTTGATCCATATTTTAGTGCTGGAACATATACCATTTATGGAGTTACTCAATTTAACCAGGCAACAGAATTTCCTCCAGCATCTTTGCGCCCTGAGCAAGTAGTTACAACTGAATTCGGGTTGGAAGCAAATTTCTTGCAAAACAGGATAGGATTAGACTTTGCTATTTATGATAAAACCACAACTGATCAGATTATGAGTGTTGCAATTTCCAAAGCAACGGGATATAATACTACTTTGCTGAATGCCGGAGAAATAAATAACAAGGGGGTAGAGGTGATGCTGAGAGGTTCAATTCTTAAATCAAAAACCGGTCTTAACTGGGATCTGTTCCTGAATTGGGCCAGAGATGTGGGTGAAATTGTTGAATTGTATACTGACCCTGTTACTAAACAGGAATTATTGCAGTATAATATTGGAAACCAGTGGAGTACTTATGTCCAGGCACGTCCCGGCATGCCCTGGGGTGTGATCTTTGGAACCGGAATGTTACGTACTGCTGATGGATCAATTATTGTAGATGAAGATGGTATTCCAATGACAAAAGCAAATATCAAACTTGGAGAAGTAACACCCAAATGGATTGGAGGTCTACGTAATGAATTTACATATAAAAATTTAAGCTTTGGATTTTTGATTGACATCCGCAAAGGAGGTGATATCTTCAGCGTATCTCATATGTTTGGTGCTTATTCCGGTATGCTTGAGTTTACTGCTTTTGATGATTTCCGTGAAAATGGTATTATTTTGGGTAAGGATTTCCTGAAGGATGAAAAATTTGTAAAGATTGTAAATGAAAATGATGATGATATTCTGCTTTCTGAATTTGCTGAAAATGATATCGTTACCGGCGCACAGGATTTCTTTGAATCCTATTATGCAAACCGTGAATTATCAGTTTATGATGGTTCGTATGGAAAACTAAGAGAAGCCCATATTACTTATATGCTTCCAAAAAACTTGTTTGGACAAGGTAATTTTGTAAAAGGTGGTTCAGTATCACTTGTAGGTACCAATCTGGCAATTTTGTGGCGTCATAAATCAAATATTGGTGGTTTCGACCCTGAAACTACCACCGGAACCGGAAATGCCAGTGTTGGTCTGGAATCTACTTCATATCCGCCATCACGGAGCTTCGGAATAAAATTAAATCTTAAGTTTTAACCAAAAAAGTTGAATCATTATGAAAAAGTTTAATATAAAAATGTTAGTGTTGACTTTGATGGCAACCTTTTTAGTTACAGGCTGTACCAAAGATTTCGAAGACATCAACACTGATCCAAACCGTTCAAAGGATGCACCGGCTACAAATGTTCTTGCATTTGTACTGAGATACCATTCAGATACTTTTTATGATGCATGGAATAATCTGAATGAGCCCTCAACTTATGGCGGACATATTGCAAAAATCCAATATATTGATGAGGCACGTTATAATTATCGCCCGGGCGTGGTTGAAAATAAGTGGTATTATACTTATATTCAGCTTAATAATCTTAATGAGATCAAAAAGAAAGCCATTGCTGACGGAGCAAACAATATGCTTGGTGTTGCAAAAATAATGGAAGCATATATTTTCCAGATAGCTACTGATACATGGAGAGATGTGCCATTTTTTGATGCAATAAAATTGTCGGAAGGTATTTTATTACCCAGATATGACAGACAGGAAGATATTTATCCTGAACTGTTGAAAATTCTGGCTGAAGCCAACGATCTGCTTGCTTCAGGTACTGATAACCTTGGTGAAGGAGATGTATTGTTTGGAGGAAATATATTAAAATGGAGAAAATTTGCAAATTCTTTACGTTTACGTCTTGCAATGCGTATATCAGAAGTTAGCAGTGCACTGGCAAAAAGTACTGTAGAGACTATTTTGGGCAATCCGGCTGATAATCCTATCATGTCAGGTAATGCTGACAATGCTTTCTTCTGGTATCCAGGTGCTGCTCCTTACGAAGATACCTGGTTCAAAGACAGTAAAACCCGTGATGACCATGGTATGAGCGATGTACTTATTAACGTATTACTTGATCTGAATGATCCCCGTTTACCTGTTTATGCTAAACCTGCAACAGCCGATGGAGAATACAGAGGATTTACCATTGGTGCATCAGCACAACCAAATATTGCAACCATATCACGTATTGGAGCACGTTTCCGTGATGATCCGGCTGGCTTTTCACCTTTTATGCATTATTCTGAAACAATGTTCCATGTTGCAGAAGCTGCATTAAAGAATTTTAATACCGGTATATCAGCAAAAGATGCTTATGAAATAGCAGTAACCGCATCACTTGAAGATAATGGTATTGCACAGGCCGATATTGATAACTATCTTTCTGGCTCAGGTTCTTATGATGGTACTTTGAACCAGATCTATCTGCAGGAATGGATTGCTTTGTTCAAGCAGGGCATGGAAGCATGGTCATTGTATCGTCGTACCGGTATCCCTACAACACATTATGTTGCACCTGGTTCCATATTCCCGGGTCATAACAGTCCTCCTTTCCGTTATCCTTATCCGCAAAATGAACTTACATTAAACGGTGCAAATTCGCAACCATTTGCCGATGAGGTTCAGGATTATTTCTGGGGTAAACAAATGTGGTGGGATACTCGTACCGGAGTGCACTAAAATAGTGTTTTATGAAAAGTGCCAAATATTATTTCTTATAATTAGAGGAACTTCGTTCTTTTAGCAGAAATAATAGTTTAAGGTACAATAAAAAAGAATGACAGCAACGAAGGCATAGCCGTAGTATAGCTGTCATTCTTTTTTTCTGTTGGGTTGTTTAATTCTGATTTACTATTATTTTACGATAGCTTTTGTTCTTACAAAAAATGATTTTAAGAGAGGTGATTTGATTTTTATCAAAATCATTGGAAGTTTTATTACAACTATCCCGATTTTCTGCTTTTGACGGTGATCAGTAATGATTCCCAATAAACTCTGAAAAAAAGTGAATGACAACAAAGTTTCAAATCTGCCAGTTTATTCGTTTTTGAATAAGCTGTCTCTTAATCACTTGCTTGCGGAGCTTCCTGTAAAAGATGTTTTAACGAATCGGCATGGTGAAGATAATCATCCTTAAATTCAGGTTTAATAGGTTCAGCCGGAGGCGATTTGACTGTTAGCGGATTTACAGGTCTGCCATTTTCATAAACTCTGAAATCCAAATGCGGGCCAGTTGCAGTGCCGGTGCTTCCTACGTAACCAATTACCTGTCCTTGCTTAACTCTCACACCTTCACGAATGCCCTTACCATACTTTGACAAATGCAGATATTGTGTTTTATAAACGCTGTTATGTACAATCTCAACCATGTTTCCTGCAGCCCCCTTATATCTGGCAAAAGTCACTTTACCATCGCCTATGGCCATAACCGGAGTCCCGGTAGGTGCAGCATAATCCACACCATGATGCGGACGATAAACACGATGTACAGGGTGCAAACGGCGATGTGAAAAATGCGACGATATGCGTGAGTATTGCAAAGGAGCTTTTAAAAAAGATTTTCTAAGGCTATTAGCCTGTTCATCAAAATAATCCCCATCATCATCCTGTTCATAGTAAAAAGCATAATAGTCATTGTTAAAATGTCTGAACACTGAAGTGAATATTTTCCCAATACCAATGCGTTGCCCCTCAACATAAAGCTCTTCGAACATTACTTTATAACTGTCACCACGCTGAATTCCAAAAAAATCAATGGTCCATGCGTAAATATTTGATAGCTCCAGTGCAAGCTGAGGGTCATCACCATTTGAGATCATGGCATTCCAAAGCGATGATTCTATTGTTCCATCTGATATTTTAATACGTCGTTCAATTTCGCGCTCTGCAGTGTAAACATTGATTGTATCACCAAGATTAAAGACTACGAATGATGTTGGTGATTCTTCGTAAATGAAATATTTAACTGTTTGCATTGAATCGTTCAGACACAGAACCGAAAAATTCTGCCCTGCCTTTATTCTGCGAAGATTAAATACTCCGTCAGCTTTTTCAGCGAGTTTGTGTATGTCGGCAGAACTTACATTATATCTGCCAAGGATATCCGATAATGTTTCGCGGGGTAGTACTACTCCTTCATACAAAACAAGGGAATCAACCGGAATGCCGTATTTTGTGAGCGGTTCGGGAGTGTATGCTTCGTCATCATCTTCGATGATGCAAGGTGTCTGCAAAAAATATCTTATGATAAAGAAAATAACAACAAGACAAGCAGCTACCAGAATGATTAAAACTGTTCGTTTCTTACTCATTTCTGTTAGAGAAAGTTAACAAAATATTAATAATCAGAGGCCGTAATGTTTTACACCTCTCAGATGTTATTTTCTGAAACCTCTCTTCCAGCGCGGAAACACTTAATATTTACATCAACCACCTCTTCACCCTTGCGGATGAATAATTTTGTGATAGCCTTCTCAAGATTTTCAACCGGAATATCAAGGAATGGCGATGCTGCTCCAAGTATCACCATATTCGCTGAGCGCCCCGATCCAAGGTCTTTTGCAATCTTGTCAGCATCAAGAGCAACCTGATGTGGTAATTTTTCTATTTCATCCATTACCTTTTCCATTGGCGGATAATTGGGGATATTTACATAGGGCGTTGTATTTGTGATCAGCCACCCATCAGGTGATAACATCGGAAGATAACGAAGCGATTCCATGGGTTCAACTGAAATAATTATATCAGCTTTACCTTTTGGAATAAGGTCGCTGGCTATTTCTTTATCAGAAATACGAAGATTGGATTGAACATCACCACCACGCTGGCTCATACCATGAACTTCAGCCTGTTTTAAATGTAAACCCATATCAACGGCTGCCAGACCAATAGTGGCGGCAATTGAGAGAATTCCCTGTCCGCCCACGCCTGCAAGAATAATATCTTTTTTCATTGTTTTAGTGTTTAAATGATTTTTTATTGAGAACCTGTGAAAATGATAAATGACTTAATTGTTGTAAATGTGGATAAAACTGATATTTGTCATTTAGCTTTTCTTTGTTCCTTTAGTCTTTTGGTTGCTGTAACAATACATTCACGGCGGGGAATTATAACAGAAACACCTTTGTACATCAGCTCCTGCTTCATGATATTCATGTTTTCCTCATGATTCTTGGGGATGGGATTAATAACGTGAATATGTTCTTTTTCAACTCCCAGTGCCAGACATACATCTTCAATCTTACCCGAAGCCGATGACGGCTGACCACCGGTCATTGCTGTGGTAGCATTGTCGAGGACCAAAACGGTGATAGGCGATTTGTCAATAACCGCATCAAGCAGCCCTGTCATTCCGGAATGGGTAAAAGTAGAATCGCCGATAACAGCTACAGCCGGTACTAAGCCTGCATCGGCTGCACCTTTTGCCATAGTAATAGAAGCACCCATATCAACACAGGAACTAATTGCATCATATGGTTGCAGAGCACCCAGGGCATAGCATCCGATATCGGCAAATACCCTGCCTTTGCCAAATTCTGCAATGGCTTCATTTAAAGCGTTGTATGAGAAAATGTGAGGACACCCTTTGCAAAGTGACGGAGGACGCAGTGCAACTACTTCAGGGATGGGATTGCCCCATTCATCTTTCATTCCAAGAGCCACTGCCACAATATTCGGGTTTAGCTCACCATCACGGGGAACAGTGCCATCCATGCGCCCGTTGATTTGCTTGCCATGATTAAGCAGACCGCGCAGCATCTCTTCTAAAAATGGATAACCATCCTCAAGAACAAGTATTGATTCACATTCATCATAAAGTTTACGAACCATTTCGGTAGGAACAGGATACTGACCAATTTTTAATACAGGATATGGAACATTGCGGTCAGGATAGTTTTCATAAAGATAATTCAATCCCAAACCACAGGTAATGATTCCTTTGCTTTTATCCGGTCCGTCAATATACTGGTTGAATGACGACTTAAGTGCTTCTTCTTCGTACGCAGCCTGCTGTTCAAGTAATTGTTTGTACTGCCGTCTTGCTATGGCAGGCAGAAGAATAAAACGCCTGTAGTTTTCAGGCAGTCCAACTTTGTTTTGCTCTCTTTTGCCATTTAATACAACCCCTGCCCTGGAATGTGCCAGTCGTGTAGTAATTCTAAGCAATACAGGCATCTTGAATTTTTCGGAAAGATCAAAACCATATATTACCATATCATAGGCTTCCTGCTGATTGGAAGGCTCCAGCATGGGTATCATCGCAAATTTTCCGTAAAATCTTGAATCCTGCTCATTTTGTGATGAATGCATTGAAGGGTCGTCAGCGGCAAGAACTATTAAACCTCCGTTAGCTCCCGTAATGGCAGAGTTGATAAAAGCATCTGCAGCAACATTCAGTCCTACATGTTTCATACAAACCATGGCACGTTTACCGGCATACGACATGCCAAGGGCAGCTTCCATAGCTGTTTTTTCGTTAGTTGCCCAACTGGCAACAATGTTCTTCTCTCTGGCTTCTTTTGAAGCTGCAATGTATTCAGTAATTTCAGTGGATGGAGTACCCGGATAGGCATACACGCCGGAAATACCGGCATCAATACCTGCCTGAGCAATGGCTTCATCTCCAAGTAAAAGCAATCTGTTCATGAGATAATATTTTTATTTAGGATTATTATGAAAGTTCCGGTCTTTATACTTACTTGAATTATCGGTTCTGACAATAATTAAGTTTATGCTGACAAAACTAAAGAAAAAAGTAATGCTATTGAGTTTTGAACGCTATTCATAATTTGTATAAATAGCACTCTTTATAATGCTTCCTGATCTAATAAAAATATATGTCAGATATTTGAGTATCAATGATATGTGTTTTGTGTCCTATTGGTTCAGGTAAACAAATCAGAGGATAATACCTGCCGTCTGAAATATGGTTTTTGTTAAATTACAGAATTATATTTCATTTATTAATCCAAATAAAATACTGATATTTGAAGAATCATTTTCAAAACAAAAACATTCTCATGTCTGATAACTGATAATATTTTACAAATGGTTCAAAGATTTATTTTTACATGTATCCTGTCACTTTTTATCGGAGCTGTTGCCGGAAATGCTTCACCCGATAATTTTGACGTGCTTCATTATGAAATCCGGCTTGACGTACTTGATTTTTCAGGAAAGAGCATTAATGGAAAAACAACAATTACCCTTACCCCGTTGAGCAATGGTTTGAACAGTGTGGAACTTAATTTACGAAAGCTTAATGTTGATTCAGTTTTTATTGGCGAGCAGGCTCTTACAAATTTCACGCATAATGGTGATAATTTGCTTATCATGTTAGCTCAGTCTTATGCTAATTCTGATACTATTGATATATCTGTTTATTATAGCGGGGTTCCCTATAACGAGTCCTGGGGAGGTTTTCATTATAGCGGGCAATATGCTTTTAATCTTGGTGTTGGTTTTGATTCTTATCCGCCCAGTCTTGGAAAAGCATGGTTCCCGTGTGCCGATAATTTTTTTGATCGCGCATTGTTTGATTTTCATATCCGCGTGAGCGAAAATAAAAAGGCAGTATGTGGCGGATTGCTGCAGTCTGTGACAAACCATGGCGATGGCACTCATACATTCCACTGGAAGATGGATAAAACCATACCAACTTATCTGGCTTCAGTAGCAGTTGGTGAATATGTTGAAGTATCTGATATTTATAATGGTGTTGAAGATGATGTCCCAGTAGGTATTTTTGTCAGACCCAACGACGAATGGAAAGTAGCCGGTTCTTTTTTAAACCTGAAAAACATCCTTGCCATTTATGAAAACCATTTTGGCCCTTATCCTTTTGAAAGGGTAGGTTATACAGGCACTGCACTTGGTGCTATGGAACATGCCGGAAATATTTTTTATCCTCATGGCAGTATTGATAATACACAGAATAATGAATGGCTTTATGCTCACGAACTATCACATATGTGGTTTGGCAATAAGGTAACATGTGCCGGACCAGGCGAAATGTGGCTAAATGAAGGCTGGGCAGTATGGAATGAATTACTTTTTCGTGAAGAGCTTTACGACCGCGAAACTGCATTAATAGAGCAACGGATCAAACACAGAGATATTCTTCAGTACCTGCACACGCCTTCGGGCGATGGAGCTTATCATGCCCTGAGCAATATTCCGCCGGCTTACGTTTACGGCAAGACAGTTTACCAGAAAGGCGGGCTGGTGATCCAGACCCTGAGAAACTATATGGGTGATGATCTGTTCTTTCCGGCGGTTAGGCATTATTTGGATTTGTATGCATATAGCAATGCAAATACATATGATTTAAGGGATGCATTATCGCAACACAGTGGAATAGATCTGACAGCATTCTTTGATAACTGGGTTTTTACTCCCGGTTTCCCTCATTATTCTATTGATTCAATGACTATTGCAGGTAATGAAGCTGAGGTTTTTGTACGTCAGAAAGGAAAGGGACGTGATTTTATTGGAGATGCCAATATTGTGGAGATCACTTTTATGAACCATTTGCGTGAAATTTTTTCTGATACCATGTTTTTTGATGGTGAAACCGGAAGTAAGCTTTTTCAGTTGCCTTTCGAACCTGTTATCGCAATGATGGATTATAATGAAAAAATATGTGATGCCACAAGCGATCAGGCTAAACTGATTACAGCTACCGGCAATGTTGCTTTCAGCGATTTGTTTTGTAAGCTGGTGGTAAAATCAGTTCCCGATACTGCTTTTGTTCGTGTAACACATAACTGGGTAGCGCCTGATCCGTTAAAAGAGCCTATACCCGGAGTTATCCTTTCACCCTATCGTTATTGGCATATTGATGGCGTTATACCTGAGGGATTCGATGCTGAAATTCAATTTACATACATGGTAACCGGTTTTATTGATAATACACTTATAACCCGACCGGGTGATTCACTTTTTATTCTGTATCGTCCTTCTCCTGCCTATGACTGGCAGTCGGTACCATTTACCAGAGCGGGTACATGGCAGGCAGGCATTATAAAAATACCATCTTTCAGAATAGGAGAATATACTCTCGCACTGAAGGACTATACAACATTGGTTTATGAGCCTGAAATTCAAGAAGATAATAAATTATTTTGCTTCCCTAATCCCGGAAAAGGATTGATAACAATAAGCTGGACACATGATAATTGTAATATGATTGAGGTAATGGATATTCTGGGTAAAAGCATTGAGAAGATTGTTTTGAATGGTTCAGAAAGAATCTTAAGTCTGAACGCTAATTATTATGAACCCGGAGTTTACATAGTAAAATTATTTTCAGATAATAATCAACCTGTTTCATCCTGCAAACTACTGATCATACGGGATTAACCCGGTAACTATGAATTTATATCTTCAGCCTGTTGCCTTGCTTTTTCAGGAAAATGCCAATCCGACTGATGCAGTATTTATGAAAAAATACATGCGTAACATGTTTGAGTTTTTTGGCATCCGGTCAACAATCCGACAGGAGATCATGCGAGATTTTTTTAAAACTTATGGTTTACCTGAGCTTTCAATTTTTGAGAGTGTTATAAAAGAGCTTTGGCAGCAACCTGAAAGGGAATATCAGTATTTTGGGATTGAACTCACTGATAGAATGTTTCGCAAAAATATTGGATGCGCTATTGAAGTAATTGAATTCATGATAGTTAATAAATCATGGTGGGACACAGTAGATCTGATAGCCGTTAATATTGCAGGAAAATATTTTAAGAAGTATCCCCATTTAATCCAGGAGAAAACTGAGAACTGGCTTCACTCAGGCAATATCTGGCTGCAACGAACTGCTCTGCTGTTTCAGTTGAAATATAAAAATAAAACCAACACGGCTTTACTTTTTGATCTTATTAAGCATTTGAAAGACAGCAATGAATTTTTTATTCGTAAAGCTATTGGATGGGCTTTGCGCGAATATTCAAAAACCTCACCGGAAACTGTTATTCAGTTTGTAGAGAATAATGAACTCCCGGGTCTTAGCCGCCGTGAAGCACTGAAATGGATTGAAAAAAAGAAAGTATGAGCAAACAGATCAATCAGAAAACAGGAATACACTCTGATAATTGATCAAAAACATGTGTTTGAATTAAAAGCATGGTTTAAAAAAGATAATTCAAGCCAATATACAAACCGCTTTTACCATCACGTTTGTCAAAAGGTTTGCCATAATCAACAGCAATGATGAAGTTTTCGTTGAGCACTATTCCTAATCCTGCGCCCAGAGTGGTATGAATTGATTCTTCATCAAAAGCAAATAGTTCAGAAGGATTAAATGGCCATGTTGATTCGGGTTTCTGGAAATCTATTTTCTTAAGTACCTTACCGGCATCCATGAACAGATTCAGGCCGAGATAAAGATTCTGTTTCATAACCACAGTTTTATAGAATTTCCACCGGAATTCAGCATTACCAAAAGCAAAAGCATTTCCAACAACTCTGTTTCGCAACATGCCTCGCACAGTTTTCGAGCCACCCAGACCATCAGTATTTGAGGAATTGCTGAAAGAATTTATCATGTATGGCTGCATATAGAAAGGTACTTTTCCGCCAATAGTACCCTGATAGTTTAAACGATAGACAAATGATAGCTTTTCTTTCACGAGTGTAAAATACTGGCGATGTGTTGCCGAAATTTTAGCAAATCCATAATCGCCATTTCCAAGAAAGCCGGGGGCAGCAAAAAGTACTATTTCACTCCAGAGCCCTTTCATAGGATTCGGTTCAAAATCGCGGGTATCATACACAAGACCAACCTTAATATTATTTGACCAGCCTCCGCTTTTTTCTCCATCCTTAATTATTCCCCAATTTGTATAATAATCGTACAAGCTAAGGGTGTCGGGGAGGAGATCCTTTTTCTTTCCTTTATTGAGAGCTTCAATATCAACAGCACCTACAGAATTATGTAAAACACCAAAACCTGCAACCCAGCGAAGTTTCTTATCTACAAGCGAACCCTGAAAATCGGTCATAAACCGGAACATATTCCTTTCGTGACGATAAAACATTCTTGAAAGATAATGCTGGTCATCCTTATCTTCCCAAAAAGAATTATAAACGGCATCATATCCGTTAAATCCGTAAAAATCGAGGGCTTTTTCAGTTAAATAACTGATATCGGCAGTAACTCTGACTTTTGGTATCAGATACTCGGAATCATAAAAAAAGCGATTTATTCCACTACCTTTTGTATATCGTGAAACCTCGCCATAAAGTGAGTGCATATATTTGGGATAGCTTTTGCCATCACCGAAATAATAAAAATTCACCAGAGCACCATACTGAAATCCTAAATCGGAATTAAACGATACTGCCGGCAAAGCCCCGAAGGTCCAGCCGGTCTTTATCTTGCTTTTGTCAGCAATTGTATCTTGAGCAAAAGCAGGGATTGAGATGAAACACAAAGCTGTTGATAAAATAATACAGCTTAACAGGCTGATAATCAGTGATTTTTTCATATGCTTGATTCTGTTTTAATTTGTTGCAAGATAGAATATTTTTTTGATTCAATATATATTCTAAACTATCCTGTTGTTCAGAGAAAATAGAATGGAAAACATTCAGTGGTTCGGAAAGGTAAAAATCCTGAATTTCAATATTTAACCGGCTACAAATCAAGGCTTACCGGGCTGAAGCTTGTTGGTAAAGGAGAAAATGTTTCAACGGCTATTCTCACTGCATCGTTAAGCATATCATTGTCAATACGATGAGGTATATTTTTCTCATTAATAAATGAAATAAGATCCAGAGTATCGAGATTGCCCACAAGTTCGTAACCCGATAAAGGGCAGCCGCCTATACCTGTTAAAACGCTGTCGAAATTCCTGCATCCTGCATCCCATGCGGCTTCAATCTTCTCATAGAGGCCTTTTTTACTTGTATGCAGGTGAAACCCAAAATCAGTTTCGGGAAATTCCTTGAAAACCAAAGTAAAAATTTCGTGTATGTCCTTCGGTTTTGAAACGCCTATTGTATCAGAAATTGCAATATGCCTTACACCTTCTTTACTAAGTTTATAAATCCATTCCGTGACAATATCAATATCCCACTTTTCTCCGTATGGGTTACCAAAAGCCATTGAAAGATAACATCTGAGATCTTTATTGTTTTTGTCTGTGATCTCAAGTAAGCTTTTAACCGTTTCAAGTGAATGTTCGTGTGAACTGTTAAGATTCATTTTCTGAAATGTTTCAGAAATTGAAAAAGGAAATCCAAACCAGTCAATGATCTCCCATTTTGCAGCTTCCTCACCCCATTTTGTATTACCTATAATTGTAAGTAGTTCGGTATCAGTGTCGTTAAGATCAAGCATTGACATCGCTTTGTTTACATCGCTAAACTGTGGAATAGCTTTAGGCGAAACAAAACTGAAAAAATCAATGATATCAAATCCTACCTTTAATAAAGCATTGATATACCTGATTTTATTCTCTGTAGGGATAAAATGTTTCAATCCCTGCATAGCATCACGGGGCGACTCAGTGATTCTGATGGGGCTTTTGAGTGTTTGATCCATGTTTGGTGTTTTTGTCCTGGTATAGAATAAATTACCGGCTAATATGAAACCGGTCTAACAAAAAATATGTAATTAACAGTTACAGAATTATGTTGGTTTTTGGTTATTTAAATTCAGATGTATGCTTTACTCAACAGATAAAAACAAATTTTCAGCTTATAAGTTTTGAGTTCAATGATTTGTAATTGTTTAATCTCCGCTTTTTTATGCCATTATTTTCTTATTCTCTTAAATTCCAAGGTGTTTTGCTATTACGATTCTTTGTATTTCTGATGTGCCTTCGCCTATCTGCAGCAGGCGTTGATCACGGAAATGACGTTCGATTTCATAATCTTTGAGTAGTCCGTAACCACCATGTATCTGCACCGCTTCGTCGGCTATTTCCTTTGCTATTTCAGAGCAATAGAGTTTTGCCATTGCCGCTTCCTTACCAAAAGGCATACCCTGATCTTTCATCCAGCATGCTTTATAAAGGAAGGTACGTGCAAGCTCAATTTTTGTAGCCATATCAGCAAGTTTGAAAGCGGTAATCTGGAATTTTGCAATAGGCTGCCCGAACTGTTTGCGTTCCTGAGCATATTTCAGGGCAAGTTCAAACGCACCCTGAGCATGTCCAAGCCCCATAGCTGCAATTGAAAGCCTTCCACCATCAAGAGTACTCAGCATTATTTTCGAACCTTCGCCACGTTTTCCCAACAGGTTTTCTTCAGGAACACGACAGTCGTCGAAAAACATTTCTGCTGTATCCGAAGCCCGCCACATCATTTTATTATGAATGGGACTGGCAGTAAAACCCGGAGTTCCCTTTTCCACTATGATACATGAAAATTCCTTCTTACCATCAGCGCTTCCTGATACTGCCTGTACTGTTACCCCTGCTGATATTTCTGCAGAACCGTTTGTGATAAATATTTTTGAACCGTTAATAATCCACTCCCCATTTTCAAGTTTTGCTGTTGTTTTACTTGCCCTTGAATCGGAGCCGGCTTCAGGTTCAGTAAGACCAAAAGCCCATAGCGCTTTACCTGTACAGAGCTGAGGGATTAGCCTGCGTTTTTGTTCTTCAGTTCCAAATTTGAGCAATGGGGTTATTCCCAAAGAATTATGAGCTGCAACAGTTGCTGCCTGCGACCCGTCAACGCGAGCGAGCTCCTCAACAGCTATTATATATGATAAGGTATCCATACCTTGTCCGCCATATTCAACAGGGGTGTTTATCCCAAATAATCCAATCTCACCCATTTTGCTGGCCAGCTCAGGAGAAAATTCAGCTTTTTCATCTAATTCACGTGCCAGAGGGCGTATTTCCCTTTCGGCAAAATCTCTGACAGTTTGCCTTATAAGATTGTGTTCTTCATTTAAATTAAAATCCATAATAATTGATTTTCAGATTTATGGCTAATATTTCAGGTTTTATTTTTTCTTTAAATTTTTAATCTGACCAATAATTCTGCCCCGCCAACAGAACTCCCTTTCTCAACATAAACACCTTCAACAATTGAATCAAACGGAGCTATAATATTGTTTTCCATCTTCATGGATTCAATGATAGCTACAATTTCCCCTTTGCTTACTTTATCGCCCGGTTTCACCCTCACATCAATTACTTTTCCCGGCATTGGCGAAACCAGGTCATTATCATGACGTTCGCTTCCCTGACCCGAATCACCTATCACTGATTCATAACCAAGGATATCATTACATTTCACTTCAAAATCATATCCGCGCATCCTTACCATTATATGCTGCTTGCCATCAATTGATACCGAAGTCCTGAACCTCTCATTATCAATGCTGAAATCAATCATGTTTTCAGCTATATCATTTATCTGACATTCATGTTTACGATCGTTTTTAGTAAAAATATACTTCCCCTCACCAGGGTTTTCTACTTTTATTTTGCAGGTAATTTCTTCGCACCGAATCGGGATTTGCATAAAATGTCTCCAGTAACTTATTTGTTGCCAGATGTTTGCAGGATTCTTTCTGAATGGCTGACTAAGCCGGTACAGCAATGCTGCCATTATATATTCTGATTTATTCAGATTCTTCTTTTCCGTTTCAATCTCAGAATTTATTTTGTCGGTTTCATCCCTGCAAAAAGTAGTTGAAATATTATTATTCTGAAAATCCTGATGCTGTATTATTCCTTTGAGAAATTCAGTATTTGTTTTTATCCCGTGAATCACCACATCATTTAAAGCAGCTATACTCTTCTCAATTGCATCCTTACGGTTTATACCCCTGACAATAAGTTTACTTATCATGGGATCAAAAAAGCCGGATATTTCAGCATTTTCATTAATGTAACTGTCAACCCTAATATTTTTTGCCTTTGGCATTGAATAATAATGAATAAATCCGGGTGAAGGTAGAAAATTATTAGCCGGATCTTCGGCGTAAATACGGCATTCTATTGCATGACCATTTTGGTGAATATCTTCCTGCTTAAATCCTAAAGCTTTGCCACTTGCAATATTTATTTGTTCTTCCACAATATCAACGCCTGTAACCATTTCAGTAACAGGGTGTTCTACCTGTATCCTGGTGTTCATTTCCAGGAAATAAAAATTTTGATGCTTGTCCATCAAAAATTCTATAGTGCCGGCATTGTAATAGTTTATTGTTTTTACGAACCGCACTGCAGACTCACATATTTCACTGCGTTTATCAGGTGTAAGGGTTGCCGATGGCGACTCCTCGATGATTTTCTGATATCTGCGTTGTATGGTACATTCACGTTCAAAAAGGTGGATTACATTGCCATGTTTGTCACCAAGCACCTGTACTTCGATATGGCGGGGTTCTTCTATATATTTCTCGATAAAAACTGTAGGATCGCCAAAATAATTTTTTGCTTCGCGCCGGGTAGAGGCTATAGCTTCCTTCATTTCAGAGCTGTTGTGAACTATGCGCATTCCCTTGCCACCACCACCTGCAGCAGCTTTTATCAAATACGGGAATTCATTTTCTGCAAGTTCAGGGATGTCTTCTCCTTCCTCAATGGTATATGCAGGTACAAGCGGCAATCCTGATTTCATTGCATAATCTCTTGCCTGTAATTTATTGCCCATTAAAAGAATAGATTCAGGTGAAGGCCCAATAAAAATTAATCCTGCATCCTGGCAAGCCTGAGCAAATAAATGGTTTTCTGACAGGAATCCATAACCCGGATGTATTGCATCGCACCGGCTCATGCAGGCTAAACTTATAAGTTTGGGAATATTCAGATAAGTATCGGCAAGAGTGCCATTACCCAGCGAGAAAGCTTCGTCAGCTAATTCCACATGTAAACTCTCTGAATCAGATTCATGAAAAACAGCTACAGTAGCAATGCCCATACGTCTGGCAGTACGGATAATACGAACGGCTATTTCGCCGCGGTTGGCAATCAGGATTTTTGATATTTCCATTAATTATTCATTTACAATTAATTAGTGATAAATCTGATAGATTTTAATATTTGTGCTATATCAAATGCTTATTGATCTTCAGTGTTTTGAATCCATGCCGGTGAGCGTTTTTCGAGAAAAGCACTCATGCCTTCCTGAGCTTCCTGTGTTATTCTTTGCTGTGCAATCATTCTGGCAGTATATTCAAGAGCATCCTGCAAAGGAATCTCATTTATTACATTATAGATCAAAGACTTGCATCTGCTTACAGCTTTAGGTCCTGCTTCCTTTAAAAATCTGACAGTATCGTTCAGATAATTTTCAATTTCAGTTTCCGGCAATGAGTGGTTCACAAGATTATATTTTTCAGCTTCCGCACCTTTAATTCGTTTTCCGGTAAGCATTAGCTCACGTGCCCTCGGCTCTCCAACCCTTTTTATTACATAAGGTGAAATACAGGCAGGAATGATTCCTATTTTAACTTCGCTAAGCGAAAAAATCGTGTTTTCTTCACAAATGGCTATGTCACTTGCGGCTATTATGCCGTTAGCGCCGCCAATAGCAGCACCATGAACTACTGAAATAACCGGTTTATCAAATGTGTAGATGGTATATAAACATTCACTAAGGTCGAGACTTTCCTGTAGATTCTGTTCAAACGTGAAATCCTTTACAGCACGCATCCAGTTTAGATCGGCTCCTGCACAGAACGATTTACCTTTCCCTCTGATTATAACAGCTCTCAGATTTTCGTAATTCCCAAGTTCTTTGAAAACCGCAATAAGCTCGGTGATTGTAATATGATTAAATGCATTGCGTACCTCCGGACGGTTTAACCAGATGGTAGCGACATCTTCTTTGATTTCTAATAAGATTGTTTGGTATATCATTGATTATTAATTATTTACTATTGATTTTCGAAATTTCAATTCATAAAGGATTTTAAGATTTATATTAACGGGGTCGGTGTGTTTTTACATTCGGAAAACTCCATAATTTGTGTTTTCAAATTTCCTGTTCAGCGACATGGAAATACCCATTGCCAGAATTTTTCTGGTATCTTTCGGATCAATGATGCCATCGTCCCAAAGCCGTGCTGTACTGTAATAAGCCGATCCTTCATGCTCATATTTATCAAGTATTTCCTGACGCAGTTTGTTTTCTTCTTCAATTTTGAAATCAACGCCTTTTGACTGCAACTGGTCTTTTTTAATTGATACCAGCACCTGTGCAGCCTGTTCGCCACCCATAACTGAAATTTTGGCATTCGGATACATAAAAAGCAAGCGGGGTTCGTAAGCTCTGCCAGCCATTGCATAATTGCCCGCTCCAAAACTGCCGCCAAAAATAATTGTGAATTTGGGTACTGCCGCATTGGCAACCGCGTTCACCATTTTAGCCCCGTCTTTTGCAATGCCACGCCATTCGTATTCCTTGCCAACAATGAATCCGGTAATATTTTGTAAAAAAATGATAGGAATATTTCGTGAGGAACAAAGTTCAATAAAATGAGCCCCTTTAAGCGCCGACTCAGAAAACAGCACTCCGTTGTTTGCAATAATTCCAACCGGGAATCCCATAATATGAGCAAAACCGGTGATAAGAGTGGGAGCATAACGTGCTTTGAATTCATGAAAGCGGCTTCCATCCACAATTCGTGCTATGATCTCACGTGCATCAACAGCTTTACGAAGGTCAACGGGTATAATGCCATAAAGCTCTTCAGGGTCATAATAAGGTTCTTCTGAAGCTGTAATATCAAGCAATTGCCTTTGAGGCACCTTTAAAGTTGAGAAGATATCTCTGCAAATACGTAAGGCGTGATGGTCGTTTGCAGCGTAATGATCTGCAACACCTGATATTGAAGTATGAACATCGGCACCTCCAAGTTCTTCGGCACTCACTTCCTCACCGGTAGCAGCTTTTACCAGTGGCGGCCCGCCAATGAAGATAGTACCCTGTTTCCCGACAATGATAGTCTCGTCGCACATGGCTGGAACATAGGCCCCTCCTGCAGTACAGCTTCCCATTACAATTGCAATTTGTGGAATTCCTGCTGCACTCATCCTTGCCTGATTATAAAAAAATCTGCCAAAATGATCACGGTCAGGGAAAACCTCTGATTGTTGCGGTAAAAATACTCCTCCAGAATCTACAAGATAAACCGTTGGAAGATGATTTTGCATTGCAATTTCCTGAGCCCTCACGTGCTTGCGAATGGTTTCCCTTACATAAGTGCCGCCTTTTACTGTTGCATCGTTGGCAACTATCATTGTTTCATGCCCGTTAATTACTCCAATTCCGGTAATTATCCCTGCCGAAGGAAACTCATTATTATACATGTTGAATGCAGCCAGCGGCGACAGTTCCAAAAATGGAGTATTGGGATCAACCAGCAAGTCTATACGCTCGCGGGCAAGTAGTTTGCCTCTTTCGCGATGTATTTTCACTGCTTTCTCAGGAGCTCCGTTTACCACTTCTTCCAGTGTTTTGCGGTAATCGCTGATCACCTGATTATAAACACAGCGGTTCTCAATAAAGGTAGCAGAAGCAGTATTGATGTTTGATTCAATTCGGTACAATGGGTATAGATTTAGGTTAGAAATGACCGGATGTAAAAATAAAGAACTTACAAAGCTATTTATTTTACACAAAAACAAAGAGAAACGAGACTTTGTTCAGGTACAAATGAACACAAAGCCAGCTTTTTAACTGCCGGTATGAAATTATGTTGTTAAAATATCTAAGCGTATATAGCTGAGTATCTTGATAATAATGTGTAGTTGCAAATGAAAACACTGATGGAATTAACGATTTTGCTCAAAGTAATTCTTTCATTGGATCCCAGAAAACCTTTTCAAAATCAACAATCTGGTCATTCTCAACTTTTATTCCTTCGCTTTCAAGAAGCTGCTGCATAACTTTTTGTCCGCCAAAATGGTGCTTACCTGTCAGAACCCCATTACGGTTCACGACTCTGTGTGCCGGTATTGCTCCGGAATTAAAGTGAGACGCATTCAGCGCCCATCCAACCATACGGGCTGAGCCTCTGGTTCCCAGATAGGCAGCAATAGCACCATAAGAAGTAACCCTGCCAAAAGGAATGAGCTGCGTTATTTCATAAACTTTACTGAAAAACGAATCATCATGTTTATTAGCCGGCATATCGGGATTTGGTTTTTTACGCAATTATCATACAAGTTTGAATCTCAGATATTTTATGTCTATACCCTGTTCAAGGAACATCTTTTCGTAAAATGTCTGTATTGATGATGCTTCATCATTAAGGTTCAAACCGTAAAGATCAAAGGAATGAAACAATAGCGAGTGTTTGTGTTTTTCAATGGTTTCGAGGGTGTATTCAAAAAGCGCTGTATTATCGGTTTTAAGGTGGATTATTCCTTCCGGAACCATAATGTTCTTATAATGTGCAAGATAACGGGGTGAAGTAAGCCTTTTGTTTTCTTTTGAATTTCGTGGCTGCGGATCTGGAAAGGTCAGCCATATTTCACTTATTTCGTTTGGCGCAAAAAGGCGTTCGATCAATTCAATACGGGTTCGTATAAAACATACGTTAGCAAGTTTTTTCTCAAGAGCTGTTTTGCATCCCCGCCATAACCTTGCTCCCTTGTTGTCAATACCGATAAAATTTTTGTCTTTGGTCCTTTCAGCCAGCGAAACGGTATATTCACCTTTGCCGCAACCCAGCTCCAGAACTATTGGATTTTGATTCCCAAAATATTTCTCAGCCCAATGTCCTTTTAAAGCATAATCTTTTAGAAGGTCAAAATAACCAACCTGAATGAGGTTTGTGAATGTTTTACACTCCCTGAACTTCTCAAGTTTATTTTTAGCCAATTTTGTTTTCTGAATTAATTAATACTGAAAGTGTCGGAGTTCTGCTGGTCATATTCTCAGCAGCCAGGCAGCCGGATTCTGCTCTTCCCTTACTTTTTGAAGCAATTCCAAAGCCTGTTGTTTAACAGCGCACGAGGCAATACTTACACGGAATTTTCCCTCTGCCGATTCAATAGTTTTTGCATTCCATCCAAGTTTTTCAAGTTCATTAACAAGGATTCCCGCATTGTGATCCATCTCAAAAGAGCCTACAATGATGTGATATGCACGTTGTCCCGCTACTGAGGGTTCACAACCGGAATAAATAAAGGGTTGAGCCTCATCAGCAACGGTCTCGGATTCAATTAGTGTTACTTCCTCAGCATTTTCACTCATTATAATTGCTTCTTCAGCAGGTGTTGATTCATTTAAGGAAATTTCTTCTCCGGCTTCGAATCCATTACTGGATTCCGAATTCAACAATGAAGGCTGTTCTTTGGATTGGACTTGAAATAAGTTTTGAACTGGCTCGATAACCTGATGATGAAAAGGAATTATAATACCTGAATGTTGATTTGCGAATTGCTGTATGGCATCAAAACGCATAATGCTCCAGATGCCGGCAGCTATCAAAGGAATAGTAATAACTGCAGCCCATGCAAATCGCCGGATTTTTCTGATTGACGGTTTGCGAACCCGTTTATGATAATATACTTTTGCTGGTTTGGGTTTGCGAACGCGTTTTCTAACCGGAGGTACCACCAATGGTTTTAATCCAAAAGCCTGGTTAAAAAAATTTTGGTCCGGATCGGGTTTGAACTCCAGCTTGCCGGTTTTATTTATATGAAATACTCCAATGCCATCAAGGATTAATTTATTTCCTTTTTTCAATTCATCGCGCCAGGCAGCTACTTCCTGATGTATCAACCGCGTTGCTTCATCAAAATCGCACAAAAAATCCTGTTTTACCGCTGTTGCCAATAATCCGTCGTTGAAGGTAAGATTTGAATTGAAAACAAGGAATTTTCGCGGTGGAAGCAGTGTATGCGTGGCAGCCTGAATTCTGGCAGCTTCATAATTGGCAATAAAAGCGCCAAACTCCGGAACTATGACGCAATCATGCTGATGTAGAAGACCGATCAGATATTTTTCGAGGTTCATAACTTATAAGTTAACAGGCATGCAAAAGTAATACAGAACTTGCTAATCTTCAAGTGATGTTGGTAACTTTTAATAAATCATCAGGAGTGTCAATGGAAATATTTTCATAATCGCTTGTTCCGACCCTGATTTTATAGCCATTTTCAAGCCATCGTAGCTGCTCAAGTTTTTCAGCCATTTCAAGTGATGAAGGTCTGAGCTGGCAAATTGATCTCAAAATATCACTGCGATATGCATACAAGCCAATATGTCTGAAAAATAATCCTGGTTTAAGCATCTGTTCACCGGCATCGCGAATATATGGAATGGGCGATCTGGAGAAATACAGGGCTTGTCCGTGAATGTCGCATACTATTTTCACACAATTGGGATCAGCAATATCAGCTTCGTTATTTATCTGTTTTTTCAATGTTGCTATTTCAGTATCCTCATTATCAAATAACTGTGTGATCTCTTCAATTTGTTGTGGGCTGATGAAAGGTTCATCACCCTGAACATTTACAATAATTTCGTTTTCAGAACATCTTTTTTGATCCAAAAGTATCCCGAAAGTTTCATAGCAACGTTCAGTACCGCTTGAATGGTCTGCTGAAGTCATTAAAACTTTGCCGCCATTTTCAGTAACATGATCAAAAATTCTTACATCGTCAGTTGCAACATAAACGTCTTTTAATGATTTTGCTTTCAATGCCTGTTCATACACACGCATTATCATGGATTTTCCGTTGATCATAACAAGTGGTTTTCCGGGAAACCGGGTAGAGGCATAACGAGCAGGAATTATTGCTATGGCTTTTATCATGATATTATTAAAATATGATGCAAATTTAATTTTCTTTTTTTTAATAATATTGATTTTGTACAATATATTGATATACAAAGGGTTAGTTTTAGAGAAATTTGCAATGGATTTTGGTTTTTTAATAATTCATTATGGTAAACGCAAAAAATCTCTATTTTAGCAGGTTGAAATTTTAATTTCGTCTGACTATAAAAATTAGTTTTTAATACATAACTACCGGCTGAGATGCCGGTTTTCAAAGAATTTTCATGAACGTTAAACTACTCAGAAAACTCGATCTTATTACAGGGTGGATAGTATTTGCAATAGCTACTCTGGTATATTTTTTGACCGTTGAGCCTACTGCAAGCTGGTGGGATTGCGGAGAGTTTATTGCCACAGCCTATAAACTTCAGGTTACGCATCCGCCCGGAGCTCCTTTGTTTCAGATGCTTGGAAGAGTATTCACTCTTTTTGCATCTGATGGTGCCACAGTAGCTCTTATGATCAATATAATGTCAACACTTTCAAGCTCATTCACTATTTTATTCCTTTTCTGGACTATAACCATGCTGGCTGAAAAGGCTATGAAAAGCACAGGTGAACTTACCGAAGGCAAAATTTATGCTATCCTGGGTGCCGGTGTTGTAGGTTCGCTGGCATATACATTCTCTGATTCGTTCTGGTTTTCAGCTGTTGAGGGTGAAGTTTACGCTATGTCATCGTTTTTTACAGCTCTGGTTTTCTGGGCAATTTTACGCTGGGAGCGTGTAGCCGACGAAAGGCATAATCTGCACTGGATTGTTCTAATTGCTTATCTTATCGGGCTTTCAATAGGAGTGCATCTGCTTAATTTACTTGCAATTCCCGCCATTGCCTTCATTTTTTATTTCAAACGTTACGATGTGTCCCGCAAAGGAATTGCTATCACCGGAATTATATCGGTGGTTCTAATTTATTTTATCATGAACCTGATAATACCTGGAATTGTAAAACTGGAAGCCAAAACCGAACTTTTATTTGTGAATGTTTTCGGACTCCCGTTTAATTCGGGGACAATCTTCTTTTTCCTGCTGATTGCTTTTCTGCTGACCTGGGGTTTGTTTTATACACACAGAAAAAGAAAAGTATTGCTTAATACAGCTTTACTTTCGCTTACATTCATCATTATTGGTTATTCTTCCTTTTTTATGATTGTAATCCGGGCAAATGCCAACCCTCCGCAGAATATGAACAATCCTTCGGATGCCATGTCGCTTCTTTCCTATCTTGGCAGGGAGCAGTATGGTTCATGGCCATTGCTTTACGGACCATATTACAATGCACCTCTTGACCCTGAGAACCCGTATTCAGATGGTAGCCCTGTTTATAAGAAGGATAAAGCTCTGGGAAAATATGTAGTCATTGATGATCGTAAAGGTGTGATTCCTAATTATGATCCTCGTTTTGAGACTATATTTCCTAGAATGTGGAGCAGCACAAGAAGTGCACATGCTGAAGCCTATAAAGCATGGGGGAAAATTGAAGGAACTCCAATTCAGGTGACTAAAAGTGATGGTTCGAGTGAAATAATTTATAAGCCAACGTTTGTGGAAAATCTTCGTTTCTTTTTCACTTATCAGGTTGGACACATGTATTTCCGGTACTTCATGTGGAATTTTGTTGGAAGGCAAAATGATATTGAAGGGCATGGAGGACCAAGAGAAGGAAACTGGCTCAGCGGTATTAATTTTATTGACAACTGGCGCCTTGGCGATCAAAGCAATCTGCCCCCTTCAATGAAAAACCCGGCTCATAATAAATTTTATTTTCTTCCTCTGTTGCTTGGTATCATTGGGTTGCTGTATCACTGGAAACGTAATTATAAAGATACTCTGGTTGTAGCGCTACTGTTTTTTATGACTGGCCTTGCAATTATTGTGTATCTGAACCAAACTCCATATCAGCCCAGAGAGCGGGATTATTCCTATGCTGCTTCATTTTATGCCTATACCATTTGGATAGGTCTGGGAGTGCTGGCTTTATGGGAGTTGTTAAGCAAAAAGCTGAATACCGGACTTTCGGCTATACTGGTTACTCTGATTACATTGTTATTGGTTCCCGGAATAATGGCAAAAGAAGGATGGGATGATCATAACCGTTCAAATAAATACGTTGCCCGCGATTTTGCTTATAATTATCTTATAGGTTGTGATCCGAACTCGATTTTGATAACCTATGGTGATAATGACACTTTCCCTTTATGGTATATTCAGGATGTTGAAGGCGTAAAAGATGATGTTAGGGTTGCCAACCACATGCTTGCATCAGGTAGCTGGTATGTGCAGCAGTTGGCACGAAAAGTCAATGATTCCGATCCTATGCCGTTTACTATGACAAATGACCAGTATGAAAGTGGCTCAACTGAAGTGGCATATTTCTGGGATCGCCAAATCCCTGATCACAGAGAATTGAAAGAGATCATTAATTTTATTGCAAGCGAGTCAGATAATACAAAAGTCAGGCTTGGCGACCGTCAGATAAACTATTTCCCTACAAAAAAGGTGAAAATGACTGTTGACAAAGACGCTGTATTGAAAAGCGGAACAGTACCTTCATATTTTGCTGATAAAATTGAACCTGAGATCAAATGGGAGATCAATCAGAATTACCTGTATCGCAACGATTTGGCAGTACTTGATTTTGTTGCTACCAACAACTGGAATCGCTCATTATATTTTACCAGTCCCAGAGAAATACTGGGAGCACTCAACGCCGACAGATATTTCCATCTCGAAGGATTTGTTTACAAATTTATGCCTGTGGTAGCCGATCATTATTATCAGGGTATGGGTGGTATAAATGTGGAGGCAACCTATGATGCCATAATGAACAAAGCCAGATGGGGTAATATCAGCGATCCTAAGGTAACTGTTGATCGTGAAAGTATGCGTAACTCGTTTTTCCCGCGCCAGAATTTTATGCGCCTTGCCCAGGCTTTGATTGATGAAAATAAAATTGATTCGGCAGTTGCCGTTGCCAACAGGTATCTGGAAGTTTTCCCTAATGAGAAATTCCCTTACGACCGGTTTACAACTGCTTTTACCGAAGTGTATTACGAAGCTGGCCAGATTGATAAGGCAAATGACCTTGTACGGGCAATAGCTGAAAACTTCAAGGCTGAAATTGCTTATTACAGTGATCAACGACCCTCAATTGCAGCATATTACCAGGAAGATCTTGAAATAGCATTGATAATGCTGCAAAGGCTTGCTATGTCTGCGAGAGCATATGAACAGGAAGAACTGGCTAATGAATTATACGGCTTCATCTCAATGTATTCAGGGAAATAGAGATGGTCAGCCAGTGTTAAGAGATGCGTTTTGAATATATAAACACGGATTATTCTTTCTTTCTCAAAACAAAATACATACCTGCGATTACGAGTGGTACGCTGAGTAATTGTCCCATATTGAATGTCATGCTTTGCTCAAAGCCAACCTGAGGCTCTTTCAGAAATTCTAAGATTATTCTGGCCCCAAAAATCAAAATCAGAAACCATCCTGAAAGTTCACCTCTTTTAGGCTTACCTTGTTCTTTGAGGTAATACCAGAATAAGAACAGGAAAATTAACAAATACGCCAGTGCTTCGTATAGCTGTGCAGGATGGCGTGGAATATTATCAACCCTGGTAAAAATAAATCCCCAGGGTAGGGTAGTAGGTTTGCCAATAATTTCTGAATTAAAGAGATTGCCCATGCGTATAAAAAATCCTGCCAGTGCCACAGCAATTACAATACGGTCAGTAAGCAACCAAAAATCAATTTTCTCCCTTCTCGCAAACCACCACAGAGCAATAATTATACCTATGGCAGCACCGTGACTGGCAAGTCCGCCTTCCCATATCATCAGAATTTCAAAGGGGTGCCTCAGATAATAATCGGGTTGATAAAAAAGTACATGGCCTAAGCGCGCCCCCACAATAGTGGCAATAATTATCCATGTCAGAAGTTTGTCGAACATGTTCTCAGCAACACCCTCTTTTCTAAGCATTCTGCTTACTATCAGATAGCCGAAGTAAAAAGAAAAAACAAACATCAAACCATACCAGCGTATTGAAAAACCTCCGATACTGAATATTTCAGGGTTGACATTCCAGGTAATAAAAAGGTTCATATCAAATACTTTTAATAAGATTTAACAAAGTGTTTTAAAGTTTATTGCAGATCTGCCCGAGAAAATCTTTTAGAGCCTCATGAACTGTATCATTAACCGGAAAGTTTTTAAAACCGCTGAAATCTCTACAAGTTTTAAAAACATCTTTGAGCTGGAATTCTTGCTGGTTCGCAAAATCAGCTATTCCCTCTTGTTTCAGATATGATGCAAGGTATTCCTGTTCGGTTTGACCCGGTGTGGGTACAAAAAACACTTTTTTGCCAAACCTCGTCAAATCCATTATTGATGAATAGCCTGAACGACAAACTATTATACCAGCGTTCTCAATTAATTTCTTTAAACCCGGCGTTGAAACATGAGGATAAACAGTGATGTTGTCAATGACTTCAGGCTTTTGCTCCTGTTCGGGCAACCCTTGCAATATAATCACCTTGTTTTGAATCTCTGCTGCCTGCTTTTTAACAATATCTTCAAATATTGTACGCTGAGGTTCAGGTCCGGATATCATTACAAGGATATCAGAAGTGTGATCTGAGATTGATCCGGATTCAGCGGAATAGTGTTTTGAAAAACGACTTAGCGAACCGATATATTTATGTTTAGTACCTTTAATTGCGGGATGTGACAGGTTGCCCGAAAGCCATGGTTTTGTCTCATTATCCGGGATCCAAAGAAGATCGTATTTCTTAATAAAAAATTTATGAAGCTGGTATAATACAGGTTCTAGAAATTTTAATTTCACTGGAGCTTTTATATGGATCTGATGGGTCATATACACACAGGGGATCTGCCTGTTCCATAGACCGAAACGATTATCAGAAATAATACCATCAATATTATATTTTGAAATGATTTTTTTAAGCTGCTTATGTTCGTGAAATATGTCTCTCAGAATATAAGGAAATGAAAACAGCATGGACGAAACCATTCTACCTTTTTTGCTGTATGTAAAACGATAAGAAGGTAAACTTATAAATTCACACTGAGGAAATTCTGATTTTAAGAATTCTAATGATCTTCCGTTACCGGCAATTAACACTTTGCTTTTTAGTTCAAGCAGGCTATTAATGATTGGTACACAACGTGTAGCATGACCCAGTCCCCAGTCGAGAGGGCAAACCATTATGTTGCTTGAGTGAGACAAACGATTTTTGATTATTTTTACCCGTTTTAATTTCTGTAAACTATTTAAAACCTAACGACAAGCTTACAATTTGTAAAAATACAATTTTGATCGTAATAGTATTATTTTCAAATAAACTAATAATATGAGTTTACTGCATAAGATAGCTTTAACTCTGATACCGGGTGTTGGTGATATTCTGGGTAAAAAACTTGTTTCGGCTTGTGGGAGTGCTGAAGCTGTTTTTACTGAGAAGAAGGGTATTTTGCTTAAGGTTGAGCGTGTTGGAGAACAATTGGCTAATAGCATTATTGAGAACAGAAGTAAAGCTCTGGAACTCGCTGCACGTGAAATTGAATTTATAAATAAATATAAGATCACTGCCTTATTTTTTACTGACGAACAATATCCATACAGACTTCGTGAATGTATTGACGGACCCTTGATGATTTATTTTAAAGGCAGTGTCAACCTGAATCATCCGAAAACAATCTCAATAGTTGGAACCCGGAGGGCAACCCAATATGGTAAGGATTTCTGTGAGAAGTTCATTGAAGACCTTAAAGATATGGATGTTTTGATAATCAGTGGGTTGGCTTATGGAATAGACACCTGTGCCCATAAAAGTTCACTTGAGAACGGACTCAATACCATAGCTGTTCTGGCTCATGGTCTGGACAGAATTTATCCTCCTTTAAATAAGACCCTGGCGGAACGTATGTTAATTCAGGGAGGCTTGCTTGCAGATTATCCAAGTGGAACCAAACCCGACAAGGAGAATTTTCCTTCCCGCAACCGTATTATTGCCGGCTTATCGGATGCGGTTGTTGTTATAGAATCTGGAATGAAAGGAGGGGCGCTCATTACAGCAAAAATTGCCAATTCGTATAATCGTGATGTTTTTGCAGTGCCGGGAAATATCGGAAATTATTTTTCTGAAGGATGTAATTTCCTTATCAAAACAAATCAGGCTTCTTTGCTTCAATCGGCTGAAGATATTGGATATATAATGGGTTGGACTCAAAATGTTAAGAAACAGGCTGTCCAGCGTAAACTTATGATAGAACTCACCCCTGATCAGGAAAAGATCATGGCTGTTATACAGGAAAATGGAGAAGCAAGCATTGACAGGATATGTGAAGTAACAAACATCAATACTTCACTGGTTGCCAATGCATTATTAAACCTTGAATTTGAGGGTCTGATAAAAACCCTGCCGGGAAAAATCTATAAACTAATATAGTAAGCTCGGGAAAGATCGGATTTTTGATTTCTTACATCTGCTTACTTGTTTAATGCTTTCGCTCTGTTGACCAACACGACGGCTATTACAATTGAGCCGGCAAAAAGAACCATAAGCAGGGTTGGATCTGCAATAATGAAACAAAACTCAAATACAGCCTGAAAAATAGTGGCTGCAAATAATCCTGTAGTTGAATCAATAAAGGCATTACGGCGCATTTTGCCCAAACCCATGAAAAACCCTAGAATTATAGCGGTTATGATATTTGCAGGTAATGTCAGCAAGCTGCGATATATATCCATTGTGGTTTCATTCATAAAAGTAATGTTCCATATAATGGCAGCTAATGTGAAACCAAGAGAAGCCATAAGCGCAAAAATTATCCCGTCAGCAGGATTATGAAAATCTCTGCGTTGTTTTGAGATAATCCTTATTGTTAAGAATTTACCAAACTCGCGTACGAAACCCGCAATAACAATTGAGTAGAAAATGACTCTGTGAATACTATTTCCCAAAGGAAACAATCCGGACAGATTTGCTAAATAAACACTTAAAACATTTAACAAAATACTTACAAAACCCCAGATAAAAAGTATTGGCAGGGCGGGAGCGAAGCTCCTTCTTTGTCGTAAGCCAACAGAAAAATAAATGAGAAAAGCTATTAACAGTGTGATTATAGCGGAAATCAGATTTGTGACAAACATATCTTCAGGATTAGGTTTAAGGAAATAATTTGTAAATTTACAACAAAATTTAAAACTGCAAAAAATGGAAGAATTAATTGTAAAAAAGCTTTCTGAAAAAGAGATTTCAGACCGGGCTATAAGGTCATGGCCAATATGGGAAAAAGAAATCTCAAGGTTTCCGTGGAAATACGATGGTGATGAAGAATGTCTGATAATTGAGGGTGAAGTAATAGTGGAAACTGACAAAGGAGATTTCAGGATCACAGCAGGTGATTTTGTTGTTTTTAAAAAAGGATTGAAATGCGTTTGGGATATTAAACAACCAATCCGAAAATATTATAATTTCCCGTAATTGATAATCAATATCTCACAGGGCTTTGGAAGGAATTGTAACTAAATCAACAGGTAGTTGGTACACAGTTAAACTCGATGATGGAACCAGAGTAGAATGCCGCCTCAGAGGCAGGTTGCGTACCGGTGAAATACGAACCACAAATCCCGTTGCTGTTGGCGACAGAGTTCGTATTACAATGGAAGCAGGTAAACACACAGGTGTTATTTCAGAGATCATACCACGTCATAATTATATGATAAGGCGCTCAATTAAACTATCAAAAGCATCTCATATAATTGCTGCAAATATTGATCAGGCCTGGCTTGTTACAACACTGGCAATGCCCAGGACTTCAATAGGATTCATTGACCGTTTTCTTATTACTGCCGAGGCATATCATATACCTGCTACGATAATTTTCAATAAAATTGATATCTATGATAAGGCAACTATGGATATTTTGGAGAAATATAAAGAGCTTTATGAATCAATAGGATACAAATGTTTTGCAGTGTCGGCATTGAGGGGCGATGGTATTGATGATCTGAAAAATGAACTTAAAGGAAAAACAACACTGCTTTCCGGGCATTCAGGAACCGGTAAATCGGCTCTTATAAATTCTATTGAACCGGGATTAGACCTTCGTACCGGTGAAATATCTGCCTATCATCATAAAGGAACACATACAACAACTTTTGCCGAAATGTTTGAGCTTTCCTTTGGAGCTTCCATCATTGATACACCCGGAATCCAGGAATTTAGTCTTACCGATTTTGAACGAAAGGAAGTCTGGGAACGATTTCCCGAAATGAGGGCAATAAGTATGGGATGCCAGTTTAATAACTGTACTCATACCCACGAACCAAGATGCGTTGTCAAACAGGCAGTAGAAAACGGAACTATCAGCAGGATCAGATATCAGAGTTACCTGAGTATTCTTAACGATGAAGAGCTCGATATTAATGAATGGGAGTAAGATCATGGTTATTTAATTGAACAGGATGATATTACCATTGATTATAATATAGCTCTGTAATTAATTTTATTTCAAACAGATTTTAGTATTGGTAAAATGCGAACAGTAATACAAAGAGTAAGCGAAGCTTCAGTAAGTATTAATAATAGTGTTGTTGGAAGTATTGGCAATGGATTACTTATATTGTTGGGTATTGAGCATGATGATAATGAGGAAGACGTTGACTGGCTTTGCGGGAAAATTTCGAGACTTAGGATTTTTGATGATGCTCAGGGAGTTATGAACCTTTCAGTTAGCGAAATTAATGGTGAAGTTTTAGTTGTAAGTCAGTTTACGCTTCATGCCTCCACCCGCAAGGGTAACCGTCCTTCTTATATTCGGGCTGCACGGCCTGAAACGGCAATACCATTATACGAATCGTTCAAGGCAAAGCTTTCAGGATTAATTGGAAAAAAAGTTGCATGCGGTGAGTTTGGCGCTATGATGAACATCCATCTTATTAATAATGGACCTGTAACTATTATTATTGATTCAAAGGAAAAAGAATGAACCGGGTTCAAATAAAAAACCGGGCATGATAGAACAATAATGTTATACGTGCCCGGCAATATCGTTAGAAACCGAAATCGTTAGGATTAATTTCCAGTCAAATCAATATTAGCTTTTCTTACTTAACCAGAATAATATTTGCTGTAGCAATTACATCAAGGAGATTGATAACACCATCCTGATTTACATCTGCATTATCAAAGATGAAAGGTTGAGGATCCAGACCCATGACATAGCTTGCAATGGTAATAATATCCAATGCATCTACAGTACCATCGCCGTTGGCATCGCCGGGCAGAAGTTCAAATCCAAAGGTTATCTTATCACATAACTGTGCATTGCCTGGAACAGCTACTGTGTTTACACCTGTGTTTATATCTACAATATTAATTCCGTTTGAATTAGTCCACAGTATGTTGCCATTGCCAAGCTGGTAGCATCCGCGTGGCCCTGAATTGGTACCGGGTATCATGCCAACCAATGTTCCTTGTGTATCATATTCATAAACACCCGCAGGGGTTGAGAAGCCTGCAGCAAGAATATGGTCATTATCCATAATTGCTATTTGCTGTATAAAATTCAGTTCTCCGGGAGTGTTCCATGAACCAAGGGCATTTCCATTGAAATCGTAACGTTCAATACGTGAAAGGTATCCGCCAGCGGCTGAAAAACTTAATAGAGCTTCGCCGTTATACACAATATAATCCCACGGGCTTCCATCAACGAGGAAGTGACCAAGAATTTCTCCATCAAAGCTTATGCGAATGGTTGCATTTCCGGGAGCTCCATTTGCAGTACCTGCATTTGAAAGCCATACTTCATCTCCAATGATGCCCATTCCGCGTACATTATCCAGCCCCCCAGCGGCGCCAATTACGCCAAGGTGGCCTCCTGTCATATCGAATCTGTCAATTCTGTCACCTATCTGGTCGCAAACCCATATTTCGTCACCTACCTGAATTACATCTTTGGGCGTTCCGGCTGCGGTCGCCTGCAGGTCAATGAAGTTGTCAATTACAACTGAGCCATCAAAGATATCGAGTAATACAACCCTTTTATTATTTGTTGGCATTGAAATAACAGCAAGGTAGTCGCCTTGCAGATCATCACGTGAGACTGCGGCTTTATTGGTTGCAGGCATGTCAGGAATAAGGCCTGCATCCTGAATTGTGGTATGTTCCGGCTGAATACCGGCTTCTTCTGCCTGCTGAGGTGTTAATTGTGATTGCGCGAAAAGTGCAGTGCAAAAGACTAGAGCAGAAAATAAAAAGAAAATTTTTTTCATGTTGATTTTTTTTAAGGTTTGAAATTAATGAATTTAAATTTAAGTATAGGATTTTAAAATATTGACCTCCTTTCTTGAACTTTAGAAAATGAATAATTTGCTTTAATTATTGAAAATCAATTGTTATTGATGATGATCATATGTAATTCTGGCAAATATAATAATATTTTTAGTGTTTTGGCAAAATATTGAGACGATCTTTTGATTTTTTATTTGTGATGGTTTTTCCAAATTGATAAGAATATTAGCAGAAGTATTTGGATTGTTGAGTTTTTCGGGTATTCAGGTATTAGTGATGATATAAATGTCGAAAAAACAAAAGCCATCTCCGTATGGAAATGGCTTTCGTAGTATCTGGCAAAACTATGTTTGCCGTAAAGAAGTATTATTCAATAACAATCTTTTGAACTGATACATTATTCTGGGTGTGAACCTCGAGAATATATATACCCTTGCTCATATTGGATGTGTTGATAGTGTAATTTGAAGCATCAATTACGCTTTCTTCAACCATTTGTCCAATCTGATTGCTCAAACGAATGAAATTGATAGTTTCATTTGACTGAACGTTCAGAACTTCTTTAGCAGGATTTGGGAAAACAGCAAGCTGGAATTCACCACCCTGGAATTTATTGATCTGAACATTTTCAGCATTTACGTTACCACCAATCACCTGACCCCATTTCAATCCTGAGGTTTCGTTGAAGGTGAAGAGTGTGATTTCACCTGCTGGCAACGGGGTATTGTCAAGGCTGAAAATAACTCCGATAAGTTTTCCATTTACAACATTACTTGCAAACTGGTAGCCATTCAGAGCAAAATTCAGTTTTTCAATACCAGTGAGTTCAAACTGAAGTCCGGCAATTGTACCATCACTTTGCAGTGTAATATTATTACTGTTCAGATAGATATTGGCATCTGATGAATTAACAGGTGCTAATGATTTGCCGCCAATAATAATATTAATAGTTCCAATTACGTCGAAAATAGTAATTTGACCGTCACCGTTTACGTCAGCATTTTCGAATACGAATGGATCAGGATTAAGTCCGATTATATAGTTAATAATCGTAATTACGTCAAAAATATTAACCTGACCGTCGCCGTTGGCGTCTCCGGGCAGAATATCACCTTCACCAACCTGTAAGGTAACAGGAACGGTTAATCCTGGGTTATTCGGGTCGTTGCTGGCAATTATAATGTTTCCATTATAGGTTCCCGGTTCAACTTCTGAAGCATCAAATGTAACTACAATAGTTCCACTTTCACCACCGGCTACAGTACCTTGTTTTGGATTAATGCTAACCCATGGTGTTGTACCTGGAGCTATGTGAGCGCGGATATTCCAGTTGTAGTCCAGATCAGCAACTAATTCATATAATCTGCTCCATGAAGAACCATCAGTTGAGATCCATGAGCCATCTCCACTCGGATGGTGAGGACCGGCGTCACAACCTGGAGGATATTGTCCTGCTGGATGTGTTACTGTATAACCTACCCAAAGATCATTTCCATCAAGTGCAACAGGATCATCTGTTAAATCAATGAGATTCCAGGAATCTCCCGATACTGACAATGGCTGTTCCAGCAATAAAGCACCTGGTGAAGTACTTGTGCCGGCACCCCATACTTTAAGAATACCCGGGCTTGGAATGTCATTGATATAGATATTAACATAATTCAGGTGATAACCTGCATATTGTCCAAGCATTGATGAGGGGAAGCGTACTGCTACATGGAATGTACCACCGCTTGTCAAACCAATGGCGTCATAATTTTCACCGTCATAGTTAAGGATAATTTCATCTCTGGTTGTGCTTGCTTCTGGTGCGCCACCGGGAACAGCATTTGCTCTTGTTACATCAATTTCAAATGGTTCGATCTTTCCTTCAGGAACATCGAATACGAAATATGATAAGGTGGGCATTTGTACAGCAGCAGACCATATTAATGGTAACTCACCCAGATTGCTGATAGTCAGATCTTGTGTGGCTTGTCCACCAACAGGCAGGGTTTGATTCAAAGCTGTAGGATTAACCTGGATCTGTGGCAGAGCTACTGAATTCAATGAAGCATTAAGTGTGGTAGCCTGATCAGCTACAATAGTAGCCTGACCTACAAAGGTTTCCCATCCGTATTTTGAGAATTCAACATCGTAAGTACCTGCAAGCAATGCCGGGAAGTTATACTGACCCTGTGCATTGGTTTCAGTTTCTGACATTGTACCCAGTACTTTTACAAGTACTCCTTCGATTGGTGCACCACCGTTAGCAGCAGTAACAGTTCCGTTGAGGCTGCCAAGACCTTCTGCTGAGAAGAACAGAGTGGTGTTGGGTGCCCAGTTTGAAAGTGTTGTACTTGGAATTATCTGCCATGGATCGTAAATAGTAGCATCAGATTGAATATATCTGTTTCTGCTTGAACCAGGGAATTCTGTACCATAGAATCTGTCCAAACTACTATAATATGCAGCTTCGTAAACCCTGTTGGTAATAACAACAAGATTTCCTCCTGAATATACATAAGGTACAGTCAGAGGGATCATAATGGAGTTTGAACCGCTTGGGAAATCAACTACACCATCATAAACCATGGTAAAGCCTGTAGGATCAATCCAGTTTGATGCAAGATTGGCTTGAGTAGTTTCGCCAATAAGGATCTTTACTTCTTTAGCCGGCAGGTTAGTCTGGAAGTTGTTAGTGTATTTGATAGCAGTAAGAACACCACCGCCTAAGCCAATTTCATCAGCAAAGTACATTGTTTGAGCTATACTGTTTCTCCAGTAGAAGTCAAACGGGATACGGAATGTCGGCATATTGGTTCCTTCTCCAATGGTGATAGCAATAATTCCTGCTGGCTGAACTGCAACATTCAGGTTGCCAGTAGTATTGTTTCCTGGAACATTGTCGCCGGGGAAGTCAATATAACCATAAATAAAGGTAGGTCCGGCTTCACCAGGAGTCCATGGAATTACAACTGTTTTAATTTCAGCAGGTGCAATATCTATACCCTGAGCTGTACCCAGAAGTTCTCCGCCTTCTTTGAACAATTTAACAGTATAGGCGCTGCCGGCTACCGGATCAGCTCCTGCATTCTGGAATTTAACAGTATAGTTGGTAGCTTCGCCAACTGATGGAGTTACATTACCGGTAATAGCCATAGCAGAAAGGTCCTGACCCATAACAGGTTCAA
>JBASHR010000033.1:0-20250 GCA_049654165.1 Bacteroidales bacterium
TGCCCCGTCCCAGACTGCGGAACGGGCGATGCTGGCGTTGAGCAGCTGCGCGGCTGCTATGGAAGCTAACCAAGTAACCCTTTGCAGCTGCCCGTTCCCGAAGCACCTGCCGGATGTGCTTGCACACCCGGTGGCGATAGTAAGAGTCCGGGCAGCTACAACTCCAAGTGTTACCCTGTTGAACAATCCTGTACTTGCCTTCATAAACGGTAACGGTCGGGGTAGTCATTGCAAGCTCCTTTCTACTTTCCTTCATATCTCTATTATAAGGCATAATGCTCAAATTGTCAATGCCCAAACTGAGGGAAATTCTTGACAATTACATGGGGTTATGGTATGCTAGGGACAAAGTTTAAGTCCTGTTTATTAGAGGCCCACCATGCTAGAACCAAAAATGATGTCCTTGGAAGAACTGCGAGCTTTGCCAAAAAATCCCAAATTACATGCCTTAGGTGATTTGGGAAGTTCTTTTGAGCGCTGGGGCTTTGTGGTGCGGGTGGTGGTTAATCAGCGCACGCAGCACGTTGTCAGTGGTAACGGGCGTATTGAAGAACTGTTATCTTTGCAAAAGCAACAACGCCCGCCGCAGAATGTGGAGGTACAGGCAGACGGGGCATGGCTTATACCGGTGGATGTAATTGACATTCCTGAGGAAGAAGAATTGTCCTTAGCTATTGCTATTAATCATCTTGAAGAATTGGGCGGTTGGGATAATGACCTCCTGGCTCTGATTCTGAAAGATTTGCCAGACATCAGTGGCACTGGCTTTACGGCGGCGCAAATACAGCGGATGACGGGTTCGACTAAGGCGGCAGTGGATGATTACGCAGACTATGAAGACTTTGAAGTTAAAGAGGTTGAAGATACCGCCGTTGGTGACAACATAAATCTGAGCTATGTCTTGTACGTGTCGTTTGCATCGTTGGAGAGCTTCAAGGCTGGGCTGGAAGTGCTGTCATTGGGTAAGCGGCAAACTATCAATATGGGACAGCGCTTTGCAACTTTGGATGGTGATGAATTGCTGGATGACTGGAAGGAAAGGTTAGCCCGATGAGTTACGGGTCGCCCCGCTGGTCCTACGAATTGCTGGACTGCGCTATGCCGGTTACCTTCGATACCTATTCTAACTGCTCGCACAAGTGTCTGTATTGCTTCTCGGCTTATCAACGGCAGAGTGAAGTCCAGTCCACAGCTGCCCATTACCGTAATAATATCGTCAGTGCGGTAAACGTAGAGCAGGTCCAGCAGATTTTCACCCTAAAGCGCCCCTCACAATTTTCGCGATGGATCGCAGAACGTCGGGTTATCCAGTGGGGTGGCCTCTCAGATATGTTTGACTATACAGAGCGCGAACGCGGAGTAACCTTAAAGTTGCTACGCTTCTTCCGCGATCTGAATTACCCCATTTCACTATCCACTAAGGCCACCTGGTTTCTGTCCGACCCCCGTTATCTGGAAGTCCTAAGCGGCTATACCAATCTGCACGTAAAGGTAAGTATCATTACAGCGGATGATTACATGGCACGCAAGATTGAACCAGGGGTGCCCAGCGCTACTGAGCGCATTGAATCCCTGGCGCGCTGGCGGGCTTTGGGAGTGGGGGGTGTTACCCTACGCTTTAGGCCATTTATCCTGGGCTGTGGGGACCTGACGGCTTCGCAGCTGGTAGAAGCCAGTGCCAGGGCCGGTGCAGATTCGGTAACTTCGGAATTCCTGTGCATTGAGGGGCGAGCCAGTCCTATTCTGAAGCAGCGTTATGCGGTAATCAGTGCAGCGGTGGGTTATGACGTGCTAGAATTCTATCTCAAACATTCGCATGGCACTGGTTTGTTGCGCCTTAACTATGAACTGAAGCGTAAATACTTTGAAGCCTTGCGTGACCATGTGCATAGCCTGGGGATGCGTTTCTATGTCAGTGATGCCCACCACAAGAACCTTAGCGATGGGTATAACTGCTGTGGTGCACCCCACATTGGAGAGCTGGCTTCTGGAAATACCGGCAATTTTATGGGTGCTTTACTGCTGGCCAAGCAAAAAGGCTATGTTACCTGGAATGACATTCTGCCGCAAGCTGCCTGGATGCAAGAGTTGCCTTATGTGGGTTTACAGGGGTACAATCAGGCAAATTCAAAGAACCGTGCGCGATGGCAGCATCAGACGATACTGGACTACATGCAAGAGCGCTGGAATAATACAAAGGCAGCCAATTCTCCACAGCACTACTTCGGAGGTGTGCTGCTGGCAGGTGACATGGATGATTCGGGCAATGTCATCTACTATTACAACCGCCCGCTGGTTGAGCAAGGACGGCACATTAAGTCAGTTAAAGAGTTGCGGGAGGAGTTGGGGCTATGATGCAAGTCTTCATTCCCACCAAAGGCAGACATGATATTATCACCACCCATTTGGTATTTCCGCAAGCCCTGGTGGTGGTGCATACTGCAGCTGAGCGCGAGCGCTATGCCCAACGGGTTCCAGAAAACAGGATAGTTGTTTCGGGTGTGCCTGGCGATGCTTATGGTTTAACCCGTCAGCGCGAGTGGGTGGTTAATAATCTGGTCGCGCCAGGGGAATGGTTTGTTTTTGCTGATGATAATATCAAGTACGTTTCGGCTGTGGCCGAACCTTATTACCAGCAAGCACAATTGGACGTTCAAAACGACAAAAGCCTGGTGCAAGCCTTCAATACCGTATGTCCTGCAGAACGGTTAGAGGTGTTGTTTTCTGAAATGATAGCTTTGGCAGATAAACATGGCATTAATCTACTAGGTTTTGCTACTAATGGCAATCCATTCTTCCGAGGTAAGAAGTACCGTACTATCGGTTATGTAATCGGTAAAATGATGCTCTGGAAGAATGTGGGTATCCCGTTTGACCACACGATTACGATGGAGGATTTCTATTACACGGGTTACCATTTGCTGCATTATGGGGCGGTATTGATTAACAACTTTATCTATCCAGTGGCAGGCCATTACCAGCACGGTGGTATGGGCACCTATGCTGAGCGCTTGCCCTATCGCTTAGCGGATTGTCAAAACCTGATGCGCTTATATCCTGGCCTGTTTCGTTATAAGGAGCGCAAGGGCTTCGCTCCCAAGACGGACCTGGCAGTTAAGATAAATAGTCAGGCGGCCTTAGACCAATGGCGGGCCGGACTGCTGTTCCGCTGGGAAGAGCTGTTCAAGCAACCGCGTGTGGCACCCAAGATATGAAACCTTATAGCATTCAAATCGAGTTGACTGAGGGCTGTAATCGACTGTGCGAGTTTTGTGGCCTGTCTGGATTGCGGCAACGCCCCTTGGATGATTTGCATTTTATGACGCCGGAATTAGCTTTCCATTTAGCGCAAGAGATTAGCCATTTCGCTCCGGGGGCGCGCCTGGAACTGGCAATGCACGGTGAACCGTTGCTAAATCCAGAGCACCTGACTATCATTGGCATCCTGCGCAAGGCTCTACCGGCTACGCAACTGATGCTAACTACCAATGGCTTGTTGTTGCTCAAGGATATGCGTACCAAGATCACCGCATTATTTGATGCTGGCCTGGATATGCTAGTAGTGGATACCTATTTGCCGGAGCGGGAAAAACTGCGCAGTGCCTTGCTACAGAGCTGGGATAACTGTTATGATTTCTACCAGGGTGGTGGCCCAAGTCCCTGGTATAATTATCATCGCAAACAACAACGCTTAGTAATTATGTTAGATGACCCGCGTGTGCAGCCTAAGAAAGCGCAACGCATTCTGGTAAATCACACCGGATTGGCGAGTACGGGGCAAAAGGTGAACCGCCCGTTGTCCAAGACTTGCACCTTACCATTTCGTGAGCTTCCCATTACTTATAATGGTGAGGTTTGTTTGTGCTGCAATGATTTTGGTAAGCAATTAGTAGTAGGGGACATCAGGCAGATGGCCCTTGCAGATATATGGAATGGTAAAATTCTGCAAGCAGCGCGGCGCATTCTGGGAAGCCGCCAGCGTACTTTTATTCCTTGTGCAGTTTGCGACCATGGAGCCGGAATGCGCTCAGGGCTGTTACCTAAAACACCCCCTCCTACTGAGCAGGATTTTGAAATTGTACGGCAAGCGGCACGTCCACTGAATGCAGATGTTTAATGCTTTTTTATTTGAACGGATGGCTTGTTAGAGCCGGATAGTACATGCAATGGTCGCAAGTGTATGGTACACTACTGTAATGCCCGCGTGCGCCGCTGTCCGCAATGCAAGCACAAGTTTAGCAAGGCGGAACATGAGCTATGGAACTGCCCAGAATGCGGAACGGACCGCCATTGCCAGCGACCAGTTAAGACCGAAGGGCAACGTTGTTATTTGCACGGCGGCAAATCACCCTCAGGCATAGCTGCATCCCGCTTCAAACACGGGCGCTATAGCAAGGTACTGCCGGTCAACCTGACGGAACGCTATGAAGCGGGCCTCTCGGACCAGGAACTGCTGGCCCTTCGGGATGAGATTGCGCTGCTGGATGCACGCATAGTAGACCTACTCGGCAGCCTTGGCGCTGGGACAAGCAGTGAATTATGGGACAATCTGCGCAAGGCGTACAGCGATTTGCGGATTGCCCTAGCCAAGCAAGACCCGGATGCAGCTAACCTGGCCATGCAGAACTTGGGTGAGGCTGTTAAGAGCGGGGGCGAGCAACGCGATACCTGGAACGAGGTCTACGCCCTACTTGAACAGCGCCGCAAACTGGTCGAGTCCGAGGCGAAACGCCTCATTCAGATGCAACAGGTCATTACTGCGGAGCAGGCGCTGGTCTTGCTGGCCCGCGTGCAACAGGTAATTTTAGAGCATGTCACTGACAAATCTACCCTTACCGCAATCGCCGCCGAGTTTAGGGAGCTTGTTATTGCTCCAACTGGCCGCTAGGCTGGAGCAGGCAGTTGACCCGCAGGTCGAACCCTACTCGCAGGCTCCGCGTGCCTGGGACGCCTGGCTGACCGAGCTATTCCCCAATCTGTTCACGCACGGCTTCGCTCCACACCAGCGCGAATTCTGGGAGTGGGTAGAAGCCATCCAGCCCGACCAGGGCCGTCCGCCCTTCATCGCCATCTGGCCTCGCGGCGGCGCGAAGACGACCTCTGCCGAAGCTGCAGTAGTGCGCCTGGGCGCGAAAGGAACGCGGCGCTTCTGCCTGTACGTGCGCTCGGTGCAGGACCGCGCCAACGAATCGGTGCGCAACATTGCCGCTATGCTGGAATCAGCTACCCTGGCCCGCTACTATCCGCTACTGGCGCAGCGGCGCATATCCAAGTATGGCTTCTCGCAGGGTTGGAAGGCCGACATGCTGCGTTGCGCCAGCGGGTTCAGCGTGATGGGCCTGGGCCTGGACGCGGCAGTACGTGGTGTGAAAATCGAGGGCGACCGTCCCGACCTCATCGTCTTCGACGACTTGGACGAGCGCGGTGACACACCCGCCATCGTCGAAAAGAAAATCCGCACACTTACCACTTCTGTGCTGCCTGCTGGGGCAGCCCATGTTGCGATTCTGGGCGTGCAGAATCTGGTACATGCAGGTAGCATCTTCGAGCAGCTGGCGCGAGGTAAAGCGGACTTTCTCCATGACCGACAGGTCAGCGGCCCCTTTCCGGCGGTGGTCGGCCTCACCTATACTGAGAAGCCTGAGGGTGGCTACCGTATCACTGGCGGGACGGCAACCTGGGCTGGGCAGGACCTGGACACCTGCGAGCGCCAAATCAATCTATGGGGCCCCTCCGCCTTCCTGCAAGAGGCGCAGCACGAGGTGGACGTGTCCGGTGGCATCTGGGATAATATCGTCTTTCGCCACACGGACAACATCCCTACTGACGTAGTGCGGGGTGGCGTCTGGCTCGACCCCGCCGTAACCTCTACCGATGCCTCCGACTGTCAGGCCATTCAGGCCGACGCCCTGGGCGCGGACGGCCTGCTCTACCGTCTCTACTCCTGGGAAGGTATCGCCTCACCCGAAGAAGCCGTACTGCGCGCCATCGTCAAGTGCCTGGAACTAGGGCTGGACAGCGTGGGCATTGAAACCGACCAGGGCGGTGACACCTGGAGCAGTGTCTACGCCCAGGTATGGCAGCAGCTCCTAGAGGCGGCCAAGTGGCACGCCCGCCTGGCCCTCAACCCCACCGACGCTGAGGCTGATGCCTGGAGCGCGGCGCATCCCGAGCTGGCGCTGGTCGCGCCCATCGCCCTACCGCTGGCGCAAGGGCAGCTGCGGCAACCGCAGTTCCGCTCCGCGAAGGCCGGGCAGGGCCACGGCAGCAAAATTGCCCGCAACCAGCGCATGCTGGTCAGCTACGAGCAGGGCAAGGTGCTACATGTGCGTGGCACGCACGGCGTCCTGGAAACGGCGCTGCGACGCTTCCCCAACAAGCCCCTGGACCTCGCGGATGCTGCCTACTGGGGCTGGTGGGACCTGCTGGATAACACCGCCTTCCAGGGCAGCGTCAAGCGACTGTCCGACCGCCACCGCGATAGCCTGCTGCTACCCACCCCCCCTACTCTACCCCCATACTTAGCTTTGCGCTATACCGGTTCGCGACGGTTCCCCTTGACAATTGGCAAGACCCATTATATGCTAGAACCGGGCTGGGTGCGCGAAATCGAAGCGCAGCTAGCCCAAGACATTGTAGCACAGTTTCCCGACTACTTCGAGATAACTGGTGCTTAGCCCATTGGTCACAAATTGCTTTCAGTATCCTCGAACGGATTGATGTGGGTAAAACGTTGGCACAGAAAGCAAGCATTAGGAGGCGCAAAATGGTCGGAGTGCACAAGATGCAGGCGATGTGTCTGTTGGCGCTGTCGTGGCTTTGCGCGGCAGGTCTGTGGCTGCTGCGGCGCGCTACGGACATCGTGAGCGCTGGAAATCCCGAATCCAACGCAACCTGCGACAAGCAACAGGACGACTACCTCGCGAGCAGACTGTCCCACTTCATGCCCGGCTATCGCACTCCCGTCTTTCGCGTTGACACATCCGGGGGCACGGTGGGCTATACCGCCTCCACTTCTTCGGTAAACTGGAGCGGCATGACCTGCAACTACTTCGCCTCAGACGGGCACATCGAGAGTGCGCCGCTGGATTGACCATGGACGAACTGACCTGGACGCCCATTACTGTTCGCCTTAGCGCGCTGGATTTCTGGGAACGCAATCCCAAGCGCCTGACCAAGGCGCAAGCGCAGCGGCTCGCGGATTCCACCGACCGCCTGGGACGCGCGGGCGTGCTCCTCGTGGGGCCACAGAATGCGTGCGGGCGCTATCCGCTCTACGATGGCCATCAGCGAGCCAATATCTGGCGCACGCTATACGGGCCAGACGTCGAGGTGCACGCACTGCAATCCAATCGCGAATTGAGCGAGGATGAGCGCCTGAGCGTCTCACTGCTCACGGTCACGGCGGTAGGCTCGCTCGACTTTGATGCATTGGCAGGGTGGGATACCACCATCCTGCAAGACCTGGGCTTGGGCATAGACTACAAGCACGAGTTGGACGACGCGGCGGCCAACATCGCGGCGATGCTATGGGCGATGCAAGCAGAGGAAGAAGCGCCGGACTTCAAGGAATACGATGAATCTGTTGCTGATGATGTGGAGATGATAGAGTGTCCGAAGTGCGGACATCGTTTTCCGAAATGAATCACTGACTTTTGAAATGAGTGATAAATTGCAGAGAATATCTGATTATCCTGCATACCTTGAGGTGTGCTGGCAAGAGCATCTTGCATCACGTGCCGATGATGCGCCGACTGTCATTAGCACTTTTGCCGGTTGCGGTGGCTCTTCATTGGGTTATTCGATGGCAGGATTTCGTGAATTACTGGCTGTTGAATGGGATGATAATGCTGTAAAAACATTCAAGTTGAACTTTCCAGATGTACCAGTTTATCATGGTGATATTGCCAGGTTATCAGTTGCACAGTGTCTTGAAATGACTAACTTGCTTCCAGGACAACTTGATGTATTGGATGGTTCACCGCCATGCCAGGGATTCAGCATTACTGGAAAACGCGAGTTTGATGATGAACGCAATCAATTGTTTCGTGAATATGTGCGCTTATTGCGTGGATTACACCCTAAGGTATTTGTAATGGAAAATGTCAGTGGTATGGTAAAAGGCAAGATGAAACTCATCTTTGCTGAAATTCTACGTGAATTAAAAGCCAGTGGTTATCAGGTATCAGCGCGTTTACTTGATGCTGTTTATTTTGGTGTACCGCAATTTCGCGAGCGCTTGATATTTATTGGTGTGCGAGATGATTTGAAAATTATGCCAAGTCATCCAGCGGCACAGACTATCCCGATAACGATTGAGGAAGCATGGCAAGGAGTACGCGATGAGGATGCACCGCGTTTGTCACCGAAGCTGGCAAGCTTTATCGGGAAGATACCAGTATGGGGAGATGGTGGTGATGTATTTCGTAATGGAACGCATTTTTCAACAGTACGCTTGGATATGCAGCGTCCATCAAGGACACTGACAAAGAATGCTTATGGCAGCATGGCTTGCCATGTGCATCCAAATGGGCAGAGAGCGATTACCACAGCAGAAGCAAAGAGAATATCATCATTCCCAGATAGTTATCAATTTCCTGGCAATTATAAAGAGTCAATAGAATGCATGGGTAATTGCGTCCCGCCGCTTTTCATGCGAGCGATTGCAAGACATATTAGAAGTGAAATCCTTAGTCGTGCAATGAATGCCGGTAAATAACTCAAGTAAGATTGACATGGACAATCTGACCTGGACACCCATCATCGTCTGCCTTCTCTGAAATACGCAATCCTTAGGCATTCCTTTGAGGTGAACCCATGACCCGTAGAACCGCCAAAGCGTTAGTGGTGCCAGCAGCGGCAACGGCAGTGAAAAGTGTGGAGCAAGCCGCCGAGCAGTCGGTACAGCCTCGCGCCCAAGATAAGCGGCTCTACGGGCAAGCCGGTATCCTGCATTACCTGTCAGCAGGCAGTTACCGCGTTGCTCCCTGGTGGTCGCCGCAGCGCGATCTGGACCTGGATGCCTTCTGGAAGGACTCAGACGAAGTGTCCGGGGTGCTCGCCCTACTGAGCGCCAAGGTGACTACCGTGCCTGTCCAGGTGCAGCCTCGCGACACCCGCCTGACCCAGCACGTCCGGGATGCTGAGAAGTTCAACATCATCCTCAACGAAGAAGCGGAGTTCGGGCGCGGCTGGATACACATGCTCTCGAAATGGCTCCTTGACTACTGGCTCAGCGATAATGGGGCCTTCCTGGAAGTCATCGGACCGGGCGACCCCACCGGCCCCATCGAGGGGCAGCCTACGGGCATTGCGCATCTGGACAGCCACCGCGTGCAGCGCACTGGCAATCAGGAATTTCCGGCGCTCTACCGCCGTCCCGATGGGGGGCATGTCAAGTTACACCGCTCGCGCATCGTCATGCTGAGCGATATGCCGTCCCCCCGCGAAGAGATGTTCGGCGTCGGATTCTGTGCCCTGTCACGGGCCATACACCACGCGCAGCACCTGATGGACCTTGCCACCTACAAGGAAGAGAAGCTCGGCTCGCGACCCAAGCGCGGCATTCTGGTGGGAAAGAACATCGCCACCGACACCATCCTGGATGCGATGGCGATTGCTGACGAAAGCATGGACAGCCGTAACCTGTCCATCTACTCGCAACTGGCCGTCTTGGGCAATCTACCTGCTGACGCCGACCTGTCAGTGCTGGACCTTGTTGGCCTGCCCGATGGCTTCGACGAGGATACCAGCAACCGCCTGGGCATGTTCACGCTGGCACTGGCGTTTGGCGTCCCTATCCGCTGGATATGGCCCGCCTCGGTCAGCGGGGCAACCAAGGCCGACGCCATGTACCAGCACATTGCCGGATTGGGCGGCGGTATCGGGCGCATCCTCTCGATGCTGACGCTGGCCCTGGGCGGCGATCCCCGCGGCAGCCGGCACGCCATTGGCAAGTTCTTACCGCCGCACCTCAAGTTGGTCTTTGACTTCCAGGACGATGAGCAGGACGACCAGCGCGCTACCATTGCGGGCAAGCGTGCCGGCACACTCAAGACACAGCTGGAAGTCGGCCTGCTCGATATGCGGGCGGCTCGCGAGCACGCGCTGGCTGCGGGTGACCTGACGCAGGCGCAGTTTGACCGCCTGGAGCTGGCCGATGGGCGGCTACCCGACGGCAGCGATGTTATTGGCCTATTCCATGTGGATGATGAACCATTTATGACATGGCTTGACCTGGGCGTGGATAGCCCGCTCTCGGTCAGTGCCAACGATGCCCTCACCATGCTCTCCGAGATTGACCGGGCAGCCGTCAACGTGCAAGACGTGGTAGCCAATACCAATAACATCGCTGTCAAGTCACAGGCAGGGCAGGCCCTGGCTGCCCTCAGCAAACTAAAGGAGCTCTATGCACCTCTGGCGCAGCAGTCCGTACAGCGGGATATCATGGCGCAATTCGGTGGGCCGCCCACCGTTGCCACCAGTACCATTGCCGAACCCCTGTTCGAGAAAGAGGAAGAAGCCGCGGAACCGGCGGAAGCGGCAACCGCCGAATCCGAAGCTGCCCCGCCTCCTACTGAGCAGCTGGAGGCCGAAGAGAAGTCCTTCAACTACGGGGTATCGGCAGGTGAGATTATCGGCGGGCAGCTGGCGCGGGGGGTCGGCGGGCGTTTTATCAATGCCGCCGAACTGCACAGTGCCATGCAACAGACCTTACTAGCGCGTATGGGTCGTGTTGCACAGCCAAGCGCGAACAATAGAGCTGCCACTGCTCGTGCCAAGAACCGCGCGGAGCTGTCGGAACAGCTGGGCGTAGACCTGGAAGCGCTGGCCGGCATGATAAATGGCACCACCCCCTCCGACAAGTTGCAGGCTCTGGTACAGAAAGGACTGGCCGAAGCCAACCCCGATGGCAGCATTACCATGACCGCCGCCGGGCGCACGTTGCTAGCCGCCGTGAACAAAGGTGACCTGGACGCTGCCCGCGCTGCCCTCGCCAAAGCCGCACCCAAAGCCAAGGGTGGCGGCGGGAAGGGCGGCAGCAAGTCACCAGAAGAAAAGCAGCGCGAGCGCGAGGAGGCGCAGCGGCAGTTGCAACAGCAGAATCGTCAGACGGTCATTGCCGGTCTTGCTGGACGCCTCTCCCAATCCGCCTTCGATGCTCTGAACCAGTTTGCCGAGGGGCAGGAAATCGAACTGGAGAACGTGCAGGAACTGGCGCAGCAGGGCCTGATTGAAATTGACGCCAAAGGTAACGCTCGCATGACTCCCATTGGCAGCCAGTTAGTGAATGCGGGCAACAAAGGCGACCTGCGTGCCGCCAAGGATGCGCTCTCAGCGGGAGCGGAGCGGGTACGCACCATCCTGCAGCGAGCCGCCGATACTGAGCGCACTGCTGCCAGCTACGAGCAGAACATTACCGCTGCCCGCCGGCAAGGCGAGCAGCAGGCGCAGCAGTATGCTGCCGCTGCCGCCGAACTCCAGGCACAGCGCACCGCCATACTGCAGCCCTATCTCAATCAGGCGGCGCAACTTGAAGCCCGTGCTGCCGAGGACCTGGCCGAGGCTACCGCCCTGGACCAACAGGCGCTGGAATACGACCGGGAAGTGGAGCGCCTCACGGAGGCCCTGCGCACTGCCCCTACAGAGCAAGTGCGTGCCACCCTGCAAACGCAGCTGGAAGCGACTACCAATCTTGCCGCACGTGCTCGCGAGCAGGCACAGGCGGCCCGTGAGCGCGCCGATGCTGCCGCTACGCAGGGGTTGGACGTGCGAGAACGGATGCGCAAGGCTGACGAACAGCTGACCGAACGCATCCAGCAGTACCTATCCAGCGCGGAGGCGGCACGCAAGGCCAGCGCAGACGCTGCCGAGGCATGGCTGGAACGCGCCGAACGCCTGCGCGAGCAGGTACGCGAATGGCGCAACAGTGTGGGCAATGCCGCCCCACCGGTCGCCACCAAACTACTGCAGCGCCTGTTTGGTGGGCATAAGGCGGCGGCAGTGGTCAGTCCAGTCCCCACGGCAGCAGACGTGAAAAAGGCCGTCGCGGAATGGGACGCCAACATGCCGCCGGAAGCCCGCGGCCTACTGAGCGCTACCAAAACCAAACCAGGAAAACGCTAATGCCAGAATTTCGATGGTACGGAAAACCGCTCTATCGCTTTCGAGATGCCAATGGCATTATCCCGGAGGCACGTATTCGTGGGTGGGAGAACCAGTCCATCGAGAAAACGCAGGCGCGTGTGCATGAGGCGGCGCTGGCCAACATGCCGCCCCGCGAGTTCGAGCGGCTAATGCGTGAGCAAATCAAGGCCGAGGCTATCCGGCAATACCTGCTGGGCCATGGCGGGCAGGAAGGTCTGACTCCCGCCGACTACGGCAGCATTGGCGGCGTCGTAGCCGACCAGTACCGCTATCTGGGCGGCCTGATAGCACACATGGAAGCCGGCGACTATTCCCCGCAGCAAGTGGCGGCCCTGGCATCCATGTACATCAACTCTACCCGCGAGGCTTACGAACGGGCTAAGGCGCGGGTACGCGGTATTTCGGCGCTGCCGGCCTATCCCGGTGATGGTGGCACGAAATGCTTGTGCATTACCACCCCGGAAAGTCTGGTGCTAACTGAGTATGGGTGGGTGCCCCTGTTAGACGTTACGGTGGGCACACTGGTCTATACCCATCGCGAGCGCTGGCGTCCGGTAACCGCGCTGGTGGTCAAGCCTGCCGGCCCGCAACAGCAGGGCGTAACTCTAATCACCCCTGCCGGGCGTAGCGTGGGGGCGACGGCCAACCATTTATGGTGGACGACCGCAGGCTGGCAAGCGGCTACTGACATTGGCAATACTGACGTCTCATGCTACTATACAGATATCTCTGAAGATGAGCATAAAACGTTATTGTCGAACCTGTCAAGCCCCATTGAGCAATCGCAGCCAGCGCGACCAGTGTGCCGCTTGCCTGGCGATATGTCATTTCTCCCAATACCGGTATGGGCAGAGCGACCGAAAATACTGTTCGGTGACCTGCTACCACCAAGCACAGCGGTCTACGACCTCGCGGTAGCCGAGGACCATTCCTTCTGCATTGAAGGCTTGTTCGCTCATAATACCAACTGCAAGTGCTACTGGGACATCCATTACCACCGCAAGCCTACGCCGCACTGGTCATGCTACTGGCGGCTGGGAGTGGCCGAGCATTGCGGCAACTGTGAAGACCACGCTGCAGAGTGGTCCCCCTATCGCATCACCGAGAAAGGAGAGGAACTTGAATGAGCGGAGACACCCCTGAGTATGCGGCTACTACCCCTACCCCTGCCCTCACTCCCACTCCCCCTACTGCAGCGTCACCGCAAGGCCGTATCCTGGTCGAGTTTACGCCGGAGGGCGAGGCGGCTATCAGCATGGGCAACGTTAGCCCGCAGAATATCCTGACCGCCGGGGCGCTGCTCACGGCAATGGCGAACCATCTGCTTGAGGCCCGCTTCGTGACGGCGGAGCGCGAGCAGCTGGCCAAACTTCAGCAGGAGGCGCGGCAGCAGGCCTTGGTGCGCAAAGTAGCCGAAGACCTGCGCCGCGAGCGGCGCTAATGGCTGGCGGTACCGCCTTCTACTGCGTGCCTATCAAACCCCCGGCTCTCAAGGTAGATGCCGTGCGGCTGGAAATCCTGAACGCCCTGACCAAGGAGGGGCGCTTCCAGCAAAATGAGCTGCGCAAGACCACGGCGGGCTGGAAAGGTAGCAAGCCGACCTTCCAGCATCAGGTGAGTATCGCCGGTGGCGATGCCATGCTCATCGTGGGGCCGGGTGGGGATGCCAACGGTGCGCAGAAATGGATTTGGCTGAATGATGGGACGAGGCGTCATTGGGTGGCACCTCGCCGCGCCAAGAGCCTGCGCTTCCAGGCGTTTTACAGGGCGGGAACGACGCCGCGCAAGTTCACCTCTACCGCCGGACAGAGCAGCGGCCCCTTTGTCTTCTCCAAGGGACATTGGGTGTCCGGCATTGCGGCGCGAGAGTGGATTCTGGTACTCTACGAGCAGCGGCACATCCCTTTCCGGCGGGCGCTGAACGAGGCGCTCAGTAGGGGGATGGCGAAGGCGATGGTGAAGACATGACGACCCTGACCCAAGACATCAAACCCGAATGGCTGAACGTGATTCGTCGTCTGCAGAGCGTGTCTGTGCAACAGCGCGGACTGGCGATTGTCAGTATCCAGGTGGTGGTAGATGCGCAGGGAAATCCGGTGTTCTGGTGCGAGCCGTCATTGACGCGCATCGAACCGCAGCAGCGGGGCTCGGAATTCCTGGCGCGCCTGATACAGGGTATCAAGTAAAAAAGCCAGCAACGGGCTGCACGTGGGACCAGCACGCACAGCCCATTCTGGCGAGAAAGGAGCAGGCGGAAGTGACCAGTTTCCGACTGCCTTTATAGTAGCACAAATGTACTAATCTGTCAAGAGAGTAGTCGCTTGACAATTTCCCACAATTTGTGCTATACTAGGAACAAAGTGCCACATAGCCCGCACTGAGCTATACTACAACCAAGTGAGGGCTATATGCCGACTGCATTTCCAGCGCTATATCTACGGGACGGTGAGGCGATTGTTGCCGGCAGCAAGACCGCCCTGGTCTCTGCTACACCCAACCGCTATCAACCCGGCACCTACGAGCTGGTAGTCAAGCGTGCCGATGGCTCCTACTGCGTGCCGGGCACGGTTACCCTCTCTGAACCCCTTGTCTGTGACGCTAAGGCATTGGACGCTCGCCATAAGGAGCACGCCATCACCCGCGAACAGCGCCTGCGCTGGTGGCCGCTGGCCGAAACCTTCAATGTGTACGCCCTCACATTCAAAGCCTTTGCACAGCCTTTCCCTGTCCAATTAGCGCCTGGCGCGCCGGGGCGGGTCACATTGCAGGGATTGGGGCTAACGCTCCTGGCGCAGGTAGACAGCTGCTATCTCTACGAGGTAGAATGACCATGAACCTCTCCTCCGGCGGACTGACGACGCGCATCCTGATGATTGGCATTGGGCTGCTGGCGCTGACCTTCCTGGTAGACGACTTCCGGCGACTCAAGAATCTGACCTGTGAACCGCTACCCTATATCTGGCAGGCGCGGATAATTATGCTGGCGCTATGGGCGCTAGACGTAACCCTGATGTCTATTGTCATTGTCTGCTGCCCGACCACCCCCATACTGAGCAGCTGGCGCACCATCGCCCGCATTCATGGACAGATTACGACGCTGGCACTGGCCATCGAACTCAACATCACCTTGCGTAGGGAGAGGCATCAACGTGGATGAAAACTGGCTCTCATTACTCTCTGGAATAGTGGTGGCACTACCCGGCATCTTAGCACTAATCATCGGCTGGCGGCGCACCCGCGCCGAGGCATCCAAGGTGGGTAATGACGACCTGCGCGAAACGAACAAGCTGCTGGCCGCGGACAACCAACGCCTGCGCGAGAATATGCGCGAATTCGACGCGACATTGAAAGCCTTGCGGCTGGACATCGTGGCTATGCGCAAGGAATATGACGCGGAAATAGAAAAATTACGCGATGAGAACGCGCGTCTTACAGCAATGGTTGCAGAATTGCAGCAGGCGAATGCCAGCATGACTTCCGCTATCTCCTCGCTACAGGAGGAGAACATCGAATTGCGCCAGGGAATAGACTTGCTCTCGAAGCAGATTGAACAGCTGGGGGCGCGGCCCATCTATCACCCGCGAACGCGCTAAGTATGGGGGGAGTGGCAAATGCCTTACTCTAATCTACCAGACAACCCGGAACTGGTTGCTAAGATGGACAGTTGCGTACGGCAGGTCATGGCCCAAGGGCATAGCAAGCCCTCCGCAATCGCCATCTGCTATAGCAGTCTGGTGGGCAAAAAAGTCCTGCTGACCAACTACCCGGTAGCCGACCGACCGGTGGGCGACCTCATTCCAGCGCAGGGCGAGAAGCGAGCGCTGTCCTGGTCTGAGGTAGAGCAGCAGCCGCCCGCCTGGGCCGCCCCCCTACTCAGCCTGAGGGAACAGGCATGGCAATGCCCCTGTGCGGTGCAGGACTGCGGGCAGGCAGCAACCCGACTGCTCACGGTGGGTGGCGAACAGCTGGCCTACTGTGACGAGCATGTGAGCGGCGCTAAGGAACTGCTGGCCAAGCACCGGCTGGCGGTCAGCGCCGACGAGCCAGTGGTCTGTGAGCTGATAGAAGTGAGGGCAGAAGGACAGTCTATCACCAAAGACGACCGCTTCATCAGTAGCCCTGACAGTGGGGCCAGGGAGACAAGTGGTGAGGCAGTAAATGCTACCGCCGACACAACCCCGGAATCTGAGATGCTAGAGCCTGACATGCTAGAATCGGCGAAAAACATTCTTGCTAATGCCAGTCCAGGCGGAAGGACTGAGCTGCCGAACGCCACTACCACCAAAGTCCCCGCCGACCTGCTGGCTAGCGTGCGCTTCTATCATACGCTGGATAGCGGGCAGCAAGCCACGGTAATGACCCTGAGCCTCTACACTACCGGGGCAACCGCCCTGGAGGGGGATACCGACTACTGGCGGCTGCTCGCCCCCCCTACTGCAGCTTCGCCCGCTCAACCGCTCACTCCGGCTGAGGCAGCAGCACTGCTGGAGACAATGCGGAGCGCGCCGGAACGGTTTGACGGCAGTTATCTGCGGGCCGAGTTCGAGGACTACGGAATCGGAGCGAGCACACTGCACGGCTTACCACAAGCCGTGGCTCCTCTCACAGATTCCGGCGTGCCTGGAGCAATGGCGCTGGCGGAGAAGGCTGCGGCTGAGCCTGCCAGCGCCGCTGCTCCCGTTAAAGTGCCGACCCTGGATGAACTGGCGCAGGCGATTGCAGCCGAGGCAAAGAACAAGAAGGTGGACGCTGCCCTGGTACGCACGGCGCTCCTAGAACCCTGGTTGCAGTCGGTGTTCGGTACACCGGCCAGCAACCGCTTGCAAAAGGTGGCGGCGCGTACCTTTGGCTTTCCTGACCCGCCTGGAACAGCAGAGCTGGACATTAACTGGTCGCTGCTTTACCCGATGGGCGCACTCTACAACCTGACGCAGCGTTATCTCAAGGCGCGGGGCTTCTCGGACTGGCAGACGGTTCCTGTCTACCGCCCCTATATTCCCAGCGAGGCGCGCCCGAAACAGTGGCAGGAAGGCGATAAGGTGCGCATCAAGTTGCTACCGCTCACGTCCTGGTCGCTGGTCATGGCAGACGCGGCAAAGGTGGCACAGCGGTTGGGCACACCGGGAAGTCCGGCGCTGGTACTCAAGACGTTCATTCCCATCAGCAGCGTGGTGAGCACGCCGCTGACGGGCATTGGCATCCCCGGAACCAGCGAAGTAGTGCTGGCGGGCGGCGAGTATGAGGCCCTGGTGGAGAAGCGCTATGGATGAGTGGGTGAAGGCGCGCTTGGCTGATGTAGGGGCGCTGAGTATGGGGGAGGCTAGCGACAAGCCCTCAGGTGCTGCTGCCACCCCGTCTGAGCCGGTACCTGCCATGCGAAAAGAAGGCCGGTTCATTACCAAAGATGGGCGACGCATTTTCATCGGCGGGCCGGAGTCGGGTGGGGGTAGCACTGCCGGCAGTCCGGAGTCCTTTGCCGAGGCGACTACTCGCCCCGTAGTGCAGCACTATCGCCTGGAAGGCGGGACGACCAAGCCGGAAGTGCTGAGCTATGAGGATGATGGGCAGGGCATTTTCAAAGAGCTCTACCCGGAAGGTGCTGTCGGACATGACGGCAATTCAGAGGTGGCGGCCTACCGCCTGAACCAACTCCTGGGGGGTCAGGAGGTGCCAGAAACGGTGTATACTGAGTATGAGGGGCGGCAGGGGACGTCGCAGCGCTTCGTACCGGGAGCGACCCTGGGCGTGAAGGTGACCATCGCCGCTATCCAGGCGCTGGATAGGGGCGAGGTGGACCGGGTAGTGGCGCTAGACGTCATCATCAATAACGGTGATCGGCATGGCGGCAACTTCCTGGTTAAGGACGGGCACCTGATTGCCATTGACCACGGGCATGCGTCTTGGGGGTTACTGGCCAGTCGCAACCCGACTGGAACGCACGACCTGATAACGGCGCGGTACTTTGAAACCTGGGGCAACACCACCGTTACCGTGGCGCAAGTGTGGGGGCGGTACAACCATCGGGGTTACCAGTTTGCCCCGGAAGCCATCGCAGCCTGGAAGGGTATTACGCGGGCGCAGTTCGACGCCGCCATGCAGGGTGTTAGCACTAGCAGGCGCATCAATCTGGAAAACGCCTGGAATAACTTGCAGTACATCGTGGAGCATGGGCGGGTATAGAGTATGCTAGGGCACAAAGTCCGCAACTGGAATGTAGATGATGAACTCAACCGCGACTGGATGAAGTTCCTGGTACGCCTGCAACAGTCCGACCCGCAGCAGGGAGAAAAGGCCGAAGGGCGCTTTATTACCAAGGACGAGCAGCGCATCTTCATTGGCGGGCCAGGAAGCGGGGCAGGTGGTACGACTACTGCCGGGGGGCCTACAGATGAACAGGAGGCCAAGCACAGTCTGCTAGTACGCTTGACCAAAAACATGAGTTCAGAGCAGGCTGCCGTGGTGTATGAGGCAGTTGCTGATGTGCCACTATCCGATTTGCAGGGCCTGGATGCAATAGACGTTACCGGCAGTGGCATCGAGATAGGTGTTGAGGGCCTTAAAGAGGATAGAGGTTCATTACTTTATAAGAATTCTCACTATGGTTGGATGCCAGCGGCGGGTGCGTATCTGAGTCCTGATTCTGGCACAGGAGAACGCCGTAGAATTATACTCGACCAGAATAGTGGCATGACTAGAAATGTTATTTTACATGAGCTAGGACATCATGTGACTTACATGCATCCGCAATCTCGGAAATTGCGTGATGGTGCTAATACTTGTGTCAATGACTTAAGAGAATATGCTATGGCAGGCCGCTTGAAAGCTCTTGGACGAATGGGATTGCGAAAATATTCACTTACCAATGGCGAGGAATTTCTAGCCGATGTGTATCAGGTAAGGCGCAACGGCACACCGGAACAATGGCGCGAGATAACTAAGTTCTGGGGCCAGTTAAACCCCATGGATAACCTAGAGGACTACTACCCATGACCAAGTTTATCGAATTCGACCCGGCGTTGCATCCAGAAGGCACGCCCTTATATGAGCTGCAGAATCTTCCTGATGGAGCGCCAGAAGGTATTACCGGAACTGTGATAGTGCCGAGCACTGTCCCTTATTTCGAGGCTGTTAAGACGCCCTGGTATTATCTGGTAGAAGTGCCTGCAACTGCTGCCCAGCCTGCTACCACCCCCATACTCAGCCGTGTGGGGGCCGAAGTGCGGGACTGGCTTGCTGCGCATAGTTTTAGCAAAGGGAGAGCAACCATGACAACTGTACCGACGGCTATCAAAGCTGCAACCTATCAGGTGCAGCCGTTTCACCGTAATTTTGGTCTGGCAGACGAAAACGCCAAGTGGTCGTTCAGCGCCGCTGACGGCAGAGCGCTGCTGGATAAGGGCGGCTGGACGCTGTACAAGCAGTGCCATCTAGTCTACGATATCAGCGACGGTGCCACCCCAGAGCGGCAGACGGCCTATACCTACCCTGTGGCTAAGCTGGTAGATGGGAAGCCCACCTACTTCCTGCGAGCGGCACAGACGGTCTACGCGGGCCTGATGGGTGGGGCGCGTGGCGCCAAGCTGCCTGCTGCTGTCAATGCCAAGGTGCTGGCAACGCTCAAGCGCATCTACAAGGCATATGGCCGCGAAACTGAGCAGATGGGCATTAAGGCAGGGGGGCGGTTCATCACCAAAGATGGCGCTCAATCCTGCGCCTTCGCCTTCAAGGCGCTGGATGGCTCGGACTGGTGGATGCAGTGGACGACTAACGGCTTCCAGGACCGAGAAGGGGAAATCTTCCAGACGAAGGCGCTGGAAGACTTCGTGGAGCGACACCGCAATGATCCCGTTAAGGGGGAGTTCTGGTATCGGCACATCCCCGGTACGAAGTTCGGTACGGTACGGTGGCAGGCGATGGTCGGGCGGTTCCTGGTGCAGGCCGGGCCGTTCGATGATACGCCTGTCGGTCACGCTTTCAAGAAGTTCTTTCAGCAGTTCCCGGACGGTCATCCGGTAATCGCGCCTGAAGGTTGGGGAACCTCCCACGGTTATCAGTACAAGGCGGCAGATCGGAGTGATGGCGTCTATGGGTGGTTGGAGATTC
>JBASHR010000034.1:0-1510 GCA_049654165.1 Bacteroidales bacterium
GCCGACATCTGCGGCCGGACCGGCGGACGCTGGTACGTCGACGAGCAGAAGCGCCTCCACTATTTCGATGCCGAGTCCAACGTCGCCGCCTGGTCGCTCAGCGACCGGCCGGACGGCCTCGCGTCATTCCCCTACCAGGAGCTGAAGCGCCGGGAGAACGCGACGCCCATCGTCAACCAGGTGCTCGTCGTCGGCGACGGCATCACGGGCTGGGTCGAGGATGCGGCGAGCGTGGCCAAGTACGATCCCCGGCCGGCGGTGGTCACCGACCGGCGCATCACCACGCAGACCACCGCCGAGGCCCGGGGCAACGCGATCCTGGACAGGTACGCCTGGCCGCGGATTAGCTACGACGTCACGACCCGCAAAGACGGCCTGCGGGCCGGGATGGACGTGCGGCTCATCTCCCACGAGTGGGGACTGGACGAGACTGTCACCGTGCGCCGGTTGACGCTGCACTGGGTCGCGAACCACCGCTTCTACGAGCTGGAGCTGGGCGACGGCGTGGCATCCGCGGCCACGGGTGGCCGGCTGTGGGTCGTCGTCCTGAACCAGGTACAGACCTGCATTATCGAGATCGACGGCACCATCTACGACACCGACGCGCCGGCGGCGCCGGGACTGTTGGTCGGCAATCTGTCCTCCGGCGTCGACGTCGACGCCGACGGGCACCAGGTGGTCTATCTGCAAATCACCTGGGGGTCGGTGGCCGACGCGGACCTGGACCACTACCAAATCCAGATCTCGACCGCCTCGGACTTTGCCGGGTACACCATCACCCGGGACCACGCCGCGGACGGGGATCGCATCGAGCGGTTCGTGCCGGTCCTGGGCAACACGACCTACTATGCCCGGGTGCGGGCGATTGACTGGGTCGGCAACGCCTCGGCCTGGAGCGACACGCGGAGCATCACGACCGCGCGGGACACCGACGCGCCGGCCCAGGTAAGCGGGCTCTCGGTGGCGGCCAGCCGCACGCTCGTGGGGCTTCAATGGACGGCCAATAGCGAGGCGGACCTGGCCGAGTACGAGATCCAGCGTGCCCCGGACAGCGGCGGGGCGCCGGGGGCGTACGTCGCCCTGGCCAAGGCGCGGCTCAATTTCTACATCGACCAGGATTTCAGCGACGCGCAGATCGCCGCCGAGGGCACGTGGTGGTACCGGGTGCGGGCGGTCGACACGAGCGGCAACGCCGGCGACTGGTCGACCGCGGACAGCGACGCGCTGAGCCGGGTAAAAGCGGATCACATCGCCGCGCTCACCATCACCGGCGACAAGATCGCGGCCAACACCATCACTGCAAACAAGCTGAGCGTGGCGCAGCTCTCGGCCATCACCGCGGATCTCGGCACCATTACGGCAGGAACGGTCACCGGGGCGACGATCCGGACGGACACGGGCGCACCGGGGCACGAGGCGCGGATCGTCCTGGACTCGACGGATGGCATCCAGGCCTACAACGCCGGCGGCACCCAGACCGTCTCGATCCTGCCGTCCGGCGCCGGATGGA
>JBASHR010000035.1:0-1948 GCA_049654165.1 Bacteroidales bacterium
AAAAAGCTTAAGCCCAACAACTTTTACGTTGTATAAAGAGGGGATTTTTTATAAGTGTTATAATGAGGATGCTATGGTTTTTTCAAAAAAGGTTAAACCATATAAAATCACTTCAAAATTTGTAAAATATGATTAGCCGTAAATATACCTAATTTATTATCTTTGTAGAAAATTTTCAAAAAATGAATTTTATAGATTTTGTCAAACAACATCCTGATGAGGAAAGCTGCATCCGGCATTTCAGGTTAGTAAAAGAGAAAAAGGGTATTGTTTGCCCACGATGCGGAAATACTGCCCACTACTGGAATAAAACCCATATTTCTCACGACTGCAAAGCGTGCGGCTACAGGACTACTTTACGGAGTGGTACTGTAATGGAATCTTCAAAGTTACCTTTTCATTATTGGTTGTATACGATCTACCTAATGTCTATGACAAAGAAGAGTGTGTCAGCCAAAGAGGTGCAGCGCCAGTTGGGACATAGCCGCTATGAACCAATTTGGGCAATGATGCATAAAATTAGAGCTATAATGGGACTAAGAGACGACCGGTACGATTTAGATGGGGTGGTAGAACTAGATGATGCATTTTTTAAGACACATCGAGACGAACCCATAGATAAGCCTACTAAACGTGGTCGTGGCAGCCAAGGGCATAGTAAAGTGCTTTTGATGGCCAAAGTTGATCCCAAAAAGGGGAGACCTAGGAAGAATAAAAAGCCATCTGCCTTTCGATACGTCCGAATGGTGGTCATTCCCAACTCCTCTGCCAATACCATGAATAACACTCTCTCGACTTATGCAACCTCAGATATTACTGTTAAAAGCGATGGTTGGCGGGGATTTAATCGAATAAAGGAGATTAGTGCCAAGCATATCAAAAAGATAGTCCCTCCAAAAGAGGCTTCCAAGGCATTGCCATGGGTTCATACTATGATAAGTAATGCTAAACGAACTCTTTTAGGTATAAACCATCAAATAAAAGATGATTATTTACAAAATTATTTGGATGAATTTTGCTATAAAACAAATAGACGATACTTCGGAGTGAATCTGTTTGATAGACTGATAGTTGCGGCAGTTGAAGATACTTGGTATGGAAAATTCAGGTACAATTACGGATAATCACATTTTACAAATACTATTGGAAACAGCTAAAAAATGCATATATTAGCAAAAAATTAACCACATATACCTCTTATATTATCTATTAACCTAAATTATCGTATTTATGAAAAGGATCAAACATGTAACCCTTCTTTGCTTCCTTATTTTCTCTGCAGTTGCTGTTATTGGCCAGCAGGGAAATGTGGCTGCCGGAGGTGATGCCAGCGGCGCAGGAGGAAGTATGAGTTATTCCATCGGTCAGATTGATTATCTGTCTTATTCTTCTGCACAGGGCAGCATAAGTCTTGGCTTACAGCAAACATGGTTTTTGGTGCCCGAAATTCTTGAAATCCCTTCAATGACTATCATTGCAGGTGAGAACAAATGCTTTGATGCAACTGAAACAGTGATTGTTGCTGGAAACGGTAAACATTTTATCGTTAAGTCAGGTGCCCATGCCGATATCATTGCAGGAACCAATATTAAGATAAAAGAAGGAACTGCAATAGAATATGGTGCTTCATTACATGCTTATATCTCTGATGTTATGTGTGATCAACAACCTTCAATGCTGTCTGCTGATATTGAAAATCTGCCAACATCAGAACTAAATCCGGAAGCTTTTAATGAATCCTCGTTTTTCAGGGTTTATCCCAATCCAACCACCGGTGATTTTACACTTGAAATGCTGAAATCAGAAGAAGCATCCCAGCTTCTTATTGAAATCTACACTATGCAGGGAAACCTGGTATTCATGAGTGAATTACCGGTTCAGAATCAATACAAACTGTCTTTATCTTCAATGCAGACGGGCTTATATCTTATCAGGGTTCAGAATGGAT
>JBASHR010000036.1:0-83247 GCA_049654165.1 Bacteroidales bacterium
ATTTTTCCGATACCGTTTCAATATATGCATCAGCATCCTCTTCCGCTGCTAACATTGCAGGAGGTAATGTACAGTACACATTTGATATATATGCATGCAGATAAGCTCCTGAATGTACAGATGTACCTTCGAGCATACGGATATTATGACCGGCAATAAGATTAACATTGCCTCCATCCTGTACAACAAAAGTGTTTCCGCCACCGGCAATTGTTAATGTATTAGTTGCATCAAAGCAGATATCCTGTCCACTTACCACATCCACTCCCTGAAGAGTCACATTACCTGCAACCTCACCACCCCAATGAATACGGTTATTAGGATCATATTCATAACTACCACCGCTGAAGCCTCCGCTATAACCTCCAAATGTAACCACACCGGAATTCTCTGATTTATAAACATTAAAGTTGCCACCCCATGAGTTGTTGGGGAACATAGCATAGTTGACTGAAAAAGTCTGATTGTTATTAATGGTGAGCATTCTGCCGCCACTCTGCCCATTGCGAAAAATACAGTTAGTAAAGGACCTGGCAGGATCAACTATTGCACCCGGTTTTAAATTTACTCCGTCAATGTTCATATATTCAAAGATGCTGTGTTCTGCCGCTATTTTACCTCCACTTTCAATGTTCAGAGCATAATAACCTGAGGATTGGCGGGTAATTTTTGATTGCGTTCCTGCAGTTCCATTAAACTGAATTAAGCCTCCGTTATTTACAGTAACAGATTTGGACGCTGCCATGGCTATGCTATTACCTTCCTCAACAGTTAATCTTCCTCCATTATTTACAATTATATTTCCATTAACTTTGATCATATCACTAAAAATTCTGATTTCACCATGATTGACTATAAAATCATTGTTAATTACCGGAGGATTTCCATCAATAAATGAAGAATTTACTTCAGGACGATTGATAATTAAATCGTGGAAATAATTATCATGGTAGCAATAGATATTACCACCATAAAAACCACCCATAATTTCAACAGCTCCTCCGGTTGGTTTGAAAACATCAGGATGTTGAGCTGAGAACGAGGATCCTGTTCTGATAATTCCTCCACTAATTATTGAAGTGGAATACAAGTCGAAAAAGGGATGATTGTATGTAAGTTCAAATAACCCATCAGCAAGCTGCAGGCTTCCTCTAATATATGTCCAGTCGTCTATCTCCGGCTGATTGTTTATAAAACTACCTCCATTGATTTTTAAAACTCCTGTAGAATTAATACCAAAACCTTGTGTCAGAAGTGCATTACCATCAGCAATATCAAGAAGACCATTGATAAAATAATCAGAATTGATTGTAAGCGTACCACCTTTTGTAGAAGAGTGAATTGGCTCTTCTCCTGTAGAATAACTACCTGCTAAGGCTTTTTTAGAATAAGTACGCATATAGATTTTACTTGTGGATACATCAGTAAAGTTCCCGTTTACAGTTAGATTCTTATGATTCATATAAAACTCATTGCCCGGTGATATGGTAAATGAACCATTTATTACTATAGGCTCGGTTGCAAATAAGTCAATATAACACTTTTCACCGCTATTTTTCTGTAATATAACATTTCCGTAGGTAGCTGATGGCTCATAATTAGATAGTCCTCCTCCTGAGTCCCCTTTAATAACAACGGTATTGCCGGTTGAAGCATTAAATGACGAACCACTTCGGGGAATTATCCATCCATAAATATTAATAGTACCTGCTGTAATATTAGCAGTCGAACCAGATTCAAACTCGAGCCAATCTGTATGTGATTGTCCAACAGTTAAGATATCACTAGGATTTGTCATGTTAAGGGTTCCGCTTACATAACAATCTTGTTTTATATTAAGCTTCTTGCCATAGAGAGTTAATGATCCTGCACTAATTGTCAGGTCACCAAGAATATTAATATCTGAACTAAGGAAGAGATTGTTTGCCCTTGTTCCATCACTAAGAAGTTCTCCGCTTCTCTGGTCATAAACAGGCTCACCTGTATAGTTTTCATCACCTTCTTTTGAGCTTTTATTTATTTTAACATCATATAAATGACTCCCTGAAGCCATTTCTAAAGTTGCATCAGTGCTGCCATAAAACTCAAAGGTACCTCCTGCAGGTGTAAAATCAGTTCTGTTGCAACCTAAACCTTTACTTGTGCGTATTGTACCCCCAGTGATATTATGAGTAAAAGTGTGTAAAGAAGAATTAAATATATATATTCCCTTATCCTTAAAATCCAGCACTCCACCATTCATATTTATTTCAGCATCTCCATACCATGGCCAATAAGAATCACCCCAGCCGCCATAAACATTAATGGTGCCACCATTATGAAAATTAAATTTGCCATTTAAATCTATAAATTGGCTGGCATCCTGATGTAAATTGATGGTTCCACCAGGATTTACATAATAATTACCATATATTCCATCATCGGCAAGGTCCAAAGCTGTAAACGTTCCCGCCAAAACATCAATTCCACCGCTTGTCCAGTCGTATTGATTACAAGTAACTGTATGAGCTACATTAGCAACACGAAGCGCAGCCCCTTTATCTACTTCTAGGATATTAAAGTTTTCACTTGAGTTAACATATTGATGCGATGCACCGTTAAAAATAACCCGCCCTGTGCCTGCATTGAAAGCAGTTGAGCCTTTTTCATTGGTCCAGTCTCCACCCACGCGCATAATTCTGTCCTGCATATTAAATACTCCTGATTTTATTACAACATCTTTTTTTACTTCAAGAATATTAGTATTTGCATCGTTAATTGTAACAGTTCCTGATTGGTTAAATGTAAGATTATTGAAGTAATCTCCTGTATTCATCCTTAAAAATTGGCTTGTACCATTTAGCACTACCTTTCCAATATTACACTTAAATATACTGTTACTGTTAAGATTTCCTTTAAGTATTACATCATAATTTGAGTAGATACAAAATGCTGCATTTGGATGAACATAAATATCACCGTTTATTTTTAATATTTGATTTGAATAATTACTAATCCCAATTTCTGCTCCTGAACTTTTATAGCTACTTACGTTGTTAAATGAAGAGTTTTGAGAATAATTCCTTATGAACTTTTCAGTTGTACCTGTAAATGCAACTACACCATTAGCCAAATTTGCATTTGAGCCTGCCTGAAATTCCCAGTTTCCATACACCCAAAATAGTGAATTAGCTGTGAAATTTGCTGTTGAACCTGATTTCCAGAACACATCACCATAAGCGAAAATTTTGCCTGATAAATTATTCATGGCAAGGGTTCCGCTGATATTTATATCATTAGAAACATTTAAAGTGTAACCTCCAACGGTTAGAGTTGCTCCGGAATTGATTGTAAGACTTTTGCAGGAAGCATTGGCTGTGTTTATGTTGGGCTGATAAGGTGTTCCTGAAGGTATTATAACATCTATATCAGTTGATGGCAAAATATTACCACTCCAATTGCTACTGTTATTCCAATTTGTACTAACAAGCCCTGTCCAGGTACCTGGTCGTTCAACCCGTAAGGTATAATTTGCCGGATTTGCATCATTAGCCCAGATACACAAGCCATACCAGTCTGCCGTGGTTACCTCATAAGTAAAGTACTCATCTCCGCCTGCTCCACCTGAGGAGGAAATAGCCTTATAAGCACTTCTTCCTGCATAATAAGGGGATCCCGAAGAGCCGTATAATGCAAAATCCAGATTTGCATTTCCTGATGTTACATCCAAAATAAAACCATACAAACCGGGAGTAAGATAAACATCATAAATTTCTACCACATCACCTGCAGGCCATGAAGCCGAAAGAGCATTTCCCGGTGTTATTATATCAGTTCCCCCTTCAAATTCAATCCTGGCTGTTCCTGTACCTGAAAAACGTTTTGCTTTTATACCGCGGGAGGTAGAAGTGGTATGACTTCCATCAATAACCACGAAGTCAACTGCGGAACCACCAAGGGATGATGAAGCTATGACATCATTAAAGTTAGTGGTTCCATGAAGCTGAATATCCCAATCCTCACCAGAATTGTTGCTTCGTATTCCAACAACACTCCAGTAATTAGGAGTATTGGTAAACTGAAAATAATCAGGAACTGTAGTGGTATTTACTGTAACGTCCTCACTCAGATTAGGCAAGCTGCCACCGGTATGAAAATCAAAATTACCCCAACTGCCATCTGCTGCCTGTAATCCGTTTTGAGGATGCCATATTTCTATCTTTACACGGCCATGTGTGGAGTTTGGCAATCCTGACGGAATACGCCAGTCATAAAGCCCATTATTTGGAATGTTATTTACGATAGTATTCCAGTTTAAACCTCCATTGGTTGAGTATAATATCCGTGCATAAGTATTAGCGTGATAATCATAATTCCAGGTTATCTCAAATGCATTGCCGGCATAAAGGTGCTCGCCCTGGTTGGGCAAAGTAGCATAATCTGAATAACGAGGATCGCCATAAGGACTAACTATATTTACAGCCGCACCATAAGACCCGCCCGGCACTATAGTACCAACCAGATCGCATTCTGTATAGATTACGTTATTGTGAACCGGTTGCCACGTTCTATGGCAAATCACATAATTATTATCTGTATAGCCGACTGCAGTATTTGAATGTCCTGGAGTGCCCCAGTGTATAGGTCTTCCGTTATTAATCTCTGTTTTTGTCCAGCTTAGATATTGCGCTGAAGTTCCATACTTATCCTGGCCTGAAAAACTGTAACCTCTTGCACTTGTTTCTGCAATAAAACCACTCAACCAGCAACAATCACCAGTAGTTCCGGTCATTGTATCAGTACTCATGGCAATGGCAAGTGCTTTTTGTAAGTCAGGCACATTTTTATCAGTTTCATACTGACCGTGGTCATAACGTTGAAAATGGTGCTTCACAAGGTTGCCATAATCGTTAGCTGATATGATGCCTCTGTTATCCCAATATGCCAGTGCCATTGCAAAGGCTGTTGGCGTACAGCCATAGCTCCAGTCGTAAAAAGGTACATATTCTTCATTAGGTATCAGATGGTCTGCTTTTGAATTCAAAACCTTACCCGTTAATAGATCATCCCACATGTTGTCAATATCTTCCGAAAGGGTCCACAAGCGTGGCGCATTGTATTTCTGAAGCACAACAGAATTAAATTCCTGTTCGGTATATACTTCAACAGGTGGAAAAACCTTAACGAATACCTTTCTAATGCCATCCGAAAAGCAATACCATTTTGCAATGTCATTCATAAGGTATATTCGTTGCAGAGTTAATGCATCCGTTTTAAGTTTCTGAGAAGCAAGCCTTCTAACTTCCGCACCATAAGCATATTCATCAGATATGGATTGGGTATAATTAACAATGGGTGCAAGGTCACGTTTGGCAGAAACAAGCATGTTCCCATAATCTCCTATAAGCCACCGGTCATTTTTTGAATCTGAGTCTCTTGGGAGATCGCATTTTTCAATCAAGACATTTTTATCAGGAAAATGCTTTCCGATGGAAAAATTAAAAGTGTAGGCAATCAGCTCATCCTGAAGATTATACAAGGGAATTGGTTCATCGGCATAAACCTCACCCCATAAGGATGTCGCATTTTGAAAGGCAATTTGTTTTACCTGTTCAATTGGAACATAATCAACTTGTGCACTTAATAAATAAGCAACAAGGACCATTGGCATTAGTAATAACTTTCTTTTCATAAGTGTCTAATTTTTAATGATTTGAATACTAAGTTCTTATAAAATTAACTTTCCTTAAATTGATTTTAATTTTGTGATTTCAAAGTGGTTGAGGCATAGAATATTGGTAAGTTTTAAGTACTTAAATTTGGTATGGAATTGGCAAATCCACTACTTCTCATAGGATGTTGTCAAATAAGAATTGAATAAGACCATTGAGTTTATAGGCCACAATGATTTATTTAATTCTTAATAAGATAGACTCTTTAGGCTCCTTTTAAAAGGATCATGGAACAGGAACTGTTTTGAAAACATGGAGAATACCGGTTTTATACTTCATAAACTGAAAACCGGATTGATGAGCATTCAAAATTGTTGGCGCGATTGGACATAGAATGCTGATACTAAACGACAGTAAGAAATTTTCAGATTTCATAGTTTTGTGATTAAGTGATGTTAAGTATTTGTTAGACAGTTTGTTTTCTTCTATTAAAAAGTATTGAGATATTTGCTCAACAAAATTTAATTTCTTCTTTTCATGCCTAAATTAATTATAATGAAAGAATGTCAATAGTTAAAATATTGTAATTCAAATAGTTGATGTAATTCAATTCATGTTTTGATAATAAAAAAATACTTAGAAACCCCTTTGCAAAAATATTTATTAATTAGGCAAAGTCAATAGGTTGTTGAAAATAAATTTGGCCCTAATCATAAGTGCCCTGTAGGAAATATCAGAATAGCTGATTTATTGGTTTTTACCCAAACGCATTTTTAGTTTTAGTTCCCAAAGTATCATGAATAATAAAGAAAATTCGTATTTTAGGGAATTTGAATACCTTTTTCTGATCAATCAGAACACTAGTTCTTATATTTGCCTCATTAGTTTCCAGATAATTAAAAACAATATGTCTGCCTCTTTTATATCTCCGTCTTCAATGTTTAAGCACATATTACTGAGATAATGTTGGTGGTATTTTGCTACTCATCTTGCTCTATTTTAAATTTAATGTTGAGTCTGTAACCTACTGGTTAAAAGCCCGGAGCTGCAAAAGCGATTTCATAAGCCTTTAGTTAAAGATAAAAATCTGTTTTTTCTGGCTTTTTATGTTCCATTCAGGAGGTTTATCCAAAATAAAAAATGATTTGAAGGCATAGAAAAAGTAGAAATTGCTAAAAATTCACAAAATAATACGAAAGAATCTTTGGACTTCGTTTATGGTAAGTAATATAATAATGGATCCGGTAGTAATTTTGTTGCCATAGTCTTTTTTTGTTTTAACAGGTTGGTGTTTAACTGATGAGACTGTTATTTAAGTTATTTTTGCCAAAAATTTGAAAACTGAAATCTTAAATCCGATAATGATGAAGTCATATTCTCTTCTGATTATATTTTCTCTATTCATTTATATAAATATATTTTCTCAGCATATTACCACTCAAAATGATACTATCAAAGGTGTAACGGAATTTGAGGCGGAATTTCCTAATGCTGATGAGGCTTTCAGTAACGATAGTATTCCTCTGACTGATTCTATTGCTGTTTTCGAGATGCTTAACCGTGGTCCGATTCTCGATATGCTTGATAGTCTGTTATTTTCGTCTTTCTTTTCCGGTAATGGTTTTGTAGCTGATACAGCATTGCTAAATAAATATGGTTTTCAACCAAATGAGATTCCAACCTATTCTGATTCAGTGTATTTTGAACGTATAAGCAAGCTTAATGCTGCCACGCCCATTGAACTGACATATAATGCACAGGTCAAGGATTTCATAGGTTTATACGCAAACAAGAAAAGAGAGCTTACTTCACGCATTTTAGGACTTGCAGAGCTGTATTTCCCTCTATTTGAAGAACATCTCGACCGTTTAAGCTTGCCACTGGAATTAAAATATCTTGCGGTAGTTGAATCTGCTCTTATTCCAAATGCTCGTTCAAGAGCAGGTGCAACAGGGCTTTGGCAATTTATGTATGGCACCGGAAAACTATATCAGCTTAATGTTACTTCTTTTGTTGATGACCGCAGCGACCCTTATAAATCAACAATAGCTGCTGCAGAGCATTTGCGTGATCTGTACAAACTATATAACGACTGGTTGCTTGCCTTAGCAGCTTACAACAGTGGAGCAGGGAATGTTAACAGGGCAATTCGTCGTTCGGGTGGAAAAATGAATTTCTGGGAAATCAGCCCTTATCTGCCAAGAGAAACCAGAGGATATGTTCCTGCATTTATCGCAGTTGTTTATGTTATGAACCATGCAGCCGAGCATAATCTTTATCCCATAACCCCCGCTTTTATGCATTACGATATTGACACGGTTATGGTGAGAGATGTTTTGTCGTTTGATCAGATTTCCGAAAAGTTAAGAATCCCCACCGAACAGCTTTCTTTTTTAAATCCTTCGTATCGCCACGGAATTATTCCTTCAACCAGCGAAAAACAATATGTGCTGAGATTGCCTAAGCAATATGTCACTGAATTTTTATCAGTTGAGCAGGAATTATATACTTATAAAACCCAGAAAGGAGTCGAGCGCTCAACTCTGCTTGCAAAAATGGAAAATATTAGGGAGCAGCAGTATCATAGGGTGAGAAGTGGTGAAACTCTTGGAGGGATTGCAAAAAAATATCGTTGCTCGGTAAATGAATTAAAACGCTGGAATAATTTAAAAAGTAATACCATTCGCATAGGACAAAGACTAATTGTATATCCGGGGGGCAGTTACCAGGCATCGGCAAGTCCGGAAAAGCAGACAAGTACTACTTCCCAGGGGGTTACACATCATACAGTTAAAAAAGGTGAAAACCCTGCTATTATAGCCGCTCGCTATAAAATTTCATTAGATGACCTTTACAAATGGAATGATCTTACAAGTAAATCAGTTATCCATCCGAACCAAAAGCTGATAGTTTCCGATCCTAATAAAAAAGCCGTAATGCAGGATGTAAATGAGCCAGGAAAGTTCATTTATTACACTGTTCAGCCGGGCGATACTCTATGGGATATTGCGAACAAGTATAAAGGAGTTACAGTTGATCAGATAAAAGAATGGAATGATCTGAAAAGTTCTGATCGAATAAAACCCGGGCAAAAGCTAAAAGTAGGCGTGGCTGGTTGATTATGTCCGGAATACTGGAAATTAAAACAATGTTCTTTATGTTCTGATACTTTTTTAGTTCTTTAAACTAGTAATAACTACCATTATAAATGGTTTATAATAACAAAGCCATGAAACAGGTGAATCTCTTTTTTTATTTGTGCCTGGTTGTCATCATTATGGTTTCATGCAGTTCTGATGAGCGTGCAATACCTAATTCCGTAGGAAAATCATCCGAGATGCTGATAGTGATTGAAAAGCATAACTGGAATGGTTCAGCAGGCGAAGAAATCAGGAATTTTTTTACTCAGGAAATGGAAGGATTACCTCAGGTTGAGCCTTTGTTTCAGCTTACCTGGGTCCCTGAATCGGAATTCGCAACCCTTATGCAGTCACATAGAAATATATTCATAGTTAGCATAAAGCCGGAAATAACTCAGCCATTTATTGAAACAAAGCGCGATCTATGGGCTAAACCACAGCGCGTTGTTAAAATCAATGCAGGTTCTGATAGTGTATTTATCAGGATTTTTAAAGAAAATCAGAATGCTGTCTTGAAATTATTTGAACAGGTTGAAAGAGAAAGGATTCAGAAAGCATATAAATCAGTTCTTAATCAGCCTGTTGTAAAAGAGATTTCTGATAACTTTGGTTTTACACTTGTAATTCCATCAGGTTATTATACGGCTAAAAATCAGCCGGGTTTTATGTGGATAAGACGCGAAACAGCTGAGATAAGCCAGGCAATACTCATTTATTCATACGATTATAAAGATACCATTGATTTTAATCCAGGACATATTCTTGCTATGCGTGATATTATTACCAAGCAGCATGTACCCGGTACTTTTGATGGTACTTATATGAAAGTTGAAAATGAATTTATTCCCCCTGTTTCAAAGCGTATTGATTTCAATGGCAGGTTTGGTGTTGAAACACGGGGACTGTGGGTAGTAAAAGGAGATTACATGGGAGGACCATTTGTTAATTATTCAATTGTGGATGAAACGGGTGCTAAAATATTATCTCTTGATGCCTACGTATATGCGCCAAACGAAAATAAGCGGGATTTAATAAGACAGCTCGAGGCAATTTTATACAGTTATGAACCCGTATTGAAATAATCTTATTTGGCAGTATTTTTGTATCTGAAAAGATCAACTATCTAAATATTAAATTAAAAAGTCAAATTTTTATGAAAAAAGTAATCATTTTTGCTGCAATGGCCATGATGTTAACCATGGCTAATGAAATCAAAGCTCAGGCCGACAAGATAGTAGGTATTTATCTTGCCAATGACGATGAAGGAAATGCTAATTCACAGGTTAAAATATTCAAAGCTGCCAATGGGAAGTATTATGGGGAAATTGTATGGTTACATGAGCCTACCAATGAAGATGGCACTGTTAAAATTGACGACAAAAATCCTGATCCTAAGCTTCAGAACCGAAAAATAATGGGATTGAAGATATTGAACGATTTTACCTACGATAAAGGATCTGATGAATGGAGCGGAGGTACAATTTATAGCCCTAAAACAGGTAAAACTTATAAATCCTACCTGAAATTTGAAAGTGATGTAAAGCTTAAGGTTCGCGGTTATATTGGCAGCTCATGGATGGGGCTTGGTAAAACCGTTTATTGGACCAGGGAAAAAGAGATCAGGAAATAAAGAGATTTGTTTTTCATCAGGCACTTTTGGGCACCGATGCCAACGTAATTCTTAGCCTGTCTTTTATTTTACTCCAAACCATATTTTTCAATCTTTCGCAGTAAAGTTACTGGCGTAATGCCAAGCTTTTTAGCTGATTTGTGAATATTGTTCTTATACTTTTCAAGGGTTTTGACAATCAATGCTTTCTCGGTTGTTTCTGCACTCAGACTTGTAGGAGGCGCTGACTCAATAAGTTTATTATCAGTTTGAGGAAGAAAAAAATCATGAGGCTCCAGAATATTTGATTCACTCATTATTACAGCTCTTTCAACAGCATGTTTTAGTTCAGTAATATTTCCGGGCCAGTAGTGTTTCTTAAGTACATCCAGGGTTAAACTGCTTATTTTTTTGAATCCGGTTTTGTATTTTTTGCAATAATAATTTAGGAAATATTCTGATAGGCGAGGAATATCTTCAACTCTATCTCTTAACGGAGGTAGCGCTATTTCAATGGCTTTCAAATGGTTAATGAAATTCTTATTATATTTTTCTTTAATATCCATTTGATGACTCGGTATGTCTGAGGCTGAAATTATGCGGATATTTATCGGGATTTCTTGGTTTGAGCCAAGCCTTGCTACTTTTTGGTTTTGAAAAGTGTTCAGAAGTTTAGTCTGAAGCTGAAGTGGCAGTTTGTTAATTTCATTTAAAAAAAGAGTTCCATTATTTGCTGTTTCAATTAGTCCGGCATGGTCTTCTGTGGTATCGCCAAAAGCGCCTTCTACAAAACCATAAAGTTCACTTTCAAACAGAGCTTTATCAATGATATTGAAATCTACATTGACAAAAGCTTTGCCTTTTCGGTTCGAGATATTATGAATTAACTGAGCTATAAACTTTTTTCCTGTTCCATTTTCACCGGTGATCAATATATTATCGTCACTATTAGCAGCATTCTTTATCAAGGTTAAAACTTTTTGCATTGCAAGCGATTCGATAACAAGACCATGATCATCAATTGTTTGATCATCAGATTGCGCTTTTGATAATTCACTTTCTTTTTCTGTTTTTGTAAGACCGGCTTTTAGTCTGGCATTAATGGTGCCAAGCAATTTTTTATTATTCCAGGGCTTTAAAATAAATCCTGATGCACCTTCTTTAATTCCCTGCAAAGCCTTATCAATGTTAACAAAATCTTCTATCAGTATTACTATGGTAAAAGGGTTGGTTTCAAGAATCCGTTTTAGCCATGAGAATTCTTCCCTGTCATTTTTATCTTTTTGCGAAAAATCTTCGTTTAGCAGTATAAGGTCATATTTCTCAACGTTAAGCAGGTTTATCATATTTTGAGGATCATTTTCTATATGAACCATATTGAAATGTTCGTCAAGAACAAGTTTTGCATTACGAAGAATGTCAGCTTCTTTGTCAATGATCAGTATTTTGGCATCTGACTTTGAGTTCATACCTGAAAAGTATTTTTTGACCATACCATAGTTTCTCAATAAGGGCAACTTATTGTTGATGGTTTGGTTTCGCTAAATTAATATTTGTTTGCTATCAGGCATAATTGAAGATCATTAAAAGTGACTACATTTGAAATAAAATTGATTATTTTGTTTGCCACCGGAAAGAAAATCGGCTGAAATAAAGCAAAACTCATGTTTTATCTTACATTTTGTCAGTTAAGTTTATCAGCACGATTTTTGCGGGTAACAATTATTTACAAATCAAAGGCTGTTTTTAAAATGCTTTAATTTTGTTTAAATCAGGAAAACAGCTAATAAATTTATCAACAATAGTTAAATGCAGAAAAAAGAAATTGACAGAACATTTGCTGCTTTCAATAATTATATGATTGCCAGTCGTTTGAAGGATGCAATAGAGATTCTTCAGCTCCTGGCTCTTGATTTTTCCGGCTTTTCCGACAATCTTATGCAGATCAATGATGTATATCATAGTATGTTGAAATACAAATTTATGGGAGTTGAGGATCCGCAACAGGAGAAAATTTATACCGACATAAAACTGAATCTGTATGAGTTGTCTGACCGTATGAAACAAAAGATTTTTGAAACCGGCAGACTTTATAATTTATATACGAGATCAGAAGGTATATCCGCACTGAGTGGTGAAGTTGTCAGAGGATTATTTGAAACCTTCACATTTGATTCTGAGCTGAGCAATATTTTTGTTGAACCCGGAATTGAAGATGAGAAAGCGGGTTTTGGAAAAGAACAGATGAGAAAAAAACTCATCTCGAATTTGTTTTTATGGTTATGGTTTGGACCTAAACTTTCGGAAAATGATAAAGATTTGGTTCTTACCATTTTAGGTTCTGATAAGTTGGAATGGTATGAGAAAAGCCTCGTTGTAAGTGCAGTAACAATGGGCTTGCTTAAAGGTTTTGATGTTTACAGGTTTGAAATTCTTTTTGCAGCTTATGATTTAAATATTCCGGAAATATCTCAGCGTGCGTTTACCGGCTTACTGCTTGGATTATACTTTTATGATCATCGCCTATATTTATATCCTTCTGTTATAAACCGGCTGAAAGCAATGCAGGGTGATGAGTTTTTTGAACTCGATGCTATGGCAGTGATATTTCAATTAATGAAAGCCAAGGATACTGATAAAGTCACTAAAAAATTGCACGATGAAATAATGCCGGATATTATCAGGATTGCTCCAGGATTGGAGGATAAACTGGGTTTGGATCAGATATTTTCAGATGAATCTACAGAAGATAAAAATCCCAAATGGAAACAATTGTTTGAAGACAGTCCTGACCTTATAAATAAGCTCGAGGAGCTTTCTCGTATGCAGCTTGAGGGGATGGATGTTTTTATGAGTACTTTTTCAAATCTGAAACAATACCCGTTTTTCAACGAAATATCAAATTGGCTTGTTCCTTTTCATCTACATCATAAGGAAATTGAAAAGGTACTTGAAAGTGAAGATGATAATTTCAGAGAGGTTTTAATTTCCGGTTTGAACCTTTCGCTGCACATGTGCAATTCTGATAAGTATTCATTTTGCCTTGGTCTGGGAATGATACCACCGAAACAGAAGGAAATGGTAACACAGATGTTTAATGCTGAGATGGAAGGTATGAGGGAACTGGAAGCTGAGGAAAATATTCTGGACTCCCGAAAAAAGATCAATTCTGTTTACACTCAATATATTCAGGATTTATATCGCTTTTTCAAACTACATCCTGACAGGCAGGAATTGGATGATATTTTTATCAGCAGTTTTGATTTTCACAATAAAGAATTTATGCAGCATATAGTAACCAATGATTCTTCATGGCGAAACTTTGCGGATTTTTATTTTGAACGCGAATATTACCAGCATGCTTTGGATATTTATTTGAGACTCAGAGATAAGGGTGATAGCTCTCAACTGATTTTTGAAAAAATAGCTTATTGTTATGAAAAATTGAATCGTTTTGATGAAGCATTGATTTATTATCGTAAAGCTGAACTTTTTGATGAAAACAGGGTCTGGAACCTCAGAAAAATTGCCCGTATTCTTTGGGCAATGAAGAGGTTCGAAGAATCTATCGCAGCCTACAAAGAAGCCGAAGCTCTTGATCCCGAAAATATTCATCTTACTATAACAATTGGCAATTGTTACCTGCATATTAAAGATTTCAGCCAGGCTTTGAATTATTATTACAAGGTTGAATTAGCTTCACCTGATAATATCAAAGTGCTTCGTCCTATTGCGTGGTGTTTGTTTGTCAATGGTAAGCTCTCGGAATCAAAATATTATTATGAAAAACTAATGGAAGATGAGCCTACCAGGTATGATTACATGAATTTAGGCCATGTGTTTTTAAGTATGAACGAAACAAACAAAGCAATAGACTGCTATTTACAGAGTCTTAAACAGAAGGACAATTCTGTAAAACAATTTGTTACGGGCTTTGAAGAAGATATACCCTACCTTGCTGAAAACGGAGTTAATCCGGATGAGTTGCCGGTTCTACTTGATTATATCAAATACAAATTCGAGCAAAACAGTTAAACTTTTTTGTAATTCAAGGCTGATTTGACCGTATTATATTGTATATTTGCTGTCAAATACTTAAATCCGGCAACTATGAATAAAGACAACATTATCGAACGTTTTGGCGGCCTCATTAAAGAGGAAACCCTTAATTGTATTTCTGACGACAGTCTGGCACCAAACACATGTATTCTCGAGTCATCTGCACCTTTTGACGGGTATTACAGTTGCGAACCACTGGCACATAAACCTCAGTATTTGTATCTGGCACTAAACGGCTATTTTTCGTTTGAAACAGTTTCGCGTGCCACACAAAATATTCATAAAGCTTTAAAACGCCCTATTGATGCAGTAACCGGCAATATTACACTCTTTGGTGTTACAACACAGGTAATAAGACTACGTAATCTTGAACATTATGACGATGTGCGTATTATTCAAAGTCTTTATCTTGATGAAGGCATAACATTCAGGAAAAGGCTATGGAAAATTTCAGATGGAAAAGCAATGATCAAGCTTCGAAAGTTTTTTTATCTCGAACCATATGAAAATATGTTCATTGACCGTGCTGAACCACATCATGCATATTTTCTCATACCTGAACAAATGGATTATGAGAGATTTAAACAACTTACTAAAGAGGTAAAATACGATCCTAATTATTTTTATTTCGATGGTGCGATTGCATTTTTTTATGAAAAAGGTGAAATAAATGATATGATCAGGATTTATCGTGAAAATTTCACAATTGATGAGATTAAAGCAATAAGGGATAAGTATTTCGCTTTGATGTAATTTGTAGTTAAAAGCATTCAATTGTTATACAGATAATGAGAAAATTAAGCTTGGCGGAACTTGGACGCATGAATACCGAGGAGCATAAAAAAGCCCGTAAGATTCCCGTTGTAGTGGTTCTTGACAATGTGCGCAGCCAGCATAACATAGGTTCAATTTTCAGAACTGCTGATGCTTTCAGACTCAAAGCAGTATATCTGTGTGGGATCAGTGCTACTCCGCCAAACAGAGAAATGAATAAAACAGCTCTTGGCGCTACTGAATCTGTTGATTGGAAGTATTTTGGGAATACCAGGGATGCTTTACTGGAATTAAAAAAAATGAATTTTAATATTTGTGCTATTGAACAAACTGATGGCAGTATTCCTTTAAGTAATTTCGATTTTGACTCTTTTAACGGTTTGGGAATAGTATTCGGTAATGAAGTGGATGGAGTGAGTCAGGAGATTGTGGATTTTGCAGATACTTGTATTGAAATACCGCAGTATGGAACAAAACACTCATTAAACGTAGCAGTAAGCGCTGGGATAATTATTTGGGATGTTTTTAATAAATTCATTTCACATAATCCAGGCTATTTATCAGATAATTAAATGGTTAGTGAGCTTAATAAAAATAGACTAAATAAGTTTTATTATAATACTCGTCTTGAACTTTTAGCATTTGAACAAGGATTTTTCAATAAAAAAATGAACATAAGTTAGCATTTAACACTTTTCTATATATATTTGCACCAAAATAGAATTAATCCCATTTGAATTATAAACGTAAACCTCAACATCATGCGAAAAAAGTATCATGTTCTAAAAATGCTGGGTGTTGCCTTTGCAATACTGTTTATAGCTATTAGCGTTAATGCGCAGGATAATAAAGAAAAACCCGCCAGCTCTTCATTTTCTCCCTATTGGTTTTTAAATGGCCATGTGGGTTTTAGTGAATTCTATGGAGATCTAAATAAATTCAGATTTGCTCAGAATCCTGGCAACTGGAATCTTGGTGGAGGTCTTTATATTGGACATCAGTTTATTCCTCTGCTCGGATTACGCGGTGAATTGCTTTATGCCGGGCTTGGAGCTGAATACGAAGATAAAGGTATGAATATGAAAGGTAGCTACTTTGAGTACAATTTAAATCCCACACTAAGTCTGGTTAATTTGTTCTCACGCTACAATCCTGACCGTAAGTTCGACATTTATGCTTTTGGTGGTATTGGTCAAAGCCATTTCAGATCAACAACCAAAGATATAAAAGGAGGACCTCCGGGTGGATATAAAACTAACGATAGCCTTGGATTTGATGGAAAAGGTTTTGGTAAGCGCGAGTTGCTACTTGTTTTCCCTTATGGAGTTGGAGCCAGCTATGCTCTTTCCGATAATTGGGATTTAACACTGGAAACCAGCGCACGTTATACCGGAACTGACAAACTTGATGGCTGGACTTCAAAAAAATACGACCAATATGGTATAACTACTCTTGGTGTTACTTATAAATTTGTTGGAGGTGTTGACCTTGATAAAATGGCGAGAGAGTTTGATCAGATTGAATTTACAACCATTCCTGAAGTTCTTGAAATGCACGGCGATTCAATACGTGTGACGATTATTGGTAAGGTTCCTGAAAATTATTTCCATAAAAAAGCTGCAATTCTTTTTACTCCCACTTTAAAATACGGAAATACCGAAGCTCCGTTGAAATCAATAAATCTTCTGGGTGAAGATGTTACCGGCGATGGAATTACTATCAAAAGAGAAGGTGGCACTTTCACCTATACCGATGTTATAGCTTATAAACCTGGTATGGAAGTAGCTGACCTTGTTGTTACACCACTGATTTATGAACCCAAGGCTCCGGTAGTAGCAGGTGTTAATGCTGAAACTATTAAGGAATATTCAAGATATGTTGACGGACCTCAGGTTAAACTGGCTGATGGTGTTATAATTACCCCGTTAAGAATTCTGAATGATGAGCAGACAATGTTGGCAGCTCACGGATATGAGAAAGAAACCATTATTAGCCGTGAAGCTGTGATTTATTTCAAAGTTGATATGTACAATTTGAACTGGAATCTGCCATTGAACCGCAATCAGGAGGCAAAACAAAAGATCCGTGATCTTGAAGATTTTATACGTAAAGGATGGCAAATACGTGATATTGACATTGATGCCTATGCTTCTCCCGAAGGTGAGGAAAGCCACAACGTAGGCCTGTCAGAAAGACGTTCGAAAACCGGTTTGAAATATACACACGATTTGCTAAAGAAGCTTGTCCGTGAAAAGAATAGCAATGTAAAAATTGGAAATGTTGAAAAAGATATTAAGTATAATGTTAGTGCTCATGGTGAAGATTGGGATGGCTTTATAAAAGCTGTTCAGGCATCGGATATAAAAGATAAAAACGTTATTATTAATATTGTTAATTCTCAAACTGATCCCAAAAAACGTGAACAGGAAATTAGGAACATGTCTTATGTGTATAAAGAAGTTGAGAAAGATATTTTACCTCCGCTTCGTCGTGTAGTTGTTAAGGTTAATGTATTTGAACCAAAGAAAACTGATGAGCAGATTGCACAGCTTGCAGTTTCTGATCCCGGTCAGTTAACCGAAAAGGAACTTCTTTATGCTGCTACTCTGACAAATGACCCGAATGCTCAGTTAAATATTTATAAGACCGCTATTGACCTCTTCCCTAAGAATTACAAGGGATACAATAATGCTGCAGCTATTGAGATGAGGCTTGACGAAATGTCAGAAGCTACCAAACATCTTAAAAAGGCTGAAGAACTTGGAGCAGGAAAAGCTGAAGTTATCAACAACTTAGGTGCTATGGCTTCAAAGACAAAAGATTATAAAAAGGCAGAAGCCTATTATAATGAAGCCCGTAAACTGGGAGCCAATGTTGACTATAACCTTGGTATGCTTATGATACCTAAAGGAAATTACAAACAGGCACTAGCTCTTTTTGGAAACAAGACATGTAATCATAACGTGGCACTAGTTCAAATGCTATCAGGAAATCTTGCCGGTGCAAACCAAAATGCAAAATGTGCTCCTGAGCATGCAAAAACTCATTATCTGCTTGGTGTAATTGCTGCACGCGCTAATGATATTCAGGGAATTGTTACTAATTTGCAAAAAGCATTTGCTGCTGACGCTAAGCTGAAAAACACTGCTAAGACCGATCGTGAATTTATTAAATTCTTCGATAACTCTGAATTTAAAGCATTGGTTCAGTAGTTGAAACCAATTCAGTATAAAAAAAGAAGCTGCTTCAAATTATAATGAAGCAGCTTCTTTTTTATTAATAAAAACGTTGTAAGCCAATTACGTTTGCTGATATCAAATCATCAGCTCAGCAAAGTATTTATAAAAATAAGGTACTGTTTCTATACCTTTATAATATATATCCAGGTCGAAGTTTTCGTTTGGAGAATGAATAGCATCAGCCTCAAGACCAAATCCCATCAAAATTGATTTGATTCCCAGTATCTGATCAAAAGCTGAGATAATTGGAATACTGCCACCACTACGGGTTGGAACCGGCTTTTTACCAAAAGTAGTTTCATATGCTTTGCTGGCAGCCTGATAGGCATGACTTGTCGTAGGTGATACATAACCCTGTCCTCCATGATGAACTTGTACATCAACGGTAACATAAGGCGGCGCAATTGACTTAAAGTGCTCTACAAATAACTTGCTTATTTTCTGATGATCCTGATTCGGAACAAGGCGCATTGAAATTTTAGCAAAAGCTTTTGCAGGCAATACTGTTTTTGCACCTTCACCCGTATATCCACTCCAAATGCCGTTTACATCAAGTGTAGGCCGTATTCCGGTACGTTCTATTGTGGAATAACCTTTTTCACCCCATACTTCGTTTATTTTGAGTGCTTTTTTGTACTGCTCCAGGTCAAAGGGGGCTTTTGCCATTTCAGCTCTTTCTTCAGCACTTACAGTTTCTACATCATCATAAAATCCTTTTATGGTAATTCTGTTTTCATCGTCATGCAATGAGGCTATCATTTTTGCAAGAATATTGGCAGGATTTGCAACAGCACCACCAAACAAACCCGAATGAAGGTCGTGGCTGGGACCGGTTACTTCAACTTCAACATAGGATAAACCACGAAGTCCGACTGTAATTGAAGGGATATCCTTAGCAATCATACTTGTGTCCGAAACCAGAATAATATCGGCAGCAAGCATTTCTTTATTATCCTGACAAAATTTACCCAGGTTAGGTGAGCCTATTTCTTCTTCTCCTTCTATCATGAATTTCACATTACAAGGCAATGAATTTGTTTTAACCATTGCTTCGAATGCTTTGGCATGAATAAATCCCTGCCCTTTATCATCGTCAGCACCACGGGCGTATATCTTATTGTCGCGGATTTCTGGTTCAAAAGGTGGAGAAACCCATTTCTCAATCGGATCAACAGGCATCACATCATAATGCGCATATACAAGTATGGTAGGCAGGTTGCGATCAATTACCTTCTCACCATAGACAATAGGGTTTCCGGGAGTTTGAAAAATTTCAGCTTTATCAGCGCCGGCTTTCAGAATTGAGTTTTTCCAGTATTCCGCAGCCCTAATCATGTCAGGTTTGTGGTCAGCAATAGAGCTGATTGAAGGAATACGGATTAAATCAAATAATTCTTCGAGAAAACGGTCTTTGTTTTTCTTAATGTAGTCTTGAACATCATGCATTGTTAAATAATTTTAGTTGATTGATAATTAAGATTTGATTGTACAAAAATAGGAATTCTTTGTCTTGGCTCTCATTTTTCATTGTGTGCAATGACAAAATGACTTGTTAATAAGCTATTCAGTAAAAGATTTTTCAGGGCTTAATTCAAGTTGGTTGTAATAAAACAATTTAGAAACAAGTCAAATAACTACCTTTGTCGAAAATAAATATTAACACTCCTGAAGAAATCATTATGAAGAGGATACGCGTGGCTATTAATGGATTCGGTAGAATTGGCAGGGTGTCATTTCGCGCTATGTTTAACAATAGTGCTTTGGAACTTATAGCTGTAAATGATCTTACATGTGCTGAAAATCTTGCTCATTTACTGAAATATGACTCGGTTCATGGAATATTTCCTGCTAACATAACTACAGAAGGTGGAAATTTAGTGATCAATGATAAAATCATAAAAGTATTTTGCGAACCTGAGCCACAAAATATTCCATGGCATGAACTTGATATTGATGTTGTTATTGAGTCAACCGGAAATTTTACAAACCTTCCTGATGCAATGAAGCATATTAAGGCAGGGGCTAAAAAAGTAATTATTTCGGCACCGGCAAAAAACGAATCCGAGGATGTTAAATATATTGTGCTTGGTATTAATGACCATACTATTGACAAGAAAGATGTTGTTTTGTCAAATGCTTCATGTACAACTAATTGCGTAGCACCTCTGATTCAAGTTATTGATGAGCTTTGGGGTATTGACGAGGGTTTTATTACTACTGTTCACAGCTATACCAGAGATCAGAACCTTATTGATGCTCCTCATAAAGATTGGAGACGCGGACGAGCTGCTGCTTATTCCATTATTCCTACTACAACAGGAGCTGCAAAAGCCGCTACAAAAGTTTTTCCGCATCTTACAGGCAAACTGGGCGGAGCAGGAATAAGAGTGCCGGTTCCCAATGGTTCCTTAACTGATTTCACCTGTACCGTAAAAAAATCAACCAGTATTCAGGAAATCAATCAGGCATTTAAAGATGCTGCTAAGGTGCGGTTTCAGGGGATACTCCAATATACTGAAGATCCTATTGTTTCAGTTGATATTATTGGAAATACCCATTCGGCTGTTTTCGATGCCGGACTTACTGCAGTTCTTGGTGATAAAAACAGACTTGTAAAAGTAGTTGCATGGTATGATAATGAAATGGGATATGCAGCCCGACTGGTAGAGCTTATGGAAAAAATGTTTAAATAGTGGATCAGGTTCTTATAAATATATTATTATTAGAGATATGTAATATTAATTAACCGGACTTTCATGTTATATTATTAATAAGGAGTATTTCAAAGAAACCATACCATATTTGTTTTTATTTTTTATAATTCTGAATTTAAGCTATTTTTGCAATTAAATCGTTTAACTTGTATGGATTATAGTTGAACTTTGCAAATAAAACCAGACTATAGATATGGATATTCAATCAATCAAGCAGCGTTTTGGGATTATAGGTAATTCGCCTTTGCTTGACAGAGCTATTGATATTGCACGCCAGGTAGCACCTACTGATATTTCAGTGCTTGTTAGCGGTGAAAGCGGAGTTGGAAAAGAGGTTTTTCCCAAAATCATTCATCAGCTTAGCTCTCGCAAGCATGGGCCTTATATCGCAGTGAATTGTGGTGCTATCCCTGAGGGAACTATTGATTCTGAGTTGTTTGGACATGAAAAAGGATCGTTCACAGGAGCACATGAAGCTCGTAAAGGATATTTTGAGGTTGCCAATAAGGGTACAATCTTTCTTGACGAAGTTGCTGAATTGCCTCATTCTACTCAGGTTAGGTTATTAAGAGTACTTGAGTCAGGCGAATTCATTAAAGTTGGCTCATCAAAAGTGCTGAAAACAGATGTTAGAATTGTAGCTGCAACTAATGTTGATGTAAACGATTACGTTCAAAAAGGAAAATTCAGGCAGGATCTGTATTACAGATTAAATACAGTTCCAATTTATATTCCTCCGTTGCGCGAACGAAAGGATGATATTATACTTTTATTCAGAAAGTTTGCTTCTGATTTTGCTGAACGTTATCGCATGCCGGTCATTGAACTCGATGAAGATGCACGCCGGATACTGAGGGATTATCGCTGGTATGGAAATATCAGGCAGTTAAAAAATATTACTGAGCAAATTTCTATAATAGAAGAAAATCGGAAAATAAGTGCTCAGACTTTATTAAACTATCTTCCTGAAGGACAGCATCGTGATCTGCCGATTTTATATAAGTCAGAAAATGCTTTTTCTGAAATTTCTGAGCGGGAAATTCTATATAAAGTGCTTTTCGATATGCGTCGGGATATTACCGAACTGAAAAAACTGGTTTTCGAAATTATGAAAACAGGAGGAAAACCTGAAACATGGCCTAAGGATTTTCCGCAAAACTTACATAAGTTTATTGGCGAAAGCGATATATATGACCATGATCCTGCTGATATGAGCATACATCATACGTATGATACCAGCAGTGAACCTCTTGCTGAATCGGAAGTACTTGAGGAATCGTTGTCGCTTGAGAAAAGGGAACTGGAACTTATTACCAAAGCCCTTGAAAAACATGGAGGAAGGCGAAGAAGCGCAGCAAAGGAACTTGGTATTTCAGAAAGGACTTTGTACAGAAAAATTAAAGAATATGATATTGATCTGTAAAAGAGGCTGCAATCCTATTGCTTTTATAACACTTGCTTTTATAATTTTGATTATACAGGCTTGTGGTGTTTATTCTTTTACTGGTGCTTCCATACCACCCGAGGCAAAAACTATTTCAATTCAGCAATTTATTAATAATGCACCACTTGTGCAACCTGTGCTTAGTCAGCGCCTTACTGACGCTTTGAGAGATAAGTTCAGTTCGCAGACCAATCTGAGCCAGGTGTCTGCAAATGGTGATCTTGCATTTGAAGGATATATTACTGATTACAATACTCAACCGGTTGCAATTACTGGTGATGAAACTGCCGCATTAAACCGGCTTACAATATCGGTTAAGGTTTCGTATAGTAACCGGTTTGATGAAAAACAAAATTTTGAGGCATCATTTTCGCGTTTTGAGGATTATGAAAGTTCACGGTCGCTTTCTGAAGTTGAAGATCAGCTTATGGAACAGATAATTGACGCTCTGGTTCAGGATATTTTTAATCGTTCAGTTGTAAACTGGTAAACCAATGAGTTTAGCAAAATTTCAATATTACATTGAGCATCCTGCATCTCTTGATTCACGCTCGTTAACAATGATCAGAAGTGTAATTGAAGAATATCCCTTTTGTCAGACCGCTCATATGTTATATGCATGTAACCTTAAAAATATTCAGCATATTTCGTATAATTCACAGTTGAGCATTGTAGCAGCTTATGCCGGCGACAGAAATAAATTACGGAATTTGCTGTTCTCAGAATATACCGGGGATACCGGTGAATTCTCGTTGCCGGTTTCTGAAACCGTAATCAGTGATTATGATATCGAAGAAAAAATAAGTGAAATACCGATTCAGGCTGATGATACAGAAGTTAAGGATGATGTACTCATAGCAGAAACTGATAAAAAGAGAGCTGAAATTTTATCAAAAGAAGAAATTATTAATCGTTTTATCCAGCAGGAACCTCATATAACCCGGCCGCAGAAAGAATTTTTTAATCCGGTCAATTATGCAAAACAAAGTACTATTGATGATGAAACCATTGTAAGTGAGACACTTGCAAAAATATTTCTTCAACAGGGACATAAAGAAAAAGCTATTAGAGTTTTTAAACGTTTGATTTTGATATATCCCGAAAAAAGCAGTACTTTTGCAGCCCAGATTGAAAAAATAGAAAAAGATTATAAGTAACATAAAATCAATTTAATACATTTTATTATGGGTGGCTATATATTAGTTTCGGTATTAATACTAATTACCTGTGTTTTATTAGCATTAATAGTTCTTGTTCAAAATTCAAAAGGAGGAGGTCTTGCTTCCAATTTTGCTTCATCAAATCAGTTTATGGGTGTTCGCAAAACTGCTGACTTTCTTGAAAAAGCAACCTGGACCCTGGCTATAGTTCTTTTGGTGTTAAGCCTGTTTAGCGTTTTTGTTATCCCCCGCAACCAAGTACAAACCATTAGCGATACTGAGTTGAGGCAACATGTTGAAACCGGCACAACCCAACAGCCTGTGCAGGATTATCAAATGCCTCCGCAGGAAGATTAGAGAAAATACTAACCGGAATTTTAAGAATGTCATAATGTCACATATTATGACATTTTTTTTGCGAATAAATAAAAAAATAATAAGACAAAATTTGAGCCTTAAATAGATCTGGTTCATTTTATATCTCCATAGTAAGTTGATAATCAGTAGAATATAATTGAATTTTTACTAATTATTAAATAATTTAGGCAATAAAAATATTTTATTGGCATGAAATATGTCAAACCCTTCGTCAGAGTAAAATCTGTTTAATTAATTATATGTATAATATAAAATCAATCAGAAGATGTCAAAAGTAAACATTAAACCATTAGCCGACAGAGTTTTGGTTAAGCCTGCACCGGCAGAAGAAAAAACAGCAGCTGGAATTATTATTCCTGACACAGCAAAAGAAAAACCACAAAAAGGCACTGTTGTAGCAGCCGGCCCCGGAAAAAAGGATGAACCTACAACTGTAAAACCGGGTGAGGTTGTATTGTATGGAAAATATGCCGGAACCGAAATAAATATTGATGGTACGGATTATCTTATCATGCGTGAGAGTGATATTCTTGCAATTATTTAATTAACAAAGAATTATAAAAATTAAAAAACGATAGAAATGGCTAAAAATATTTTATTTGATTTAGAAGCTCGCGAACAGCTTAAAAAAGGTGTTGATTCGTTGGCAAGTGCTGTAAAGGTAACTCTTGGACCTAAAGGCCGTAATGTAATTATTGAGAAATCATATGGTGCCCCTGTAATTACAAAAGACGGTGTTTCAGTAGCTAAAGAAATAGATCTGAAAGACCCTGTTGAAAATATGGGTGCTCAATTGCTTAAAGAAGTTGCTTCAAAAACTTCGGATGTTGCGGGTGATGGTACTACTACTGCCACTGTACTTGCTCAGGCTATTGTAACTACAGGATTGAAGAATGTTACAGCCGGTGCTAACCCCATTGACCTTAAACGTGGAATTGATAAGGCTGTTCAGGTGATCATCGAAGATCTGAAAAAACAATCAAAAGAAATTGGTGACAGTTTTGAGAAAATTGAACAGGTTGCATCAGTTTCGGCAAATAACGATTTTACCATTGGTAAACTTATTGCCGAAGCAATGGGTAAAGTGAAGAAAGAAGGTGTTATCACAATTGAAGAAGCCAAGGGAATTGAAACAACTGTGAAAGTTGTTGAAGGTATGCAATTCGACCGTGGATATATTTCACCTTATTTTGTTACTGATGCTGAGAAGATGGAAGCCGTTTATGAAAATCCCTATATCCTGATTCATGATAAAAAGATCAGTGTTATGAAGGATATGCTTCCGGTTCTTGAAAAAGTTGCACAATCAGGTCGTCCGCTTATAATTATAGCAGAAGATGTTGAAGGTGAAGCGCTTGCAACTCTTGTTGTAAATAAGATCCGTGGATCTTTGAAAATTGTTGCAGTTAAAGCTCCCGGCTTTGGTGACCGCAGAAAAGAAATGCTGGAAGATATTGCCATTTTGACAGGCGGAACGGTTATTTCAGAAGAAAAAGGTTACAAGCTTGAAGACACTAATCTCAGCTATTTGGGTCAGGCAGAAAAAGTATCAGTTGATAAGGACAACACAACCATAGTTAGCGGTAAGGGTAAGAAAGCTGACATTGACGCACGTATTAAGCAGATTAAAGCACAAATGGAAACTACCACATCCGATTACGATCGTGAAAAATTACAGGAACGTCTGGCTAAACTGGCTGGTGGTGTAGCTGTGATTTATGTTGGTGCTGCCAGTGAAGTGGAAATGAAGGAAAAGAAAGATCGTTTCGACGATGCTTTGCATGCAACACGTGCCGCAATTGAAGAAGGCATAGTACCTGGTGGTGGTATTGCATATATTCGTGCTATTGAAACTCTTGGTTCAGTGAAATGTGAGAATGATGATGAAAAAACCGGAGTTCAGATTATTAGAAGAGCATTAGAGGAACCATTGCGTCAGATTGTTGAAAATGCCGGTATGGAAGGCTCGGTTGTGGTTCAGAAAGTAAGGGAAGGCAAAGGTGATTATGGCTTTAACGCAAGAACTGACGTATATGAGAATTTGTTTGATGCTGGTGTAATTGATCCAACTAAGGTATCGCGCGTTGCACTTGAAAATGCTGCTTCAATTGCTGGTATGCTCTTAACTACCGAATGTGTGGTTTCAGAAATTAAAGAAGAAAAAGAAGTTCCTATGCCTAACCCAGGCATGGGTGGGATGGGAGGAATGTACTAATCTCTCATATATCTTATTAAATTTTCCCGGCCGCTTTATTTTTAAGGCGGCTTTTTTGTTTTATGCTGAATGTGGCCACAAGCAATGCCTATGAATGATTTATAAAATAACAATGTTTGCAATTTGACTGAAAATACCTGTATGAATGAACTTTTTTATACTTTCGTAAAATAAATTATATCGTAAAAGTATCAGGATGAATGTTTTCTGATATGATCAATTATCAAACAAATGATATATTATTCTTGTTCCGGTATAATAAACGACAATTATTGGTTCGAACGGGTATTTTGAAAAATTTTATTTTGCTTAAAAAGTAATTTCCTCCATGTTTAGGCAAATAACAATTAATTATGGGAAATAACAAAATAATTAAGGGGTTCTCAAAATTAGGGAAGGATAGCAAAATTGAGAAGATTACTTCATTTCTGCATCATCCGCAGGCAGGAATTGAGCTTTTGCGGTCATTTTGGCACGAAAACACCAAAGTGCAGAAATTATTGGATGAATTCAGTGAAAATACTGTAACAAATTACTTCTTTCCTTATGGCGTAGTGCCAAACGTCATGATTAACAATGAAGTATTAATTGTTCCCATGGTTATTGAAGAGAGTTCGGTAGTTGCTGCTGCTGCCAATAGTGCCCGCTTTTGGAGTGAACGTGGCGGATTCCATAGCCGGGTTATTTCAACCACTAAGGTTGGGCAGGTTCATTTTATATGGGAAGGGGATGATGCTGTTTTAAAACAGTATTTTCCTGAATTGCGTCGCCTGATGTTGGAACAAACCAAGTCCATAACTGCCAATATGGAGAAAAGAGGAGGAGGAATTCTTGATATTGAGCTGTTGAACAAGCGTGACGAAATGCCGGGTTATTATCAGATATTAGCGTATTTTGATACGCGTGATGCTATGGGCGCTAATTTTATAAACACCTGCCTTGAAGAATTTGCTGAAGTATTAAAAACTCATCTGGATATGAATCCAATGTATGGAGGCTTTGAATGTCAGGTGATCATGTCAATACTGTCAAATTATACCCCTGACTGCCTTGTTGAAACATGGGTAGAATGTCCGGTTCCGGATTTGAAAGGTGTTGACGAAATTACTCCTGAAGAATTTGTTGATAAGTTCTCAAAAGCAGTTAGGATATCTCAGATTGATATTTACCGTGCCACAACACATAATAAAGGGATTTTCAATGGCATTGATGCAGTTGCCCTTGCTACCGGTAACGATTTTCGCGCTATTGAAGCATGCGGGCATACTTATGCGGCTCGTTCGGGCTCATACCAGGGACTTACCAGTTTGGAGTTGAAAAACAATATTTTCAAATACACTCTAAAAATACCTATTGCCTTGGGAAGTGTAGGAGGATTGACAAAGCTGCATCCATTGGCAAAGTTTTCACTTGAACTTATGGGTAATCCTGATGCCGGGAAACTGATGATGATTTCTTCTACAATTGGTCTAGCAAACAATTTTAGCGCTTTGAAATCGCTGGTTACAAAAGGCATTCAGAAAGGACATATGAAAATGCATTTGCTAAATATCCTGAATAATTTTAATGCTACGGATAAGGAAAAAGAACAAGCAATTGAGCATTTTAAAACTCATAAGGTGTCAAATAAAAGTGTATCAAATTTTTTGGGACAGCTTAGAAAGATTCACGAATTCCAAACATTGCCAACGTGATTTCCAAAAAATATTTTTCAAAAGGAAAACTTCTTGTTTCAGGTGAGTATCTTGTATTGCATGGAGCATTAGCGCTTGCCGTTCCAACAAGGTTTGGGCAGAGCATGAGCATTGGCAATACTGCACATAAGGGCGTTATTGACTGGCATACTTATGTACAGGGTAAATCCTGGTTTCAATCCCGTTTTAGCACACCAGACTTTTTTATTTTAAAATCAAATAATAGTAAGTCAGCCGGATATATTCAGAGAATTCTACTTGCCGCCAAAAAACACAACCCTTCATTTTTGATTGATATGTCTGGTTATCAAATAAATAGTGAGTTGAATTTTAATATTGACTGGGGGCTGGGTTCAAGTTCTTCATTGATTTCAAATATTGCATACTGGGCTGATGTTGATCCTTATGATTTGCATTCTGAAGTGTCAAGAGGTTCAGGTTATGATATTGCCTGCTCCAGAGCTTCGGGGTCTGTTTTATACAAAAAATTCGATAACCGACGAATGATTGAGGAAGTGGATTTCAATCCTCCTTTTTCCGACAAGATTTATTTCATTTACCTTGGCAGGAAAATGGATACTGAGCCTGTTGTAAATAAATTTTATGATCAGAACAATGATTTTTATTATGAAATCCAAAAAATAGATGAGATCACCCGACAGATGGTTCATTGTACGGATTACAAGGTTTTCGGGGAGCTGATGCAGGAGCATGAAGCAATTTTATCAGCAATACTTAATGAACCAACTTTGAAAAATGGTGTTTTTAATGATTTTGATGGTCAGATTAAATCTCTTGGTGCCTGGGGAGGAGATTTTGCAATGGCTCTTTGGACTAAAAGCAGGCAGGAATTAATAGAATACCTTTCATACAAAAGATTGAATACATTTTTTGGATTTAAGGAAATGATTTATGACAGCTCAGAAAACAGATAGCAGTGCGAAAAAATTTGTAACAGGCTGGCGGAGTCCTGCCAATATTGCTTTAGTGAAATATTGGGGAAAAACCGGAAATCAAATGCCGATCAACCCTTCATTAAGTATTACTCTTAGTTCTTCGTATACAGAAACGATTGTTTTTGCGAGACAAAAGAGAAATGCAACAGATGATATTCTGCATAGGTATTTATTTGAAGGTAAGGAACATACTGAGTTTCAGGAGAAGATTTTAATCATGCTCCGTAAACTTACTTCTGAACTTCCATTTCTAAAAGATTTTTCACTTGGAATAGAAAGCTTCAATACTTTTCCGCATTCTGCTGGTATTGCTTCATCCGCCTCTTCAATGAGTGCTTTGGCTCTTTGTTTATTAAGTATTGATTATCAGATAAGAGGTAAGGAGATTGATAATACGATCTTTTATAAAAAAGCTTCTCATATTGCAAGATTATGTTCAGGAAGTGCCAGTCGTTCTGTATATGGTGGTTTTGTTTTATGGGGGCGCTCAGATTTTGTTAATGGTTCTGATAACAAGTATGCTATTCCGCTACCGGAAAAACCTCATCCTTTATTTGAGGATTTATACAATAGCATTTTAATTATTGATAAAGGTAAGAAAACAGTTTCAAGCAGTATGGGTCATGAAAAAATGAACCATCATTATTTTAAGAAAGGACGTATAAAACAGGCAAATGATCGCTTGTTTACAATTATTAAAGCTATTGAAAGAGGAGATTGGGATAGTTTTGAGCAGGTTGTTGATAATGAGGCGCTTACACTTCATGGACTGATGATGAGCTCTGAACCTGGATTTATTCTTATTAAGGCAAATACAATTAACGCTATTGAGAAAATAATTGATTTCAGAAAAAGGCAAAATCTGAGAATGACCTTTACTATTGATGCAGGACCGAACATTCATATTATTTATCCGACTGAAGACCAGGAAAAAGTTAAGGAGTTTATTGATAATGAATTAAGGGCGTTTTGTGAAGATGGTCTGGTAATACATGACCATATTGGAAAAGGCCCAGTAAGGATAAAATGAAAAGAGAAAGATGAGGACAATGTATATTAAAAGTTAGTTTGAGCAGATTACAATAAATCCATTTTGTATTAACATTAAATTTTAATAACAAAGAATTGCAGGTTTGAAGCTGTATTTGAAATAATTAACTACTGAAGAACACGGGCTGATGAAAAGAAAACCGGATATATTTTACTCAAAAATTCTATTGTTTGGAGAATACAGTATTTTATTCGACTCAATGGGTCTTACAATTCCTTATACATATTTTAAAGCCGAATTAAGCTTTATCAAAGAAAACAAATATACCGACCTTGATTATGCCAGAAAAAGCAATGCATTATTGGGACAATATGTTCCATATCTTCAGGAATTAAAAAATAGCGGAAAACTCAAGAGTTCATTCAATGTAGATTTATTTGCTGAAGATGTTCAAAAAGGACTTTATCTTGAAAGCAATATCCCACAGGGTTATGGGGTAGGTAGTTCTGGAGCCCTGGTAGCTGCACTATACAAGAAATATGTTAACGGAGTGTTGTATGATGATGCTGAAACGGTACTGAAACAAAACAATGAACTCCTTCAGCAGTTCTCTCAGCTTGAATCTTTCTTCCATGGGACAAGCAGTGGTATTGACCCTTTGAATTGTTACATAGGGCAGCCTTTACTCATACGTTCACGGAATGATATTTCAGTGGTTGAAATACCACGTACGAACCATTATACAGAAGGCGGGATATTTCTTATAAATACCGGTATTCCCGGGAAGACTGAGCCTTTGGTAAATCTTTTTATGGAAAGATCAAGGCATGAGGATTTCAGAACCCTGATTCAGGATACAATGATTCCTATTACTAATAATTGTATTACCAGCCTGATCAGTGGAGATACAGATACTTTTTATTCGAACCTTTATAAACTTTCAGTATTTTCACTTAAGAACCTTAAAGAAATGATCCCGGTTAATACTGAAAAGATCTGGGAATATGGCCTTGAAAGCGGAAATTTTTATACAAAACTTTGTGGTTCAGGTGGTGGAGGCTTTCTTCTTGGGTTTACGAAGAATTATCCGGAAACAAAAGAAATACTTAAATCCACCGGTATTGATGTAATACCGGTTTACCTAAATTCTTAAATGCAAGATTTTATAGTCAGAAAGCATAGATGCTTTGACTAACTGCTTAATTTTGCATACGTATAACTGCAATTTGAATTAAAATTAATTATTATGCATGGCGACACATTTAAACTATCCGGCAACATTATTGATGTTGTCAATAGAAACATTTTTCCGGGTACCATTGTAGTCAATAAAGGCAAAATAGAGCGGGTATTATATGATACCAGAGTGCCCGATCAATATATTCTGCCTGGTCTCATTGATGCGCATATTCATATAGAAAGTTCCATGCTCATTCCGTCAGAATTTGCCCGCCTTGCCAGTCTGCATGGCACAGTAGCAACAGTGAGTGATCCTCATGAAATTGCCAATGTGCTCGGTGTGGAAGGAGTGAAATTTATGATTGAAAATGGAAAAAAAGTTCCGTTTAAATTCTTTTTTGGCGCACCTTCATGCGTTCCGGCAACCGAATTTGAAACTTCAGGCACTTCAATTAGTGCTGATACTATTGGTGAAATACTGGATTGGGATGATATATATTATCTTTCGGAGATGATGAATTTTCCGGGTGTGCTCTATAATGATCCTGAAGTGAAAGCTAAACTATTGGCTGCAATTAAACGTAAAAAGCCGGTTGATGGTCATGCACCGGGACTTAGGGGCGAAGATGCCAGAAAATATGCAGAAGCAGGAATTACTACTGATCATGAATGTTTTACACTAGAAGAGGCACGTGAGAAAGCCATGCTGGGTATGAAAATCCTGATTAGGGAAGGTAGTGCTGCACGAAATTTCGATGCACTTATTCCATTATTAAAAGAAATGCCGCATATGATCATGTTTTGTTCTGACGATAAACATCCTGACGAACTCATTCAGGGTCATATTAATTCACTGATAGTTAGGGCAATTGAAAATGGTTATGATATGTTCGATGTAATTAGTGCGTGTACCTTAAACCCTGTAAAACATTACGGACTACCGGTTGGATTGCTTCAGCCAGGTGATGATGCTGATATGATTGTGGTTGATTCACCTGAGAATATGAAGGTTATGGAGACATATATAAAGGGTATAAAAGTGGCTGAGAACGGAAATACCAGAATTGATGAGGTAGATGAAAAGCCTGTTAATCGTTTTAATGCGAGAAAAATTAAACCTGCCGATATTGAAGTCAGTGATAAGGGGTCAAAAATTAACATTATTGAGGTTATTGATGATCAGATTGTTACCAGACATATGATAGCCAGCCCTTTGGTTGATAATAAACTGATTGTGAGTGATACAAAAAGAGATATCCTGAAGATAATAGTACTTAATCGTTATAATCAGTCAATGCCTGCTATTGGGTTTGTACATGGTTTTAATCTGAAACATGGAGCAATTGCTTCAACTGTTGCTCATGACAGTCATAATATTATTGCAGTCGGTACAAGTGATGAAGCAATTTGTAAAGCTGTGAATCATCTGATAGAAGCAAAGGGAGGGATTGTAGCTTTTAATGGTTCTGAAAATTTTATTCTGCCATTGCCAGTTGCTGGACTTATGTCGCTGGAAAATGGTTATGAGGTGGCTCGGAAATACAAAATGCTTGATAAAATAGCAAAAGAATCAGGAACTAAACTTTCATCTCCTTTTATGACTCTTTCATTTCTTGCGTTACTTGTAATTCCTGAACTAAAATTAAGTGATAAAGGTCTTTTCAATGGTAATGCTTTTGAGTTTATATCGCTATATAATTACGAAGCATAGTTAAAAATATCTACATAACTATTTTTTTAGATGTTAAATTTTTATATTTGCAAAAATTTAACGTTATGAAAGAAATGGAATTAGACATCGTTAAGCTCGAGGCTGCATCAAGCAAGTTAAGAGCTATGGCTCATCCGATGAGAATTGCCATAATTGATTTACTTAAAGGAGAGAAAAGGATGAGTGTTACTCAGATTTATGAACGCCTTAACATTGAACAGGCTGCTGCTTCTCATCATTTGAATATATTAAAGAATAAAGGCTTGCTGATTGCAAAAAGAGAAGGCAAAAAAATTAATTATTCTTTGAAAAATAAAGCCTTGTCAGATATTCTTTATTGTATCAATAAATGTCATGGCGATTAATGCACTTTAATAAGGCATTCTTCTCAATTAATGATCTTTGATATCAGGTATTATTAAGGTTTCTTCCAGATCCCAGTTGCTTCGCAATTCAATTATTTTTTCAAGAGCAAATACTTTTTCAGGTTGTTTCTTATTTAAGTAGCTACCTGAATCCCATTTTCCATTAGAATTACTATCGTATATTGCTCGTACAAAATATTTACCCGGTAATAAAAATGAAAAAACCACCTCTTTTTCATTAATATTTAAAGTTCTCTGTTTTATTACTGCATTGTGATCATCAAACAACATTACCATTATTTGTCCGTCTTTTAAATCATGCTCAAGTTTAATTTTCAGATTAGCATAATCATCAGATGCTCTTGTTTTAAAGGTTAGTTTCAGAGTGTCATTACAACTGCCATAAATGCTAATGAATACAGAATCCGGTATTAAGAGGGAATAAGCTGTAGTATCTTTCCACGAGTGATTTATTGATAGTGTTCTTTTAATTTCATCGGTGAACCGTATTTTGGGCTCAATTATTACGGAGTCTTCCATTAGTTGGATTCTATCCTTTTGAAAATCTGAAATTGGTTCAGAAAAGATTAGAGTAATGGGTTCATTAAGATCAAAGGGTTTTGATCGTGAAACATTATATCTTGTATCAAGTCTGATAGTTGAATTCTCCTTTTCCGAACGATATTTATGAAATTTAACAAGGGGGATTTGTATGGTATCAGTTTCCAGATCTTTGGCACCTATTTCCAGTTTAAGACTGTCGCGTTCAATCCCGGTGAGCCAGTAATAAAGAGTGTCGCCGGTTTTATTTAACTCTGTCAGGTGCCATATTGAATCAGTTTCTGGGATTAGTTTGATCGTCAGGCCTTCGACTGGTTGACGGAAGGTAAATATCAGCCTGTCAGGATGATAATAGTCGGCTTTTTGAAGATTTTGTGATAAATCGGATTCTAAAAAAAGATAAAGCTGAAGTTCATCATGTTTACTTTTTATTCGCAATGAATCCTCATTATTTCTTTCCTGAATTTCGGATTCAATAATCAACGGCAGCTCCTTTCTGTTTTGTTCCGATCCCGGATGCTTTTTGATATTTGTGTTAATTGATTCATCAGGAGCAGTTATTCTAAATTGAGATGAAACTGACGACATTACCGGATGAATCGTATCCTTAATAAATGCAATTTCCTCGTTAGGCAGGTCATAAATCAGATTTGCGTTCATATCGCGCAAAGCAAATATTTTGTAAGGTACATTACGAAGATTGGTAAAATAGAAAAGTCCATCATCATCAGTTTTTGAAATATAATATGGTCTTTCAAGATATGGTACTGAATCCCGGAAATCATCGTAAAGCATTACAAATATGTCTTTTTCAGGTTTTAGAGAATAAGCATTCATAACCTTTCCGGATATTTCCATTGAATCTAAAACTGGGCCGGTTGAAAAGACATAGCGAAAGTTTTGAATTGGATTACCTTCGTTTAAATCAGTAATTGAGTTTCCGAAAAACAGTGTGTATGTCGTATTATCCCGTAATTCTTCGGTTAATCGTATAACAAGTGATTTTCCTTTTACACGGGTTCCAGGAACTTTCTTAAAAGGAGGGGAGCTCAGGAAACTTTGCTGAAGCCCTTTTAATTGAATGTATTCGTCAAAATAGATTGTTATTTCATTTTCTTTAAAATTTACCGAGCCATTTTCAGGGACAGAGCGCAATACTTTAGGCGGATCACTGTCGCGGGGACCACCGGTTGGAGCAACAGGATTTGCACATGAGCCTGCAACAAACAGAGAAATAACAAATAAATACCAGTTGCCGGATATTTGTTGTTTCAGTTTTTGCCAGAATAAAAGGGTCATATAATGATTTTGAATAAATTACAATAAGCACATTAATGTTTCAAAGCCGTTTATCAGTTTTGCAAACCTAATTGAAATATGAATAATAACATTGCTTGTGCTCTTAAAATTGTAATACTAACTCTGATAGCTTATGAGTTACAAATAATCCATGGTGTTTGTTTGTTGAGGAACAAGCAGATACTTGCAATTGTAACCTAAAGGCATAATGAAATATAAAACAGGTTATTTGTTTAATAGCAGGTTTATAAACAGCACTCCAATTCTAAGTTCCTGAAGTCGTTAAAAGAGTTAAAGAGGGAATATTTCAAGAATATTTGTTTCAGATTTAGGGATGATATTTGTTTTATGTGTGAGTGCCGGTATCAGTACACATTCCCCAGTTTTTATACTGATGTTTCCTCCTGAATACTCAATATTAGCTAAACCATTGACACAAAGATATATCACACAGGAATCAAGTTCAGAATAATCTCTTGTTAAAGGTTTTGTTAGTAACAGCTTATTAGTAATGAAATAAGGGCTTTCCATAAGTAAAGTAGCCTGATCTGGATGGGTTTGGGGCTGTTTGCGATAATCATCGTAAACCTTAAAATCAATGGCATCAAGAGCCAGGTCAGTATGCAAATCCCTTGCCTTCCCTTCTGAATCTACCCTGTCCCAATCATACATGCGATATGTGATATCTGAAGTCTGCTGGATTTCAGCCAGTAATATTCCCGGTCCCAAAGCATGAACGCGACCAGAAGGCATATAGAAGACATCTCCGGGGCTAACTTTCTCAAAATTCATGATTTGAGGTAATTTTTTGCTATTTAGAAAATCCAGATATTTTTCCTTGGTCATTTCTTGGTTGAATCCACTTATAAGCTGAGCATTCTGGTCGGCTTGTAAGATGTACCACATTTCGGTTTTTCCGGATCCATTATGACGCTTTTTTGCAAGTTCATCATTAGGATGCACCTGAATAGAAAGCCAGTCGTTGGCATCAAGTAATTTAATCAGCAGTGGAAACTCATTTCCATAGCGCTCAAACAATTTCTCTCCAACAAGGTCATCCATATAAATTTCAAGCAGTTCATTCAAGTGATTACCTTGTAGCCAGCCTTCACTGACAATGGTCTCATTATTTTCTACTCCTGATAAAACCCATGCTTCGCCACAATTCGGCAAAGGACTGTAATCAAGCCCAAGAACTGATTTTATTTTATCGCCACCCCATATTTTGTCTTTAAACAAAGGATTGAATTTTAAAGGATAAAGCTCTTTCATAGTTTTTTGAATGATTAATTCAGGCTGCTAAAGTAGATATTTTTGAATTATTGCAGTTAAGAAGGTAGGCTCTAATAATGAATCTTTTATGAATAGATTATTATCAAAGTTTATATTAGTTAAAATATGATATTAAATAGACTAATTAAAAATAGTAAATAATCTCTAAATGATTTCCAAATTTTAAAGGTTAATATCCTCATTGTTGATGATAATTTTTTAAAAAAAAAGTTGTAAACAACTTATTGACAAAAAATAATTATTACTTTTGTGCACAATGTTAGGATGTCACTCATCCAGGCATGCTTTAGGAACAGGGGATAATATTTTAGTAATTAGTTTTTCAAAGTGACTGCTTTGTTTGTGAGTGATGGTAGCGAATTGTAAAACAGGTATTTAGGTTCTTTCTTTTTCTTGGTCTTTGATAGCTATCTCAATTACTATGTAATCAACAAATATTGCTCAGCATGAAAAAACTCTATATTTTACTATTGTTTGCTTGTGTTTGCCAAATTGCTGATGCCCAGGTATATATTGAAAGAGAGGTTGTTTCTTCAGGAGGGGATAATTTTATATCAGGACAATTAATACTTACTTCAACTATTGGTGAAATTGCAACTGAAACACTTGGTAATATGCAGTTTCATATGACACAGGGTTTTCAGCAAAGTGATGGACTTGTCGTACCATCAAACAGATATGTGAGTTACGAAGAAGGAGTAACTAGTTTTATAGTTTTTGCGCCAGATAATGTTAACTGGGTTGCCTCATGTGCCGAAGATTGGTGTGAATTATCATATTCTGGTACTGGCATTGGTACAATAACAGCTACTTATACCAATAATGAATTATTTATTCCAAGGATCGCAAATATTTTGGTTGATATTGAGAATATTGGAACCGTGATTGTTACAGTTCATCAGGCAGGATTCCCCATAATAATTGAAGCAGACCCTAATATTCAGAATGTGTCTTATGAATCTGGTTTTACAACGTTCTCAATAACTTCAAACAGTTCATGGATAGTTATAGAAGATATTGATTGGTTAAGTATTGATCCAATGACGGGAGATAGCATACAAGAACTTACTGTAACCTACGATGCTAATTATTCAGCTTATGAGCGTACAGGTGAATTCATCATAATAGCTGATAGTCTAGATTATTTTATTGTACTTTCAGTTGTTCAGGAGGGGGCAACACCATATTTGACAATGAATACCTATAGTATTAATGTTGGTTCCGGTTCTGGAAGCACTGCTTTTTTAATCGAATCAAATGTAAACTGGATGATTGATGCAGATGAGACCTGGTTTGATGTTGATCCTGAATCCGGAGAAAATACACGGGAAATCGTAATTGATTATCAAGAAAATATCGGTATAGTTCCCCGATCAGGTATTGTTTCCATCTATTCTGATATTGAAGATATTGGAGCTACTTTTGTTATAAATCAGGATGGAGCATTGGTTTATATTATTGCAGACCCTGAATTTGCAGAAGTTAATGCTGACTCAGGAACTGTAACCGTAACAGTAACTTCAAATACAGAATGGTTTGTTAATGAGCATAGTGACTGGCTTAGTATTGATCCTATTTCAGCTAATGGCGATGAAATCCTGACTATTACCTATGAATCCAATCCATATACTGTTACCCGTTCAGGAAAAGTTTTTCTGGAAACCCTGGGTGGAACAGTTACTACAAGTATTACCATTATTCAAACCGGTGCAGAACCTACTTTAGTTGTTGCTCCATTAGTGCAAAATGTAGGCTATGAGTCAGATAGCACCAGTTTTAATGTAAGCTCAAATACCGGATGGAACGTGTTTACATCCGTAGATTGGCTCAATTTTGACCAATCCGGAGGTTATTCAAATGGTGAGTTTACAGTATTTTACGATGAAAACCTTTTGGCCGCACCACGTAGCGCCACATTAACCATAATCACTACTGATGAACCACTTGAATTAGAAGTTGTTCTATATCAGTCAGGTGCGCCGCCAACAATAAGTGTTAGTCCTTCATTTCAGGAAGTTGGTTTTGAAGCCGGAACCTGCAGTCTGACAGTAAGCTCAAATGCCCACTGGGCAGCCAGCACCAATGTTCCCTGGCTTACTTTATCACCCGACTCAGGAGAGCTTGACGGAACAATAACAGTCTCTTTTGCTGAAAACCAATTGGCACTCAGCCGGCAGGGAGTAATTACCTTTACGACTTCTGACGGACTAACGAAAGATTCTGTAACCATCAAACAATCCCCAGCCCCGGCATTTATCAGCGTTATTCCCGAACTTCATGAAGTAACATCAGAAACAGGCATTGCAGAAATTGAAGTTATATCAAATGCATTTTGGGAAATAACCTTTTTTGATGACTGGTTGGAAGCCACACCATTAGCAGGATTTGGTAATTCAACCTTGACTATTACCTATGAATCCAATCCATATACTGTTATTCGATCAGGAAAAGTTCTTCTGGAAACTCTGGGCGGAACAGTTACTACAAGTATAACCATTATTCAAACCGGTGCAGAACCTACTTTAGTTGTTGCTCCATTAGTGCAAAATGTAGGCTATGAGCCGGATAGCACCAGTTTTAGTGTGAATTCAAATACCGGCTGGAGCGTGTTTACAACTGCAGATTGGCTCAATTTTGACCAATCCGGAGGTTATTCAGATGGTAAGTTTACAGTATTTTACGATGAAAATCTTTTGGCAGCACCACGCAGCGCCACAATAACCATAAGCACTACTGATGAAACACTTGAATTAGAAGTTGTTCTATATCAGTCAGGTGCACCGCCAACAATAAGTGTAAGTCCTTCATTTCAGGAAGTTGTTTTTGAAGCCGGAACCTGCACTCTGACAGTAAGCTCAAATGCCCAATGGACAGCCAGTACCGATGTTCCCTGGCTGACTTTATCACCCGACTCAGGCGAGCTTAACGGAACAATAACAGTCTTTTTTGTTGAAAACCCATTAGCACTCAGTCGGCAGGGAGTAATTACCTTTACAGCTTCTGATGGAATAACTGAAGTATCCGTGATTATAGAACAGGCTGCCGCACCGGCATTTTTAAGCGTTATTCCAGAATTTCTTGAAGTAACATCAGAAACAGGCATTGTAGAAATTGAAGTTACATCGAATGCAAACTGGGAAATAACGTTTATTGATGACTGGTTAGAAGCCACTCCGCTTGTTGGATTTGGTACCGAAACATTGACCATTACCTATGACTCCAATCCATTTACTATAACCCGTTCAGGAGAAGTTCTTTTGGAAACTTTAGGTGGAACAGTTACTACAAGTATTACCATTATTCAAACCGGTGCAGAACCTACTTTAGTTGTTGCTCCATTAGTGCAAAATGTAGGCTATGAGTCGGATAGCACCAGTTTTAGTGTGACTTCAAATACCGGCTGGAGCGTGTTTACAACTGCAGATTGGCTCAATATTGAACCTTCCGGAGGTTATTTAGATGATGATTTTACAGTATTTTACGATGAAAACCTTTTGGCAGCACCACGTAGTGCCACAATAACCATAAGCACTACTGATGAAACACTTGAATCTGTGGTTGTTCTCAATCAGTCAGGTGCGTCGCCAACAATAAGTGTTAGTCCTTCATTTCAGGAAGTTGGTTTTGAAGCCGGAACCTGCACTCTGACAGTAAGCTCAAATGCCAAATGGACTGCCACCACCGATGTTCCCTGGCTTACTTTATCACCCGACTCAGGAGAGCTTGACGGAACAATAACAGTCTCTTTTGCTGAAAATCCCTTAGCACTCAGTCGTCAGGGAGTAATTACCTTTACAGATTCTGATGGAATAACTGAAATATCCGTGATTATAGAACAAGCTGCCGCCCGGGCATTTTTAAGCGTTATGCCATTAGAGTTTTTTGTTGATCCTGAAGCTGGTACTACTTATTTTACTATTATTTCAAATGCTACGTGGGAAATTTCTAATTCAGAAATCTGGCTTCATGTAATCCCTGACAGTGGAATTGGTAATGCCACTATCACTCTAAATTATGATGCTAATTCTGAACTTCCCCGTCAGGGACTGATCTATGTTAATGTATCTGGACTACCTACTGAAGTAGTGACAATCAATCAGGCAACACCATTTATTCTGATTCTCGAACCTGATAGTTTAACTGTAGGTCCATCCAGTGGCATGGCTTATTTATCAGTGATATCCAATACGAACTGGACTGCAGAAAGTAATGTTCCATGGTTGCAGGCGTCGCCTGCTAATGGTTCTGATAATGATACTATTACATTAACATTTAATGCTAATACTACCGATTCAGTCAGAATTGCCGAAATCTCTGTTCATAGTACCGGATTACCGGTTAAAAAATCTTATTTAATTCAACTACCTGGGCAGGGTATTGAACGTGTTATTTTACCTGAACTGATTGCAGGTACTAATGCTATCATAGAAATACCTGTCATGGTAAGTGACCTGACCGGTTATGGAATCATCACAAACGAGTTTGTTTTTTCATATGATGCTTCTGTTTTGATACCGTCGCCACCTTATGTAACCACAATAGGAACAATGTTAGGAGATGCAGGCTGGACGCTGATAATTGATCAACAGGAGGCTGGTAATCTTTCAGTTGTTGCTCTTGGGTCTGAACCATTATCAGGCTCCGGAGTTCTTACTAAATTGAGATTTAAGGTTGTTGGTGAACAAGGATCTTCATCTGATTTGAGTTTTGATGAGTTTGTTTTTAATGATAATAACCCATTAGTTGAAATAACCAATGGATTGTTGAATATTCCCATAAGAAACTGCGGTGATGTTGACGAAAATGGTTTTGTTCAGGCTTATGATGCTTCATTGGCTTTGAAACACAGTATAGGATTGATAACCCTCCCGCCTATTGGCGCATACAATGCCGACGTAAATGAAGATAATCTTGTCAGAGCTTTTGATGCTGCTTTAATTCTAAGAGCCGCAATTAATCTGCCAATGCCGCCGGGGGTTTCTACATGTTTTAATTATGATAATATTACTGTTGGAACATTAGAATATGATTTTCAGTTTAATGCAGTATTAAGGAATTATGAAAAGCAACACGACTTTATAAATGCAGAAATATTGTTCACAGGAATTACTCGTCCTGAAAAAGTATTCTCTATTTCATTTGATGTTACAAGTCCGGTTTCGTATCTGAACAGTGTTGAATTCATTGATCTTCCTCCGGGGTATAGTGTTTTTACCAATAAAATAAGCGAAAGAATTATCAGGATTGCAATTATCCACCCAATGGGAATATTATCTCAGGATTTGAATCTAAGGGTTTTAACAGGCCATTGTGGAACAGTTTCTTTGGCTTTGAAAAATGTTGTTATAAACGATCATGAATTCCCTGATATTTTAATTTCAAATCCGTTTTCATCATCGTTGTGTAAAGGAGAAGTTATGCTTACAGCATATCCCAATCCGTTTAGAACGTCCACTACCATTGCTTATGAAGTCATAGAAAAAGGAAATATAGAAATAGAAATTATTGATTTATTTGGAAGAAGTGTGGATGTGTTGTACAGAGGAATGCAGGATGAAGGTTTTTATAAATTAACCTGGGATGGGAAAAGTAAGGAAAGTGGGAGTTTACCTCAGGGTTGGTATATGGTGCGTATGAAAACCGAAAACTACATACAACAGGTAAGAATAAGTCTTATCCGTTGATTATGAGTTGTTTGTTGTGATAAGGCTGCTATTATCTGTATTTACTTAACATTACTGATTTATGAGGAAATTATACCTTACAATTATTCTGACAATATTAATTTCACACTTGTTTGCAACAGAGGTAATTGTGAATTTGCCTGATACGTCTGTTACTGTTTCTTCCGGGACAATTATTGAAATCCCTATTGTAGTGAGTGATTTGAGTGGATTAAATGTTGAGGCTTATCAGTTTGATTTCAATTTTGATAATAATGTCATCACTCCTGAACCTCCATATATAATTACTTCCGGCACTCTAAGTGCCACACCGGGATGGTCAGTTTTACCCAATGCTAACATTCAGAATAAATTAATAATAGGAGCATTTGGTTATGTTGCTCTTAACGGTAATGGTACTTTGTTGAAATTAAAATTTCGTGTTTTAGTTGATGAAGGTTCCAGCTCATTAATATTCAGTTCATTTATTTTTAATGCCGGTAATCCTGAGGCTTCAGTTGTTAATGGATGGTTTAATAATAACTATGGTGTTCCTCAGGTGGTTGTGAGTTTACCAGATATTTCCGTTTCGCATGCACCGGAAACACTGATTGAGATTCCGGTATTTATTGATGGTCTTGATAATATTGCGGTAAATAGTTATGGATTTGAACTGCATTTTGATCCTCAGATAATTGTGCCATATCCTCCTTTTTATAAAACTACAGAAACTCTTAGCAACCTGGAAAGCTGGATGGTAACGGTAAATAATAATTCATCAGGGAGAATAATTCTTGAAGCGTTAGGTGAAGAGGCTCTGAATGGAAATGGGATACTGATCAAATTAATTTTCAGCATTGTTGCATCTAATGGACAGAGTCCTTTATATTTCGATGATTTTCTGATTAATGATGGATCGCCGGGAGTATCTTTATTGCCAGGATCATTAGAGAATAATTTTAATTATTTGCCACTTGTGGTTAGTTTACCTAATATAAAGGTTAGTGAATCTTCAGGAGCAATTGTTAATATACCCGTTGAAGTGAGTGATTTAAGTGGTTTGAGCGTAATATCCTATGAATTCACTATCTCATTTGATAATAATATCATAAAACCTGAATATCCTTATTTTTCAGTTGCAGAATCACTAAGCGATTTAACTGACTGGTTTGTTTTTGGTAATGAAATCGGCAATGATGAATTAAATATCGGAGCAATTGGCACAACTGAACTTGAAGGCAGCGGAACTATGCTGAATTTAATATTCCGTGTTGTTGCTGATGAAGGTTTTTCATTACTTAACTTTCAATCTTTCCGGTTTAATGATGGAAGCCCGGAAGCAACATTATTGAACGGTTCATTTCAGAATGAACCATCTCCTTTGATTACAGATAGTTTAATAATAAATAACAGAATTGTAGGAGATGGAGATCAGGTATGCTATCAGGCGAATAAGACTATTGAGGTATCAAACTTCACGGTTGAAAGTGGTGGAAATGCTTTATTCTTTGCTGGTGAGAATATTTTACTAAAAGCTGGCGTCCAGGTTTTAAGCGGCGGGTATTTTCATGCTGTAATAAGTCAGAAGCGTTCGCTATGCAGTAAAAATCAATCAGATGTGACCATTGCAGATCAAAATAATGATGAAATGATTGAAACCACATACTCCTCTAATCCTTATAAAGTTTATCCAAATCCTACCAGCGGGAAAGTCATTATTGAATTGAATAATAATATTGACAGGTCAGTAATTCAAACTGAGGTTTACTCTTTATATGGAGAAAGGATTTTAAATAAGGAGTTCATAAATAGTTCAGCTTTTAATATAGACTTATCAGCTCAGCCTTCCGGCATATTATTGCTGAGAATATATTATGAGGGCAAATACTGGTTTGAGAAAATCATTAAATACTGATCTTTCTTTTTTCAAAGGCTTTCCAGATTCCTGCTATGTTTCTCAGGCTCATAGAAGTTTACCTTCAAGGATAATAGCTGCAATACTAAAATAAATTACAAGTCCGGTAACGTCAACCAGTGTTGCTACAAATGGCGCAGATGCCGTTGCCGGGTCGAGCTTTACTTTTCTTAAAATAAATGGTATCAGGGAACCGGAAAGAGTGCCCCATAAAACAATGAAGATCAATGAAACGGAAACTGTCATGCCAACTGAAAGCCAAAATTGACCATAATTATAAAATCCTGCTGTTTGCCAGATAAAAATACGTAAGAAGCCGATAGAGCCAAGAATAAGTCCCAGGGCGAGTCCTGAAAAGATTTCCTTCCGCATTACATACCACCAATCTTTGAGCTTTAATTCCTGAAGTGCCATTGCTCTGATAATTAGTGAGGCAGCCTGTGAACCTGAATTACCACCACTTGAAATGATAAGTGGAACAAATAACGCAAGTACTACTGCTCTTTCTATTTCACTGTCAAAATATCCCATTGCAGATGCTGTAAGCATCTCACCTAAAAACAGTATTACAAGCCATCCGGCTCTTTTTCTCACAAGTTCAAACCACGGAGTTTTTGTATATGATAAATCCAGCCCTTCGACCCCTCCAAATTTTTGAATATCTTCAGTATCACGTTCTTTAATTTTATCAATAATATCGTCGAAAGTAACAATGCCGACCAATGTGCCATTTTCGGTAATTATTGGAATTGAAGAGCGATCATATTTCTGAAATATGTGAAATCCTTCTTCCATCGGAGTTGTGGTGGGAATGCTGACAAAATTATAGTCCATCAACTTCGAGATCGGTGTGGAATAATCAGCCATTAAAAGCTGCCCGATCTTAAGCTCATCAATGAGCTTATTGGTTTTATCCACAATATATATGTAGGTGAGCGTTTCAGCTTTCTTGCCGTATCTTTTAATATGATCAAATACATATTGAACAGTCCACTCTGGTCTTGCCTGGATATAATGCGGAGTCATCAAACGTGCAATGCAGTCTTTTGGATAACCTATCAGATTTAAGGCTGTTTCTTTTTCCTCATCAGCCAGAAGATTTATAGTTTGTTTTATTAAGTCATCAGGAAAATCCTCAAAAACCATAGTTCTGTCGTCAGGATCCATATTATTAAATACTTCAGCAATCTCTTTGTCGCTCAATGATCTAATAATTTCTTGCTGAATATCAGTGTCGAAATAAGGGAAGACATCTGACTTTTTCTCACTTGTCAACATCAGGAATGATATATCTCTGCTTTTTTTGTCAAGTGATGAGAGTTGTTCAGCAATATCTGCCGGATGCTGGTCCTGTAATCTTAATATATTCATATCCTTAGCTTTTATGACAGTTTATAAAACTTAGTGCTTAATTTTTGACCGGAATTAGTCTAACTTATGAAAACACTGGCAGTGCTTCTATCAAACTTCGTGTATAATCACTTTCCGGATTTGAAATCAAAGTATCAGATTCACCACTTTCAATAATTTTACCATTTTTCATAACTATCATACGATCTGACATATAACGGACTACTGAGAGATCGTGAGAGATGAAAATATAGGTAAAACCATAATCCTTTTTTAGTTTGTTAAGGAGGTTCAATACCTGAGCCTGTATTGAAACATCCAGAGCCGATACTGACTCATCACATATAATGAAGCCCGGATTCAGGGCAAGAGCACGCGCAATACAAATTCTTTGTCTTTGCCCTCCTGAAAACTCATGTGGATAACGATGATAGTGCTCAGGCTTAAGTCCAACGCGTTCAAGAAGTTCAACAACCTTTTCCTGCCTTTCTTTATGACTTTTGTACAAACCATGTACTTTCATCGGTTCTTCTATAGCTTCGCCAATGGTGATACGTGGATTGAGCGATGAATAAGGATCCTGAAAAATGATCTGCATATTCTGGCGCAACTTCCGTAGTTTATTATGAGGTAATTTTTTTAAATCCAAACCATTGAAACTGATTTTGCCGTCATTGGCTTTTATAAGACCTAGTAAGGCACGCCCCAGTGTTGTTTTCCCTGATCCTGATTCACCAACAAGGCCCAGGGTTTCACCTTTGAATACATCAAAGCTGATATTATCAACTGCTTTAACGCATTTCTTTTTGAAATTAAACAATGAAGTGTTTTCCTCAAAATATACTTTCAGGTTCTCGATATTTACAAAAGGTTCTGAATTGTAGATTCTTTTATGTTCCTGCGCTCTTTTTTCAGGAGTGATCTCGGGGATTTTAAGTACGTCGTCAGTATTGGTGGCTGCATTGATAAAATCTGCAACCACGGGTAATTTTTCTGGTCTGCCACTCATACCAGGCCTACATGCGATCAAACCCTTAGTATATGGATGTTCCGGATGGTTAAAAACCTGATCTGCTTTTCCAGTTTCAACAATTTTGCCCCTGTACATCACTGCCACATCATCCGCAATATTTGCAACAACTCCCAGGTCATGACTGATATACAGCATACCCATGTTATATTTTTGTTGCAGGACTTTCATCAGTGTTAAGATGCTTTTCTGAACCGTAACATCCAAAGCTGTAGTGGGTTCGTCGGCAATGAGCAGCGCAGGGTTACATGCTACAGCCATAGCTATCATAACCCGCTGTTTTTGCCCACCTGAAATTTGATGAGGATAACTGTTGAAAATGCTTTCGGGGCGAGGCAGCATAACTTCATTAAAAAGCTCAAGTGTGCGTTGTTTTGCTTCTTTAAAAGTATATCCCAAATGCAAAATCATACTTTCAGTAACCTGTTTTCCGCATTTCATAACCGGATTCAATGAAGTCATTGGTTCCTGAAATATCATTCCTATTTTATTACCCCGTATCTTTTGGATATCTTTATTGCTGATTTTGAGCAGGTTAATTGTGTTATCATCTTTACCTGAAAAAATAATTTCACCGGAATCAATTTTTGCAGCAGCAGGCAATAATCTGAGTATTGAAAGTGCGGTTACAGATTTGCCTGACCCCGATTCTCCCACTATACCAAGGGTCTTACCATGTTCAATACATAAATTCACACTTTCAGTTGCCTGATGATAATTATTATCGGAAATAAATCCGATACTCAGATCCTTTATTTGTATCAGCGGTTTCACAATTAAGACAACTTATGCACAAAATGCAAAAATAGAGCTTTGAAATGAATCTGAGGCAAAGTGGTTATTAATGCAGGGTAGAGGACTTAAATTTTGTCTGTGAAAACTAAAAATAATTCTGAGATTGAGCTTTTGATGCGGTAATATCAAATTGATTTTCAGAAAAGCCTAACAAATAATTTTGTATTTTCGTAACTGATAAATACTTCAGTATTATTATGCTCTCTCTGCTCGAAGATTTTGTTTCCCTGATCTATCCGCAGGTTTGTCAGGCTTGTGGCAATACTCTTTTTCGAAACGAAGAGATTATTTGTACGTATTGCCGCTATCATCTTCCACGAACACATTACCATAAATTAAAGGATAATCCTTTGGCTCAGGTTTTCTGGGGCAGGGTAAATCTCGAAAATGTCAGTGCTTTTTATTTTTTTCGAAAAGGGGGTAAAGTGCAGCATTTGATGCATCAGTTTAAATACAGGGGGAAGGATGAAATTGGTGTTTATCTTGGAAAATTATATGGAGCAGAACTCAGGGAAGAAGAAGCTTTCAGTAGTATTGAAATGGTGATACCAGTGCCTCTGCATATTAAAAAACTCAGGAAGCGGGGTTATAATCAAAGTGAGAAATTTGCTGAAGGGCTGGCTGCATCAATGAATATAGAGCTGGAAACCAGTGTGTTGATAAGAACTTTTGCATCAGAAACTCAAACCAGAAAAACCAGGTTTAATCGCTGGGAAAATGTAAAAGAGATTTTCAAAGTTACTGATCCCCAAAAGATTACCGGAAAACATATTCTGCTGGTAGATGATGTGATCACTACAGGCGCTACAATAGAGGCAAGTGCGCAACATCTTCTTGAAACTGAAGGCGTTCGCCTTAGTGTTGCATCACTGGCTTGTGCAGTACATTAGTTTATAGTCATTTGGTTTTGTTGATGTAAAACTGAGCATTTTGTCTGATTCTGAGGTGTTCAGAGTCGCCCTCCCAATACTGTTGTTTTCTTATAATGCTTGATCTTGCCGTTCAAATCAAATAATTCAATATAAATCAAATAATAACCTATTGAGGCTTTCTCGTTATTGTCAGTGATTCCGTCCCAGGTATATGCACCATTAGTGCCAAGTAACTGATTTTGAATCAATCGTCTTATTAGCCTGCCCGACATATCATAAATATTTATAGTTGCCACATAACCGGGTTCTTCAAGTGAATATGATATGTTCAAAACATCATTATGACCGTCACCATCGGGCGAAAAAATCTCCGGACTCAAACTGAAAGGCTCATCTTCTTCATGGATTGCCATAAATTGCGAATTTTTATAAGCCGGAGTTCCATAACCCGCTGTTGATGCTGCTGAATGCCAGTTAGTACGGTCATCTGACGGACGACTATAATCAATTCTCTCCAGTGCAACACCTTTGAAAGAGCTTAATAGCGGAAAATGCATGCTTTCGTGATAAACCAAACGATCTATCATGTTTTCGTTAGGATCACATAATACTGCTATGCCACTGGTGTTTGAGAATTGAGGAATCGAAGGCATATTGATAAATCCACGGGGATTGGGAGTATAAAAAAACCTGGTCACCAGATCGGCTTTAGTTGTCAGGACTATATATTCTTCCGGAAAGATCAAAAAACCTGAAGGTGCAATATCTTTTACTGAGGTCAACTGGTTCAGAATAGTATCCTGAGATGCTAATCTTAGTTTCTTCAGGTCAATTATTTTGTTTGAACGATTGTAAATTTCCACATATTCAACTCCGCCGGCCGGAGGATTAAATAATATCTCATTGATAACAATATCGTTATATTCAGGATTAGAAGAGTGTGCAAAACGAATGTAACTGTCAGGAGCAACAGGATTACCGGCACAATCGTTCAGAATACCTGTAATGGAAATTTCATAAATTATTTGTTCGCTGAAAGATGCCTCAAACTGAAGGACAACCTCATTGTAAACAGGCTCATTTGCAACTGCAATCAACGGATTTCCAATACCATGATTAACAGAATAAGCCGAGATGTTTTCAATATCATCAATTTGCATTTTCTCAGAAAAAGTAAGTGCAAGTGTGTGATTATCAATTATTATAGCTTTAACAAGCCATGGCGCAATGAGGTCGGGATTGTCAGCCCGAACTGAATTTACTGCTCCCGGTGTACCTCCTCTTAGATCTTTTGAAGCAATCCAGTTTTCAGCTTCTCCACATGGGTTAAATGGATCAATCATTTCGAGTGTCCAGCCACCTTCTTTTTTAGCATTATTCTGATACCAGGAATCGGAGTATGTAACGCAATGAATTACAACTCCATCATTATCATAAAGGCTGATTGTACCTCCCGTATTTGGAAGAGCTGTAGGAGACAATCCCTGTATTGTAGCCGTTGCGCCATAATCTGAAAGAGCGCTCATTGCAGATTCAGAGCCAATAATCAGATAGCCGTGAGGCTCTATCGCAACATTGGGAAAGTTCCTTTGTGTTGTCCCAACCCGGAGCTTCCAGCCATCAAGGTATATAGTATGTTCGGTGGTGTTAAACAATTCAATGAACTCATGCGGAGGCAGGTCTACTTCGGGTGTTGGATCTGCCATGATCTCATTTATCACAATATCATAGCTTCCAGGTCTGAAATACGAAAATTCTTTTTCAACAGGCAGCATTATATTTCCGGCTGGATCACTTATTCCCTGAACCGAAAGAATATAATATTCTCCGTTTGCAAAAGGAGAATTGAAGTACAATAAAACTCTGTCAGGATATTCATCATCAGCCATTACCTGGCAAGGGTTTCCAATTCCTTTATTAACATAATAGTTGGCAACATCGTATGCTGATGTTTGGTCGGGCTTTTCACTGAAAATGATCTCAAGTTCTGTAGCCGTTAATGCTCTTACCTGCTCAATTTCAGGTGGAATCGTATCAACACGTATATCCCCGACATAAAAATCATCAAAATAGAAATTTCTGACATTTCCGCTTGTGTACTTGCAAAAAATACCAAACCAGGCTGTATTTGTGTGTGTAGCATCGGTAACATTTCCCTGAAGTTCATATGTTTCACCTCCCTGAGTATCAGAATAAACTTCCCAGTTGCCGTTAAAATCACGCAACACCTTAATCCTCAATATATTATTAGTGGCATTTGCAACATTGTCCAATCCGGCAAGTATTTCAGTTCGTATCATGCCATCCTGCCGGAACAGGTAAATACGTTTATTGTTAGAACCATCTTTACCAATTTGCAGATAATAACCATTTAAGGGTCCCCTGAGATCAGGTTCGGTAGAAACAAGATAAATTTTTGGATGATTATTATTTGTAGGGGTAAATGCAAGTCTGACCCAGAAGTTCCATTCAGTATTATCTATTACGGAACTGGGAGTAACCAGGATTGTAGAGTCATTGCCTGCAACGGAATAAAGTCTTAACCTGAAATTATCAACAATAAATAAATGAGTATCTCCGCTCCATGCCGGATTATGCAAAAAATCCCCATCGCTGAAATCATCACTGAACTGGGCAATCATATAGTTCGAGACAAAGATCAGCGCTATTGAAAAAAGAGTTCTGGCTAAAATCTCTTTCATTGTATTGTTGCTTGATTTTGGTGTAAATGTATAAAAAAATACTCATGTACTAAATAAATGGTTTTTTAATCTGAGTAATCCTCGACTTGAATTTTTAGTTTTTAATAATTTTAGTTGGCGTTGATTTAAGGTAATGGGTAGTGGGTGGAACGGCTGTTCAAAAACGTATATGATAAATGAGAACTGCCATTGATCATCGTGCTACTGATGGTTTGCGCAGTTGTGAGAGGTTCACAGAGAAATCTGTTGAAAAATACTCTGTGCTTCTCCGTGCCCTCTGTGGTTAAATGAATTACTATTAAAATGTTATTATTGTAAACGAGTATTATATAGCTACTATGCGGCCGTGAATTTTTCAACTCGTGGTTAAGAGGGCAACTTGCTACGGTTTATCCAATCAAAGCTATTGGATCTGTAGCAAAATGTTAAATTGCCTGGTTTTCTTTGTTAACCCTTAAAAATGCTAATTTTGCAGCCCCGAAATCAAAGTTTGAAATGAGAATAGCAATTGTAGGTGCCACAGGTTTGGTAGGAGCCATGATAATCAAAGTACTGGAAGAAGGACGCTATCTGCCTGTTTCCGATATTACAGAGATCATTCCGGTAGCTTCAGTTAAATCGGCAGGTATAAAGCTGATATTTCATGGAACAGATTATTCAGTGAAAGAAATCAGCCAGGCAATAAGTTTAAGACCTGATATTGCTTTGTTTTCAGCCGGTTCTGTTATTTCTGCTGAATGGGTTCCGGTATTTGCAGAGGCTGGCATTACAGTAATTGATAATTCTTCAGCATGGCGTATGCATGAAGATGTACCACTGATACTGCCCGAAATCAATTCTCACAGAATCACAAAAGAAACCAGTATCATAGCCAACCCAAACTGCTCGACCATACAACTTGCTCTTGTAATGGCACCATTACATAAACATTTTGGTATAAAACGGATTGTGGTATCAACTTATCAGTCAGTAACCGGTTCGGGGAAAAGAGGAATGGATCAGCTTGAGAATGAGCGTTTGGGAAAAGAAATTACAAAAATATATCCTCATCCTGTTGATTTAAATCTTATTCCTCAGGGAGGTACTTTTCTAGATAACGGATATACCACCGAGGAAATGAAATTAGTGGATGAAACCCATAAAATCCTTGAAGCACCTGACATTCAGATCACTTCAACGGTAGTAAGGGTTCCGGTGTATGGTGGACATTCGATGGCAGTAAATGTTGAGTTTAACAACAGTTACGATCTGGAACAGGTTCGCAGGATAATTTCTGATACTCAGGGCGTTGTTGTTCAGGATGATCCGTCTCAGTCCTTATATCCTATGCCTTTATATGCTGAGGGTAAAGATGAGGTTTTTGTTGGTCGTATTCGCCGCGACTGGTCGGCACCCAATGCTTTGAATATGTGGATTGTAGCTGATAATCTCCGTAAAGGAGCCGCTACAAATGCAGTTCAGATAGCTGCGTTATTAAATAAATAAAGAATATTTTAAAATAATCACAGGTGAATATTTTCAGAGGAACAGATTTTTCGCACATACTTAACCATCCTGTGGTCACGGTAGGCACTTTCGATGGAGTCCATAAAGGGCATCAGGCTTTACTGGCAAAAATGAAAGAATTAGCCGGAGAAACTGGTGGTGAAACCCTTGTAATTACCTTTAACCAGCATCCGCGTCTGATTCTGAACACTGACAATGATGTGTTTTTTCTTAATACTATCGAAGAAAAAATAAAACTGATTGAAAATGCCGGAATTGAGAATCTTTGGATACTGCCTTTTACAAAAAGTTTTGCCAAATTATCTGCTGAAAAGTTCATAAAAAATTTTTTGGTTGATAAAGCAGGAGTGGATCATCTTTTGGTTGGTTATGATCACAGCCTGGGTAAAGGCGGAACAACAAGCTTTGACGATTTGAGAAACTTTGCTGATAATTTTGGATTTGCTGTGAGAAAAATTGAAAAAGTCATTATTGAAGGCAAAACAGCAAGCAGTTCCGTAATCCGGGAAGCACTGATAAATGGTAATATTGAAATAGCCAATAAGCTTTTGGGTTATAACTACATGTTAAGTGGAAGGGTTAAAATTGGAAATCAGATTGGGCATAAAATAGGTTTCCCAACAGCCAATTTAAAATATATAAATCGCCGAAAATTAATACCCGCTATTGGGGTATATGCTTGTAAAATTGAGTGGAATGGTCAGAGCTACAATGCTATGAGCAATATTGGATTCCGACCCACTGTTAATTCTGACCATCTTAACATCGAAGCTCATATTTTCGATTTTGATCGTGATATTTATGATGACCCCATAACAATCAGTTTTGTTCAACGAATACGCGACGAACAAAAATTTGATGGATTGGAGCAACTAAAAGCTCAACTGATAAAAGACAGGGAAGTGGTTATGCAAGTGCTAAAAAGTGTTTAAGGAATCAGCGTGGCTTAATTTTCAATTTTTGTTCGAAGCCCAGGAATAAACACAAGAATACATCCAATTTATTTCAGCTTTTTTCACTTGTCAGTTTTAGTGCAAACGAAAAAATACCGGGAGTATCATATTTAGGAATGATCTGTTCGACAAGAAGGTTGATCTTACCGGTTTCATTGAAAGTTAATTTTGACCGAATAACAACTTCAAGGTTAACCACACCATCTTTAAGAACTCCGTTTAAGTTGCCATCTTTATCCCGAACCTTGATTATCTGTTCCCAAATCCTTTCTTCGCCTGATGGGTAGGTCATGATTATATGCAATGGAATCCGGTCATATTCCAGATCCGGGCTGTGTTTAATAATAGCAGATATTGAATAGTTGTTTTTAACGCTTGTTATCTGCATGTCAAATGACAATTTATCAAATCTGTGCCATCCTGTCTCAGGGAAGTTTTTTGAAATGATCTGCGTTTGTTTGTTTTCGCATGATATCAACAGAAATGTACTTAGTATTATGATAAATATGGAATTATGCTTTGCCATTTATTTTAAAATCATTTTAATGGATGAATCTACTAAAATCACATTAACCGGCTTTTGAAACTTATAGGTTTTGCAGCCAGCCGCAGAGCTTGTCAAAAGCTTCTACAAGCCTGGGACAATAGGTTTTGACAAAATTGAAATCAAGAGGCTTATTATTGTTTATTCTGCCGGCAGCTTCAAGAGCTTCTTTTCCATCAAAATCTACATATGCCATTCTTGCTGTGAGCTCTTCAGGCTGACGACCAAAATCAGTACCCGGCAATATTGCAACACCTGTATCATCCAGCAATGCCTGGCAAAGTTCATTACTTGTATATATCCCTCTTGACTTTAGCTTTTCTCGATAGAACTCAAAATCTGCAAAAAAGTAAAATGCACCGTCAGGCATGGGTACACTCACATGATGCTTGTGTAATTGTCTTACAAATGTCCTGGCAATAGCTTTCAATACTCTTCGCGACTGATACAGGTATTCATCAATATCTTCACCACCATTAAAGGCAGTTATAGCTGCATATTGAATAGGAGCGCTGGTTGAAGTATAAGTTTCGCTTGCAACGATTGCCATGGCATCAAGAAGCCATCTCAGGTTGGAAGGGAAAATAAATGTTCCCAGTCTCCACCCTCCGGCACCGCACCATTTGCTTAAACCGGTGCTGATTATTGTGCCTTCAGGATAATACCTCGCAATAGAAATATGTTGTCCATTATGATGGATCATACCATAAATTTCATCTGAGATTAAAATCACCTGATATTTACGGGCTATTTTTGCCAGTAGTTTTAATCTCTCTATTGGATATGTGGAACCAACCGGATTGCTTGGATAATTGATTATAACCACACGTGGCCTGTAAGGATCGGTGCGGCAAATCATATCCAGTTTTTCAGGACTTAACCTCCAGTTATTTTCACTGGTAGTTGGCGCCCAATACACATGTCGTCCGATAATCCTTGCCTGTGGCGAGTATGAAACCCAGCTTGGAGTTGGAATGACAAGATCACCGTAATAAACCAGTTGTAAAAGAAATATAAGCTCTTTTGATCCCGGTCCTATAATTACATCATCAGCGGTGCGGTTAATTCCCTGTGTTCGCTTAATAAAGCCGGCAATTGCTTCCCTCAGATCCGGTAAGCCTTTAACAGGCAGATAATCTTTCTCGTGTGCATGTTGTTTTAATGACTCCACAACCCTGTCAGGAACCGGAAAAGGGCTTTGTCCAAGACCAAGTTTATAAATTACCCGTCCTTGTTTTAAAAGTTGATTGCTTTTTTCATTAATTGCCAATGTTGAAGAAGGAGAAAGCCCCCTGACGTTTAAATTCAGATTGACGGCAGGGTTTTGACTCTTGTTGTTTACCATGAATAGAAAGTTTTTCAGGTTTTAAGCATCAATATTGGCGTATCTTGCATTACGTTCAATAAACTCACGGCGTGGAGGAACTTCATCGCCCATGAGCATTGAGAAAATACGGTCGGCTTCAGTAGCATTCTCAATAGTTACCTGCCTGAGAGTCCGGGATTTGGGATCCATGGTTGTAAGCCATAATTGCTCGGCATTCATTTCACCAAGACCCTTATAACGCTGAATGTGGATTCCTTTTTCATCACCATTTGTTGAAAATGCCTGTACTGTAACTTGTCTCTCTTCCTCACTCCAGCAGTAGCGTTCTTCCTTACCTTTACGAACCAGATAGAGTGGGGGAGTAGCTATATAGATATAACCCAGCTCAACCAATTCGCGCATATAACGGAAGAAAAAAGTCAGGATCAGGGTGGCAATATGGCTGCCGTCAACATCGGCATCAGTCATAATAATAACTTTATGATAGCGAAGCTTGTCGAGATTAAGTTCTTTACTGTCTTCTTCAGTGCCAATGCTTACTCCCAGTGCGGTATATATATTTTTAATTTCTTCGCTTTCAAATATTTTATGCTGCATGGCTTTTTCCACATTCAGGATTTTTCCTCTCAAGGGGAGGATAGCCTGAAATTTACGGTCACGCCCCTGCTTTGCAGTTCCACCTGCTGAATCACCCTCAACCAGATATATTTCACACAATGCCGGATCTGTTTCTGAACAGTCGGCAAGTTTGCCGGGCAGACTACTGCTGTTAAATACATTCTTTCTTTGAACTAGTTCGCGCGCTTTTCGTGCAGCATGACGTGCCGTTGCAGCCAGAATCACTTTGTTCACAATGGTACGAGCCTCACGAGGATTTTCTTCAAGGAAATAAGCCAGTCTTTCGCTAACTATCTGATCTACAGCGCCCATTACTTCATTATTCCCGAGTTTAGTTTTGGTTTGACCCTCAAACTGAGGTTCCTGAACTTTAACTGAAATAATTGTGGTAAGTCCTTCACGGAAATCATCTCCGCTGATATCAAATTTGAGTTTTGACAACATACCTGATTTTTCAGCATAACTTTTCAGGGTTCTTGTTAAACCTCTTCTGAACCCTGCAAGATGCGTACCTCCTTCATGTGTGTTGATATTATTTACATACGAATGTATGTTTTCAGCAAATGAGGTGTTGTATTGCATTGCTATTTCAACAGGTATGCCATTTTTCTCTCCTTCAATAGTGATAGGTTCCGAAATAAGCTTTTCCCTGTTTGCATCCAGATAGGTTATGAAATCCTTTAGCCCTTCTTCTGAATAAAAGGTCTGGGTAACAGGGCCGTTACCGCCATTTCCGTTACCATTTCTGTTTCTTTCGTCTGTAATGGTAAGTTTTATTCCTTTGTTAAGGTAGGCAAGTTCGCGAAGGCGGGAGCTTAGTGTATCATAATCGTACTCGGTAACTGTAAAAATAGAATCGTCAGGTTTAAATGTGACGATAGTACCGGTTTTAGAGCTTTCGCCTATTTTCGTTACTTCATATAAAGGTTTTCCACAAGTGTATTCCTGTCTGTAAATCTTTCCATCACGATGTACATCAACTTTTAATGCAGTACTTAACGCATTAACACAGCTTACGCCTACTCCATGCAAACCACCTGAAACTTTATAGGATTCTTTATTGAATTTCCCGCCGGCGTGTAATACGGTCATTACCACCTCAAGCGCAGAGCGATTTTCTTTTTCGTGCATATCAACAGGGATACCACGACCATTATCAGTTACTGTGATTGAATTGTCTTTATGTATAACAACGTCAATATTAGTACAATAGCCTGCTAAAGCTTCATCAATTGAGTTATCAACAACTTCGTAAACAAGATGGTGTAACCCCCTGGTGCCTGTATCGCCAATATACATGGCAGGGCGTTTTCTAATAGCTTCAAGACCTTCAAGGATCTGAATATTACTCGCTGTATATTCGCTGTTATTTTCTGCTCTTCCTTTTAAATCATCAATCATATGCAATAAAATATATACTTTTAATAACTATGCAAAAATACTGAAAATAACTGAATTAAAGAGAGTTTTGAAAGGATAAAACCGATGAAGTTATTAACATTTTTGAAGAATTGTTAAACTTCTGTGATTATGGGGGAATCTTCTGCCGGTACGAAAATATTGTGATCCCATACTGCATAAAATTTATGTTTTTAACATCCGGAACATATACCAGGCATTAGAAAATCTCATTACAATCCGTTCACCGGTATTTAGCTTTCAATACCCGGCTATCAAAACGATTGAAAAGTAGTATTGTTTAGTTTTTAAAATGAAAAACCGGCTCCTGCCATTACATTCAGGCGTTGGCTCGGATAGTTAAACCAGTAATAATGCCTTCCAGTTGTAATATTCCGGGCATCCATGAAAAAATGCAATTGTCTGTTAAGCCTGTAAGTAGCGCCAATACTTAAATTAACCCATGGATTTATTTCTGTTTCTTCTTGCCTGTTCAGATCGGTGTTCCACATATTTGCCCATGATTTGCCATGAGAATATACTGAACCGCGAAAGGCAAGTTTCTCAGAGTAATTATACCAGCCTTCAAAATACGTTTTAAACGCTGGCAAATGCCATGCCCTTATCTGATTATCAGTAGTATATGAGGATATTTCAAAGCCGGTAGATATTCTTAGCTGTTGTGACAGCGAAACGCTTACCGAAACTTTGCCTTGAACTATGTTCAGATCGTCGTAAACAACAATAAAACGATTATACGGTGCTATTGTATCATTAACGAACAATGGCATATTGTCAATAATGGTGTTATAGCCTGCAATTGTAAAATCGAGATGTTTTCCGATACTTGATTGCAAACCGCCGTAAAATCTGAGCTTCGTTGAACTGTTACGATAATCAAGTACTGATTGAAGAAAGGGATTTTGCTGAACGAGGTTCTGAAATGTGTTAGCCTGCTTTTCTCCATCAATGCCCACAAAAACATCTACCCTGTCTTTAACTAGTTGGAGTCTGCCTTCAGCCAAAGGATAAACGCTGAAATGCATCGAGCTGTCATTATCAAATGCCAGTCCTAATCCAACTTTGACTTCATATTCCTGATATTTGAATTTCATGTAGGGTTGTAGCTGAATCAGTGTGTTTTTACTGGTTTTCACACTGTCAGTAGTGTTATAATTACCAATTCCAATGTTCAATCCGAGGTTTTGGCGTTCATGAGTTCGAAATAGTCTGAAAAAAGAATTCAGTTGTGATTTAAACTCAATCTGGTTGCCTTTGGTTTCGTACAAATCATTTATGAAGTCAAAACTAAGTGAACCATCATATTGCAAACCCTGAAGATTTTTATTATTGCTTTGTATTGTAAAGGCAAAGCCTGGCTGGTTAAAACGCTGCCTTATCTGATCTTTTGAAGTATGATAAGCTGAATCAGGAAACTCAGCTTTAAGAAAACCATAGTGATGCACTACTTCACGATCATATTTTATTCTGGAACCAAGTGTAAGGCGTTCAAAAAACTTCTTGCCGTTTATTTGTAACATATTGTCGCTAAAAGCACTATGCCCGTAGTCTTTAATCTTTCCTAACGAGGAAATATGCCTGAAATGCAGGTTTAAAAGGTAGTTCTGATTACGAAGAGTGCCTGAATTCAGTTCAAGATATGGTGTTATATAATTTCCAAAGCCGGCACGAATATGATTTCTGTAGATTGTTTTTACTGAATCAGTAGGAGGAGCAGCTTCCTGAATAGGTTCGATGTTGTGCGATATATTCATTTTTACAGGTTCCGGATTGATCTCAAGAGCCGGAAGTTTTGATTCGCTAATCTCAATTTTTGGCTGAATATTGATCTTCAGCACTTCAGGAACCGTTGGTTCATAAGGAGCTATAACCGTTATTTCTTCTTTTTGTGGCAACTGGGCTTTTGCATTATATGAACCCACAATGAATGCGGCTGCAAAAAATATTATTATCGCTGTTTTTATTTGAAGATATCTCATGTGAAAAAGTTTTCAGAATTTTAATTATCGCCTTCTTTAGGTAGTTCGTTGAGTTTTTTTCTTGCTAACGCACGCAATTCCTCGCCCTGATGATTTTCCACAACACTGAGCAGGGTTTGACGTGCCTGAAAGATATTTCCGTTCTTCTTGTAAATATCTGCCAGTAAAATAAATCCTGAAGCTACCCAATAGTCGTATGAAGCATAATTAGCTGCAAGATCAAATATTATATTTTCTGCTTCTTCAAGCTTGTTTTGTTCGTACAGAATAGAAGCAAGATGATAACTGGCTTCAGCTCCAAAACTACCCTGAGGCGACAGACGAATAGCCTGCTTGTATGATTCGGTTGCTTTTGTAGTTTGAGAAAGAGCCATTGCCGATTTTCCTGCAATTAGATGTATCTCAGCCAGAGAAGTTTCGGGCACCCTTGAATCTTTTAACAGTTTTTCAGCAGCAATTAATACTGCCTGATGGTCTTCAAGTTTAGTACTTGTAAATAGTTGACCGTTAATAGCTTCAAGTCGTATTGAAGGATTTCCTGCTATTTCTTCAAGCAGGTTATATTGTTCCCGTGCTTTGGCATAATTATTCAGATTCTGGTTGATTTTTGCAGCACGTTGCAAGGAGCGTTCCGTGAACTCCGAGCGAGGTCGTGAAAGCACATTTTCATAACCTAATAATGCTTCTGACATGTTATTGGCTCTGAATTCACAATCAGCTTTATAATAATTCGAGTTCAGTGAATATAACCCCTGAGGAAAACGATTTAGATAGCTTGAAAAACCCTGTTTGGCACTTGCACAGTCGTTTTCCATATATTTATTCAGTGCGGCAAAATAAAGCAGCGAATCTTGTTCTCTGTCAGTTATTTGGGCAAAGGATATATTTTTCGAATATGCAATAAATTCATCAACACGGTTTAAGTCCACATATATATTTCTGATATTGGCAATTGCTTCATGAGCTTCCTGCGAACCCGGATATTCAGCTACTACTTTTTTAAAGGTGTCCAGAGCCTTATTATAGTCACTTAGATTATAATAGATCAACCCTGTTTTCATCAGGGCTGTTTTTATCAGATTACTGGCAGGATAATTTACAATGAGGGTATTAAAAAATTGTAAAGCTTCATTATTTTGATTTATAATCATAGAAGTATTGCCCATCTCGCTGAATGCTTCGGCTGCATATGGCGAACTGCTGTATTGTCTCTGGAATGCCCTAAGAGTGGCGATTTTTTCTTCTTGTTTGCCCAAAGCTCCTAACGCCCGTGCTTTCTGAAAAGTGGCATAATCTGCTTCTGCCGAATTAAGACGTGCTGCTTTATCATATTGTGAAATTGCATCCTGATAGCGCTTGCTTACAAAATATGAATCGCCCGTTCGCATATAGGCATCGCTGACCATTTTGCTGTTTTCCTTACTTTCATTCTTTAGAAAAAGCTTGAATTCCTGAACAGCATCATCATATTTTTTTTGTTGAAACCAGCTATATCCGATATTATAATGTGCTGTGTGGTATAATGGCAGATTTCGGGCGCCCGGTGCTGACAAAAAGCGATTATAATATGAAATAGCGAGATCATATTGCGAAAGCCTGAAATATGATTCTCCTGTCCAGAAAAGCGAATTGGCGAAAATATTCTGATCAATATTGTTTTCCTGAGACTTCTTGAACATTTTCATGGCATTGAAATAATCTTTATCGTTAAAAAGCTCAATCCCGCGGTTATATGTGATTCTCTGATATGCCTCATTAAGCCCTTTATCTTTTTCTTTGATGTTTTCAATCGAGGCAAGAGCTTCGCGATAATTGTTTGACGACAGGTAAAGATGTACCAGATAGGTTAACGCTTCCTTGCGACGCTTGCCATCGGGATAATCTTCAATATACTGATTCAATGCCTTAAGTGGCTCATTATAAGGGTTCGAACTATTCTCCAATGATAATTTAGCATAATTAAACAAAGCTTCTTCACGAATATCAAGATTAAAAGTCAGGCGGTAGGCAGAATGGAAAGCGTTTCCGGCATATTGCTTTTGATCAGTTTTTAAATACGCATTGGCAAGATTAAAATATGAGTATTGGCTTATTGAATCATCAGCTCCAATTGCCGATTGAAAATAACGGATCGCATCCTGATAGCGTTCGGAAACAAGATAAAGATATCCCATTTGATACGACTCCCCGCGAGTTATACGGCTACGGCTATTGTTGTAATAATTTTCGAGGTATGACAGGGATTTGTCATAATTCCCAAGCTTGTAATACGAATCACCTATCATTCTGCCGATTTCAAGGTTTTGACGACTTTTATTGGCAGTGTACAGATCTTCTCCAAGCTCCGTTACTTTATCATACTGTCCCTGCTTATAATAGATATGAACAAGGTAATACGGAATGACTTGTCTGTATTCATTCTGGTTTCTGATTTTATTAAGATCATTAAGTGCCTTTTCCAGATCATTTTCAATATACGCCAGATGTGCATAATAATACGTGGCTGGAATTGTATAATACGTTTGTGTATTTCGTAGCTGATTGAAATTCTGCCTTGCTTTTGTGAAATCATCCTGACGCATATAGCAATAACCCTTTTTAAAATAAAGCTCAGCAAGTTCTTTATTACTTAAAGTTTTCTCACTCACTTCATTGAATGATTTTAAAGCGGTGCGATAGTTCTTTTTCTTAAACTGCATTGAACCAAGATTAAACCATGCCTGGTTTAGCATTGAGCTTTTATTATAAGTGGAAATAAAATTTTCAAATAAATATTCAGCATCTTTATTATCGAGTTCAGCAGCACATAATGCTACATAGTATGAAGCCTGTGTCTTTAACAATATGTCAGCTTTTGTTTCCTGATCAGCGATAGATTCGAAAATAGTGCGGGCAGCAGCATATTTTTCAAGTTCAAATAATGTTTCAGCTAACCTGAATTGCTCTGCTGCCGTTGGTAATGTCTTGGTTTGTTGAGCAGTAACCTGAAAATTAAACTGCCATATTAACAGAATAATAAATAACAAAGATTTTTTTATCATAGTTTTAAAACTTGCAGTGTCATGAGCAGAAAACGCAGGAAATATAAGCTTATTTTAATGGAAGGTATATAGCACCACCAATGTTATCTTTACTTGCGCCGGTAGCAGAAGCAAGGCAATTCACTTTTCCTTTAAAGCGAAGTAAGCCAAGAAAAGCAAAGATCAGGGCTTCTTTAAAGTCAATTATCTGATTGTCAGGAATAATAAATTCGCTGCCCGACAATGACTTAAGCCTTTCGATAAGAAATTTGTTGTAAGCGCCGCCACCGGTAATCAGCGTTTTTCTTATTTCAAAATTTGTTAAAACATCTGAAATCTGAATTGCAATATGTTCTGTAACAGTTCGCAATAAGTCCGGAACAGTATTATTGTTATTTAAAAATTGAAAAAAGTATTGAGTTAGCCATTCTGTACCCAACGATTTTGGTATAGGAGCCGTATAATAAGCAAGCGAATTCATTTGCTCCAGAATATCATCTAAAATCCTACCCTTACGTGCTGTTTCGCCGTTCTTATCAAAATCAAGATTTATTTTGTTCGAAAGATAATTCAGTACCGTGTTTACCGGGCATATATCAAAAGCGATACGTTTTTTTCCGCTATCGAGAGATATATTTGAAAATCCCCCAAGGTTCAGACAGGCATCATATTTGCCAAAAAGTAATTTGTCACCTATAGGTACCAAAGGCGCACCCTGCCCACCAAGACAAACATCGTTGGCTCTGAAATCACAAACAACCGGTTTACCTGCTACCGTCGCTATTGCTGCACCACTTCCTATCTGGGCTGTATAGCCATTTGCAGGGTCATGAAAAATGGTATGCCCGTGTGATGAAATGAAATGTGGTTCAAAACCGGTTTCCTGATGAAATTGTTTGCTTAGCACCCCGATTAATTTTCCATAATCAAAATGAGCTTTTGCAAGATCATTTGCTGCAGCGTTAAACAAACTTTTTAGCTTGTTTTTCCACAATGCTGAATAGGCATAAGTGGTAGCGTGTTCAATCCGAAAGCTCCACTCGCCATGATTTACAGAAAAAACACAGGCAGCAAAATCAATTCCATCGAGCGAAGTGCCTGACATTACACCTGTTACTTTGAAAAAACCGCCTTCTTTATTTTCCATAATAAAAACTAAAGATTTTCTACCAGTATCTCAAGTTGATTTTTTCTTGAACCTTTGATTAGAATATGATAACCAATGATTTTGTCATTGTTTTTTAGCCAGTTTTTTGCTTCAGGCGTATTGAGAAAGAAAAGCTCTGAAGGATGTTCATTTTTGAAACGATAAAAACCCTCGCCAATAAAGATTTTTATTCCCGGTTGATATTGCAGTGCTATCTCTATGATCCGTTTGTGCTCTGCTTCAGAGTAACTTCCCAGTTCTAGCATTTCGCCAAGTATGAACATTTTGGGTTGACCCGGATTTTGAATAAAATTATTCAGCGCTGCTGCCATACTTGATGGATTAGCATTGTAGGCATCAAGTATCAGATGGTTCCTGCCGGTGTCAATTAGTTGAGAACGATTGTTTTGTGGTATATACGCCGAAATGGCATCCTTTATCAGCTTTGAACCAATACCAAAATAACGACCGACCGCAATTGCAGCTGAAATATTACCTGCATTATAAGTTCCGATTAGCTGGCTATGGATTTCAAGAACATCGCTGTTCTCAAAATATTTTAATGTCAGGAAAGGTTCATTGCTTACAATTTCAGTTCTGTAGCCTGCATTTTTATCTGAACCATAGGTTAGCAAAGAAAGATTTTCTGTGTGTTTCATCAGCAAATCATCATCGTAGTTGATGAATACCTTTCCTGAATGTGATCTCAGAAAATCATAGAGCTCAGTTTTTGCTTTTATTACTCCTTCAAAACTGCCAAATCCCTCAAGATGAGCTTTTCCGATATTGGTAATAATGCCATGATCAGGTAATGCCAGATTACATAGTTCAGTGATCTCACCCTGATGATTAGCTCCTAATTCAATTACAGCAATTTCATGTGTTTTGTTTAATTCAAGCAGTGTGAGAGGAACACCAATATGGTTGTTCAGATTTCCTTTTGTAGCAAGAATCTTGTATTTCTGAGCCAGAACCGTAGCAATCAGTTCTTTGGTAGTAGTTTTACCATTAGTACCGGTAATGGCTATTACAGGAATGTTGAAACGCCTGCGATGAAACAATGCAAGTTGTTGAAGGGTTTCAAGAGTATTACGAACCAGAATATATTTTTCGGAATCAACAACTGAGGGATTATCAACAATTGCGTAGGATGCTCCCAGTTCAATGGCATCTTTTGCATATTGATTGCCATCAAACGATTCTCCTTTAAGAGCTATAAAAATACAGTTTTTCTGAATTTTCCTTGAATCGGTACAGATAAGGGGATGTTGGCAAAAAACATCATAAATCCGTGATAAATCCATAAAAGGAAATTCTGTTATAGCATAATTGCTTAATATAAGATCAGAATAAAGGCAACCCGTTTTGAACACCGGATCACTTATTCATAAACTCGGCAATTCTTTATCTCTTTCTGGCTGCTGTTGTGCTTCCTGTTCTTGTCATTGCACAACGAAATCCTATATAATTGGTTGATTTGTCTTCGTCAAGATAACGACGTGCCCCTGGTGAAAGATAGTGAGCCGGATCACGCCATGAACCACCCTTGTATACACGTGATTTATCGCTGATCAAAGAAGTTTTTCCGTATTCATACATTTTACCGGTTGTATTTTCTACTTTGGCTTCTTCATTCATATTTCTATCAATAAGCGAGCGCTGATCACCATCAAGATAGTTCCTGTTGTCAGCAGTACGATAATTAAATCTGTTCGCTGCTTCTTCGTCGGTAATATTTCTGTATCTAATCCTGCCCATACTGTCTTTTTCAACCAGCTGACCATCATCAAGGGTTTCTCTTGTTTTAAATACATTACCTCTGAATGGGCGGTAATCGTCCATATCGGCAAAGGTTAATGGTCTGTAAACATCCTGTACCCATTCTGCTACATTGCCTGCCATATTATATAATCCATAATCGTTTGGCCAGTACGATCTTACATCACCCGGGATATCAGCACCATCATTCAATGAACCGGCAACACCCATATAATCTCCTCTGCCTCTGCGGAAATTAGCCATTAAACTACCATAATCCTTTTTACTTTCAGCTCTTAAATTATTACCTTTCCATGGATACATATTCCTTTCGGCTATACGTTCATATTTTGTATTGCCAATAAGTCCGAGTGCGGCAAATTCCCATTCGGCTTCGGTAGGCAGACGATATCTGGGCAATAAAATTCCATCTTCAAGCCTTACAATACGCTCTCCCGTACTTTTGGGATCAAGATTCTTCAGGTTTTTATTTACCAGCCCTTCATACTGACCGGCAAGATAAGCTTCTGTATTAAAATTGTCTTTCGGTGTTTGATCAGGGTCATACTCTAATATCCCATGTTTAATCAAAATCATTTCATTAACGCGGTCAGTGCGCCAGGTGCAGTATTCATTGGCCTGTAGCCACGTTACTCCAACAACAGGATAATTCATATAGGCTGGGTGTCTGAAATATGTTTCAACCAGCGGATCGTTATAGGCTAATCGGGAACGCCAAACCAAAGTGTCAGGTAAAGCTCTTTGATAAACTTCAGGATTGGTTTCTCCATAAACCCTGTCAAGCCAGTATAAATATTCAAGGTAATCGAGGTTTGAGACCTCAGTTTCATCCATATAAAAACTGGGAACTGTAACTCTTCTCTCTACATTGTCCCATTCCTGCATAGGATGATCAATGTTGCGCCCCATTACAAAAGTACCACCTTCAATGAACACCAGACCCGGACCGGTTGCCTGTTCACGATATTTTGGTAATTCAAAGCCACCAAGTTTTGAATTATTGTATTCCCAACCGGTTGTTTTTGATACTTCTTTGTTGTGACAGGATGAAATCAGCACAACCATTACAACCGAAATCACTAAAGTAAAGCTTCTTTTCTTCAGGATCATTATAGAATATTTTTTTGATTACTTACAAATAACTAAAAAGACGGGCATTTTATTGCTTTGATCTTACTACTTTTTCTGGTTTCCTGATAACAATCGAAAATATATGCTATTGATATCTCATGAGAACCACCTGTTGCATTGGTGAGTTTTGATATTGTATAATCATAGGCATAACCAATTTTATACTGTTTGTACTCAAACCCAAGCAAAGCAATAACGGCATCAGGGTTATTAAAATTGTGCCGAAACCATATACCTGTAATAACAGGATAAATATTAAGACTGCCTCCGATATTTAATTGCTGAAATTTGCCCTGTTGCTGATACAGTATATTAAACGAAACGGAGGGTGTACCTTTTATATCTGCATACCAATCTTCGGCTCCAAGATTAAAAATTGCTCCGGCATGAGCAGTTATTTTCCTTAATTGTTTGCTGCTTATTGAGTCCGATTCACTGGTATTATAAAAACCGTTTTCAGGTTGTGTAAGATGATGAACTGCCAGTCCGGCATATATGCTTTCGCGGTAACCAATTAGAAATCCTGTTGAGAAATCCGGAAATCTTTTTGAAAGGCTTTCAGGTTCCTCTTCTTTTGTAGGCTTTGTAATATCATTAAGTATTTGATCAGCGAAAGTAAGTTTATCCCAATTAAGGCTCAATTGTTGAAATGTAGCCTGAAAGCCAGCATTCATCTCAATTTCTTCGGCAAGTTTAGTACGGTAAGAATAAATGCCGCTGAACGAATTATTTGTCAGAATTCCATCGCCGGCATTGTCAGAAACTATAAGTAGTCCAAGTCCGCTATTCATTTTATTCACAAACTGATCAAATGAGGCGCTGTAAGTTACAAAACTTGATGGTATTGATGGCCATTGATTTCTGTAGTTCAGTGTAATACGCGGACATAATTTGTTTCCGGCAAGTGCAGGGTTCAGGTATAAAGGATTGCCATAAAACTGTGAAAAACCAGGATCCTGGGCTTTAGAAGCCACAATCAATACAAAAACAAAAAAGAAACATAATAAAGATATCAATGACTTTTTCATTTTTTTTGATTTCGTCCCTTTTGTTTACAATTACCGGCACATTTTTAATTTACAAAACTGATATTTGAAAAATATGCTTTGTTGATTTTAAATCGTTTTTGATAAATATTGCTGTTTTGCAGTTCAAAACTGCATATTATAATTTCAAGGCGCTAAATTACAACTAATTCAACGATGAAATTATAATATTTGGAAATAGTTTTCAATTGACTGTCTCGATAAAACCTTACCTTTGCATCACTTTTCAAAATAATTGTTTAAGGCAATGGATAATAATAAAACTTATCAGAAACTTTTTGCTGATTTCCCGCCGGTTTCTACTGATGAATGGGAATCCAGAATAATTGAAGATCTTAAAGGTGCCGACTATGATAAAAAACTTGTTTGGAAGACACCTGAGGGCATAAATATTAAGCCATATTATCGTGCAGAGCAGCTAACAGATTTGCCACATATTGGTTCTCAGCCTGGAAGCTATCCTTTTGTAAGGAGTAATAAAACTTTGGATAATAAATGGAAAATTTGTCAGGATGTTGATGTTTCAGATTTGAAAGAAGCAAATCGAATCGCTCTTGATGCCATTGCAAAAGGAGCCAATGCTCTTGCCCTTGATGTAAGTGAAGTGAAATCGGTTGCAGATCTGGTAGCTTTGTTAAGAGGTATTCCATTGGCAAAAACCGGGATTCAATATTATAACAGCAATAATTATCCGGTTTTATTAAACCATTTAATTGAAGCCTGTAAAGAATTAAATTTCGATCCAAAATTATTGCAGGGGTCTTTTGACTTTGATCTTATTAGCTATCTCCTGCTTCATGGCGATTTTTTCCTGAATGAATCCGCTGACTTTGACCAGGCATATGAGCTTATTTCAGTCGGGAAAAGCAAGACTCCACACCTCAGGTTGTTAAGTATAAACGGGCATTATATTCATGATAGCGGAGCAAATATTATTCAGGAACTTGCATTTACTTTAGCTTCAGCATCAGAATATACAGCATTATTGAGCACCAAAGGTTTACCAGTAGATGATATTGCCCAACGCATTACCCTTATTTTATCAGTCGGAAGCAATTATTTTATGGAAATTGCGAAATTCCGAGCTATTCGGTTATTATGGACACGTATGATTGAGCAGTATAAACCATCAGATACAAAAACTATGATGGCTCATGTACAGGTTATTACTTCAAACTGGAATAAAACCGTTTATGACCCTTATGTAAATTTGCTTCGTTCAACAACTGAGGCTATGGCTGCTGCAATTGGAGGTGTGGATTCAATTACTGTAATACCTTTTGATGTTCCTTACAAGGAAGCAGATGATTTTTCAAGACGAATTGCACGTAACCAGCAAATTTTACTTCAGGAAGAAGCATACCTCGATAAGGTAATTGACCCTTCAGCAGGTTCATATTATATTGAACAGCTTACATACAGTATAGCAAGCCACGCATGGGATTTATTTACGAAAGTTGAAACATTGGGTGGAATGACCCAGGCTGTTAAATCAGGATTTATTCAGGACGAAGTTGAGAAAAATGCCAGACAACGCATTGAAGATCTTGCATACAGACGAATGGTATTGTTAGGAACTAATCAGCATCCTGACCTTAAAGAACGTATGCTCGAAAAAATTCAGGAAGCACAACCTGATGAAGAAGAGGTTCAAAAGAAGGAAAGCAAATACAAAACAATACAACCGGGTAGGTTATCCGATGAATTTGAAGATCTCAGGCTTGCAACAGAAATTTTCATAGAAACCGGTAATGATCAGCCCGTAGTCTTTTTGTTCACAATTGGTAATCTTGCAATGCGTAAAGCCCGCGCTGCTTTTAGTACCGGATTCTTTGGATGTGCCGGATACAGGATCATTGATAATGCCGGTTTTGCTACAGTAGAAGAAGGCATTGAGGAAGTTCGGAAGCAACAGCCTTCAATTGTTGTTATCTGCAGTTCCGACGATGAATATGTGGATTTGGTACCTCAGATATGCAAACAATTAAAAGAGATGGAAAGTAAGGCTATTCCCGTGCTTGCAGGTTATCCAAAAGAACATGTTGAAAGCTTTAAACAAGCAGGAATTGAAGAATTCATTCATATCAGAAGTAATGTGTTTACTACTTTAACCGGATTTCACAAAAAACTTGGTATAATAGATTAGAATCAGTAACCAATGTTTAAAATGCTTCTTTACAGTGTCTTATAATTTAAAATGTAATTAAAAATCGAAAATCATTAATAAGATATGCGACCAGATTTCAGCAAAGTAAATTTCAGTGAGTTCTCAGTTCCAAAAGCCGAAACCCTAAAAGGAGCTTCTGCCTACGAATGGCTTACAAATGAACAGATCAAAGTAAAACCTATATACACTTCCGACGATTTAGCCGGTATGGAACATTTGCAGTATGCTGCCGGAATTCCTCCTTATTTGCACGGCCCGTACAGTACAATGTATGTAATGCGCCCGTGGACTATACGTCAGTATGCCGGCTTTTCCACTGCCGAAGAGTCTAATGCATTTTATCGGCGAAATCTGGCAGCAGGTCAAATGGGATTGTCAGTAGCATTTGATCTTGCTACACATCGCGGTTATGATTCTGACCACGAGCGTGTTGTCGGCGATGTTGGGAAAGCTGGTGTGGCTATTGATTCAATCCTTGATATGAAAATCCTGTTCGATCAGATTCCACTTGATAAAATGTCGGTGTCAATGACTATGAACGGAGCTGTGCTTCCAATCATGGCATTTTATATTGTAGCCGCTGAAGAACAGGGTGTGTCACACGACAAGCTTACGGGTACAATCCAAAACGATATTCTTAAAGAATTCATGGTTCGAAACACTTATATCTATCCTCCTTTGCCTTCCATGAAAATCATTGCTGATATATTTGAGTTTACTTCACAGAATATGAAAAAGTTCAACTCAATAAGTATCAGTGGTTACCATATGCAGGAAGCTGGTGCTACTGCTGATCTTGAACTGGCATACACTCTGGCTGACGGATTGGAATATATACGCACAGGCATAGCAGCCGGCATTCCCATTGATAGTTTTGCTCCTCGTCTTTCATTTTTCTGGGCTGTTGGCATGAACCATTTTATGGAAATTGCCAAAATGCGTGCTGCACGTATGTTGTGGGCAAAAATTGTGAAACAGTTCAATCCCAAAGACCCTAAATCAATGGCTTTGCGAACCCATAGCCAGACTTCAGGCTGGAGCCTTACTGAACAGGATCCTTTTAATAATGTTACCAGAACCTGTATTGAAGCGCTTGCAGCAGCATTGGGCCATACTCAGTCATTACATACCAATGCTTTGGACGAAGCCATAGCACTTCCCACTGATTTTTCTGCTCGTATAGCACGTAATACCCAGATATATCTTCAGGAAGAAACCAATATTTGCAAGGCAGTAGATCCCTGGGCAGGTTCATATTATGTTGAATCTCTTACTCATGAGATCGCACATAAAGCATGGGACCTTATTCAAGAGATAGAATCGCTTGGTGGTATGGCAAAAGCTATAGAAACCGGGATTCCGAAAATGAGGATAGAAGAAGCTTCTGCACGTCGTCAGGCTCGTATTGACTCAGGAAAGGATACTATCCTTGGTGTTAATAAATATAGACTTGAAAAAGAAGACCCTATCGAAATCCTGGAAGTGGATAATACTGCTGTAAGAAATTCGCAAATAAAAAGATTGGCAGAATTGCGCAATAACCGTAACAATGATGAAGTGGAAGCTGCATTGAATGCTCTCACCAAAGCCGCTGAAACAAATGAAGGTAATTTGTTGGCACTTTCCATTGATGCAGCTCGTAAGCACGCTTCATTAGGTGAAATCTCAACTGCTCTTGAAAAAATTTATGGGAGATATAAAGCTGTGATAAGAAGTATTTCCGGAGTTTACTCCTCAGAATCAAAAGATGATGATCTGTTCCGAAAGGCTTGTGCTCTTGCTGATGAATTTGCCGGTATTGAAGGTCGCCGTCCCCGGATAATGATTGCCAAAATGGGGCAGGATGGACACGATCGCGGTGCAAAGGTTGTTGCAACAGGTTATGCCGATATTGGCTTCGATGTTGATGTAGGACCATTATTTCAAACCCCTGCTGAAGCAGCTAAACAAGCCGTTGAAAATGATGTACACATACTTGGTGTTTCAAGTCTGGCAGCAGGCCATAAAACCCTGGTTCCTCAGGTAATTGAAGAGCTTAAAAAGCATGGACGTGAGGATATAATGGTTATTGTAGGAGGAGTAATCCCACCGCAAGACTATGATTTTCTTTATAAGGCAGGTACTGTTGCAATTTTTGGACCCGGTACTTCAATACCCGATGCCGCATTAAAGATGCTTGAGATTATGCTTGCCTCAAGGAAAAGATAATCTTGTTCTGATAGATTTGAATAAATAATAGTATCTGATACTTTAAAAGTCAGGATTATCTGATATTATCAGAAAATTCGGTTATGGTTCGGGTTTAAGTATGAATGACTTAAGACCGGCTTTGATATTACAAGTATTTTATTAATACATTCAGCATTATGAAATTTCAGCCAGGAGACAAAGTTAGATTTCTTAATACCAGTGGTGGCGGAGTGGTTACAAAAATAATCAGCCCCTCGTTGGTTAGTGTTGCTATTGAAGATGGTTTTGAAATACCGACTCTAATCAGTGAATTGATCAGGGTTGAAAGTAAAGAGCCTACTTCAGGATTTTTTAATAAAACTGAGGAGACATTTGATAAAGAAAAACCTGGTACCGACGATCAGAAGAATGACGGTATCCAGCAAAGTGAGGAGAATGAGAGCGAAAGATTATTCCCCTTGCGAAAAGGCAAAAGTGATAAGATCAACAATATATGGCTTGCTTTCAGACCTCACGATCAAAAGTGGCTAATAACTGGTTTGATTGATATTTGTATTCTTAATCCTACTGATTTTGATATAATATACTCTTTTCTTCAACGACAGGCTGATAATCAATACATAGGAGCAGATTATGATGTTATTCCTGCTTTTTCAGGCATTGTAATAGCAACTATTACACGTGAAGCGCTTCCTTCCTGGATTAATGGAAGTGTTCAGATGTTATTCTACAAGGATTTGCTCCCTCGCATTATTGTTCCTGTAAATGCAGTGTTTCAATTAAAAACTTCCCGTTTTCTGAAAGAGGATAATTATATTACAAATACCTTTATGACTGAAAAAGCTTTGATGGTGAATTTGTCGGCTGTGGTTGAGACGGTATCTGAGCCTGAGGAAAATGAAGGTTATGAACAGGTATTGGATTCAAAGATTATTCTGGAAAAGCCAAGGTCATTGATTGATAAGCATCGTACTGCTCCTTTTGAAGCCGAAGTAGATCTTCACATTTCAGCATTAAAAGAAGATTTTTCAAAGCTTTCACAATTTGATATACTTAAGATCCAGAAAGATTATTTTCTGCAATGCATTGAGAGTGCACTTGAAAGTCAGTATCGTCGGATAATATTTATTCATGGAATAGGAAACGGTACTCTTCGCAATACCATTACTGACATTATTAAACAATACGAAGAGTTTCAGGTACAAAATGCTTCATTTAAAAAATACGGTTATGGTGCAATAGAGGTGATAAACACTTTGATAACATGAAAATATGAGTTTTTTTAAAAAAAGCCCCGCTTATCGAAAGATAAGCGGGGCTTTTTGCAAGGTAGTGAGAAATATTTACATTAAAATCTGCACTTAAGCAGCTATATTAACACTGATTAACCTTGTGTTTATCTTATTTTTTCTGAATAAGTACAAGATTAATCTTTTGACAGATCTTTACGGGCATCATAAACTTTTTTCGCTCCGTAACCAAGTCCCATAGTAAGGAGAATAACAAGACCGCTTCCAATAGGAGCGCTTCCACCAATTGGATAACTACCACCACCTGGTCCACCACCAACGCCAGGATCGCCCGGTTTTGGCTGTGCATAAAGGGTGTTTACAAAAGCTGCGGCACTTATTATTGAAATGACCAGGATTAATTGTCTTATCGTCTTTTTCATTGTATTAGGTTTTATATTTTGATGATTATATTATTTTCTTCAATTGGTAGAATTAATCAACAAATACTTTTCGTGAACTGATTCCCTGATCACTAATTACTTTCACAATAACGTATGAATGGGAAACAGGCAAAGATACAATATTTAATTGTTTTAAAAGCTTTTCACGAACTAATTCTTGTCCCATAATATTTAATACAATTATCTCTCCGCTATTTGCCTGACCAGCGTCAACATATATTCTCTGATTGTAAGAATAGATATTGATATTAGACTGCTCAATACCTGGTATTCCGGTTAGACCCTTGAAATTCAATGTAAAGCGGTTGGGATCATCATTTACATTGGCAACGAAGTTATAAATGGGATTCTCACGCAAATTCCATTGTACATTTTCCTTATTATCAATAAGTAATATAGGAAGGTTTTTATTGAAGGTCTCGATATTTGTAGCTTCTATTGACATTAGTCCGTTGAAGCCGGGCTTAAGACCTACAGTAATATGGGTATCTTCATCAATTTGTGGTAAAGCATTGATTGCCAGTTTTTCATTATTAGAGGTTAGCGTATAAATTTGAGGCATATTATCAGTAAATAATTTAAAGAAATCATATTTGCCATCATAATTTAACTCAGCATCCTCAATAAAACGAACTGCTGTTTCATCGCTATAACCATTGGCCTGAACCGTAAGTTTCAGCAGACTATTCAGGCTACTTTTGTAGAAAGGTTGATCAGAGTGCACTCTTGCTTCATTGGTAACACCATAAAGTCCACCTTCACCAATAGCTTTAACAAAGAAACCCTGCATTGGAGGAATAAACTGTGTTCCTCCGTTAAGTCCAACACCACCACCATAATAAACATATCCACCTTCAGGACCGAATGTAGCATCCCAATAAGCAACTCCCATGCTTACATAACTGGGATCTTTTGTCCAGCCAGCAGCATCCACATCAAGTGATGAAGGATATGGATTACCAACAAGATTCCAGCCATCCAGATTATCATCACCGCTTGTGCCGGTGTTAGTAACTTCAATACTATATGGTCCATCGTTAAACTGCCCAATAAATTCCAGGACTTTATCCTCCCCGGGTTCTGAAAGTGCATATGCAGTAGCATAACCCTTCATAGGAGTATCCATTAATACTGTATGTGAAATATCAGGATGATCCTGAACATCTTTCCACAGGCTAATATCTTCTTCCCAGGTTTGGAGATGACAGCCAAAAAATACATCAGCTGACCAAATAGATTCAACTGGAACGGAAACAAGATGCCATACCAGCTCTCCATCATCAGTTTGACCGGTCATATATTGTCTTACAGTTCCATTAAGAACAACAGGATCTCCATAATTCACAAATGATCCTGTTCCGGTAATGTCAGAATCAATAAGAACATTGCCATCAGGGGTAATACTACCACCATCGTTTAAAGTTAATCTACCGGTAGTTCCAATAGCTAAATCGTTACAGAATGCATCAGAATCAATAGTAACTTCATGACGGATGCTTACATTATGAGTGCTACCAGGAACCACTCCGTACTGCCAGATTGACGGATCTTCCCATTCACCGTCTTTAACAGTTACAACATGAGTGAAATCACCATTAATAGAGCCATTTTCAAAGCTTGTAATAGGAGTAATGGTATTCACAACTCTATATCTGGTTTTTACACCATTAAATTCTTCCAGAAACATCAGGTCGCAGTCACCACCTAAATACTGGAATTTAAAATCAAGCAATTTGGGATCAACAACATTGAATGATGCAGGTGGTATTGGTAAAGCTGTATAGGTTACTTTGATAACATTAGGAGCAGGTTGACTTGGATTATTAACCCAAACAGTAACCTCTGTTGGTGGATGTTGTGGGTTTTCAAAGCCAATGAAAGTTAAGACATCCGGGTCGTATTGAAAGAAAAATTCAATATATCGAAGGTTGTCCGGAAAATTATTTGCCTTGATTGGAACGTTAAACTCGCTGCCAACAGCAGGTAAATTCATGTTGACCTCTGAAAAAATATCTGTTGCTAAAGTTGGTGTCTGTGACATTACAACAGTACCACTTATCAGAATAAAACCTAAAAGTAAAATCAATCTTTTCATATTTAAAAATTTGGGTTACTTAATAATTTAAGGAATTGGATCATATGAGGCATTAACATCTCCGGAACATATACCTACAATATCAATTGATATGTCAGCTCCACTAACAATTATTGACTGACTTTTGAATATCCATGGAACATAGCCAGCCGGTGTATCGCCCTGGTCTAAATAATTGTAAATGTCCCAAAAATCATCAATATCAATATTGCCGTCATTATTGATATCGGCAGCTAATGCAAAAATACCAACAAATGTGGGATTGCCATTATCGAGAAACCCATACATATCCCACAAATCATCAATATCAATTCCACCGACATCTTTGGTAGTTGTTGCTTTTAATACATAGTTTGCCGGTACAACACCAATAAATTCATACATACCTGATCCATCGGTTGTAGTGCTTTCAATCAGAATAGTTTCAGTTTCATCCCAAAGTTCTACAGTGCTGTTTGTTAATGGTATTTCATTAGCATATTTAAGTAATCCGCTAACTTTATATCCTTCAGGCATTTCACTAACAAAGCCATCAATATATTGAACAGGAATAGTTGCATAATTAATATCTGATATAATTACTCCCGGGTTAAATTTAACTACAGCTAAATCACTGGTTAAATAATTAAATTTCAAATCAACCAGCGGCCCATTGGCTAAAATTTTACCGGTAGGATTTTTCCATGTAAGTATCATTTGGTTTGAAGTAGCAGCATAATTTAAATCAAAATCCTGATATGATGTTATAGCAGTTGATACCAAAACACCTGCCGGGAATCCAATTTTTAATGTAATAGCTCCAACTAATACATCAGGATCAAAACCTGAAGCTGTTACAGGTACTGTAACCGAACTTCCTTCAGGAGCATAAACCTGTCCAATAATTAACATAGGAGGAGGAGTGGCAGAAGAGACGCTTCCATTTATAAGAATCAAATCCAACAGTTCCAGATCAGTACTGAATATTTCTGTACCAGGTTTGAAAGAAATGTTTGAAGTACCTCCACCGTTGTATATAAAATTAAGTTCTAATAACAACCCGTCATTAATTTGAAAAGGATCGTCAATAATTGAATTAACAATAGTTAAAGTACTTCCGGAAGCATGAGCAACCAATCCCGTTTGAGGTTGCAATAAAGAAATACCTGTGAATGTTAAAATGCTGTTATCATAATCAAGCTTTAATGTTACAGCATTCAAATCACCAGTAAAACCACTTGCATTTACCGGAACAGCTATAAGCTCCCCCGGAGTACTGCTTACTGCTCCGACACTTAGCTCAGCCTGAGCTATAATTGCCGATGAAGTAGCAAGCGTGATGAATAAAAAGGCTAATACCTTTGTTAACAGTCGTAAAAATTTTGTCTTCATAATTTAATTTCTCATTTGTTATTTTAGGTTCATTTTATAATCACTTTTACAGTACTTTGAACAATATCATCGCTAATGAGCTGTAAAATATAGACTCCTTGCTTCAACAATCCTGTATTAATGGCTTCAGAATGATTAGCTGGCATGTCATTATAATTTTTAGTCCAAAGCTTATTACCAAGCATATCAACAATTGAAATATCTATATGTTCTAAGGGCGAATTAACTTCGCAATATAAAATCCCATGGTTTGGGTTTGGAAACACGTTTAAAATACAAGGTTGATTGTTATGCTCATTAATACTCATTGGCGAAACCTTTAAAGTTGCCGGAGAACTAATAATTTCACATTCATTATGATTAACGATACAGCGGTATGTATTATTACTTAAATCCAAAGTAGTATTACTGATAACCAATTCATGCGAGAAAACACCGGAATACGTTGGTGAGTTACTTAGATCATTCCATCCTTCGCCTGAATTAAATTGCCATAAATAAGTACTCTCATTATCATAATTTACTGAAAATGTTGCAGTTTCACCTTCAGCAATAAATAATGATTGTGGCTGCTTGTTAATTGAACCGCTTAGGTAGTTAATATTTTCAACAGGAGTTAATCCGCTGGCAATTTCACATCCTTCAGTAAAACTCAAGATGCTGCTACCTTCTTTATAATTCAGTACTATATCAAAAAGGTTATCATTTGATATAGTTATTGGCAAAATACTTAGCCAGGAAACATTAATCAAAGCAGAAGAACTTGTATAACTGATATTTGCTACCAGAGTTCCTCCTGCTAACTTGCTGTTAGGATTGGTCAATCCCTTATAATTACAAAATAAAGTGTCAATTTGAATTTTTAGTGTAATTGCATTTACTTCATTAAATTCTGATACCTGAAGCGGTATATTAACTTCATTATTATTACAACTTACAATATTACCAAGGCTAAGGGTCATCTGCCCGATTACGACAGTTTGAAAAGCCAAAAAAGCGGCTAGTAACGTAGCTGCTTTTAAATTGATAATATGCTTATTGTAATCTTTTTGCATTTACACCAATGTGTGTTTAATTTAAACGACAAAAATAAAAAAAACTTCTGGGGAAATTTCCCCAGAAGTTTTTTTTCATGAAATTTATTTCATGAAGATCATACTGTTGGTACTTGTATGAGTGTTGGATTCGCCTTCAACAACAATCTTGTAGAAGTAAACGCCCGGAGTTAAGTCTGAGCGACCGAATTCAACCTTATATGTACCAGCTTCCTGATGTGTGTTTACCAATGTTTCAACAATCTGTCCGAGTTTGTTGTAAACTACCAGAGTTACATTGCCATCTTCTGGCAGGTTGTAACTGATATTAGTGGTAGATGTAAACGGATTCGGATAGTTGGTGATGAACAGATCACTTCCAACTGTGCTTAGAGCAGTAGTTTCGAGGGTGATGTTCTTAACGGTATGAGCATTAAGATCAGCAAGCTCAGTGTTATTGGCAAGTTCAAAGAAACGTGCGTCAGCACTGATATCGGAAAGAACTCTTAACTGAACCAATGCAAGTGCATCACCGCTGGCAAAATCAGCGCCTTCGGTATTCCACCAGTTAATACGCAGGATTCCTTTTTCTGCATCAATATTTACAAAATCTTCGGCATGATTTACACCAATAACTTCAATCAGGCTGGTGTTGTATGTCAGATCGAGAGTTATTGCGCCCAGTTTTGCACTGCGATCAATGCTGATTGGAACGGTAACAACTTCCCCTTTACTTACAATCTGTTCGCCTACGTATGCAAGAGCGATGGTTTCATCAGCTTTCGGATAGTATGGGAATGGGTAGCTTGGTGGTACAAAGCTTGAGTTAATATCACCAAGTGCCTGGTAGTAGATATTGATATAATTCTTGTCGTAGAGATCAAACTGTACTGATGAATATTTGTGATCAGTCGCATCTGTGAAATAGAGATATGATACTCCACTGTGGAAGAATGGAAGATCATCAGGATTCGATGGCAGTACAGCAATTGCATTACCGGCAGCATCAAATTGATAATCAAATGGCAATGGCCATGTCATGTATGGCAATGAAGGTACCATTCTACCGGTTACCATAAAGTTAGGTGAGTACTGAACTGCAGCACCACTATTATTGGGGAACATTGCAATCAGGCCGAGAGCACGGTAGTTGATTGTAAGAGCATCCAATGCGGTAATACCACCGGTTACATAACGGTTGGAGCTGTTCACATCAGCAACTGAGTGTGAATAGTAACCATACATTGGAGTTGATGCTGTTGAACCAACGCCATCAACAGGAGGATTAACTACTGTACCTAATGCCATTGACTGTACAATAAGAGCGTCGGTAGCGTTGCCACCACCCCAATTCTTGTAGGTATAGTTTGCACCCAGATGTTCTGCTGCCTGTGGAAGATTAATGCCTGATCCGCCCGGGAACATATAGTGGTATACTAAGCCACCGTCCCATACTTTCAGCCAGTAACCTTCACAACCATAATCTGCGAAGTAATCATCCAAAGTGAATTCGAAATGAGAGATCAGCTCAATGAGGTCTTCTTTCAGACGAGGTTGAGCTGCAACAGTTTCAAGGAGGTCTTCTCCATTCCACAATTCAACATAGAAGTAATCATGTGGATAGGTAGCATAATCAAATGTTGGATATGGAGTTGGCATATAGGTTTCAAACTCATTCCAGTATTTGATTTGTCCTTCAATAGTAGGCATTACTGGTTCAACATCAATGAATGTTGAAGTACAACAATTTGGCAGATCTTCGTAGCAAACAACTACAGATAATTGAGCACTCTGATCATACCAGCTTACCTTTACTGTTGTACCGGTATCTGTACCTACAATATCACCACCTACAACACTCCAATGAATGGTGTATGGTTCAGTTGAGCAAACTCTTAAGTCAACGAGTTCATATTCTGTTACACGGCAGAGCATTGCATCAGGTTCTGTGATTTCTACTGCTGGTAATTCAAAGAAGTTAATTACGAATGTTGTTGCTGTAACGCAAGGTCCGTTTGTTACTGTGTATGTGAATTCGTATTCACCACATGTATCAACAGTAATGTCATATGTGTCGGAAACTGTTCCTTCACTAATGATAGCTATACCAGGTCCGGTATAATCGAAGTCTTTAATTGTAACTTCATATGGACATTCAACTTCGTAAGCAACGTAGACTGTTGTTTCATAACCGCATACATCTTCAGGAGCTTCAACAAAAATGTCAGCTTCATCGTAGAAGTTTACAATCATGAAGTCAGTAACAGGGCCGCAAGGTCCGTTTTCTACTGTGTATACAAAGGTATACTCACCACATTTTTCAACTGTAACTTTGGTATTTGGATCATAAGGATCTTCAAACACTACAGCTCCCGGAGCAGGTGTCTTATAACCCCAGTAGGCTTTAAGATCTGGATGTTCGCAATCTACGGTAAATGAACCTTCAAGATTTGTTTCAAGTCCGCAAACTTCCTGATCCGGTCCAGCGTCTACTTCAGGTGTATCATAGAAATTAATAGTTACATTTTCCGAAGCTTCGCAAGCAGCAAATCCATTATTTACAGTGTAGGCAAATACGTATTCACCACATTCTGAAACCTCTACATGATTTAATGTTATAGTAGTAGTACCAGGGCCACTTACTAATGACCATTCTGCGGTAAGGTCTTCGTGTATACATGAAACTTCAAAACTACCATCAAGTTCATATTCTAATCCGCAAATTTCATCATCGTCCTGAACAAAAACCTGAGGTTTGTCGTAGAAGCTGAGAGTAACTGATGCAGTAGCTGAACATGGTCCATTATTTACGTCATAGATAAATGTGTATTCTCCACATTCTTCAACACTTACTACCTGATTGCCATCCATAACAATGCCATCTGGAACTTGCCATGTAGCAACTGCCGGATAATCACAGGCTACATCAAATAAAACGCTTATGTCATATGGTAAATCTTCAAGACATACTTCAGCATCATCCTGCATATCTATAACAGGAACATCATAGAAATTAATGGTTACAGTAGAAACAGCTTCGCAAGCAGCAAAACCATTATTTACAGTATAAGCAAATTCATATTCACCACACACAGTAACTGTAACTTCATTACCATCAAATTCAGCGTCACCAGGTCCGCTTACTAATGACCATCCTGCGGTAAGGTCTTTGTGTTCGCATGAAACTTCAAAGCCACCATCAAGTTCATATTCTAATCCGCAAATTTCATCATCGCCCTGAACAAAAACCTGAGGTTTGTCGTAGAAGGTTATTTGAACTGTTGTTGCAGCTTCACATGGACCATTCTGAACAAAATATTCAAAAGTATAAGTTCCGCAATACTCAACAGAAGTAATAGAATTGCCATCTAATTCAACATTTCCGGGACCGTCAAAGAGTGTCCAGGTTGCAGTTGCCGGATAATCGCAGCCAACTGTAAATGAAGCTGTTAAATCATATGGTAAATCTTCAAGGCATACTTCATCATTATCTTGCATTTCAATAACAGGAACATCAAAAAACTTAATAGTTACAGTTTCTGATGCTTCACAAGTTTTGAATCCATTATATGCAGTGTAAGCAAATACGTATTCACCACATTCTGAAACCTCAACCTGATTTAAGGTTATAATAGCAGTACCAGGTCCGCTTACTAATGACCAACCTGCAGTAAAGTCTTCGTGTGCACATGAAACTTCATAGCCACCCTCGAGTACATATTCTAATCCACAGATTTCATCATCTTCCTGAACAAAAACCTGAGGTTTATCGAAGAAGCTGAGAGTAACCGATGAAGTAGCTGAACATGGTCCGTTAACTACGTCATAGATAAAGGTATATTCACCACATGCTTCAACACTTACTATCTGATTGCCATCCATAACAACACCAGCTGGAATCTGCCATGTAGCAACTGCCGGATAATCGCAACCTACTGTAAATGTTACATCTATGTCAAAAGGTAAATCTTCAAGACATACTTCTTCATCATCCTGCATATCAATAACTGGATCGTCGTAGAAATTAATTGTAACCTGGCTTGCTTTTTCACAAGCACCAATTTTAACTGAATATTCGAATACATATTCTCCACATTCTGTCACTTCTACATCATTTCCTGTGAAAGTAGCAGTACCAGGACCACTTACCATGCTCCAGGTTCCACTTGGTGGATTTTCAGGAGTAGGTGTAACAGGGCTAATAAAAGGAGTCAGAGCATAAGATAATCCGCATATTTCATCATCGGGACCAGCTTGAACTTCATAATCCCACCAAATAACAGTACCCTGAACAATAAAGTTTGTAGCCGGCCACTCATATTTGAAATTATAAATACCAGGGGTGTCAGCAGTAACAATTTGTGTATAAATTGTACCACCAGGTACCCAGGTCACGATACCAGGACCAGTTACAGACCATATCCCAGAGTTAGCCGGTGGACAATTATCACCTCCGGCATGTGTACCAGCTACAATTACAACTTCTTCTGGCCAACATTCCTGAGAAACAGTTATAAAATACTGACATTCAGCACGGGTATTATTTTGGGCTTTAATAACCTTAGTTAAACCAGAAACATGAACGTCAACGTCAAGATATTTATAATAACCCTGACTAAGCAAAATGGTCTGGACATTAGGATTATCCATACCTTCAATTAATTCTGCATCGTTTGCAACTTTAATAGTTTGGCCCCATACGTCGGAACCAACATTGTCGTAAACCTGTGCAGTCGCGTTTACTGATACAAGTCCAAACAGGATTGCAGTAAACAGGAAGAGCAATTGTTTCATTTTTCTCATAACAAATTGATTTAGTTAAACAAAATAAAAAATTAAAATTCAATTATATATAATAGATATTAAGGAACCTTCAGAAAAAAGGGCTGCAAAATTAATATAAAAACAAGCGCAATGCAACTTTTGTTTCATGTTTGTTAAAAATAATCTTCTTTTTAAACCACAAAATAATAAAAACTCCTCATTAGCATGGGTTAAAAAAATGTTAAATAGTTAAAATTCCTTTCAGGCAACAAAAACTCTTACATTTTGCTGATTGAGACTCAATATTAAAATAGTAACTGTAACTTTTCACTTTCATAGGCCAACTTCATAAAAAACATCAAAAATAGTTTTTACTTGTGATAAATTAAATGCAAATATAAGCAATTTTTCAAGGATTGATACCGGGCAAACGCTAAAAAGTGAAAAATTTTGTTCATATTCCTGAATTTGTACTCGTAAACTATAAAATACAACTTTGAGGCTATTGAGTCAATAATTATTATGATTATACAATCGCCTGATATACAGCATTATATCAAATTCTCTTTAAATAAATGACTTAACTTTCGCAAGTTCGATAAATAATTGAAGATGAGATAAAAAGCAGCATATTTATTTTGCCATATTATTGAAATTCAATAACTTTGCTTTGTCAACCAAGCAAGATAAAATATGCTGCAGCGC
>JBASHR010000037.1:0-87374 GCA_049654165.1 Bacteroidales bacterium
AAGAAAGCAATGAAACTATCTCCAAAACCATGCTAATAACCGAAAAACACAAATCTATCGCTAAGCTATTTGAAAATGATTTTTGGAAGAAAACTTAAAAAGGTGTCGCATTGACGAAGTCAGGAAAATCATTAGTTCAGAGCCTAAAAATTTTTCTTTACTACTAAAATCAGGCTTTCCGAAATAGTCTGTTATTCAGTTTTCAACCGACTTATTGTTATTTTATTAACAATGTGAAAAAATTAACAATAAATCCTTTGTCAGTAACTTTTAAGTAGCTATCTTTGCAGCGAAATTTAATGAAAGGATTTAAGAAACCGGTTTGAGTTAATAAAAAACAAAGATGAAGATTCAGAAAATCAATGAGCTTTTAAACGCTGAGGTCGTTTGCGGAGAGATCACCAATGATTGTGAAATTGCCTTTGCTTTTGCTTCAGATTTGATGAGCGAAGTACTCACAATTAAAAAAGACGGGATTGTGCTTCTTACAGGTTTATGCACTATTCAGGCTATTCGCACTGCCGAGATGTCTGATATTCACTGCATTATCTTTGTAAGAGGAAAAAAGGTAAGCGAAGAAATGATAGAGCTTGCAAAAGAAAACAATATCATACTTCTTGAATGCCAATACTCAATGTTTAAAACCAGTGGAATTTTATTTTCTGAAGGAGTTCAGCCGGTTTATTAATAAAAATTATCATGATGGAACCTATGCATCTGCAATACGAACTGGAAGGTGGTAATTTCACTAAAGCAGGATTTGCTTCAAGTGAAATTAAGAAAGTATTGAAACAGCTTAATGTAGATGCAAAAACCATTAAACGTATTGTGGTATCATCGTACGAAGCAGAAGTTAACATTGTGGCACATGCCTATAGCGGAATTATCAATGCATGGATAGATAATGAAAAGATAGTTTTACATTTCAACGACAAAGGACCTGGAATTCCGGATATTGAAAAGGCTATGCAGGCGGGATACTCAACTGCTTCGCCGGCGGTCAGGGAAATGGGATTTGGAGCAGGAATGGGTTTGCCAAATATAAAAAACAATGTTGACCTGCTTGAAATAAGCAGTGAAGTCAATAAAGGGACTTTAGTTAAAATTACAATAGGTTTAACGCCTGAAATGAATTAAAATGAACGACAAGTTTTTTCATCACGCATTGTACTTCTGCAAAGATACCTGTATAGGGTGTACACATTGCATGAGGGTATGTCCTACCCAGGCAATACGTGTGCGTAATGGAAAAGCTGAACTGCTTCCAAATCGTTGTATTGACTGTGGAGAATGTTACAGGGTATGCCCTGTGGATGCTGTCAAAGTTGAGCAGGACGATTTCAACCTTATCTACAATTATAAATACAGGGTAGTGCTCATCCCTGGTGTCTTTTTAGGTCAATTTCCCGAAGACATCAACCAGCAACAGATATACAGCGTGCTGATGGAGCTTGGATTTACCCATGTGTGTGAAGTAGAGACCGGTGCAGAAATTCTGAGAAGCATCATGGCTGAATATATTGACGAAAACCTGCATATCAGGCCCATGATTTCTTCGTTCTGCCCTGCCATAGTGAGACTAATTCAGGTAAAATTCCCGTCGCTTGTAAACCATTTGATACCCTTAAAACAACCTTTGGATATTGCAGGACTTTATGCAAAACAGCTTCTTATAAAACAGGGAGCTAAACAAGAGGAAATCGGTGTGTTTTATATTACACCCTGTGCCGCTAAAATTGCTGCAATTAAAAGTCCGGTGGGTGAAACTCAGTCAGTGATTGATGGTGTAATTAATATTGACTTTGCCTACAATAAAGTTCTTACCATCATAAGACAATCAAAATCAAAGGAGTTTTCTTCAGTTAAAGAATCTGAATTAAGCCCTGAAAGCATCTTATGGGCTTTAACTACAGGCGAATCATCAGTTATGAAAGGCAGAAGTCTTGCTATTGATGGCATCAGCAATGTTATTGAATTTCTTGAACAACTTGAAAATGAAGAGATAAGCAATATTGATTTTCTTGAACTACGTGCATGCGACGAAAGCTGCGCCGGTGGCATATTAACAAGTTCAAATCGTTTCTTTACTTCCGAAAGGTTGAGAAACAGGGCAAAATCAGTACAACAGCCGGCAGAAAGAAGTGAAAACAACATTCATAATTTCAAAGAATATTTATCAGAGCATTTGAGCATTGAAAAAATAAAACCTCGTTCAATGCTTAAATTAGATGAAAACATAGGCAGCGCACTTGAAAAAATGAAAAAAGTGAATGAGCTGATGGGGATTCTTCCATACGTGGATTGCGGTATTTGCGGCTCCCCTACATGCCAGTCGCTGGCGGAGGATACTGTTAGAAATGAAGCTGAGATAAGTCGTTGTATTTTCATTCAGCGTATTCTTGAACAGAAAGGCACTTTTACCAACGAAGAATCAGTAAAGATAATGAAGGATATCTGGGGTGAAGGAAAACTGGATAAAAACTTGAAATAAACTGAGAAAACCAGGCAGAAAATATAAATTAACGGATAAAACATCATAAAACAGTGAATAACAGCCTAATAAACGAATAAATTAAAGATACAATGAAAAAATATAAAGTAAGCGAAATAGTTAAAGACCTGAATCTCAAAGTGCTTAGTGGTAGCGAAGGATTGAACCGTGAAGTATCAGGAGGTTATGTATGCGATCTGTTAAGTGATGTTATGGGCAATTCAAAAGAAGGACAAATATGGATCACTCTGCAAACACATAAAAATGTTATGGCAATTGCATCGTTGCGCGATCTTGCCGCCATATTGCTCATCAATGGTCTGAACCCTGATGAAGATACAGCAGCACAGAGCGAAACTGAGGGTATTCCCATTCTTGGTACTGATATGCCGGCATTTGAAATTGCTGGAAAACTATATGAACTAATTAACAAATAATGAAAACTTTCAGGGCTGATCTGCATATTCATACTGTACTCTCGCCATGTGGTGATCTGGAGATGAGCCCTATAAATATTATACAAAAGGCAAAAGAAAAAAAACTGGATATAATAGGCATCACCGACCATAACAGTACCAGAAACAGCCTGCTCACACGAAGGCTTGCAGAAAAGGAAGGCATTACGGTATTTTGTGGAGCTGAAGTTACAACAAAAGAAGAGGTGCATTGCCTGGCGTTCTTTGAAACCGATGAAGCAATTGAAGAGTTTCAGCAATTTCTTGAAAAACAATTGCCTCCTGTAAAAAACGATGTACACCGTTTCGGGGAGCAAATTGTACTTGACGAAGATGAAAATATCATTGACGAGATCCCCTACCTGCTCATTTCAGGATTACATGCCGGAATTGACAAGGTAGAAGAAGTGGTTCACAAATTAAATGGCATCTTCATTCCGGCTCATATTGACAGAGCTTATTACAGCATACAGAGCCAGTTGGGCTTTGTACCACCTAATCTTAAAGCCGATGCCTTTGAGATATCAAGAAATGCAAAACCGGAAGAATTATTGAAAAAGCTGATGATCAAAGAGGATGCAACTTTTATAAAAAACTCTGATGCTCATTATATTGGCGATGTTGGAAGGGCTTACAGTGAGTATTACATGGAAGAACCAAGTTTTAAAGAGTTCAGAATGGCACTGGCAGGTATTAACGGACGAAGGGTTAAAATACAATGAAAGATCTGGCATTACATATCCTTGACATTACGCAGAACTCAATTACTGCCGGGGCTGACCTGATTGAAATAATTATCAACGAAGATGCACCTGAAGGTATGATAAGCATTTACATAAAAGATAATGGTGCAGGCATACCCGAAGAAATGCTGAAACAAATCACTGATCCTTATACAACTTCGCGTAAAACAAGAAAAGTGGGAATGGGCTTGCCTCTCCTGAGGCAGAATGCAGAACAAACAGGGGGATCACTTACTATAAATTCAGAATTAGGAAAAGGAACCGAAGTAAATGTGAAGTTTGCAGCCACCCATATTGATCTGCCTCCGTGGGGTGATATTTCAGGAGTAATTATTTTAATGGTAGCTGCTAATCCTGAAATAAATTTTTTATACATTCACCGCTCGAAAAAAGGAGAGTATGAGTTCGATACAAAAGAGGTAAAAAAGGCTCTTGAAGGTGTGCCAATTGATAATGCTGAGATAAGAGAATTCCTGAAGGATATGATAAATGAGAACTTGAATGAAATTGGAGCATGTAATACAGAATTATGGAAAAAGGATAATAATTAACTATGAAAATACATACTGATAATCAGGACATTAAAGTAAAACAATGAATAAATAAAATTATTAAGTGAACAAAATTAGTTTTAATTAAACCGGAATAATGAGGACATAACAGATCTGTAACTGGAGAACAAACAGCAGCAAATGATTAACAGATTGTGTGTCAGCAGCATTTCGGAAAAATAAAATGGAGGAAAAATATGACAAAAATCAAAACACTGGCCGATCTTAAAAAAATGAAAGAAGAAGTTCGGTCGAAGATCACCCTGAGGGAACAAGGAGATAATCCTGAAGACAGGGTACAGGTAAAAGTAGCTATGGCTACCTGTGGTATTGCATCCGGCGCAAAGGATGTTATGGATTTCATGATAGGAGCTTTCAACAAAAGAGGAATTGACGCAGTAGTAACCCAAACTGGCTGTATGGGTTATTGTTATGCCGAACCCACTATTGAAGTTACAGTTCCGGGAAAGGAACCTGTTGTGTTCGGATATGTAGATGTGAAAAAAGCGGATGAGATTATTGAAAAGTATATTAAAAAGGGAATTTTGCTTGAAGGCATCATTCCCGTGAATTATCAAACTATTGAATAACAAGCGGAGGAAATAAGAATGGCAAATTACAAAATGCATTTGCTTGTATGTTCAGGAACAGGCTGTCACGCTTCGGAAAGCGACCAGTTACTGATTAACCTGCAAAATGAAATTGCTCTCCGGGACCTGGCAGATGAAGTGCAGGTAATAGGCACTGGCTGCTTTGGGTTCTGCGAAAAAGGACCTATTGTTAAGGTAATTCCTGACAATACTTTTTATACTGAAGTAAAACCTGTTGATGCCACTGAAATTATTGCCGAACATGTGATCAAAGGTCGTAAGGTTGAACGGCTTCTTTATAAGGATCCCGTTACCAAAGAACACGTTACTGACTCAAAACACATGGGGTTCTATCAGAAACAATTACGTATTGCATTGCGTAATTGCGGCTTCATTAACCCTGAAAATATTGATGAATATATTGGTCGCGACGGATATGCAGCCCTTGGCAAAGTACTGCTGGAAATGACTCCCGAAGAGGCCATTAAAGAAGTTATGGATTCAGGACTTCGCGGACGTGGTGGCGGCGGATTCCCCACCGGTCTGAAATGGCAGATTACCAGCAAGGTACAGGCCGATCAGAAATATGTGGTATGTAATGCTGACGAAGGCGACCCGGGTGCTTTTATGGATCGTAGTATTCTTGAAGGTGACCCTCACAGCGTATTAGAAGCAATGGCAATATGTGGATATTGTATAGGTGCTACTAAAGGACTCGTGTATATACGCGCTGAATATCCCCTCGCCATTGAAAGACTGAAAACTGCTATTAAACAGGCTATTGAATATGGCTTACTTGGTGATGATATATTAGGAAGCGGTTTTAATTTTAATATCGAACTCCGCTACGGTGCAGGTGCTTTTGTTTGCGGTGAGGAAACAGCTTTGATACATTCGATGGAAGGCGAACGCGGAGAACCTACATTCAAACCACCATTCCCATCGGTAAGCGGATATCTTGGCAAACCCACCAATGTTAACAACGTGGAAACTTTTGCCAATATTCCAGTAATTTTCAACAAAGGCGCCAAATGGTTCTCAGGCATTGGCACTGAAAAGTCGAAAGGAACAAAGGTTTTTGCTTTGGCAGGAAAAATCAACAATGTTGGATTGATTGAAGTTCCGATGGGCACTACCCTTCGTGAAGTAATTTTTGAAATAGGTGGTGGTATTAAGGGTGGTAAAAAATTCAAGGCAGTTCAAACAGGCGGACCTTCAGGTGGTTGCCTCACTGAGAAGCATCTTGACACACCCATTGATTTTGACAACCTTCTTGCAAGTGGTTCCATGATGGGTTCGGGTGGTATGATAGTTATGGATGAAGATGACTGTATGGTATCTGTTGCAAAGTTCTTCCTTTCGTTTACAGTGGATGAAAGCTGCGGAAAATGTACTCCCTGCCGTATCGGAAACAAACGTTTGTATGAAATGCTGGAAAGCATAACACAGGGTAAGGCAACAATGGAAGACCTTGACAAAATGCAGAACCTTTGCCATGTCATCAAAGATACATCGCTCTGCGGTCTGGGTCAGACGTCACCAAATCCGGTGCTATCAACAATGAATAATTTCTACGACGAATATCTGGCTCACGTGGTAGATCACAAATGCCCCTCAAGTCAGTGTAAAGATTTGTTACGTTACGAAGTTATTGAAGAAAACTGTGTTGGTTGTACTGCCTGCGCCCGTAACTGCCCTGTTAACTGTATCAGTGGTGAGCGCAAACAGGTGCATTATATTGACCAGGCGCTTTGTATAAAATGTGGCGCATGCTATGAAAAATGTAAGTTCGACGCTATAGCAGTGAATTAATTAAGGAGGTAGAAACATGAACAAAATAAAAGTAAATATTGATAATACTATTGTTGAGGTAGAACCAGGTACAACCATCCTGCAGGCAGCCCGACAAATTGATATTGACATTCCCACTTTGTGTTATATGCACTTGGGTGATATGGGAATAGAACACAAACCAGGTGGTTGCCGCATATGTGTTGTAGAAGTTAAGGGACGCCGCAACCTCGCTCCTGCCTGCGCTACTGAATGTACTGAAGGTATGGAAATTGAAACCCATAATATTCGCGTTCTAAACGCCCGTAAAACAGTTATGGAATTGATCCTTTCCGACCACCCTTCAGAATGTCTGTTATGTGCAAAAGCAGGTAACTGCGATCTTCAGACAACAGCGATCAAAATGGGTATCCGTGAGATTCCGTATCAGGGCGAACAAAGCACCTATAAGGAAGACACTTCACCTGCCATAATACGCGATATGGACAAATGTATTATGTGCCGCCGTTGTGAAACAATGTGTAATGAAGTTCAGACCGTTGGTGTGCTTTCAGCTATAAACCGCGGATTCATGTCAGTTACGGCACCAGCCTTTGAACGCAACCTCGACCACAGCGAATGTACTTATTGCGGACAATGCGTAGCTGTTTGTCCAACAGGTGCATTGACTGAGGTGGATCATACAAATCAGGTAATTCGCCATCTGGCTGACCCCAATAAGGTGGTTGTGGTTCAAACTGCTCCCGCTGTAAGGGCTGCACTGGGTGAAGAATTCGGATTAAAACCGGGAACACTTGTTACAGGTAAACTTGTTGCTGCTTTACGCCGCTTAGGTTTTGATTATGTGTTTGATACTGATTTTGCTGCCGACCTTACCATTATGGAAGAAGGTACTGAATTACTCGATCGTTTGAATAAATATCTGAATGGTGATAAGGACGTTAAACTGCCTATGCTTACCTCCTGCTGTCCGGGATGGGTCAACTTTTTTGAATACCATTTCTCTGATATGCTTGATATTCCTTCAACAGCAAGATCACCTCAGCAAATGTTCGGAGCTATAGCCAAGAATTATTTCGCTGAGAAAATAAATGTAAAACGAGAAAATCTTGTAGTTGTGTCAATCATGCCTTGCGTTGCCAAGAAGTATGAATGTACCCGTGAAGAGTTCAGTGTAAATGGCAATCCCGATGTTGATTTTGCACTTTCAACCCGTGAACTGGCTAACCTGATCAAACGCGCCAATATCAATTTCAATAAGCTGAATGACGAAGATTTCGATCGCCCTCTTGGTGAATCAACAGGTGCGGGTGTTATTTTCGGAGCAACTGGTGGTGTTATAGAAGCTGCCGTGAGAACTGCATACGAGATACAAACCGGAAAGAAACTGGAAAAGGTAGATTTTGAGCAGCTTCGTGGTCTGGAAGGAATACGTTCTGCCAAAGTTGATTTTGACGGACTGGAATTGAATATCGGAATCGCTCACGGACTTGGTAATGCTCGTAAGCTGCTTGATGATATCAGACAAGGTAAGAGTAAGTACCACGCTATTGAAATTATGGCATGCCCCGGTGGATGTATTGGCGGTGGCGGGCAACCATTGCACCACGGTGATTCTTCAATACTTAAGGCAAGACAAAGAGCAATCTATGAAGAAGATGCCAACAAGCCTATACGTAAATCACACGAAAACCCATATATTATTCAGTTGTATGAAGAATATCTGGGTAAACCTCTGGGCGAAAAATCGCATCAGCTTTTGCATACTTCTTATTTTGATAAAAGTAAACGAATGATTGAAATAGAAGAATGAGCCGGATAAAGGTTTTTATGTGAGAAAAAATAATAATCATTCCTATTTTCAATTTTTAAATCAGAAATAACATGACATCAATAAAAATAAAACTTAAAGAAAAAGATGTTGCTCAACTGAAACAGGTTTGCAAAGAATTTAACAATGATTCCGGCGAACTTATCAATGTGTTGCATAAAGCACAGGGCATTTTTGGTTATCTGCCTGCTGAAGTACAGGAAATTGTAGCCCAGGAATTAAATGTATCAGTAGCAAAAGTATATGGAGTAGTAACTTTTTACTCTTTCTTTACTATGATACCCAAGGGTTTACATCCAATTTCAATATGTACCGGCACAGCTTGCTATGTTCGTGGTGCTGAAAAGGTTCTTGACGAATTTAAAAAACAGTTGAACATCAAGGTTGGTGAAACCACTCCTGACGGAAAATTCTCATTGAGCTGTCTGCGTTGTGTGGGAGCTTGCGGATTGGCACCTGTTGTTCTTATAGGTGAGAAAACCTATGGACGTGTTTCTCCTGACGGCGTTAAAGACATCTTAAAGGAATACGAATAAGCAAGATATTCCATTTATTGTAACGGCTGCCCAGGAAAGGCAGCCGTTTTTGTTTACCACACTATCACACCTACAATTTTCTACCATTATTTCGCCCCTACAGGGCTTAGGATTGGAATTTGTTCTATTTTCTACAAACATATCACCCCTTCGGGGTTTACTAATGACAAATAGCACTACCGAAATTATAATAATTTCGTCCCGTAAGGGTCTGCAACCCTACGGGATTTGTAACTCCGAGCGCTGAGGATCCCTAAGCGCCGGAATAAATTTATAAAATGTTGAGATAGTGTAGCTTATTCTTCGGGTTTTTCGCTTCTTGCCATTGCTATTAGCAAACCTATCAGAACACCTATGCCTGCTGTCAGTAGCAAGAGTACTATCATTGGCATTTCAAGGGTAACGAATAATAGTTTTACCGAAACGCGGGCTGTATTCTGTATGACCAGAATAAGGAAAATTATTACGAGAACAGCTATGGCGATGAGTTTTAGATTTTTCATATCTGAATTATGGTAAAATGTTTTGTTTACAGGTTTTGCAAATATCAAAATAAAATCATAACCGCGCCATGTAACGGATTGTTTTTATCTTTACATGCAATATGAATTAACGAAACAGAACATATGAGAACGCTTTTGAAGTTTACAATTCTTCTATTTAGCATTTTGTTTTTCGCTACCAATGAAACTATTTCACAGGTTCAGAAACAAGTAGTTGGCTATTATCCCAACTGGCAATGGTATAACAGAAACCAGCTTGTGAACCCTGAGTCAATCTTTTACGAAAAATATACCGTTCTTAACTATGCTTTTTTCCGCCCATTGGCTGATGGCTCCGTTGTGTCAGCTGATGCCTGGGCAGATGAGAACCTTCTTCTCGGTCCCATGATCTGGTGGCCTGTTCAGATGCACGATTCCACAAAGAGCCTTCCTTATCTGGCTCATCAGGCCGATGTTAAAATACTGCCATCAATAGGCGGATGGAGTGATTCCTACAATTTTCCCGGCATTGCTGCCAATCCTGCTAAGCGTCAGACATTTGTCCAGTCGTGTGTAAACCTCATTCAAACCTATAATTTTGATGGTATTGACCTTGATTGGGAATATCCGGGATATGAGGTTCATGGAGGTTCGCCGGCTGATAAACAAAACTTCACCCTTCTTCTGCAGGATATTCGTTCTGCACTTGATGTCCTGCAGGTTCAAACTAATAAATATTATCTTTTAACTTCCTGTTTTGGCGCCTCACTTGAACGGATGCTAAGCATTGACTGGGATAATGTGCTGCCGCTTCTGGACATGGTCAATCTGATGACTTACGATTTTCATGGCTCATGGGATGAGCTCAGCAATCATCATTCACCTCTTTATCCTCCCCTTGTTGGCGATCCGCTTTGGTGCACCAATGGCGCTTTTACCCTTCTGACCCAAACATTTAATGCTCCAGCAGATAAAATAAATGTAGGTGTGGCTTTTTATGGCAAAGCACTGGCGAATTGCACTCAGCTTTATGGCCCACACACCGGTTATGATGGAGTCACTTTTGGTGAGGATCAGGGGCAGCCCTTGTATTACAATATTTTAAACAAGATGAATATGTTTACGCCTTACTGGGACAGTATAGCGCTTTGTCCTTATTTGCTGGGCAATTCAATAAATACTTTTGTTACCTATGATAATGAGGAATCAGTATTGCTCAAAGGGCAGTATATCAGGAACAAACAGGCAATGGGAGCTATCATCTGGGAAATAACAGGCGATTATATTGAAACTTTCCTCGGCTCGGGGGTCATTTCGGGAACACCACTGCTCGACGCGTTGCATGAGGGCTTTAGCTCAACAATATCAGGTGATACCAATTGTGACGGAGTTGTAAATGTTCTGGACGTAATAACTCTGGCAGCTTATATCGCAGTGAACAACCCGTCACCTTTTTGTATTGAGAATGCAGATATCAACGGAGATGGGATAATTAACATCCTGGATGTGGTAGAGCTGGTGCAGATAATTATCCAAAACCAAAATTAAAGCTACCTTTCTTCAAACTCGTATGCACCCGGGTCAGGTTCATTATTCGTGATACGACTTATGCCCCTGATGTCGGTTTGTAAATTGAAAGGAGAATTGTTTACAACACTGATACTTCCTTTGTTTATCACAGGTGAGAGAGTATCAGGAACCAGATTGTGAACAGATTTATCAGTGAATTTTGGATCTTGATTTATGGTACACGAAATAAAATTTTCATCGTTTGAAGTATCAATCTGGGTTCGAATGAAACAGTGATCAAATTTGTAGTTAAAAGTACTATTCTCAGCAGCATCAAAAAGCAGTTCATTTTCAAGATTCCCGTATATGATACTGTTCCCGAAGTATGCTTTTATCAGATCGCGCACATAAATATTTTGATCGAAATAAAAATAATTATTAATTGAAACTGCAGGATTTGATCTTGCGCTTTTATTCCAGTAATTTCCAATGGTCATATGACGGAAATCATATTCTCCCCCATAAAGTATTTCTATAGCACTCTCGCCACAATTAGCTATAACGGTGTTACCGGCTTCAATATGAGTTCCTCGGGCAAGCAATCCTACTCCTGACATATTCCTGATCTCTGAGTTATATATTTTTAGCGTAGGGTTTGAAGAGTTTCCAAGCGTATCAGCCTGAATTCCAACAACTCCGTTCTTGATGATGGCATGATGGATCTCGTTGTTTATACTTCCGGGATACAGGTAGATACAAACTCCGGCGCTGGCGTGCCCCCATTGCCCGGGCAGGTCCCTGTAATACGCTTCGGTACGGTTGCCCTGAAAGACAACAGGTTCTTCATACGTACCCAAAACTTTAAGTGTGGCATCACGATAGATGAGCATGAAAGAACCACGGTGAAAATGCAGTTGGGCGCCCTGGGTTATGGTCAATGTGTATAATGAATCTACGGCGAGAAATCCATAGATGACATGAGGTTTATCGTTGCTGAAAGTATAATCACTTCCCACGATCGCATTTGTGTAAAAATGAGCGTCCTGACCCCAGGCTACCAGTTTAACATCCTGAATATTGCTGTTGGTTTTGAACAAAATAGAGTCAGTAACTATCAGGGGAGTATTCTGGTTTGAAGGATCAATATTAGCTCTGATAAAAATAAAGATGCTGTCTTTTGGAGCTATCTCGATATCTTTTGCCTGCAAAGCAGCCAGTCCGTCAATATTCAGCCTGAACGAGGATGCATCGCCACCGGCAAGCCTTATTTCAGATATTTTTATTGTGCGGCTGTAAGGATTATAAACCCTGAGATTGCGGGTTGCTGTACCAATACTTGTAAAAACGGTATCAAAAATAATAGTGTCGTTCGAAAACTGCACCTTGCTGTCAGGGCTGGTTTCATACAAGTCGTCAGGGTTGCAGGAAAACAAAAGAATAGAAAACGGGATTAAAAAGAATAATCCCTGAAGACAAGCTTTCAAATGCTTATTAATTCTCATTTAATAAATATGATTACTGCCTAATATTACGCAATATGCAGGCTATTTATTGCAGATGTGCAAAAAAACGAAAGATTTTGCAAGAACCTCAGGCTTTGATTAGTATCAAAGCGGATGATTTTCGTGGAATTTCTTCAGGCGTACTTCAAGAGCCGGCAGTTGCGAACGCTGTACCAGTGAAACACAAGCACGCAATCCTTCAAGACGTTCACTTCCAGTAATGGCAAGCGAGATGGCACTTATCCCATAATAGAAAAATTCCTCGATAAGCTGTTCGCCGGTGAAACCCGGATAGGATATCGTAAAATAAAAACCATCGGCAATAGGTTTTCCTTCGTCCTGGTCGTAAACAATACGAAATCCGTTATCAGTGAATAGCTTTTTCATGATCTTTGCTCTTTCGCCATATTCCTTCACTGATTCAATGAAATTAAACTCACCGTTGTTTACTGCTTTGAGCATGGCTGCAAGTGCGTACTGAGCTGAGTGTGAGGTACCTGAGCTTAGTGCATATACCGTCCCGAATATCATAGCCCGTCCAAGCTGATCAGTTGGGTAAAAACGTAAAAGATCGGGAGCTTTGAGTTCAAACATTTTATTGCTCATCACCATCATTCCAATACGTTGTCCGGCATAACTGAATGCCTTTGAACTTGAGATCAGCAGGATATAATAGTCAGTATATTTTGCAACCGTAGGCTGGAAAGGCGGAACACCCGGTTTTGAATAATCAACCCTGAAATCCATTCCGATATAGGCGAGGTCTTCGAGAACTACAACACGGTATTTTGTGGCAAGTTCACCAATTATCCTTAATTCCTTTTCGGTAAAACAAATCCATGAGGGGTTGTTTGGGTTTGAATAAAGAATAGAGTGAATATGCCCTTTACTCAGATACGATTCCAGTTTATCTCGCAGCTTATCTCCACGGTAGTTATACACATCAAAGCTTTCAAACTTCTGACCCAGGACTTTATGTTGTTGTTTATGAACCGGAAAGCCCGGATCAATGAACAAGGTGGTGTCACGTTCTTTATAAATGCGGTTTAACGTAAGAAAGCAGGCAAAACTACCCTGCATTGAGCCCACAGTGGGAATACATCCTACAGGGTTAACGTCAACATCAAGGAAATTTTTAACGAAGCGGCTAATCTCTGGTTTTAATTCGGGCACCCCGTCAATATCAGGATAAATGGCAGCAACACCTCTTTCAAGAGCTTCAATTTCTCCCTGAACGCCTATTTGAGCAGGAGGCAAGCCCGGAACACCCATTTCCATACGGACAAATTTCATATTTGTTGCCTCTTCAATGTTGTCAATTAAGCGCTTGATTTCACGGATTGAAGCCTTGCCTACGCTTGGCAGGTTCATTTCTTTGATCTTTTGACTTACGATTTCGTAGTTGATAGGAGTATCTTTCATAGTTTGCTGATTTTATTGAGTATATAAAAATTTGTCAGATCTCATGGGTTTAGCACTTCAAAGAAAAGAAAAAAATTGAAATAAACGTGTTTTTATCCCGGAAATTAATTGACAATACTTTTAATTACGTTCATAAGTTTAAGAAAAGCCGGCTTATCCGTTTAGAAATAATAGAAGAAAGTCAGCAGCAGGCGCATGTTCCCGATTTCTCTCGCATTTTGCACTCTTCCTTTTTTATCGGGAGTGCCATAAGCTGCAACAGTATATTCCAGTTCGGAACTTATCTGAACCTGGTTCGAAATAAATGAAACAGAGGGCGCTATACGGTACAGATAGTCTATATCAAGATTCTCGCCTGGAATAAACCCACGTGAGTAATAAATGCCGATATTTTCTTGCGAAGTGCCGTAATTCTTGCTATATCCTCCATAAAGACAGAAGCGCACATTTTGACCGTAGCTCAGAAAACTCCACACCGACAAATTATTGGTAGGGGTATATGTTTCGGTCTGAGTGATGGGGTCGCGCGAGCGTACTGCATAACCTCCCATCATGAGGTGCTCTGTAAGGTTCTGCCCATAAATGGCTTTACCGCTCCATAAAAAGTCCTTGTTCACATATTTCAGATAAGTCATAAATGCATAAGAACCAATAGTTTCTGTAGTTTTTATGTTGTTAAAAGGTGTTGCAATTCGTGGTTTCAGGATTTTATAGTCAGCGGCAACGCCCCAAACATAATGCTTGTCTTTGTATTGCAATTGCAGGTGCGCATTTGGAACGAGAGCATTACGCATATAAATGCCTGATATTCCATCGGGTCCGTTGTTTGCATTGTCGCGCTGTGAAATGAATGTCAGATTTAGATTGTAACGGTTAAAGTACTGTGTGAAACTTATCTGGGGATTGCGGATAAAAGGCTGAAAAGGAGCTCCTGTGTTCAGTGAAATGACATTAGGAAAAACTTCGGGAACAAAGATCGGATGCCAGTACTGCCCGAACAACAATTCAGAATTTTCCCATCGCAGTTTACCGTATGCATGACGAAGTCTGAACCCATTGATGTCGGCATTGGTAACTCCCGAGAAATCTGCTTCGATCACTCCTGAGGTCTTTGCACCAAAAGCATCAGGCCCGGTAATTACGCCTGTAAGACGGGAAGTGATAGGGCTGAAATTGAAGATAGGAGCAGCATTTATGTCTTTCCCGTTTATATCCTTTTGTTCATGCATAGGATAAATCAGAAACAGATCTTCGCGTACTCCGACAATCTGGCGGCTGTCAATCCAGTAATCACTTTTAACAAAACCTTTGAAATGGATACCGAATTTATTTTTTTCTTCCTGATTTTCAGTTTGGGCAACAAGCCCTGTAGTGATGATCAACAATAATAATGTAAGTTTGAGTTTCATAATCAGACATTTATGGTAAAAACATAATTAATTCTTTTATAATCGGTGGTTAAATATGGTCGGGTTTTCTTTATGTGCTCATATCATTGTTCTTGCTGTTTTATCTTCTGTCAAATACTGGTTTGAGCTAAATACGATTTTATAATTTAATGGCTGGGTGTGCTTCATTTACAAATGTTTGTAAAAAAAGCTCCTCAGTAGGTTCACAATCATTCTGCAGCAAGGGTATAGGAGTTTTCGGATTTGGATAAGACATTTTTGATTGATGCTTATATACATTTCCTGTTTCTACTTTCCGGCACCTGAACTTATAAAACTGGCAACAGGATTAAGTACAACCGAGGTGATCATTCCAATGGTACCGGCTTCGGGTGAGGGCATACCTGTAAAATACAGGATCAGACAGGTTGCCAGCCCGCCAATTCCTGAAACAAGTGCGCCGGTCAGGTTCGAACGCTTTGAAAACAATCCCCATACAAAGGGTCCAAGGAAAAAAGAACCAATTGCACCCCAACTGATACCAAGTATGGCTACTATGGAGTCGAAATTCATATATGCCAGCACTATTGAAAGAAACACAAAAAATGCACTCATAATGCGCATTAGGCTTGTGAGCGATTTGTCGCTGATATTTTTGTTAATAAACCCGGCATAAAAATCTTTGGCAAACGATGAGCTTGAAATAAGCACCAATGCAGCGAGAGTTGACATTGAAGCTGACAGGATCAGCAGCAGAATGACTACTGAAAGCCCTTGCGGGATGACATTTGTAAGCAACTCGGGCATGAGGCGGTCAAATATTGGTTTTCCATTGCTGAAAGCATCCGGATTGTTTTCGGGAGTAAGGAATACTCTGGTGGTGGAGCCTACAAAATAAGCAACTCCACCAATCAGAATAGCAAAAGCAGTGGATGCTACCATTCCGATTTTAACAGACCTCTGATCGCGGATTGCATAAAATTTCTGAACCAGTTGTGGCATTGCAAAAGGAGCTACACTTGTAAGAAAAACCAATGAGAAAAGAGGCCACCAGCCGGGAGGTCCAACAATTTTTGTAAGTTTAGGGTGAATATTGCTCAATGAAGATGTAATGTTTTTCAAACCTCCGCCTGCATTTATAGTGCTGGTTAACAGAATAATAACACCAACAATCATTATCAGCCCAAAAATCATATCAATTCGGGTCATTGATTTATAACCACCCAGTACAAGATAAAGCGCAGTAAACAAACCCATGAACAGCAGTGCATATTCATAGGCTATGCCAAAGTTAGAGGTGAAAAGATATGACAAACCCATAAAAACTGCAGCTGAATATGGGATCATAAAAACAAAAATGACAATGGCAGATAACAGCTTCAGTACCGGACTCTGATAGCGTTTTTCAAGAAATTCGCTGATGGTGCTTACGCCATACTCTGACGACATTTTTTTGATACGCCAGCCCATTAATGCCCAAACTGCCAATACTCCAACAAAAGCATTGATAAATCCTACCCAGAGACCGGAATATCCAAAATTCCAACCTATTGACCCGGCAAATCCAATGAATAATACAGCCGAAAAATATGCTGTACCATAAGTGAAAGCAGTCATCCAGGGACCCACATTACCTCCGCCAAGAAAATAATCGCTGAAAGATTTGGTTTTTCGCAATCCGATTATTCCTACAACAATGATCATGATTGCATACAGAACAACAATAGTAATTTTTAGAATCATAAATAGTGAAAATTAATTGATGGGAAATTATTCAGACTGCAAATGTAAAAGAAATGTGCTTCAATACTTAAGCAGATGAAGTTTTGAAGCATTTAATACGATTTGTGTTACAATCGTCAATGCTGATTAAATGTCCAATTGAGAAAATATAATGGGTTCGAAGCATCACAGAGGTTATGGTTTATGAATAGTTCAAAGGTTTTGCATATTTTTGCTGAATGCAAAATGAAATGAAATTTGATTTATCCTCTGTTAAAGCTATTGTATGGGATTGGAACGGAACCCTTCTTGACGATGTTAATATTTGTGTTGATTCGATCAATGAAATGCTTATCCCCCGCAATATTCCACCCTTAAATTATGACTCATACCGAAGGATCTTTGGGTTCCCGGTAAAAGATTATTATGCAGAAGCCGGCTTTGATTTCAACAGCGAGCCTTTTGATGTTGTTGCAATCCAGTTTATTGACATATATCGTAACCATCTGCCCTCGTGCAACTTATTCTCTGACGTTGTTAGTATTCTGGATTATTTCTCAAAAAAGAAAATTCCGCAGTTTATTTTATCGGCGATGGAACAGGATATGCTTGAACATTCGTTGAAGGAAAAAGGTATTTACGGATATTTCAGGTTCGTGTCCGGAACCACTGACCATTATGCAAACAACAAGCTGGATGCTGCAAACCGTTTACAACAGATCATTGGCGTTGCACCTGAAAATATCCTGATGATTGGCGACACCATACATGACCATGAGGTTGCCGGCGTAATGAACTGGAAGAACCTGCTAATTGCAAGTGGTCATCAATCGTTGCAAAGACTATTGCCAACAGGCCGTATGGTGTTCGAGAACTTAGCTTCGTTTATGAAATATCTGAATGGTAATACTTAATTTGGAATTGCTGAATATCAGTCGAAAAACATCCAGTTTACACCGAATTTAAAAGCTCTGTCAGCCATAGGATATGTGGGTATCATGTAATATCTGTAGCCTGTTAATCCGGAATTAGCATGTTGCAGAAGTAGGAAGATCCGGGCACGTTTTATTCTCAGATTCAAAAAAACATCCACGAAAGGGTAATTGCCGGTTTTTGTCTGATCCTGCAGGTAAAAACTTCGTGATGCTGGCATATAAGCCTGAGCATACCAGGCAGTATTGTAAAAAACCTCAATGCCTGTCAAAGCATATATGGCTCCTTTGAATAAGGAACCTTCATACGAAATTGTTGCATTTGCCAAAAGTGAAGGTAATTTCAGAGCTTCGTCCTTTGAAATATGCTGATACATCAAAGAATAATCAAGAGAGAGATTTCCTAACTTCAAACGGCTTTCCGCATAAGGGGCAATGATATTGAATTTCTCGCCGAACCAGGCAGGATGTGCCAAAGAATCGAGATAAGCAAAACCACTGATAGCATTAAATTTAACACCTGCCTTATGTTTTTTCCATGAGGCGTTGAGTTGCAGCTCGTTGATATTTTGTTTGTCAAAAGTATTATCCCATTTAAAATGGTTGGATTCAAACAAATGAAAAAATAATGGCGGAGTAACCAGAGATTTTTTTACTGACACCTCCAGAGCCAGCGGATGATTTTTACCGAAACGATAAATACCGCCAAGAGACAAAATTTGATCATTATCACGATAACCACCTTTAACGATTTGATAATCAGCGTTTATATCAATACTATTACCAATTGATAAGCCGGATTTGAGCAAAGGCATCAACTGAGTATATTTTTTATTGATGGTGTGCATACGGTAATGTATAAATTCATAACCGGCGCCGGCAGCAATATTGAATTTTATCCTGTCATTTTCGATCAAAGGAATGATGCATCGAATATCGTTTAAAACAGTATGAATTACCAGTGAATCATAAGTCTGTGAGGAATCAATAAATATATCGGGATAAAAATCTGAGCCGGGGCTTTTATCGCTGTATACCATTGCCAAACGTTGATAATTAAAGCTATGCATGAAGGCAGCAGGCTTCTTTGATTTTATGCTGTCTGAACTTTCTTTTCGTGCAGATGGTATCCTGAAATTAAAATATTGCCTGAAATTCACATTTGATTCCCTCCAGCGGTTTTCAGCATTGTTCAGCTTCACCGATATACGGTCGCGGGTGGGTTCCTGATTTTCTTCAAACATCGGAGCATTTGCAATACCGCCATTTTCCTGATGTATGAAACGATTATTTATGAAACTGCCAGTTATTCCGTATCTCTGGTTACGGGTTTTGTAATGGGTTTGAAATGCAACTGAAGCATTATCAGATTTTTGCCTGATGTAAGCTCCGTTTGATTTTATCAGATTAAAATTAACTCCAAGTCCTAAATTTCGATGCACTTGTTGATAATGTCTGCCATTGAAAAACTGCTCCCGGTTGCTTCCAATGGTATAAGCAAGGGCAGTAAAGGGAGTGTTTAATTTGTAATAAGGTATGTTTGAGGGGGTTAATCGGTATAAATCGTAAGCAGAAATACCATAATGTGAGCTAATTATATTCGCCGGCTCCCAATACATACCTGTATATACTAATCCGGTATTCCCAAGCCAGGCATTCTTGCGACCATTGCCGAGCAATGGATGATAATGATGAAAATTATTCAGTAAAGTATCAATGGCAATATAACGAGGAGACATAATCTGTTCGGCACTGTCGAAATAATAAAAAACTTTCACACTGTCCGAAACATCTTTCCTGTGTTCTATTATTCCGGGTCTAACTTCCTGATCCTGAGCATATATTATCAGGGTGCAAAAAGTCAGGATCAAAAATGAAAGCTTTTTTAATTTATGCATATCGCTTATGACGTGCTGATAATTTTAGCCAAAAGTATTAATAAATTGATTTAACGATAATATTGATTCAAACAGTATATTTTATATAATTGAAAATCAGATCAATCTGATTCTCAGAACGGAGTTCATATCATAAACCCCTGCTGTAAAGGCAGTTTATACACAAAATCTTGTTTGTTTTACCCCAAAATCATATCAGATAAATTATTTGTTTTTGAAGTGTTAAGTTTTATAGCTCATAGTATTTAAAATAAATTTACTTTTGGCTCATTAAAAAAGCATTGCTCTCAAATTAACTAAACTATTGATAATTATGGTATTACAGACAATTGACTGGATTTTTGTTGCGCTGTTTTTTCTTGTTTTACTCACAATAGGATTATTGGCAGCACGTGATGCAGGTAAAAATACTGCCAGTTTTTTCCTTTCAGGACGTAATATGCCATGGTGGCTGCTAGGTGTTTCCATGGTAGCCACTACCTTCTCGGCTGACACGCCTAATTTGGTTACTGATATGGTGCGAACCGGCGGAGTAGCGGCAAACTGGCTGTGGTGGGCTTTTTTGCTTACAGGTATGCTCACTGTATTTGTTTATGCCAAACTCTGGAATCGTTCAAGAGTAATGACTGACCTCGAGTTTTATGAGTTGCGTTACAGTGGAAAAATGGCTGCTTTCCTCCGTGGGTTCAGAGCAATTTACTTAGGTTTCTTTTTCAATGTCATGGTTATTGCAAGTGTTTCTCTTGCATTCATTAAAATAGCCGGCGTTATGCTTGGCCTGCAGCCTGCACCGGCACTTATCATAGCTGCTGTTGTGGTTGTGATATATAGTGGCCTGGGAGGTCTGAAGTCAATTTTATGGACTGATTTGTTTCAGTTTAGCTTTGCAATGGCCGGTGCTATCATAGCCGCCGTTTTTGTAGCTCGTTCACCACAGGTAGGCGGATTGACAGCCTTGTTTTCAAATCCTGCTGTTGCCGGTAAACTCAGATTAATACCAGAAATATCAAATCCGGAACTGTTCTTAAGCATATTTCTGATCCCTATAGCTGTTCAGTGGTGGGCAGCATGGTATCCGGGAGCCGAACCCGGTGGTGGCGGATATATTGCCCAGCGTATGCTGTCAGCAAAGAATGAAAGTCATGCTGTAGGAGCTACCTTGCTTTTCAATTTCTTTCATTATGCCTTACGCCCCTGGCCCTGGATTATTGTTGGTTTGGGTTCGCTCATTGTTTTCCCCGATATCCAGTCAATGGTAACTGCTTTTCCTGATGTAGCCGAGCAGTATATTAAAAATGACTTTGCTTATCCTGCCATGCTACGCGAGTTTCTCCCTGCAGGAATACTTGGGCTGGTAGTAGCTTCGCTGATAGCAGCATTTATGTCAACGGTGGCATCGCAGTTAAACTGGGGCTCTTCATATCTGGTCAACGATTTTTACAGCAGGTTTTATAATCCCAAAGCCACTGAAAAACAAAAGGTTGCATTTGGCAGAATAAGCACAATCACATTAATGGTTTTTTCTGTGCTGCTGGCATTGGTTTTACAAAACGCCCTTCAGGCTTTTCAGTATTTATTGATGATTGGTGCGGGTACAGGCCTTATTTACATTCTCAGATGGTTCTGGTGGCGTGTAAATTCATATTCTGAACTGTCAGCAATGATAGCTGCCGGATTTTTCTCGCTTGTTTTCATTCTTATTGAGAATTTTGCCATGGTTCAGTTACCTGATGAAAAGGTTGAAGTACTCGGGATTCTGACTACTGCCAAATACTGGGGAATGATCAAATTTGTGGGAGTAGTTATTTTAACCAGTGTTTCATGGTTGCTGGTTACTTTTCTTACCCGTCCTGAAAACGATGAAACATTAAGAAGCTTTTACCGTAAGATCAGACCCGGAGGCCCTGGCTGGGAAGCTGTTGTTACGAAAGCACGATCAGAAGGAGTTGAGTTAATTAAGGATAAAGACCTTCGCTGGGACGTTCCTACAGGGATTGTTTGTATGATACTTGGCTGCATTATGATTTACAGCACATTGTTTGCAATTGGAAATTTCCTGTATTCAAACAATACTCTTGCATTCATTCTTGTTGGATTAGCTGTCGTTTCAGGATTCTTGCTGACAAGGTTCTGGAAAAAACTGAGAATGGCATAAAATTTATTTAGGTTTCATAATTATTTCTGTGATCCGAACCATAAACTATTATGGACCTGATGGTTCAGAGTATTAGTAGTTAAGTGAGGAAATAAATAACGGATTGCAGAAAATGATAACTCATTATCTTTGCACCCCGATCACAGTAAAATTTAAGTTTATGATACAGCGAATTCAGTCCGTTTATTTATTTCTGGCAGCCATCGCCATTGCGGTGATGTTTTTCTTTCCGATCGCTTATAGCGACACCCTTGATTTCTATTTTGGTTTACGTGGTATTTCTGATGATACTTTTTTAAATGTAAACACTAAACCTCTGATTATAATTGCTGTTGTATTGATCCTGCTGGCAGTATTCAGCATTTTTATGTATAAGAACCGACTGCTGCAAATGAGGGTTATACGGTTTGGAGTTTTGCTCGATCTTGCTTTTATTATCGTTATTTATTTCGGTTATATTGATTCTATTTCTCAGAAGGCAAATGTAGAAGTGCAATATAAAACAGGGATTTATTTTCCTCTTATAATGCTGGTATTCTTGATTCTGGCCATACGGGCAATTATGGCTGATGAAAAGAAAGTTCGTGCTGCCGACCGCTTAAGATAGGCTATTGGCCTTGCTTCCATCGTGGCTTATCAAAAACTTCCAGATTGCCTGCTCTGGCATTCTCAACAGTAAACCTTATCATGGTTATCTGCCTGTGAAGTCCGAAATTTCCTGCAGCTCCCGGATTAATGTGCAGAAGATTATGTTTATCGTCATACATGACCTTAAGAATATGGGAATGACCGCAAACAAATAATCCAGGCTTATGCCTCAGTATCAGCGATCTGGCTTTTGGGTCATATTTATTTGGATAACCACCTATATGTATCAGTAACACCTTCAAACTTTCGCAATCAAACAACTGATATTCCGGAAATAAGTTTCTGATATGTTGTTCATCAATATTACCGTAAACAGCTTTTAATGGCTTGAATGCTTCAAGCCGTTCAACGACCTCAATACTACCAATATCGCCTGCATGCCATATTTCATCTACATCTTTGAAAAAACTTTCAAATTCAGAAGGCAATGAGCTATGAGTATCGGATAAGATTCCAATTCTTTTCATGAGAACTTCTGTAAAATCAGTTGCTTTTTAAATAACAGCATTGAGCCTCCAATGTTTCAATAACTATACCAGCCTATTGGATGAAATAATCCATTTAGGCGATATTTTTACAAATATAATTGATATAGCTTAGGGGTTGGTTTTTATAAAAAATCATTTGGTCATCAATTGCTGCCGGCTTAAGCCAAAATAATCCAAAAGTTCATAACATACTGATATCCTGGCTTTGCATATTAAACATGTAAAAGGATGATATTCAATGAATTATGATTCAAGCTGATGTTTATTAAGAAATCTATCTGATAAATGATATAAAGGTTAATTTTTTCTAAAAAATCAAAAAACTATTGCACTGCCATTATAAATGTATTAATTTTACAGCTGAAAATTTTACAGTCTTGCACACTGCTTCATTTGTCCCTTTCCATATATAACTTATTGTATTCTTGAATTTTAACTAGTCACAATCAATTTGTGATTATTGAATCAATATTTTATGAAAAACCTGTTCTCAAAGTTCTTAGCTATGGTCTGATTTTTTTTGAATTGCAAGTAAAATTCATTGAGTTTCAATAATATAACAAAATAAATATATTGTCTTTAACCTCATTTCCAATTATTTATCGGGCTTTCGAAAGTCAATTCCATTATAAAATCTCATTCATGAAAACAGTAACCCATAAAAAAATTAGAAAGATGAAACACTTCTTATTTTTCTTAGTATTGCTTGCTATTATATTAGCAGGATGTAAAAAATCGGACAACCCGATTAACAATGGTAAGATGGATTGGAACGCTCCTTCCCACCCATATATGGCTCCAAATGGAAAAAGCAATATCCATAACGATGCGTATATGACAGATGTATACACAATCAAAGGCCCTGAGAATGGAGACCTTAATGTCGCTATGTCAGATATTGATAAATTAGGCGGCACAATTGCATTTAACGGCGAAAATAAAATCATAACTCTCGGAATCTGGGCAGATGGTTCAAGAGCATTATATATCATTGAACCGACAAATCTTGAGGTTATAGACAAATATGACCTTCCGTCAGGAACCTTAGGTGTTGCAGGTGGTGGATATTTTTATTTAGATCAGAATTACAAAGCTGTTGTCCCAACCATTGACAAAAGAATATTAATAATTAGCACGACAGGAAATCCAGCGAAGCTTACTTTAGAAAAAGAATATAGCCTATCGAGCCTGCCGGATCCTTGCATTGTCGCATCGGTGTTGCCAGATTGGAATGGAAATCTATGGTTCGTAACGGCAGAAGGAATAGTTGGGATTATAGGCGATAACACACTGAATACCATTCAGTTATCTCACTTTGATTCATTAACAAATACCGAAGTGAAAGAACCAATAGCGAATTCGTTTGCAATAGATGAATCAGGAGGCGTTTTTGTCGTATCTGATTATGCTTTATACAGATTAGAACTTAATGGCGGCAGCCCTGTAATAAGCTGGAGAGAAGAATACGACAGAGGAACTATGAAAAAGCCGGGACAGCTATCTTTTGGCTCAGGTACAACTCCTACCCTTATTTCAAATGATTACGTTGCTATAACTGATAATGCGGAGCCACGGATGAACGTTCTGGTATACAAAAGGGCTAAGAATATCAGTTCGAACCGGCTTTTATGCAAAGTTCCGGTATTCACAAGCGGTGCATCTTCAAATGAAAATTCGCTTATTGCTTTTAACAATTCAATTATTGTTGAGAATAATTATGGATATTCAAACCTTTTTAATTTTGTCGGGCATCTTTCCGAGCCAGGTTTAAGCCGGATTGATTTTAATGCAGATGGCAGTTACAAAATAGCCTGGACTTCAAATCTGATTATTCCATCAGTGGTTTCAAAGTACTCTTCTGTAACCAATTTAATTTATACTTATACTAAAGATGCTGAAGGTTGGTATTTTACAGCGGTTAATGCCAACTCGGGACAGGTCGTTTTTCAAAAGAAAGTTGGACCGGATGAGATTATATACAATAATCATTATTCAGGTATAGTAATTGCACCGGATGGTTCAGCATATGTAGGTGTTCCTAAGGGAGTTATGAAATTTTCAAAAAAATAAGGATTCAATTTTGAAGTGGCCTAAGTCCTTTATTTAATATTTCACACATATGTAACTGATATTGTTTATACCATGAGAATTAAAAGGTGATTTATAACCTCCCTGGTTTATTGATAACTCACATTGCCTTCTTATCAACCTTATTTGAAGGAACAGTCTCTAATGAGGAATAAATATGTTTCTGACAAATTTTATCGGAATTTGACACCAAAAGCCTTTACTTATATTTTTATGATACAGAAAATTCAGAGCAAATATATTTCTGTTAAGTTTCATTAACTCAGCTAATTATCCCTAGATCTTGAATTAGCTAATCAGTAATAATATTAAACTAGTCCTGACTCGAATATCAGGGCGCTTCCCCTTTCTGTTTCCGGAATTACAAAATACGCTATCCATGAAATAATGGATATAGGGAGTATTTCTACTCTGTTTATTCTGATCTTATTGTAGCTTTCATGAAGACACTTTAAAATTTGGCTTTTTATTAACATTTGCAGCTAAATAACAAAGAAACAATAGCTATACTATGCTTGTTTTATTCTACAAGCTTTACCACCTAAAATCAATATTTTAATCATTAAATCAATTTTTTATGAAAAAACCTGTTCTCAAAATTCTCAGTTATGGTCTGATTATTTATTTGGCCATTTTAAGTTATGCAGTAAACGCGCAAAATCCTTAAAACAGCAATGTCATTTCCCGTAAAGAGGAGAAACTACAGCAGCGACTTGATGAAAAGATGAAGAAATATCAGGCTCGTCTGCAGAATATGGATAAACATGAATTAGAGCTTTTTCGTGAGCAGCAGACTCTTTTTCTTAAAAACGAATTGAAAGAATCTGTAAGACGCTCTGCTGATTACATTAAAAACAGGTTGGATACTTCTGGGAAAAAGCCTAAAGAACTTAACAACAACGCTATTGCTCCTACTCCAAAGCAGGGTTATGCAAAACCTACTTACTATGCATTAATCACTTCCACGCCAGAATCTGATTCACTTGCACTGGTTGCCCTATATGAAGCTACTGACGGAGATAACTGGGTTGACAATACAAACTGGCTTATAGAGCCTGTAAGCTCATGGTATGGTATAGAAACCGATCCTGGCAATGGATCAGTAACACATATTGATCTCAATAATAATAATCTTGTAGGTGAAATTCCTCATGAAATTGGCAGCCTAAGCTCACTTCAATATTTGAATTTAAGCTGGAATGAGCTTGAAGGAGAGCTTCCTGACGAGCTATTCAATTTAACTGGTTTACAACAACTTGATCTTTATATAAATAATTTAACCGGTATAATACCACCTGAAATAGGAAATTTAACTTCACTTTTGTCTTTAGATTTTGCTGTGAATGACTTTGAAGGGGGTCTTCCTTCTGAATTATTCAATTTAAATAATTTATGGTTTCTTAATCTTAGTATAAACTATTTTACTGGTACCATACCATCAGAGATTGGCAATTTGAATATGCTTCAGTATTTATTTTTATACTGGAATGATTTTGAAGGAACATTGCCATATGAATTATCTAATCTAAATTTAAGCTGGCTGTTTATTGAAAATAATGAATTTGAGGGCGAGATTCCCTACGACCTATGCTGGGCAGTTAGTGAAGAATTCCATTTTGATGGTAATTATTTTGATTTAGCAAACTGTGATGTTATCACTTGTTTACTTGACAATGGAGTTACTATTCCGTCAGGCTGGCAGAAAAATGGATATAATCTGCTTGAAGATTGTAATTCTTTCTACATTAATATAATACCGGAAGAAGGTTATATATGTTCAGAACCTTATTCATATTATTTTGGTGAGGTTATTGCACTGAATTATGATAATTTAATCTGGCACACAGATGGAGATGGATATTTTGATGATGACCATTCTGAAAACCCTACCTATTACCCTGGTGTACAGGATATTATAGATGGAAATGTATCAATAGTAGTTGAAGCCTATGATGTTTGGCAGAATTATAGCAGCGATTATTTTGAGTTGTATATTTCAGAGACCAGTGCAGGTACTGATCTTAACATTCAGGTTGGAGAATCATGTTACTTAGGAAATGCTTTTACTAATAATACTGACAGTTTTTTCTGGGAATCAACAGGTACCGGTTATTTTGATAATAATCTACTGATTGATCCAACTTATTATCCAGGTGTTGATGATATAAATGCCGGCAGTGTAACGTTGATCCTAACGTCTTATACCGGTGATTGTGTGGCAAGTGACAGTCTTGTATTATCATTTGACTATACCGGAGAACCTGATATAGAAGTTAATACACAGGATATTTATCCTGTAGTTGCACCAGAAGATTCAGGGAGTTTTTATGTTGAAATAAATAATCTGGGAACAGGACCTTTAGTTTACGAGATTAATGTGAGCGAAGATGAATCCCGTGCTGCCAGCATTCAAAAAAGTGTAGAAGAAATCCTGATAAATAATCAGGTACGGCGCACCAATGACTTTTCTCAATCCTCGGGTGTAAACTCATCAAAAATAAACAACCAGACACCTTCATTCCTAAGTGTCGAAGAGATCATGAAAAGGCGAAAAAATGCCGCTTCTTACGTAGTGCCAGCTAAGATAATATGCGTTGTTGACAGTTATGGCTCTAATTTCACTTCATGGTTTTGGGACGAGCTTAATGCAACATACGGAGATATAATCATTGACTATGCAACTTTGTCAAAACCTGATATTTCCTATAACGATTTGGTAAATTCCGGTGCCGAAGTACTCATCATTGATAACGCATGGAATGCCGCACAAGTATATGGTGAATTAACAACCGATGAGATCAGCGCAATAGCAAAATATGTTGATGAAGGGAAGGGTTTAGTTGTTACAGCCGGTACATTAAATAGTTATCTTGTTCCTAATCATAATCAGCTAGCTCCATTGCTTGGTTTGATCCCTAATGCGTTTTATGAATGGAACGATGGAGTTGAGTATGTTGGCGGAGAATATATCGATATTGAACTTCAGAACCCGGTTCATCCTGTTTTTAAGAAAATCTATAACCCATTTGTTCCGGGATATGCATCCAGTGCTATTCCATATACAAAAGACTGGCATGATGCCATTGATGACGCAGAAATACTGGCTATTTCATCAGGAAATGAAGCTGTGATAACTGCTTACAGAAATCGAATCTATTTGCCGCATTTACTTACTCTTGAGGTATCAGCCAATGATTATAAGTTAATGTATAATTCTATAATCTTTTGTGCAACTCATCCATCATGGCTTGACGTGAGCCCTTTAAGAGGAGAAATAGAATCTAATATGATGGATCAAATGGAGTTAAATATTAATTCGTATAACCTGCCTGCAGGGTTTTATTATGCTACAATAAGCATAAACAGTAATGACCCGGATGAATCCCCGCTTGATATATCTGTAACTCTGGAGATAACTGAAGGTGGAATAGAAGATTATTCATACCTTGACAACAGGACTATTTCATTTGATACTTGCTATGCAGCTAATATAACCATATATGTGGGAGGAAACTGGTATACTGTTGAAGAAAATGCTATTGTGAATTTTGAAGCAGGTCAGAATATCATTATATTACCCGGCACACATTTTAAAGAAGGCTCAATGGTACATGCCAGAATAGTAACTGATGGGATATATTGTGCTTTGCCCATGATGGCTGCGGTTAACACACAACCTGTTGAACCTTCGCCTAAGAGTATGATAGATTTTCCGGAAAACAAAGATGTTCCTTCTGATGCATTTAATGTTTTGGTTTATCCCAACCCAACCAATGCGCGTGTAATGCTTGAATTCTCAGAACCTGCATCAAACGCTATGATTGAAGTTTATGGGCTTATAGGCGAACGTGTATTAACAAAAGAAATAAACGGAAGCAGTCTGTACGAACTTGATCTGTCATCTCAGCCACAGGGTATTTATCTGGTGAAGGTTTCAAACGGTAACTCAGTGGTTCTGAAAAAGATAATCAAGAAATAAGTAGTTGGAAGAATAGGTTCATAATCCACAGAAATTGGCTAAAGCCGGTGATACAGAATACTTATATCTGGTAGCCGGGCTTTAGCCAATTTCTTATTATAATAACTGGTTAAAAATTGCGACAGGCTTAAGCCAAAAACTCAGATTCCGGTCTATTTCAGAAGTCCTTCAATAATGGCTTCTATGCTTACTCCATCAGCTTCAGCTTTATAGTTTCTTACAATTCTGTGCCTGAGCACATCTGCTGCAACAGCCTGCACGTCTTCAATGTCAGGAGAGTATTTTCCGTTCAGTACGCCATGGCATTTTGCTCCTATTATCAGATACTGGGATGCTCGTGGTCCGGCTCCCCAGGTAATATAATTATTGATATCAGCAGTAGCTTCCGGAGTTCCGGGACGGGTTTTAGCAGCTAATCTTACAGAATATTCATATACATTATCGGCAACCGGTATACGTCTGATCAGGTTTTGAAAATATACAATCTCCTCTCCGGTTAACACAATATTTGGCTGATATGAAGTGCCGAGGGTAGTCCGCTTCACAATATCCACTTCCTCTTTAAATGAAGGATAGTCCAGCCAGATATTAAACATGAACCTGTCGAGCTGAGCTTCAGGCAGAGGATAGGTTCCTTCCTGTTCAATAGGGTTTTGGGTTGCAAGAACAAAGAAAGGTTCAGCAAGCTTATGACTTTCTCCCGATACTGTTACTGAAAGTTCCTGCATGGCTTCAAGCAATGCCGATTGTGTTTTAGGAGGAGTACGGTTAATTTCGTCAGCAAGTATAATGTTGGCAAACACAGGTCCGCGAACAAATCTGAAATGACGGTTTTCATCCAGTATTTCGGTTCCTGTAATGTCAGAAGGCATTAAGTCAGGTGTGAACTGAATACGTGAATACGTCAATCCAAGGGATTTTGAAATAGTATTTACCATCAGTGTTTTTGCAAGTCCCGGCACACCGACAAGCAAAGCATGCCCTTTACTGAAGATTGAAATTAAAACCTTTTTTACCACCTCATCCTGCCCGACAATTACTTTTGCAATTTCTGATTTAAGCTCTTTGTATTTTATTGATAAAGCATCCAGTGCCTCAACATCCGTTTTATATTGCATAGTGTAGTTTAATTTAGTTATTGAAATGAGCCGTTAATACTCATTTTAAAAAATCCATTTTGTTTTGAAATCACAATCCCTATAAGCCTCAATTATATTGATATAGGTTTTTTTGTTTTTTTCCTTAACCCAATCAACAATGGCATTATGCTGTTTGTTTTCAAGAGCCCAGTTTTTTATACGATCATAATCGTCGTTAAGGTTTGCCTTATGGGGCGTAGTTTTATCTTTCAGATAAAGCAGACGATAAGCGTTATAACCTTCTTCATCAAGAAAAGGGACAGCATTTGATATTTCACCAATTTTCATTTTATCAGCAACAAAATATACAGAAGGTTCAAGATGTTCACTTTCAAACCTGGGAGTACCTGTATATGGGTTTATCATCAGGCCTCCGTGCATTTTTCCCGGATCATCGGAATATTCAAGAGCCTGTTCATAAGTAATATTTCCGGCTCTGATCTCACCGGCAAGGCTATCGAGAAAATTCCTGGCTTCTTCAAGCTCAACAGGAGAAGGCTTTGGACGAAGTAAAATATGACGTACATTTATGGTTTCACCACGGCGCTCAAGCATTTGTATTATATGGTAACCTGCCTTGGTTTTTACTATATCTGAAATTTCACCTTTTTCAAGCCTGAATGCTACTGCTTCGAATTCAGGATATAACTCACCACGGCGGTAAAAGCCAAGTTCGCCGCCGCGACTGGCCGAACCCGGGTCTTCAGAATATAATGCAGCAAATGTTTCAAATCTTTCCCCCGCAAGGATCCGGTTACGATAAGTTTTTAGCTGGTTTCGAACTGCGTTGAGCTCGGCAGTGCTTACAGGAGGTTTTTTTATGATCTGCCCTATTTCAAATTCTGTAGGAATAGTATAAATACTATCAGCAGGTATGCTTTTATAAAACGCACGTATTTCGGAAGGTGTAACTTTAATATCTTCAATAACTTGTTGCTGGGCTTCTTCTGCCATCATTTGCTCTTTAATAAGATCGCGAAACTCGTTTTTGATCTCCATAATGCTTTTCCCATAGAAATTTTCTAATTTCTCCTGCGATCCAAACTGAGATGTAAAATATCTGATGCGCTGATTAAGGGCGTTTTCTAATTGATTGTCAGTGATCTCAATACTGTCAGCCTCCGCCTGGTTCACAAATAGTTTCTGTATCATCAGATCTTCAAGTATTTCACATTTCATGGTTTTTTTACCGCTTGTCAAACCTTTTGTCTGATGTTGAAGCAACTGGGTTTCAAGGTCTGATTCAAGAATTATCCGGTTCCCGACTACAGCTACCACTTCGTCAATAAGCACTTCAGTTTGCTGGGAAAACAACTGGAGTTGCATAAAAATCAATGAAACAGAAATAACAATCAGCTTTTTCATCAAAATATCGTTCGGGTTTTTAATAAATCTCAAAATAATTGTTTGTCAGCGCATTTTCATATATCTCGTTCTGAAGATTTTGCAACAGTTCGAGTTTACGACGGTTTACAATTATTTGTCTTATATTGTTTTCGTGCATGCTTAACGGAGCAATGCTTTCTTTTATTTTAAAATCTTTGATTTCAACCATATAAACATACAGCGAATCCTTTACTTCTATATTTCTGTTATACCGGATAAAATTTTCCTGATTATAAGTGTTTATAGGTATAATATTAAGCAGATCAGAGAAATAAATCCATGAGTCATCAAAAAGCGAGTAATTCAATCCGTTTTGAATGCAATATTTTTCCAGCTCCGTTTTACTTCTTATATCATGGTTCTGCCATAGTTTCTTCAAGTGTGGTAATTGTTTCTTATCGTCAATTAACTGGACATAATCAGCTTTTATAATATTTTCCTTCAATTCAAAATTCTGCATATTCTGATCGTAGTATGTCTGAATTTCTTTTTGGCTAACCACCGTATCCAGCTTTTGCCTTATTATACTTGATTCGAACTCATATATTACCAGGCTGTTACGATATTCTTCAAGCTGTCTGCTGAAATCTTTCTCATCAGGTGTAAGTGTCTTCTCTGCCTGATCGAGCAATAACTGTTTTCTTACCCAACTGTTTACCACATTCTGAACTATAGTAAGGCTGTCCTGAGATGATAATCCCTTTCCGGCAATCATGTCCTGAATATCTGAGTAACTGAGATATTTGTTGTGAACTCTTGCCAATACTATTTCGTTACTGGTAGCAGTGGATAAATATTGACATCCGCCCAGCAGTACAACAACTGTCAGGAAAAGCAGTATCAGCCTGTTCATGTTTCGGAAACTTATTTTATTTGCGAAAGTAATTCGTTATTTACTTTAACCGGAAATTTCGCCCTAAGCTCCTGTATCCATTCTTTTTCCAAATAATTTTGATAATCAGCAGTTACCAGCCCTCTGACTTCATTAAGCTTTTTGGGTGCAGGTTCAAGCACATTATGAATAAAGACCAGAACTGTCTGATCGTCCTTTTCAATTTTGTTTATGGTTCCTTTCTCCCAGCTTGTAGCGTCCACGTCTTCATTTTCACCTTTCTGGAATAAACTGTGTTTTATAGTAAGACCCTGTGATTCAATATTTATAGTGTCAAGTATTTCGTTGTTTGGAACCTTATTGGCAATCATTTGTAGTACCAGATCAATTTTACTGTTGTCTGTGTCGGTTAAGGTATAAACGGAGGCATCGGCACGTTCGCCCCACATATAATCATTTTCGTGTTGTTTATGAAATTCGGCCAGCCCAATTGTATCCTGCACTGCCCTTGACCAGATTTTTTTATCAGTAAGTTCGAACAGCAAAATACCATCCCTGTACTCATTTACAAGTGCCTTAAACTCAGGATATTTGTTTTCCAGTTGTTTATCTTCATAAGCAAGTAAAACCTTTTCAACGAACTTCTTATAGGCTTCATCCACATAAAACCGGATGTTTTCCTTAGCACCTCTGCGTTGATTTTTCACGATATAATCGGCAAATTCCTGCTGCAATACACTTTGCTGACCTATACTAAATAGTTCTTTCTTAAGGCTCATTTTACGGGGTATGCTCCACGAACCTGAAAATACGGAATCAGTTACATTCTGATAGAATGTTTCAAGAGATTTGGGATTTTCCTTGAAGCCGTATTCATTTTTAATCCTTTTTAAAAGCGATTGTTTTATTACTACTGAACGTTCATTCTTTTGCACTTTGTCTTTGATTTCAGCATATGAATCTTCAAAAGAGCCCGGTTTTTTCTGTTCCAGCAGCTTGATAATATGCCATCCTATATGCGAATGAAAAGGTTTTGAGAATTCGCCCGGTTCTTTCAGTAATGATATTTGATAGATAAAATCCGGTATCATACGGTTCGAACCAAACCATTGCAGAACGCCGCCTTTATCGGCAGTTGAGCGATCATCACTATAGGTACGTGCCACATCTTCAAAGGGTTCGCCTGCAAGAAGCTTGTTGTAGGCTTCGTTGATTTTTTCTTTCTGAGCAACACTGTCTTTAGCTTTGTCTTCTGAAGGGTTAAGAAGCAGGATATGTGCTATAAGTGCTTGACCCATAGCAGGTTTTCTGTCTGTAATATAAATAAGATGATAACCGTATTCGCTTCTTACCGGCATTGAAACTTCCCCTTTCTTAAGCGCATAAGCTCCTGATTCAAAAGCATATATCATATCAAAAGCGCTGAAATATCCTAAATCGCCTTTGTTACCTTTCATGATCCTGCCGGCGGTTTCACGATCACGAACCGACTGATCTTCTGAGAACTCAAGCGCAAGATCTTCAAATTTTTCTCCAGCTTTTACACGTTTGTAAAGGTCCATGGTCTTGTTCCATGCTCTCAGTGTATCTTCAGGTGAAGCCTGTTTTTCAACTCTGATAAGCAAATGGCTGGCACGAATATCTTCCAGCGACCTGTCGTAAGCTTCCTTTATCAGTCTTTCAGTAGCTTCTTCATCAACAAGGTAAGGTTTGGCAAGTTGTTCACGGTATCCCTGTAATTCGTCCTTGAACGACTGCTCATTTTGTAATCCGGCATCTTCAGCTTCTAAAACCTTCAGTCTGAAATTGATATATAAATCAAGATATTCCTGTAGCGATTTTGTATCAAGCTTATCGGCCTGTGCATTGTTTTTACGATAAACCTTTAAAAAATCTTCCACAGTAATTTTTTCATTGCCTATTTCAGCAAGAATCTGTTTACTAATGTCTTGTGCTGCAACATTTCCTAAAATAAAAAACAGTGCTGCTGTAAACGCTGCTATTTTCCTTAAAACTGTTGCCTTTCTGACGATTAATTTAGTTGTCATGGATAAGTATTTTAATTCAGATTTAGATTTCTTTTGGCGAAAATAAAACAAATTAAAAACATGATGCCCGTTGGCATTAAAAATATTCTGTTTTTATCTTTTGCTATAATTAGGTGCCTCGCTTGTTATGGTGATGTCGTGCGGGTGACTTTCAATAACTCCTGCCTGAGTTATTTTGATGAATTTAGCCTGTTGCAGCATTTCTATATTTTTTGAACCGGTGTAACCCATACCTGCTCTCAAACCTCCCACCAATTGATGAACTACTTCTGACAATGTGCCTTTATACGGTACTCTACCAACTATTCCTTCAGGAACCAGTTTGCTGAAATCTTCTTCTTCAAACTGATAATATCTGTCTTTTGAACCCTTCTGCATAGCTTCTATTGAGCCCATACCTCTGTATTTCTTGAACTTTCGCCCTTCAAAAATAATAGTCTCACCCGGTGATTCTTCAACACCGGCAATCAAAGAGCCAACCATTACCGAATGCGCTCCTGCTGCTAGCGCTTTTACAATATCGCCGCTGTATCTGATACCACCATCGGCTATAATTGGTATACCAGTATCCTTTAGCGCTCTGCTAACTTCAAAAACTGCTGAAAGCTGTGGCACCCCAATTCCTGCAATTACTCTGGTCGTGCATATTGAACCCGGTCCTATGCCAACTTTCACAGCATCAACACCGGTTTTAGCCAGAACACGTGCTGCCTCTGCGGTACCGATATTTCCTGCAACCAGTTGTAAATCAGGGAAATTATTCCTCAGTAGTTTTATTGCTTCAAGAACGCCTTTTGAATGACCATGAGCAGTATCAATGACAATAGCATCCACATCATTGGCAACTAATTCCTTTGCACGATCAAGAATGTCAACCGTAATTCCTACTGCCGCTGCCACCCTCAGCCTTCCTTTATCGTCCTTGCAGGCATTGGGACGAGCTTTGATTTTTATTATGTCTTTATAAGTTATCAGCCCTATTAATTTATTGTTTTTATCAACTACAGGCAGTTTCTCTATTTTATGCTTCTGAAAAATCTCTTCGGCTTTCTTAAAATCAATGAAACCGGTTGTGGTGATCAGGTTCTCAACTGTCATGATTTCAGCAATGGGGCGTTTAGGATTGGTCTCGAACCGCAGGTCACGGTTAGTGATTATTCCAACGAGCTTGTTTGCTTTGTTTACGACAGGGATGCCGCCGATTTTGAACTCAGCCATTATTTTAAGTGCATCGCCTACCAGAGCCTTCTCGTTAAGAGTAACGGGGTCAATGATCATACCGCTTTCCGCACGTTTTACCTTGCGAACCTCAGCAGCCTGCTCCATGATACCCATATTCTTGTGTAACACTCCTATACCCCCTTCCTGTGCCATGGCAATAGCCATCCCCGACTCAGTAACTGTATCCATAGCAGATGAAACAATAGGTATGTTCAGCCTTATATTTCTTGAAAACAGGGTTGAAGTATCGGCTTTGCGTGGTTGGACTTCTGAATAAGCCGGAACCAGAAGCACATCATCGAACGTAAAACCTTCGCCGATGAATTTTTCTTTATCTAAAGACATAATGTGTTTTATTAATTGTTTGTTCCAAAATACATGGAAAACTAAATTTACAACTGCTTATTGCAGAAGGCGCAAAGGTATGAAAAATTGCGTGCTGCAATTCAAAAAAAATGTTAATGTAAAATCCCAAATTCGTATCTGACGATAACTCAACGTAAAAGCATTACTGATCCGCTAGTTGCAATTTTGCTTTTTCCGCTTTCCTCAAACATAAGAGTCCAGTTGTAAACACCTGCCGAACAGGCACTTCCTTTAAAAGTGCCATCCCATCCTTCCTTATAATCATCAGTTTCAAAAACAAGCTGCCCCCAACGGTTATAAACCTGAAGCAGATAACCAACAACATCCACAGGAGTTTCCTTGAGCATTATTTTAAATGTTTTGTTTTCCTCAATTGTTGAAGCTGGCCTGAAAGCATTTGGAAAAGCGCCGGTTATATCCACTGTTATTTCAGCGCTTGCAATTGTATCGCCCCAGCATGAATATAATTCAGCACGATATTTGGTTGTTTGCTTAGGTTTTACACTGATATTATAGTTCGAGCCAATTTCAGTTTCATTACCTGATTCATCAACTTCATACCATACTATATACTCCGGAACCGGATGGGGAGCGAATTCAATCATTTCGTAATCGTAGTTTACATCATCTTCTTCAGGAGTAAATATAAACGACTGCTCTTGTATTGGAGTCCATGGTTCATTATTCATTCCAATAACGGCAGTAAACTGTATCCAGTCTGACACAATGCCCATAGTAGCATTCCCGCCATGATCTTCTGATTTGGGTATATTTACCAGATGAATGGAAATTTCGTCTTTGTTGTTTAACACTATCTGGAATGTTCCTGTGGGATTGGCTGGATCAGCGGGTCTATTAATAGGCGAATCACACCATGTTACACAAAGGATACTAACAGTATCTTCAACAGTACGATAAACGCTTACACTTTTATCACTAACAGGCTCCCAAACCATGAAGCAGCCATGTATGCTATTTTGAAATCGTTCAGCATCTCGAAAGGGGATCTCTTTATTAGGATAGCGTATTGGAAAGCCGAGTGGTTCATTAAAAGTTATAAAACCAGTTGGTGAAATATTAAATATGTCCTTATTCTCACCATAATACTTAAAATTAAAACCCACCGGAAACCCTACTCCATCATTGCCGTATGATTCGTTGTCTTTAAAAGATACATATTCAATACCAAGTTGCTCAAAATTAGTACTTAGGTTCAAAGTCATGCCTTCGATTATAAATACGGTGTCGTTCAATGTATCACCGTTTCTGCCAACAATGAAAAAATTAAAATCCTGACTAAAAACTGAACCTGACAGAACTATACTTAAAAGGAGAATTAAAATTCGTTGGATCATAAAATTCCTGTATTGGATATGAGCAGCAAAATTAGCAAAATGAATTGAAAATCAATGAGGATTTTTTAACTGTAACCCCGAAAATTAATAACTTTGCACCCATTTTTTTAAAGATTTTAATTTTATGCTTGATAAGTTAGAAGCTCTTCATAATCGCTGGAAAGAAATTGAACAGCAGCTTAATGAACCTGATGTAATGAGCGACATGAAGCGTTATGTTAAACTTAACCGCGATTATAAAGACTTACAACCTGTTGTTGAAAAATATTTGCGCTTTGTAAAACTCGAAAATGATATAGCATCGGCGAAAGAAGTGCTATATAACGAGAAGGATGAAGAATTCAGGGCTTTGGCAAAGGAAGAGGTTCAGAACCTTACTGAAGAAAAGGATGTGCTTGAGGAAGAAATAAAAATATTGCTTATACCTTCTGATCCGCAGGATACTAAAAATGCCATCCTTGAGATCAGAGCTGGAACCGGTGGAGACGAGGCAAGTATTTTTGCCGGCGATCTTTTCAGAATGTATACAAAATATTGCGAAACCAAACGCTGGAAGATTGAACTGGTTGATTACACTGAAGGTACGGTGGGCGGTTATAAAGAAATAATTGCAAATGTTACCGGCGAAAAAGTTTATCGTGAACTAAAATATGAGTCGGGCGTGCATCGTGTTCAGCGTGTTCCTCAGACTGAAACCCAGGGCAGGGTTCACACTTCGGCAGCTACAGTTGCAGTACTACCCGAAGCCGATGAGTTTGATGTTGAGTTAAAAGCTGAAGATATTCGAAAAGATACTTTCTGTTCATCAGGACCAGGAGGTCAGTCAGTTAACACAACATATTCGGCTGTGCGTCTGGTGCATATTCCTACAGGAATAACTGTTCAATGCCAGGACCAGAAATCGCAGATCAAGAACTATGAAAAGGCTTTGTCAGTACTGCGCACGCGTATTTATGAACAGGAATATCAGAAATATCTTGATGAAATTACCTCAAAACGGCGAACTATGGTAAGTACAGGCGACCGCTCAGCTAAAATACGTACTTATAATTACCCGCAGGGCAGGGTTACCGATCATAGAATTGGTTTGTCAGTTTATAATCTGCCTGCGTTTATGGATGGCGATATTCAGGATATGATTGATGCATTGCAACTTGCTGAAAATGCAGAAAAATTGAAGGAAGCAGTTGAAGGTTAGAACCGTTTTATAAATTATGAACCTTCTGGTGTTGGCTTAAAAATTTCATTAGACCTCGATATTTATGACAAAAGATGAATTGATAAGTGAGATCAAACGCAAACGGTCTTTTCTGTGTATAGGATTAGATACCGATATTGAGAAAATCCCGAAGCACCTGCATAAACATTCTGACCCTGTTTTTGAATTCAACCGACAGATAATTGATGCTACTCAGCATCTTTGCATTGCCTATAAACCCAATCTTGCTTTTTATGAAAGTCAGGGCATTAAAGGATGGCAAAGCTTGTCAGGGACAATTGACTATCTCAGAAATAATCACCCGGAGATTTTCACCATTGCCGATGCTAAACGCGGAGATATTGGCAACACTTCATTGCAATATGCCAAGGCCTTTCTCGACGACACAAATGGTTTTGGGTTCGATGCCATTACTGTTGCTCCATACATGGGTTCCGATTCAGTAAAACCATTTTTGCAATATTCCGGAAAATGGGCTATTGTATTAGCTCTTACTTCAAACAAGGGAGCTGAGGACTTTCAGTTTCAGGTACTGGAAAATAATGCGAAACTTTTTGAAGAAGTCTTAAGAACCACTGCCTCCTGGGGAAGTAGCGATAATATCATGTTTGTTGCCGGAGCTACTCAGGCGCCTATGCTTGCAGAAATTAGAAAAACAGTTCCTGATCATTTTTTGCTCGTCCCGGGTATTGGCGCTCAGGGCGGAAGTCTGGCTGAAGTGGTTCATTATGGTTTGAACCGCGATATTGGTTTAATAATCAATGCTTCGAGAAGCATTATTTATGCCGCTGATAATGAGAGCTTTGCCAATGAGGCAAGAAAAGCAGCAGAAGAAATTCAGCAGGAGATGAAAACATTTATTGATAAAATGTGATAATATAAGTATCACGATTTTGAGTTTTCATTGAGCAGCCTGTAATATGTTTTATCATTTACCGTACAAGCCGGAATCTTTGTTATCAGATGCGGGTTTAGGGTTATGACATAATTATCATATTGGTGTTTGAATTATTCAGGTTATACATGTGATATATCAGAATACGCAAAAAAATAAGCATGGCTCATACACATAAGCACGATCATACAGATGTCCATCCGCTGAAATACCGTAAAGCTTTCGCCATAGGAATAGGCTTGAATATCTTATTCGTTATTGTGGAAGTCATTTATGGATTTTTAGCCAATTCATCGGCTTTATTAGCTGATGCCGGACATAATATCAGCGATATACTTGGACTGGCATTTGCGTGGGCTGCTGCATGGATGTCAACGTTAAAGCCAGGTGGGAAATACACCTATGGACTTCGTAAAACCACTATTTTGGTTTCGCTGCTTAATGCTTTACTGCTGTTTGGTGCAGTGGCAATTATAGCCCGCGATGCCATTCATAAATTAATTGAACCTGAGCCGGTAGGTGGAACCCAGGTTATGATAGTTGCTGCTATTGGCGTGGTTATCAATACATTTACAGCTTTATTGTTTATCAGGGGGCAAAAGGAAGATATTAACGTAAAGGGAGCTTTTTTGCATATGGCTGCCGATGCGGGTGTTTCGCTCGGAGTGGTGGTATCAGGTTTATTGATAAATATTACCGGAATACTATGGATTGACCCTATTACAAGTTTTATAATTATTCTTGTGATTCTGTGGGGTACGTGGGGTTTATTTATTGATGCAATTAATCTGGCACTCGATGCAGTCCCAAAACATATTGATATTGAACAGATAAAGAATTATTTGTTGAACAGAGAAGGTGTCAAAAACATTCATGACCTGCATGTATGGGCTTTGAGCACAACTCAGGTAGCGCTGACTGTGCACGTTGTAACTGATGAACAGAAAAATGATGAATTCATTCAGGAACTTCAGAAAGAGCTTAAAAACAAGTTTGGGATAAGTCATACTACAATTCAGTTAGAAAGGAATATCATTGAAACTGAATATGATTCAAAATGCTGAAAAACTGATTATTTCAGTATGTTTATCTTAGTTTGATATCCAAATCTGATTTTGTTTTTTAATTTTACAGAATAACATAAATTTCGAAATTCTGTCTTAATCCAAAATTATGAAACAGAAAATATTAATCATCATCAATGATGCGCCATACGGAAGCGAAAAGGCTTATAACGCATTACGCCTGGCAATGACTTTACAGAAAGAACATCAGGACAAAGTTGAAATAAGAATTTTTTTACTTGCTGATGCCGTTTTTTGTGGTTTGCCCAATCAGAAAACCCCTGAAGGATTTTATAATATCGGAAGAATGATAAAATCAGTTATTCAGAAAGGCGGAGAAATAAAAAGCTGCGGCGGTTGTGCTGAGGCTCGTGGAATTGCCGATATGAATTTTATTGAAGGCGTCAGGCTTAGTAATATGAAGGAGTTTACACTGTGGACTGTTGAAAGTGATAAAGTTATTACATTTTAATGTAACTGCCAATTATTTTGATTCAAATATCGAGCATACAGAGTCGTCAGAAATGAGGGTTTGATTATAGTTTCATTTATTCAAAGGGATAGTGTTTTATGAACAATGCTCGATGCAGGCACTTCGGAAACCTCAACGCCCGGGGTTAAAAATCCCTCAAAGTGCAAAATCTCATAGATTATTTAATCCCGTAGGGTCGCAGACCCTTACGGGATGATATGTTTATAGAAAATAGAACAAATTCCAATCTCAAAGCCCCGTAGGGGCGAAATAATCTTTTTCAACACCCGCCGGGAATTGATTGTCAAATTATTATGAATAAGAACGGGCTAAAGCCGGTGGCAGCTCATAATCATATCATTATGAATAAAACTCTCCGGACTTTCTCCCAACCATTAAAGAATCTGTAAGGTCCTAATATTCCGGCGCTTCGAGAGCCTCAGAGCCCGGGGCTAAAAATCCTATATCAATCCCGTAGGGTTGAAGACCATTAAGGGATGAAATTATTATACTTTCGGTAGTTCTATTTGTCATTAGTAAACCCCGAAGGGGTGATATGTTTGTAGAAAATAAAACAAATCTCATCCCTAAACCCTGAAGGGGTTTAATAATAAATGAATAATGAATAGGAACGGGCTAAAGCCCGTTTGTTAAATATGATTTCCCCTAATCCACCGGCTTTAGCTGAAAATAATTGTTATTATCTCCAAAATACATTTTTGAACCATTTTGGCTAAAGCCAATATATTGAATATCCTCTTTTCACCACCGGCTAAAGCCGGTGGCAATTCATAATCATACCAATATGAATGTGATCCCTGGACTTTCACCCCACCATCAAAGAATCTGTAAAGATATAATATTCCGGCGCTTCGGGAACCTCAGCGCCCGAGGCTAAAAATCCCGTAGGGTTGCAGATCCTTAAGGGACTAATTTATTATAATTTCGGTAGTGCTATTTGTCATTAGTAAACCCCGAAGGGGTGATATGTTTGTAGGAAATAAAACAAATTCCAATCCTAAGCCCCGTAGGGGCGAAATAATCTTTTTCAACAACCGCTGGGAATTGATTGTCAAATTATTATCAACAGGAACCGGCTAAAGCCGGTGGAAGCTCATAATCATATCATTATGAAAGGACAAAAACTAAAACGGACTTACAAACTCACTAAAAAAAGGTGAATTTTTGTCTTTTTCTGATAAAATTGGATCTTCTATACCCCAGTTAATTGCAAGCTGAGGGTCGTTCCAGCGGATTGCCATTTCTGATTCTTTATTATAAAAAGCAGTGCATTTATAAAAAAAGACCGTATCATTTTCAAGTGTCAGAAATCCATGGGCAAAGCCTGGCGGAACCCAGAACATCCATTTATTTTCTTCGGTAAGGATAGTAGAAACCCACTTTCCATAATAAGGGGAGTTTTTTCTTACATCCACCACTACATCCAGCACTGCTCCCTTTACCACTCTTATAAGCTTTCCCTGTGCAAAGGGAGGTTTCTGAAGATGCAAACCGCGAAGAACTCCTTTCTGTGATTTCGATTCATTATCCTGAACAAAAGCAAAGTCAATACCGGCTTCACGATAGCGTTCGGAATGAAATGATTCAAAAAAATATCCGCGTTCATCCCTGAAAACAACAGGTTTAATGATCAGCACATCAGGAATTCCAGTTTTAATAATTTCCATTTCTTCGATTTAAAATAAATTCACTGATCATTAAAAAGCGTGCATCCGAAAGTCTGATTTTTCTCCGGCTACAAATTACAGATGAATAACTTCATCGTAGGCAGCAGCGGCAGCTTCCATAACTGCTTCTGACATGGTAGGATGAGGATGTATAGCCTTGATTATCTCTTCGGCAGTGGTTTCTAACTTGCGTGCCATAACCAGTTCGGCGATCATTTCGGTAACATTATCACCAATCATATGGGCTCCCAGCAATTCACCATATTTGGCATCAAAGATCAGTTTCACAAAGCCATCCTTACTACCCGAAGCACTTGCCTTGCCTGAAGCTGAGTAAGGGAACTTACCTATTTTGAGTTCGTAACCGGCTTCGCGAGCTTTTTGCTCTGTCATTCCCACCGAAGCAACCTCAGGATTGGTATATGTACAACCCGGGACATTGCCATAATCAACCGGCTCAGGGTTCTTACCTGCAATTGCCTCAACGCAGACAATACCTTCGTGAGATGCCAGATGCGCCAAAGCAGGACCCGGAACAATATCGCCAATGGCGTAATAACCTTCTACATTTGTACGATAGTACTGGTCAACTTTTATTTTTCCCTTTTCAACAGTTATACCTGTTTCTTCAAGGCCAATTCCTTCAATATTTGGTACAATTCCCACTGCTGAAAGAACTATGTCGGCTTCAATTGTTTCATTACCCTTTTTGGTTTTAACCAGAACCTTGCAGACATCTCCGGTTTTATCCACCGATTCCACTGTTGAATCAGTCATGATCTTTATACCCATTTTCTTGAAGTTTCTGGCAAGTTGTTTCGAAACTTCTTCATCTTCGATGGGTAAAATATTAGGCATAAACTCAACGAGGGTTATTTTGGTACCTATACTGTTATAAAAATATGCCAATTCAGCTCCTATGGCGCCCGAACCAACCACCACCATTGACTTTGGTTGTTTTGTAAGGGTAAGTGCCTCACGGTAGCCTATTACCTTTTTGCCATCCTGCTCAAGTCCTTTTATTTCACGACTGCGTGCACCGGTAGCCAGAATGATGTGAGAAGCTGTAAATTCCTGTTTCGAACCATCAGCAGCAGTAACTTCCACTGTTTTACCGGGTTTAACTTTACCGGTTCCGGCAATATGTTCAATTTTATTCTTTTTGAACAGGTACTGAATACCCTTGCTCATACCTGCCGATACTTCACGGCTTCTTTTAACAATAGCTTCAAGGTCGGCAACAGGTTCCTGGTTCAGAGTGATACCATAATCGCCGGCACTTTTCATATAATTGAACACCTGTGCGCTTTTCAGTAATGCCTTGGTAGGGATGCAACCCCAGTTGAGGCATACTCCGCCCAGTTCTGATTTTTCGACAACAGCAGTTTTTAATCCTAATTGTGAAGCCCTGATAGCTGCTACATAACCACCCGGACCACTACCAATAACAATGAGATCGTAATTCATAATATTTTTACTTTGAGTTAGTTTGCGAAATTAAGAATTTTGAGGATTAACAAACCAAAGAATGGTTTTGTTTTTAATGTTTTATGTATTTAATCCAGGTATGAGTTGTCAGATTCGATATATGAACGGTATAGAATATAATGAATATGGCTGAGACTGCGGCTTATTCTGTGTCCCCAGTGAGATTTGAAAAGCGCTGCAATTTCATGTATGGCATTTTCTCGGGCAGCATGTAAATTTTTACTGTAGAGCAAAATAAAATCCTTACTGTCCTGATAAATATCGGCAAGATCTTCTGAGAGGCTGTATATATCCCATTCTTCATCAAAAGTGTTCGAACCGGGGTCAATAAAATAGAATATATCCTCATTCTCAAATTTGGCTCTCAGCATATTAAAAATATCCTGCCATTGTTCTTCGGTTACATAACGTTCGTTTGCTTCAGGGTGCTCCACTTCAACCGCAGGTACGAGCGTACCTTTAAGGTACATAAACGGCAATACGCGGTTCAGATATTCAAGAATATCGTCTTTAGTGTAATCCGAAGCTTTTTCAATGAAAATACAATACTCGTTGAGTACAGTGAACAACTCGATGACTGAAGGGCTGAAGATATTATCTGATTCGTTCATACCAAAACTATATTATGATAAACGGATATTGGTGATTCAGTAGTACGTGTGAAAGTATCGGTCAAAAAAAAAGCCCCTGAGTTGGAGCTTTTATAATTTTTAAGCCGGAGACTAATATTTTTTTTCTTTGATACGGGCTTTCTTGCCTTTGATTTTTCGCAAATAAAAAATACGTGCCCTGCGAACCACACCGCGTTTATTAACTTCGATCTTACTAATAAACGGTGAATGAACGGGAATAATCCTTTCAACGCCAACGCTTCCTGAAACCTTACGAATGGTAAATGTTTCAGTGCTTCCACTGCCGGAACGCTGTAAAACTACGCCCTGAAATTGCTGGATACGTTCTTTATCTCCTTCCCTGATCTTATAATGTACCGTAATAGTATCGCCAGCCTTAAATTCCGGAAGTTCGTTCCTGGATACTATGGTATCAACAAAATTCATTATTTCTCTCGTATTCATTGCAGTAAGTATTAGAAATAGGTAATCTTCAAAAAGGGTGCAAATATACGCCTATTTTCTTTTCAAAAACAAAACACCTTAAAAATCTGAATAATAATTTTATTTTTTTAATGCACGAAAAACTCAAAAATCATTATATCTGTCTCTCTCCCAGTCGTTTAACCTTTTTAAGCCATTTTTCTCTTTTCTTTTCATTTGATCCTTTAATGGGACCAATTGTTGAAATCTTTACCGGATTGACCCCACAAAACTGTAAAAATGCTTTTTTCATGGCATGATGTCCGGGTCTGCCAAGTACCCACCTGTAATAAAAAGGCGAGTTGTCCATGGTAACAAAGAGTCTGGCGGTTTTCCCCACCAACAGTTTATCATGTGCACGTCCTTTTCCTCTGTATCTGAACGCAAAGCCAGGCAGGAAAGTCCGGTCAATGAAGCCTTTTAGCAGTGCGGGGAATGTTGCCCACCAGTTTGGATAAAAGAAAACCAGATGGTCAGCCCACGTTATCAGTTCCTGAGCCATTACCAGATCGGGTTCAAGCTCCTGATTGCCTCTGTAGCCACTGCTGAAATTGATATCAAACTTCAACTGGCTTAATTTCAGGCTCTTTATTTCGGCTTTCGAGCTTAAAGCCCCTTCAATATATGCTGTAGTTAATTTATCGCTAAAGGTATCCTTTACAGGATGACCCAGTATTATCAGAATTTTTTTCATAGTCAGACTGAGCTTTTTTCATTAATCCCTGTTTAAATCAATAGGATTGTCAGCTCGTTGGTCGAGAAGGGCAAAATCAATTACGTCAATCATATTGTCAACGTAATGAAAATTCAGTCCTTCAATATATCTTGATGGGATTTCGGCAATATCCTTACGGTTCTCACCCGGAAGGATTATATCATTTATATTGGCACGTTTTGCCGCAAGTATTTTTTCCTTTATCCCTCCAACCGGTAAAACCTTACCTCTGAGGGTTATCTCTCCGGTCATTGCAATGCGGGGTTTTATCAAACGCTGGGTAAAGGCAGAAGCCAGAGCAGTGAATATTGTGATACCTGCTGAAGGGCCATCTTTTGGAGTAGCACCTTCAGGGATATGGATATGCACATTCCATTTCTCAAAAGCCCTGTCGTCAAGTCCAAGTTGTGCGGCATGAGCTTTAAGATACTCATAAGCTAAGGTTGCAGATTCCTTCATCACATCGCCAAGGCTACCGGTAAGTGTGAGATTACCTTTACCACGGCTAAGGCTTACTTCCACAAACAGTATCTGCCCGCCAACTGAAGTCCATGCCAGACCGGTTGCAACCCCCACATTATTATTAATGAGGTCTTTTTCAATATGATATTGTTCGGGACCCAAGATCTCACGCAAGTCCTCAATAGTTAACTTAACATTGTATGGCTCGTTGGAAATAATATATTTAGCACGGTTCCGAATTATCTTGGCTATAAGCCTTTCCAGATTCCTTACTCCTGCTTCCCTGCTGTAATCTTCAATGATTTTACGGACTATGGGTTTTGTGAACTTCAGCTTATCCTTTTCCAGACCATGCTCACGTAACTGCTTTGGTATCAGATGCCTGAAAGCTATTTCAACCTTTTCTTCCATCAGATAGCCGCTCAGCTCAATAACCTCCATTCTGTCGCGCAGTGCGGGATGTATGGTGCTAAGAGTGTTGGCTGTGGCCAGGAACATCACCCTTGACAGGTCATAATCAATATCGAGATAGTTATCATGAAAAGCCTGATTCTGTTCGGGGTCAAGTACTTCAAGAAGGGCAGCGGCGGGATCTCCGTTTATATTCAACCCCATGACTTTATCAACTTCGTCGAGTACGAACACAGGATTGGAACTTTTAACCTTTTTAAGACTCTGGATCACCCTGCCCGGCATAGCACCTATATATGTTTTACGATGCCCGCGTATTTCGGCCTCATCACGTAAACCACCCAATGACATTCTGACATATTTTCTTGAAACGGCTCTTGCAATAGATTTTCCGAGTGAAGTTTTACCAACTCCGGGAGGTCCAACAAGGCAAAGTATCGGAGATTTCATGTCACCTTTCAGCTTCAGTACTGCCAGATATTCAATGATACGTTCCTTTACTTTTTCAAGTCCGTAGTGGTCCTCATCCAAAACTTTCTGTGCATGTTTAAGATCAAAATTATCCGTTGTACACTCATCCCAGGGTAGATCAACAAGCACTTCAATATAATTCATCTGCATGGAATATTCCATAGCAGCCGGGTTCATACGCTGAAGCTTGGCTATTTCCTTTTCAAAAGTATCGGCAGCATTTTTTGGCCATTTCTTTGCCGCAGCCTTATCCTTCAATTCAGCGATCTCCTGTTGATTAGGAGCGCCGCCAAGCTCTTCCTGAATGGTCTTCAACTGCTGGTGTAGCAGATAATCGCGCTGTTGCTTATCAATTTCGGTTTTAACCCTGCTTTCAATCTGATTTTTCAATTCAAGTTCCTGAAATACTCTCTTCAGCATTGCAAGTATCCAACTCACACGATCATCAAAATCAAGTGATTCGAGTATTGATTGTTTCTCAAGCACTTCAATATCCAGGTTCGAAGAAATGAAATTAACAAGGAAAATAGGGCTTTCTATGTTGCGAATGGCAAAAGCAGCATCTGAAGGGATATTGGGTGATTGCTTTATTATCTGGATTGAAAGATCTTTCAGCGATGACATCAGAGCTTTTGTCTTCCTGTTCATCCTGAATTTCTCCATTGATTCGTATTCAACCACCTGCGCAATGATGTATGGTTCTTCCTGAACAAGCATTGTCATTCGGAAACGCTTACGTCCCTGTATTATGGCTGTTGTACTCCCGTCAGGCATCTGCAGCAGCTTGATTATATAAGCCATAGTACCTATTTCATACAGATCATCAAAAACAGGATCTTCAACTGCTGCATCTTTCTGAGCAACTACTCCGATAATACGGCTTCCGCGATAGAAATCCTTGATCAGCTTCACCGATTTGTCGCGTCCTACGGTAAGTGGAATTACCACCCCGGGAAAAAGTACGGTATTCCGTAAAGGCAGTATTGGTAGAGTTTCGGGCAAAGCTTCTGCCCTCATCTGTTCTTCATCCTCTGCCGAGAGCAAAGGGATAAAATCGGCTCCTTCAGTAGCCAATTTTGAAATAAATGAAATTTTCGGATTTATCTTTGGATCAAACATAGTATAATCTTATTACAATTATTCGGCCATAAAACATTTTTATGTCATAAACAGCCAAATAAACAAATAATCTGACCTCTTGTCGGTAAATGTCAGTTTTTATAACAACAGTATGGCAGAATTAAAGTTTGCGGTATTCGAAAGTAATATTGAAAACATGTTTCATAATATCCTTGTCAATATCGGAAAATTCAATATTACGCCGCTTATAAACAGCTTCGGCAACCTTTATTGCTTTGTTTATATTATAGGTAGTAAAACCGGTGTAGCCTCCCCAGGCAAAGGAAGAGATGAAATTGCGCTGGAAATTTCCGCCAAAAATATTGGAACTTACCCCAACAACAGTACCGGTATTAAACATGGTGTTTATCCCCGATTTTGAATGGTCACCCATAATCAGACCACAAAACTGCAAGCCGGTGTCAATAAAAGATTGTTCGGGGTAATTCCACAAACGAACATTCTCGTATGTGTTTTTCAGGTTCGAAGTATTGGTGTCGGCACCCAGATTGCACCATTCGCCCAATACCGAATTGCCAAGATAACCATCATGGGCTTTGTTAGAATATCCCAAAATAACTGAGTTGCTCACTTCGCCGCCAACTTTTGAATGCGGTCCTACGGTTGTGCCTCCATAGATTTTCGCACCCATCTTAACCATTGAGTGCTCACATAAAGCAAAGCTACCCCTTATCATACTACCTTCCATGACTTCAGCCTTATTGCCAATGTACACAGGACCATCGCTGGCATTCAGGACTACGCCATAACCTATCCTTGCATCATCTTCGATAAAGATATTTTCAGGGTTCACCAGATGGGCAAACTTTGAAACATCCTGCGATTTTCTTCCCCTGGTTATAAGAGCAAAATCATCCTTTATCGCCTGATCATTTAATGCAAAGATATCCCAGAGATTGCATAACTCGGTAACAGGGGCTTTTGTGAGGATCTCATCAGTGTTTTCTGTACTTTTTGATCCGGTACCTTCCAGATCTTCGTAAGTTACATGCATTGCTATAACAGTATCGTTTCTTATAAGAGCCTGATTAGCTTTAAGATTGTTGATCTCGCTTATCAACTCCTTATTTGGGAAAACAGCACCATTGATAAGGATGTTATCCGATTCCTTAACGATAGGGAATTTTCTCTCAAGGTATTTCTCGGTAAGGGAAGAGGTTTTAACCCCCAGATATTTTTCCCATTTTTCTCTTATTGTCAGAATACCGACCCTGATATCGGCAACAGGTCTGGTAAAGGTCATTGGCAGCAGGTTACCGCGCCTTGCATCATCAAAAAGTATATAATTCATAAAAACATGGTTTTTGGTGCGCCAAAAATACAAAAGGTTGTACAAAAAAAGCCCTCTCTCTGAAGGGCTTTTTTATAAACAGTTATGAACATTTGATTTTACTTGTTCTGCATGTTCCGGTTTTCCAGATGTTTTTCATATCTTGCCTTGAATTTATCAAGACGACCGGCTGTGTCAACAAGTTTCATCTTTCCAGTATAAAAAGGATGAGAAGTATGAGAAATCTCTAATTTAACAAGAGGATATTCCTTGCCATCTTCCCAAACAATAGTTTCTTTAGTGTTAGCTGTTGATCTGCTTAAAAAAGCGTAATCGTTTGACATATCTTTAAAAACAACCAGTCTGTATTCCTTTGGATGAATGTCTTTCTTCATAATAAATATTACTATCTGATTTTGAGGGTGCAAAATTACACTTTTTTTTAATACGGCAAACTTAATGACAAAAAATCTTTTTTCAGCAGTGTTTTTTTGATTACAATCCTTTGATCCAACAATACAGGAATTATAATATTAAGGAAATCAGGGAATTATAATTCAAACAGTGGATTGAATTTTATAAACGGGCTAAAGTCCGTTACTATTCACAATGATATAATCACAACCCTCAGATATTCAACTGTTTACAAAGCAATCCCTATTTATCTGAACCATTATCTTTCTGAAAAATAAAAATGCATTTGATATCAAAATATTTGTGATTCAAAAAATGTTTTTATCTTTGCACCGCCATTTCAGGTTCAATCTTGATTTTTTCCTTAAAATTATAATCAAAGACATTTTCTGACAGATAACCGTTAAGCAGGATATTTCCTTAATGGTTAATTCTCCAAACACATTTTTAATATGTATGATATTCTTGAGCTAAACAGCAAATTAGTAGCTGAATTAAAAGAAATTGCCAAAAGTCTTAAAATTCCTAAGTACGATAAACTCAACAAACAGGATCTTATCTATACTATCCTGGACCATCAGGCAATAAATCCCACCCCCGATATCCTTAAAAAAGAAAAGAAAGAAGAGCAACGCGCTAAGAATCAGCGGAAAAGAATCGTTGTAATCAGCGATGTAAAGGCTGTGGCTGAAAAAAGACAAAGCCAGGAAAAGCTTGCTGAGGAGAAAAGCGCTGAAAAGCCAAAAACTCAAACCCAGGCTCCGGCTGCACCATCAAAACCAGAAACAAAACTTTCGGTAAAACAAGCTGATAAAACTTCTGAGAATTCAAAAGAAGCATCCACAGCACAACCACGGAAAAGAAAAAGAATAACAAGACCAACGGTTGAGAACAAAGCAAAAGAATCAGAAGTAGCAAAAGCCGGGAACAAAAGTTTTGATATTCAAAAACCGGAAGCCATAGATAAGGATAATAAGCAACATTTAAGGCAGCTTCAGGAGAAACCGGTGCATTTCTCAAGACCTGATGATGAAGAGATCAACCCGGTAATTGAAGAGCTTAAAATCCTTGAAGGTGATAATGACGATCTTTTCATCACACCTGAATTACTGGAGATACCTGAGCAGGATATTACTGCAGAAATCCCTGTTCAGACTGCTGATACACAGGTTCAGGATCAGATTGTTGTGCCTCCGGCGGAAGCACCTGTTGAAACAGAACGTCCTCAACGCGAGCAACAACAGAAGGATCACAAACAACGTTATCACGACAAACGTAGGGAGAGAGACGAGAACTTTGCTGAATTTGAAGGCATAGTCTCCAGTGAAGGGGTTCTTGAAGTGATCAGTGACGGATACGGGTTTTTACGTTCATCGGATTATAACTATCTGAATTCTCCGGATGATATTTATGTATCGCAATCGCAAATAAAACTTTTTGGACTTAAAACCGGAGATACTATCCGTGGTAGCATCAGACCTCCACGCGATGGTGAAAAATACTTTCCGCTGGTAAAAATTGAAGCAATAAACGGACGTACTGTTGACGAAATCCGCGATCGTATTCCTTTTGACTTCCTCACACCATTGTTCCCGGAAAAGAAATTCAAAATTACCGGTCATGCTCAGGAAAGCATTTCAACACGCATCATTGACATGTTCACTCCCATTGGTAAAGGTCAGCGTGGTTTGATAGTAGCCCAGCCTAAAACCGGAAAGACCATTCTGCTGCAGGAAATAGCAAATGCCATTGCAGCCAATCATCCTGAGGTTTATATGATAGTTCTCCTTATTGACGAACGACCTGAGGAAGTAACCGATATGGCACGCCATGTAAAAGCGGAAGTGATATCTTCAACTTTTGATGAACCTGCGGAAAAACATGTCCGTATAGCCAATATAGTTCTTGAAAAGGCTAAAAGGATGGTAGAATGTGGTCATGATGTTGTGATACTGCTTGATTCCATAACACGTCTTGCACGTGCCTACAACACGGTGTCTCCTGCATCCGGCAAAGTGCTTTCAGGAGGTGTGGAAGCCAACGCCCTTCAGAAACCTAAACGATTTTTTGGTGCAGCCAGACAAATTGAAAACGGTGGTTCGCTCACCATACTTGCAACAGCGCTTATTGACACAGGTTCAAAGATGGATGAGGTCATTTTTGAGGAATTTAAAGGAACCGGCAATATGGAATTGCAACTCGACCGCAAACTTGCCAATAAACGTATCTGGCCTGCTATTGATATTGTTGCTTCAAGTACACGAAGGGAAGAATTGCTGGTAAGAAAGGAATTTCTCCAGCGTCTGTGGATACTCAGAAACCATCTTGCTGATATGAACCCTATAGAAGCAATGGAATTTCTGAAGGATAAAATGAAATTTACTCAGTCGAACGAAGAATTTCTGATATCAATGAACAGCTAATTCGGGAATTAAAGGCATATAAACCTGTTGCACCAATAAAAACAGGCACTTGCTGTTATTTATATTTCTCTGAAACCAACAAGGTCCGGTTTCATCATATATGCTAATCAATAAAATTATGTTATCAGTATTACAGAATTTCCGAAATTCATTAAAGAAGATCCTGAGCCTGGGATTAGTGGCAGCAATCGCCGTAGCCTGTGTTCCTGTTTTTGTTAAAGAAAAACCGGTAATATCAGTAAGCATATTGCCCTATAAATATTTTGTTGAGCGTATTGCAGGAGATAATTTTGAAATCCAGGTCATTACGCCTCCGGGAGTAAGCCCCGAAACTTACGAACCAACTCCAAAACAAATAAAGGATCTGAGCAATTCTGTTATTTTCTTTGTTAACGGTAATCTGATATTTGAAGATCATATTATTGACAAATCAGAGAAAAGCTCCGAAACACTCACGGTTGACCTTAGCAAAGATATTGACCTGATTGCTGGAGAAGTAGCTCACCACGGCGACCATGTGCACCTTCACGGTATTGACCCTCACCACTGGCTATCGCCGGCAGAAGTAAGAATACAAATCAATACCATTCTGAAAACACTACTTGAATTTGACCCGGACAACAAGGAAATGTATATGGCTAATTATGAGGATTTCACAAAGGATATTGATAAACTTGATAATCATATTAAAGGGCTTATAGCTGATTCCCCGATCAAAACATTTCTGATATATCATCCGGCTTTTGCATATTTTGCAAGAGCTTACGGACTGGAACAAATTGCATTGGAATCAGACGGCAAGGAGCCTATCGGTTCGCATATTAAAAATATAATTGATGTTGCCCGTAAGCTGGATATCCACACCATACTTGTTCAAAGTCAGTTCAATACTGTTTCGGCTGAGGTTGTGGCTGCTGAAATATCCGGAAAAATTGAGATCCTCAACCCTCTTGAAGAAGACTGGCTTGCAGGTATGTATGCCATTTCTCATACAATGCAGAAAGCTTTGAACCCATAGAAACGATGATTTAAAAGCTGATTTTTGCATTGAGCCGGTAAAAATTACGATCAGGTCATTGTATTTTTTTTTAGAACCCGGAATAAAGAATTACTTTTGCATTTAAAGAAATCTGGTAACTCTATGGGCAAGATCATTGAATTGATTGACATTTCGGCTACTTATGGTGAAGAGATAGTTCTTAAAGATGTGAATCTCACCATAAATTCAAATGACTTTGTTGGAATAATTGGTCCGAACGGAGGAGGGAAAACCACTCTGGTAAAGCTGATGGTTGGTTTGCTCAAACCTGTTAAAGGTCAGATTATTATGCACAAGGCTAATGGCAGGGATATAAAGAACCAGATAGGATATTTACCTCAGATAAGCCGTTTCGACAAGCGATTTCCGATTTCCGTAATTGATGTTGTGCTTTCAGGGCTGGTTTCTGATAAAGCTGTTTTTAAAAGATATACCCGGACTGATAAGGATAAAGCCGTTGAACTGCTTGCCAGGATGGGAATCAGCGATCTTTACTCAAGGCCTATCGGGGAACTGTCGGGTGGGCAGATGCAGAGGGTTTTTCTCTGTCGTGCTATCATTACATCCCCTTCCCTGCTTATCCTTGATGAACCCAATACATTTGTTGACAGTAAATTTGAAGCCGAGCTTTATGATATTTTGCTGGAGCTTAACAAAACCATGGCTATCATTGTTGTTACCCACGATATAGGTACCATTTCATATTATGTAAAAACCATAGCCTGTGTAAATAAATACCTGAATTACCATCCGTCGAACATCATCACTGAGCAACAGCTTGCTGCCTACGGCTGCCCTATCCAGATTATTACTCACGGCGATATTCCTCATACTGTACTTAAAAAACACAATCACTGATATGGCTGAACTTGTTGAACTCATCAGCTATTCTTTTTTCAGCAAAGCCCTGCTGGCTGCCTTACTGGCAAGTATTTCATGTGGTATTGCCGGAACCTATATAGTTGCACGGCGCAAAGTGTTCATTGCAGGAGGGATAACCCATGCATCGTTTGGCGGGATTGGTATGGGTTATTTTTTTGGTATAAATCCAATGCTTGGAGGTGCTGCATTCGGGCTGCTATCGGCACTGGGCATAGAGTTCATATCAAAAAAGACTGAGATCCGCGAAGATTCTGCCATTGGAATAATCTGGTCGTTTGGGATGGCACTGGGTATCATTTTCATTTTCCTTACCCCCGGATATGCTCCCAATCTTATGACCTACCTTTTCGGGAATATTCTTACCGTAAGCGATGCCGATATTAATTTCATGATAATCCTTTGCTCATTACTCATACTGTTCTTTATTCTGTTCTACCGCATCATTCTGTTTACCTCTTTCGATGAAGAATACGCCCAAAGCCATAAACTACCGGTAAACACCTTCAATTACATATTGATCGCTCTTGTTGCCTTAGTTATTGTACTTAATATCAGAGTCATAGGCATTATCCTTGTGATCTCATATCTTACATTACCACAATCGGCTGCCAACCTGCTTACCCGAAATTTCAAACACATAATCATTTATTCCGTTATTTTCGGGGTACTGGGCAGTATAACAGGGCTTTACATTTCATATTTAGCAGATCTGCCCTCAGGAGCCATCATCATCTTTGTTTTTGTAGTTCTATACCTTGCCATTTGGCTGCTTAAATATTTCCATCAAAAACACAGATTGCACAGGCAGTTAAAGTAAACTGTTGAATTTCGGTCTTATCAGTTCTTTTTTCGAACACAATAAACACAACTACTTTTCTTCACTCTCTGAAATCCCGTAGAGCAGCAATATTCCAGCGCTTCGGGAACCTCAGCATCCGGAACTACAAATCCCGCAGGTTATTTAATCCCGTAGTGTCGCAGATACTTACGGGATGGTATGATTATAACGCCTGTGGAACTCTAAACCACATACAAACCCTGAAGGGGTGAAATATTCCGGCGCTTCGGGAACCTCAGCGCACGGAGTTAATAGCCCTGTAAGGGCTATATTTTGGTAGAAAATCATAAAAATTCAATCTCTAAGCCCCGTAGGGGCGGCATGTCAATAACACGTGTGGTACTCTATGCCTCTCACAAACCCTGGAGGGGTTTAATAACAAATGATCGATGAATAATGAATAGGAACGGGCTTTAGCCCGTTCATTAAATAAATTCCCTCTTCCCTCTGGGCTTTAGCCCAAATCTACTGGATGTTAAAATCTAATTACATTTTTAAACTGGTTTGGCTAAAGCCAATATTGTGTTGTTACCCCTTTTTTACCACCGGCTAAAGCCGGTGGCAATTCATGATCATACCATTATGAATAAAATGCCCGGGCTTTAATATTGTCCTCCTCTATATTACCCTAATAATAATTCATTCAGCATAAACTTTTTGTATTTTTGCTGAAATCAGAAACGCTATTGTTGAAAAGAATTTCAAATAAAACATTCATTATTATTTCAATTCTGATTTGGGTTTGTTCGCACACAGCAGCAAACAATCAAAGCAGGCTGGATTCGCTGTATCATCTGCTCGAAACCACCAGGCACGACACTTCAAAAGTCAACATACTTGTTGAAATATCAAGGATACACGAAAAAAGTGATCTGTCACTTTCATTGCAATACTCGCAGCAAGCCCTTGAAATTGCTGAAAAAACAGGGAACAAGGGATCGGTTGCCTATGCTTTGTTCAACCTGGGTAATGTTTCGTTTGCGCAAGGACTATTCCCTATTGCAGTGAACTATTTTGAGAAATATATCGAGCTGCAGCATGGGATTGAAAATGCAATCCCTATTGCGTTCGCACAGATAAATCTTGGAGCTATAAATATAAAGCTCAATCAATTTGAGCAGGCAGAAAAATATTTTCTCGGCGCTCTTGAATCCTTCCGTCAGGCTGAATCAGCAGACCCTTCAAAATCGTTCGACAAAGAGTCAATAAATATTTATAATAATCTCGGAATTATCTATCAGCGCGAAAAAGATGTAAACAAAGCCATTGAATACTATAACAAAGGGATAGAACTTGCTGAAAAGACTTCGGAAGAGAGCGGGATACATGCAATGCTGTTTAATAATCTGAGTTCGGTGTTGCTGGATATGAATAAAACGGAAGAAGCTCTGGTTCCTATGGAAAAAGCTCTGGAAATAAGGCTGAAAAACAACGACCGCGCCGGCGAAGCTTCATCGTATAAAATGATAGCCCGTTATCATTCCATTCTTAACAATAAACAGAAAACCAGGGAATATCTGAACAAAGCATTTTCAATTGCTGAGGAAACGGGCAACAATTCGCTTAAAGCCGAAATCTGCAATGATATCTTCAACTATTATCAGCTTAATAATCAAAGCGATTCAGCTTTGAAGTATCATATTCTTCTGAAGGAATTAAATGATATCATGAACAAGGATGAGGCTCTGAAAGAACTTACCCGCATAGAGCTTACCGCTCAGTTTGAACAGCAGGACCTGATAAGGCAGGCTGAACAGAAGCGCAAGGAGCTTAAATATCTGATTATAGGTCTTGTATTGTTCCTCAGTGTGGTAATTCTGACCCTTCTGTATTTCTTGCTCTGGAGTCGTATGAAAAGGCTGAGGCTGGAAAAAGAAAACGTACAACTGGTTTCAAAAAATCTTGAACTCGAAAAGACCACCCTTGGGCAGGAACTGGAAATACGGAATAAAGAGCTGACTACCAATGTAATGCATCAGATCCAAAGAAATGAACTTGTGAATGAGGTTGTGCAAAAGCTTCAGGATTTTGGTAAAACACTGCGCAAGGAAGACCAGCATCTTATCCTTGGTTTTGTGTCGGGCTTAAAAAAATCGCAGAACACTGCCGTATGGAATGAGTTTGAGGTAAGGTTTCAGCAGGTTCATAATGAATATTACGATAAACTCAACCTTATAAATCCCGATCTTACGCCAAACGACCGCAGGCTTTGTGCTTTTTTACGTCTTAATATGAACACCAAGGAAATTGCATCAATTACCGGACAATCAATCAGAAGTATTGAAGTTGCCCGTACCCGCCTGAGGCGCAAACTTAATCTCACAAATTCCGATACCGGACTTGTTGAATTCTTGTCGCAATTGTGAGCAGTTGATTTATTTTTGCTGAAAAATTCAGAACACCATAAATGAATTCATTTGATCAAAATTCATCCCTTATCTGGAACCCCCGACCGGTAAAAATCGGGAATGTAGTCATTGGAGGTAGCGAACCTGTAAGTGTTCAGTCAATGACCAATACCTCAACATCTGATATCAGGGCTACTGCAGAGCAATGCAAAAGGCTGGCTGAAGCGGGATGCGCTCTTGTAAGAATAACTGCCCGCAACCATAGAGAAGCTGAGAACCTTGCTGATATAAAAAAAGAACTTCGCGATGCCGGTATCAATATCCCACTGATAGCCGATGTACATTTTAGTCCTTCAGTTGCTGAAATTGCTGCCGGACTGGTGGAGAAAGTGAGGATAAATCCCGGGAATTTCGTTGACAAGCGTCAGGCTAAGTTCCAATACTCTGAATCTGAATATAATGCTGAGTTATCAAGAATTTATGAACGGTTAAAACCCCTGCTTGATATTTGCCGGCAAAACAGCACAGCCATACGTATAGGGGTCAATCACGGGTCATTATCAGGAAGGATAATGCAACGCTACGGTGATACTCCTGCAGGCATGGCTGAATCGGCAATGGAGTTCGTAAGGATGTGTCATAATGCAGGATTTCATCAGCTTGTACTCTCAATGAAAGCAAGCAATGTAAGAGTAATGGTAGCAGCCACACGACTTCTGGTTCAGAAAATGATAGCAGAGCAGATGCAGTATCCTATACATCTTGGTGTTACTGAGGCAGGGAACGGACTGGAAGGACGAATTAAATCGGCGGCAGGCATTGGAACTTTACTTGCCGATGGTATTGGCAACACCATAAGAGTTTCGCTCACTGAGGCTCCCGAAAATGAAATTCCTGTTGCCAGGGAAATAATATCATTTTTCGAAGAGGCAAAAACCAGTAACAGCAGTATAATATTTAACACAGATGTTTTCACTGATGCCTCGCTGATTGACTACCGGCGCCGTCACAGCAGGGCTATCGGCAGCATAGGGGGAGGCAATGTGCCGGTTGTGCTTTGGGGTAAAACAGAGGTTTGCACCATAAACGAAGACCTGGTTCCGGAAGGCAATGAAGGGAAGATCATAACAGGCGAAAAAGCTGATCACAGTCAGCAGGGTATCAGCTATATGCTTCTCGATCCTTTAGTACCGGAAGTAATGGATTTCCTAAAAACTCAGGAAACAAACAGCGGCAAGTTTATTCCGGTTTTCACGATAAGTAATTTAGCATCAATACATAAAACCCGCGAAATAATCAATTCCATGGGCAGAACCAATTCTGAACTGCCTGTATTACTGTCTTTTACTGAAGATGACAAGGATATTTACCGGTTTGCAATCCGTTCAGCCATAAGGCTGGCTCCTTTGCTGAATGATGGTTTATGTGATGGTATCTATCTGAGGAACAATAAAACAGACGAGCAGACATTGGCAAAAATTGCGTTTGGAATTTTACAGGCTACCCGTAGCCGTATCACACAAACTGAATATATAGCCTGTCCGGGTTGTGGCAGAACACAATACGACCTTGAAACAGCTCTTGAAAGGGTAAAACGGGCAACTTCGCATCTTAAAGGACTAAAAATTGCAGTAATGGGATGTATTGTCAACGGACCCGGCGAAATGGCAGATGCGGATTTTGGTTATGTAGGTGAAGGAAACGGACGTGTCGCCCTGTACAAAGGGCATACATTGGTGAAGAAAAATATTGCCGAACAGGATGCAGTAGATGAACTAATTAACTTGCTGAAGTCTGAGAATCAGTGGAAGGAAGCGTTGTAACCGGCATTTCCTTACCTATAATCACTTTAAGGCTCTGGGGTACTATCCCGAATTTAAAAGGGCTATGTCCAAGCGATTCGCCATCAGCTTCCATAAAAACTTCAGGTTTTGAATTTATCAGGATTGATCTTCCCTGGAACATTTTTACCTGAGGCATGCGAGTGAAAGAACCATCATACAATTTAGATACGGCACTTACCACCTTGAAACGGCTTAACTTTTTAATAACCGTCATATCAAGGATGCCGTCGTCAGCAACAGCATTTGGCAACTGCATCATGCCTCCGCCATTGAATTTACAGATACCAACGTTCATGGTAAAAACCGGAGCTTTCAGAACATCCTCACCATCAACTGATATTTCAATCATAGTCTCTTTAAAAGAAAACAAGCTTGTAAAAATATTCAGCATATATGACAACGGACCGCCTTTGCCCTGATCTTTCTGCTTATTGGTTTTTTCAGCAACCACAGCATCGTATCCCATGCCTGCCATATTGACAAAATAACGGTTCTTCTCTTTTCCTTCCTGCTGGAATTTCACCCAGCCCACATCCTGCATAAAGGTTTCTCCTTTGAGTATCACATCAATAGCGCCTTTATAATCGTAAGGTATCCCAAACATACGGCACCAGTCGTTACCGGTTCCTACTGGTATCAAACCTACTGTAATGCTTTTGGTAGCTTTTTTTGACTGCGTGAAAATGCCATTTACCACTTCATTCATCGTGCCGTCGCCGCCAACCACAATAATATTCCGGTAGCCACTTTCAACATATCTCCTCGCCATGCGAATAGCATGGATACGGTGTTGTGTGAACACGCTTTTGTAGCGTATATTAGCTATGCCAAGAAGTCTGGCAATTTCAGGCCAGTCTTTTTCCCCTTTGCGCCTGCCGGCATTGGGATTCACAATTACAAACCACTCAATATTTTGACTTTCGCTCGGCATAGTTGAGTTTTACACAATACTCATTTTGTACTGTTTATTATTCAGCTATTGGTATTTCAAAAAAAGAATTCCAGTAAAAGCATCAAAAATACACTTAAATATTTTATCAACAACAATCACATTTTGTCAATTTTACATAATATGCTGTATGTTAGCAATTTGACATTTTCTTAATAATCATCGAAATAAGCAAAACAAAAATAGAAGCAGGTAAAAAATGTAATTCCTGCCTGAGTATTTAAAGTATCGTCGAAAAACATTGAGATCCCCACAATAGCGATAAGAACCCACAGAAAATAATTGTTTTGTTTTTCTAACATAAATACCGGCAGAACCAAAGCAATAATATACCATGCAAGACCTATCAATCCAAATCCAATGGCTATTGTAAAATACTGATTATGAGGGTTCATCCTCCATCTGCTTTCAAGATTTGAATTTAATTCATCATAGGCATTTCTTATGGCACGGTCAACGTCGCCTGTACCCACCCCAAACAAAGGATGCTGCCTGATAACATGTATTGAAGCCCTCCAGTGTTCAATCCTCTGAGTAAAAGTATTGGAATTCGGATCGCCATGCAGCTTTAGTCTCTGATACCCCATTACTGCTTCAAATATTTTGCTTTTTATATTTAGGCGGTTTAGATAAATTATGTTGGCAACACCATTTTCAACATTTGCAATATCCTTTTCAGAAAGCTGCCTGACGCCTGAAGCATCTTTTCTCAGATCCTTTGAATTCAGATAGCGTATGAGGGTGTATGCAATCTTGTTACCTCTTTTGTCCAAACCATTGAAATCAGTTTCACTTACCTTGTTCCATGCTTCTTCAAGTTCATCCCAACTCACATACAAGCCGATATAGCGTCCGTTTTCAATTCCAAGGCTCACAGTATCATGCTGATACGGGTTGCCCATTTCGGTATGAGTGCTAAGGGTATCAGCAAGCAAAGGTTCAGGAGTAATATAATTCTTCACAACTGAAAAAACATAGGCAATTATCAGTAAGGGGATTGCAAAAACAACAGAAAACAACACATGCTTCATCCGTACCTGCCTGATCTCACGTATCTTAACAACAGTAAGAATAAAAGCTACAACGATAAAAACAACAATCCCGCTCAAAGATTTAAGCATAAACAGGAAAATAACGAACCATGCAATAAGAAGAATCAGAACTGTTCTGGGAATATTGAACAGGGTTCCGGGTTTGAAAACAAAATAAATCAGAATGAAAACAGCAAGGCATATATTCAGGCTAAAGCGTATATGGGAAATAAACAGCGAGATATCTCTTGTATCAACAACATTGGTTTTAAACAATACCCAGGTGCTTATAAGGGTATTTACAAATATCGCACTGATATAAATTATCAATAGAAAATGGAACTGTTTTCTGTTCAAAGGCGTCATTGTGCTGATGATCAGCGGCAAAACAAGTAAAGGTAATTTTATGCGAAGGTCACCCAAGCCGTTAAGAAAATCGCCGGTCCATAACATTCCTGCAATATGCATGAAATAGGCAGATATGAATATTAGAGCCGGCTTATTTGATATGAATTGTCTTATTCGGATTATCAGGTTTTTATACATCCGAACCAAACATGAACCAATGAAAGCAAAAGTATTTTTCAGAACCCCTGAAGTCGTTTTTTTATTATGAACATCAAGGCTTATATCTACTATGTCGCACAACCAGAAAAACACCATCATGAATTGTGCAACACTCATGAAATATGGCGACAGGGTCAACGAAACCATTAACAAAGCCATAGATCCAATCATAAAATACTGTGTATTGAATGTTCTGACTTTATTCTGCGAATTGACCTCAGTCATGATAGTTACCTGTTAGTTGCAAAAGCAAAAATATTCCTTTTCTTATTTACTCCGGCTTCCTCTTGGTTTTATTATCCGCAATATCAGCATAGTCATCTGACAATTGAGCTATTATATTTCCCCAAACCTTTATATAACTTTGAGTTCCCATCTTCTGGATTTCATATAATAATACGAGATAAGCCCTAAAGCTATATAGTAGAAATATTCACAAAACCAGACAAAAGTAATTGGCTGCTGAAGTTTTATACCTATCAGCCATGCAACAACCAGATATCCCACCAGTGTCAGACTCTCGATCAGCAAGGCATCGCGGGTATTGCCGGTTCCTGAAATACCGCTGAACATATTTTGTATTAGGGCAAAAATGGCTGTCGCGCCCAGTATCACAAATACCGAAGGAGTACTGTCAGCTATAAGTGAAGCATCTGGAGTATAAACCCTGATAAACAATCCGGGCATTATCAGCAGCGGTATTAACATAAGAAACACACTGAACAGCGTTATTCTGGTAACCTTACGGATGATAGGAATGACCATTTCGCTGAACCCCTCCCCTATTATATTGCTTACCAGAGTATTTGTTGTTGAGCTGAACGCCCACACTGGTATCATCAGCACCATATAAAGACTACGGATGATATTGGCGATGGCAAGCGAACGCTCACCCATTTTTTCAATTATCATGAAAAACACAAACCATACGGCTAAAGAGAAAAAATGCTGCAGCATTACAAATAATGAGACATCAAATATCTTCCGAACCGTTGAGAAGTTTATCCCCGGGAAGCGGAATAGCTGATATTTAAACCTGTCGTTCGTGGTAAGAAAATAGATCAGGAAGAACAAAGCCGAACTTCCTTCAGCAATAGCCGATGCCAGTGCTGCACCTCCAATGCCCATTTCAGGAAAGCCCCAATGTCCGAATATCAAAACATAATCAAGTAACACATTAACGCTTGCCATTATGATACTGCTTACGGTGAGCATTCTGGTTTTAGTTACTGCAACAAAGAAAGCCCTTGACAGTACATTGAAGAATGCAAAAAATATCCCATATATCCTGTATTGGAGATAAGTAACCGAAGCATTGAAGATATCGTCAGAAGCAATAAACGGGCGGAGCAGATCGGCGGAGAAAAGTCGTAAAGTGATGAACAGGAAAATGCCAATTACAAGCATGACATATATGCTGTGATCCATAATATTCCCAACATCCTTCAGTTTTCCCTCTCCATTACGCCGTGCCATAAGTATCTGAGAACCTATGCTAAAACCGAAGCCAAGCATGTAAAGCACAACATAAAAAATGCCGGCAATAGCAGCAGCCCCAAGCTCTACTTCGCCCACCCTGCCCATAAAGGCAGTATCTGTCACATTTATAACATTCTGAGCTAAGAGGCTGAGTATTAATGGGTAAGAGATCCGCCAGATTTGTCTGTATGATGGAAGTTGTTTCAAATAGTCAAAGTTGATAGTAATTCAAAAAAATATTGAACGGATAATACATATTTACCCTGGTCTCATGTTTTGAACCAATTAGAAGTTATTTTGTTTACGATTTTAGAATTCTGAATATTTTGCAAAATTAATCCAAAAATCACGCGAGAATGAAAACAGTTCTTACTTTCCTTGCTTCATTTATCTTTCTTACTACTTCAGCACAGTCAAACTTTCCATTTCCCGCTAACAATGCAAACTGGCATGAGATTTTAGAATTCCCTACCGGTTCGTTTCCAAATTTCGGATATGGATATGCTACATTTCAGTACCAGTATCACGGCGAAAAACCAATGAACGGATACATATACGGACAGTTGTATTCAACTGAAAGCCCTGTGTTCATACCTGACTCACCGGGTAATACATTACGCGGATATATAAGGGAAGAAAATGGTGTGGTGATGCTGCTCCGTCCTGATCAGCCCCGCGAAGACACTCTCTATAATTTCAATATACAGCCGGGCGACACTGCAACTTTCTACAGATGGAGCTGTACCAATATTCATCCCATGGTCGTAAATACTGTTGACAGTATCATGATAAACAATGAATATCGCCGCAGGATCATTTTCGATACCATTGTTACTTCAAATATGGGTTTAATAGAAATATGGATTGAAGGTATAGGAAGTATTCATGGTCCTTTGTTTCCTTCAATTACCAGATTACAGACCAATGATGTGCCCGATGGAAGTCATCTCTCATGTTTTTTTCAGGACGGTGAGCTTGTTTATCACAACGAAAATTACGATAAGTGCTATAAAAGTACTTCAAAAGGTGATGCAAACTGCGATGAAGTCATAAATGTGCTGGATGTGGTCATTATTGTCAACAATATTCTTGGTGCAAATCCGCAGCCATTCTGTTTTGATTTCGCCGATGTAAACGGAGACAGCATAATAAATGTGCTTGATGCTGTACTCACCCTGGAACTTATTCTTTCAAAGTAGGTTTTACAGGTAATTCAGAGGCTCACTGAGTGCTTGAATTTTTAACTGGTTGATAGGAGGAAGAAGCAAATAATTATTTAGCTGCTATAAGCTTTATTGTTCAAGCCTATTTATTTCTGAACGAATGTCTTCTATTACTTCAGGATTCATTATTACTTTTTTTCCATTTGCTTTAGAGGAAAAAACGTAAAACACCTTGCCGCCGAAATCTTTTTCAAATTTCTCATGCGTTTTTTGTTGTAATCTTTTTTCTTTGAAGATTTGGGATAACTGAATTCCCTGATTTACTGGCTAAATTTGTATCCCAATAAATTTTTCTTTGATTTTAATAAAGAAGTCAACATTATAGAGCCTGTCCCATATGTCTGGTGCTGGTTCAATTTTATATCCAATTTCTCGTTCAAGCTGGCCATAAATTGTTTTTATTTCAGTTAAATAGCCATCAAATGTTCTGTCAATTACAAGCTGAATCATATAATCAATGCAATCTTGTTCTGTAATATTCTCAACTTCCGCAGAAATAACTTCTGTAATTTTTATGTAAAGTATTCTTCCAAGGGCGATAATATGCTCTTTTGACCTAACATTTAAAAAATAGTATTCTCTCCATTCTTCCAATGTTTTTGGTTCACATTGTCTTATACTTTCTGATGTCGCCCCAACATTTCTTTTAAAGTTCAATTGGAAACGATTCATAGCACTATTTAAAATCCATTCTTTTGCCATTATCTTAGATTTACTTCGATCTTATTTGTCTTATCATGCAAATATTAATATATTTTCTAAAAACACAGAACACTTTGTTTTTTCAAGATTGATTTCCTTATTCTATCCTGACAATTCAGCCTCAGGCTCTTTATTAAAAAAAGCTCTATATCATATACATTAATGCTTGGATTCTCTTTATCATTTGTTTTACAACTATATTATTTCTTTCATTTTGAATGTTCGCCATTTGAGTATAATAAGAATTTGTCTTTATATTTAAAATCAATTTGTGTATCGGGTTCTGCAAATCCTTCCTTTATTAAGTGTGCATTTAAAAATGTTTTATTCTTTAAATACAAATAGCATAATAGATTATTTTGTTCATCATATTTCTGATGGTCAAACCTCATAAAAACCTTCTGCCCTTTTGTCTTATCATAAAGAAACTTTTTTGCAAAACCACTAGCAGGCTTCTTTTCTTTAACTCCAATAAGCCTGACAACAAGGTCATTGTTGAGTTTAACCAACTCTGTGCTAATAATTTCTTTAACAGTGTAATAATCTTCGCGTTGACCACTGTTTTTGTCAATTTTTGAACCAAATTGAAGCTTCTTTGGATCAATCTTTTTATCAAGATTTTGAAAATCAACGAAACGATAAGGTAAATTCTCAAATTCCTTTTCTATATCAATATTTATTTCGTCTTTATGGAACTCATATGTTGCACCAAAGATACTAGTTTGATTTATGCTTAATTTATCTTTTGCAATTTCAATAAATTCAGGATTTATTTCATATCCAATAGAGTTTCTTTCCAAATTCCTTGCAGCCAAAGGTGTTGTACCACTACCCATAAACGGATCTAAAACAGTTTCGCCTTTAAAAGAAAACATTTTAATAAGCCTTTTGGGCAATTCTTCGGGAAACATTGCAATATGGCCGTCTTGCCTTACTCCACCAAAATTCCAATGACCAGCAAAATATTCTTTCCATTCTTCTGTGGTCATTTTAGATTGTTCTTTAATCTCTTTACTTACCTTCGATTTAGAAACACCTAATTTTTTAAAAATTAAAATGAACTCATAGTCAATTGAAAGAATACCATTCCTTGGTGTTGGGAAACTTCCCATTAGAGATGCTCCACCTGTTGTATTAGTAGTAGTTTGCTTTTGCCATATAATAGCTCCCATATAATCAAACCCTATACTTTCACAGAATTTAATTATTTCTGTTCGAATTGGGATTACTTTGTAACGTCCATAATAAACAGCCCTGGCAAATTGATCACCAATATTCACACATAACCTGCAACCATTGTCAAGAACTCTATAACATTCCTTCCAAACAAGATTAAGGTTGTTTATGTATGTTTCATAGTCTTCGTGAAATCCTATTTGATTTTCAGTTCCATAATCTTTTAACTGCCAATAAGGTGGAGAGGTAATAATTAAATGAATCGACCTGTCAGAAATAAGATTCATTTGCCGGCTGTCACCGTTTATTATTTTATGTATCGTTTCCACTTTAATTTCTTTTAACTTGTTGTCTGCAAAGGTAAGCATAATATAATGTTTTCGGTATATTTCTCAAGTTTCTTAACTTTGCATACAACATCAGTAAATCAGCACTTTTCTGCTTTGAGAACCTTCTGCTGAATTAAGTTGAACAATATAAACACCAGGAATTATTCCATCAGCATGAAGCTTAAATTCATGAACACCTGTCCCAAATTCACCCTCTGCAATTGGCTTAACAACTCTGCCTGAAAGGTCAAGTAAGTGGATAGTCATAATACCGGGTGAATTCTTTTTCACCAGAATATGATAACTACCATTCTCTCTTTCGAAAAGCAACTGTATCTGAGGAGTATTACCGGGTTTACCTGGTTCAAATATGCCTGTTCCTATCTGAGGAGTTGCAAGGCGTTTATCGGTAAACATGCAGTATTCACCAGGTCCCATAGAAATACTCATATTTATGTCCGATACATTTATTGAATCTCCTTTAAAATGATCATACCACCATCCGGTATGTTGAAATTCCGTAGCAACTTCATTGGGTTGCACCGAGAAATTACCTACAATAACCACATTCATGGTTTCATGATTTAACTGAATACTTTTTCCTGAACCTGAAAAATTCAATACAAAATCGGCAGTACTAAATGCCGGCTCCTCTTTTTTAAGTCGGATAAGCTCAGAGCTAAAGTCATAAAGGTATTTTCTCCTATAATCGCTGTAATATTCCCATTTCACAGGCTTAGCTCCAACCCTGCCGTTATAGTTTATACTAACATCATAGCCCAGTTCACCAAACTGCCATAGCATTTTGGGTCCTGGTACCGGATAAAAGAACATAGCCGCAAGCTCCATACGTTTAAGCGCCACTGACAAAGTGCGTATATTATGCTCTGGATTGTTTTTGTTACCGTTTTGCAGATTCTCATACATCTGGCGCTCTTCATCATGACTTTCCATATAACCTATTAAATGCGGGACACTCCAGTTCCTGGCTTTATAAGAAACCCAGTTGAAATTTGAATACGGATTGGTGCCTCTGATAGCATCGCGGTACGAACCATGCATATTTCCCCATATCATCATACCATATTCTGCAAGTTCCTTTTCCTCAGCATTATCAGTGAAATGTTCCAGAATAATATATGCATCAGGGTTTACTTCCCGGATTTTATCAGCCATTCGCTTTAGAATGCTTATTCTAACAGCATCATAATTCCAGCCCTGTCCACCGGTCTGCACATTTGTAAACCCTTTTGTAAAATCGAATCTGAAACCATCGGCTTTAAACTCGGTGAGCCAGAAAGCATTAGCACGATCAATAAAATTCTGTGTATGAACGCTGAGGTGGTTAAAATCGTAACCCCAGCACCAGGGCTCATGAGGGCAAATCTGGTTATACCAGGGATTGCTTGCTGAAGGCTGGCCATACTGGCCTGCATAAGGGTCGAAGTACATCTGAACAAGCGGCGATTGTCCGTAGGAATGATTAAAAACCATATCAAGAATCACTGCAATGCCACGTTTGTGACATTCATCAATGAATTTCTGATAATCCTGTTTTCTGCCGTAAGCCTTATCAGTTGCAAAATAAAACGAAGGATTATAACCCCACGAATCGTTTCCTTCAAACTCGTTGACAGGCATTAATTCAATAGCGTTCACACCCAGGTTCTGAAGATAATCAAGTGTGTCAGTAAGAACCTTTACATCGCGGGCAGCCAGAAAATCACGGATATGGAGTTCGTAAATGATCAGATTATCCTTTGGCGGCGGTGTAAAATGCTGAACTTCCCAATCGTAGGGGGTTTGTGCTGTCTGTAAAACCGAGGCAATACCTGTGGTTTTTCCTGTCGGGTAAGGAATCAGATCGGGAAAAATATAACCGGGTATCCACTTATCGTTCCACGGATCGCTTATTTTTTCGCAATATGGATCTGCCAGCCGCAATTCTCCATCTATATAATATTGATAGATATATTCCTGCCCGGGTTGCAAATCACTGATAGTGAGCCAGAAATGTTGCCCGTCAGGGGTACGGTTCATATAAAAATCATCGTGAACCATCCAATTATTGAAATCACCAATCACAAAGGCATATTGTTTTAGTGCAGGTGGATCATGCAGCACAAGGGTTACTGTACTTTCATCCAGATAATTGATGCCATTAACGACTCCGGCAGGAAGAGGAGCCACCGGCACTTCTCCTCTTACAAAGAAATAAACCGAATCAGAAACAATATCATCTTCATTTTTTGCCATCACTTTTATCCATTGAGTTCCGGGATTAGAAGCAATTACACTGTAACTGATATTATTTCCGGCTTCCAGCTTCACAAGTTCTGAATTCATATAAAGGAACATGCTATCAGCCATATTTGACACAGCTTGTATATCCACCGTTTGCCCCAGCTCATATATCGCTCCGTTCACAGGCGACTGAATATTAACATTTAAACCCGGAGGGTAAATATCATGAAAGATATCGCTTCCATCGCTTTCGCGCCCTGTTCTTGAGCCATCAGAATTTCTGAACACGAACGCAATCCTGAGTATGGTCTCACTTTCCGGAACATTATAAAAACCACGTACAGTAGGCTTTAACACTAGCTGATACAGATTGTTGCCGAGAGGCGTCATCAGGGCTTTGTCAGTATTGGTTGACCAGCCGGCAATTACATATTTCCAGTCGGTAGGACTGGTACTCATATTAGTAATTACACCAGTGTGAGCATAAATCGGAGGTGCTACATTAGCCAGACCGCCATCGCCTTTGGTGGCATCAAAGATTACAATAACCGAATCCTGGTCAGCAGTTGGGAACTCCGGTATGGTTGTAACTACCTGGGTTATAGCGTTTTTTAGAATCAATGAAAATATCAGAAAAACGATCAGACGAAAACTCCTTGTCATCATAGGTTTTAATTTTTATTTGCGAAGATAAGCAACTTTGAAAAGAAACATTCTTTTTCAACACTGCTGTGACAACTTTCATAAAAAGTAGTAATTTGGCAGGCAATATGAAAAACGTAACTACCATTCCGCTTGCCGAGCAATTAAGGCCTGATTCGCTGGACGGATTTATAGGTCAGGAGCATCTTGTCGGCTCCGGCGCCATACTCCGCAAAGCTATTGATTCGGGTACTATTCCTTCAATGATACTATGGGGTCCACCCGGAGTTGGAAAAACCACTCTGGCTTATATTATTTCAAAACAACTGAATAAACCGTTTTTCACGCTTAGTGCCATTAGTTCGGGTGTAAAAGAAGTAAGGGAAGTTATCTCCACTGCGAAAGAAAATCATGGAAATGCTATTTTATTTATTGATGAGATCCATCGTTTCAGCAAATCGCAGCAGGATTCATTATTAGGAGCTGTAGAAAAAGGAATTATAACCCTTATAGGTGCCACCACCGAAAATCCGTCTTTCGAGGTCATTTCCCCGCTTTTATCACGATGTCAGGTGTATATTCTTAAATCTTTGAACAAGGCTAATCTGATGAAACTGATAGAACTAGCAATTGAACATTTGAGCATTACCACGGGAAAAGTCATTGAAATCAAAGAAAATGAAGCACTGCTAAGAATTTCGGGAGGCGATGCCCGTAAGCTTTTCAATGCTATTGATCTTATTGTTGCGTCAGAACCTAAAGATGCAGTGAATATTGTAATCAACAACCAAAAGGTTCAGTTTGTCATTCAGCAAAACCTTGCTATTTACGACAAAGGCGGTGAAATGCATTACGATGTTATATCAGCTTTCATTAAATCCATACGTGGTTCTGACCCCAATGCAGCGGTGTACTGGCTTGCCCGTATGATAATAGCCGGCGAAGATCCTCTGTTCATCGCCCGGCGCATGCTTATCCTTGCTTCAGAGGATATAGGTAATGCTAACCCCAATGCCCTTCTGCTTGCAAATAATTGTTATCAGGCTGTTCATTCAACGGGCTATCCTGAGTGTCGTCTGATCCTCTCACAAACAGCAATTTATCTTGCATGTTCACCTAAAAGCAATGCTTCGTATATGGCTATAAACAGAGCTATGAAAGCTGTTGAAAGATCAGGCGATCTGGCTGTTCCGTTGCATTTGCGTAATGCGCCCACGCAGCTTATGGAAGAAATTGGCTACGGTAAGGGTTATAAATATTCGCACGATTTCGACATGAATTTTTATCCTCAGGAGTATCTGCCCGAAGGACTTGAAGGGATGAAATTTTACGACCCTCAGCATAATGCCCGAGAAGAAGAGCTAAGAAAAAGATTACAGACACTATGGAATAAAAAATACAATTATTAACACATCGCTAAGACAGTAATGTCCTTCCAGCGCATAAAACGTATATTTTTTTAACAATAATTATTGTCATTAAAAAACAAGTGCCTGTCAGAAACCCTGCATTTTGAATGAAACAATGTTTAAAACACCTTTTGCCAGGCTCGTAAATCCCATAGCCTTTTTAATATCTTTGCCCTTTATTTTCAGCAAATGAGTTTTATAAAACGCGACAGTTTAATAATCACCATAATAGCCTACCTTGGTGCTATAATAGGATACGTGAATAAGGTATTTCTGTTCACCAACTTCCTCGAAACCGATCAGGTAGGGCTTTCTAACCTGCTGATTACCATTGCCACCATTTATGTTCAGTTTGCTTCTTTGGGTTCGCCCAATATTATTTATAAGTTTTTTCCTTTTTTTAATGACCGTGAGAAGCATCACAACGGTTTTCTGTTTGGAATTTCAGCAATTGCTTTTGCAGGTTTCATTTTAAGCACACTTATTGCACTTTTATTAAAAAAGCCATTTCATCATTTTTATTCTGAAAGCAGCCCCCTGCTTGTTGAATATTCGTTCTATATTTTCCCGCTGGCACTTGCAACCCTTTATTATCAGATATTTGACTCTTACCTGCGGAGTCTGTATAAAAACATAGTCCCTTCATTTCTTTACGAAATCGGGTTAAGACTGTTTGTAACAATTTCTATCTCGGTTTATGCTCTCGGATGGATTGATTTCCAGCAATTTGTAGCTGTTTATGTCATAGCCAACTGTTTGCCTACAGTTCTGGTTATTCTGTACACCTGGCTTATTGGTCAGATGCAGTTCAAACTGTCGTTCTCGCCATTATGGCGGCGATTGATTAAAATAATAATGGTTTACGGATTATATACCGTACTTAACAACTTCAGCTATCTCATCCTGTTAAGCATTGATTCGCTGATGGTAGCGCAGATGATTGATTTAAATTCAGCCGGTATTTACACTACAATGATCTTTGTTACCAGTATTTTACTTATCCCATACCGGTCAATCATAAAAGTTACCACTCCCGTTGTGGCAAACTACTGGAAGAAACGTGCTTTAAATGAAATGGAGGGTTTATACAAAAGCACTACCGGAAGCAATCTGGTTATTGGCGGTGCCTTGTTTTTACTGATCTGGGTGAATATTGATTTTCTGTTTTATTTTATGCCTGCTGATTATGCTGCCGGTAAATATGTTTTTCTCTTTCTTGGCATAGGCAGACTTTTTGATATGGCTTCAGGTATTAACGGGATCATCCTGCTTACCTCAAACAAATACAGATACGACCTTTTCTTTACCATTGGATTGCTGATTCTGGCCATAATCACAAATTATATTTTCATACCCCTTTTAGGCATGAATGGCGCTGCTATTGCAAGTATGATATGCCTAATAATTTTCAACATATTACGGATAATATTCATAAAAATACATTTCGGGATACAGCCATTCCATCTGAGGCAGTTATGGTTTCCATTCATTATTCTCGCTGTAATGCTGATATCAGCTTCAGTACACCAGATAATGAATGTATATGTGGATGTTCTTATACGCAGTATTTTGACTGGTACAATTTTTATAGTTCTGGTTTATTATTTTAAAATTTCGGAAGAAGCCAACCAGTTGATTATTAATTATCTGATGAAAGTCAGGAGCTTCCTGGTTCACAAGAAATGATAAAGATCAGTCCTTAAGGATATTGTTAACAAATAGGGTGAGATTATAAGGTTCTGAGAATATTTTCAGCAACTCCCTGAATATAGGAACTTTATCAAGACTTTCATTTTTATCAGTAATTTCCTTGCCAATAATACGAATTGCCATTTTACCTTCCAGAACCACTTTATCTGAAATTGATTCAGTGAAGAACCCTTTACCTATCAACAACCCCAGGGTTCTGTTCCGGCTCAGGTCGTTAAGGGCTGTTAATCCGAAATCACCTATACCACAATAGCGATACATGGTTTCTTCCTGTCCGCCAAGGATTTTCATCAACAGCCGTATCTCGTTGAATGCTCTTGTAAGCACCATAAAACGAAGATTAGGCGAATCGAAATGGGCATCAACTATACCCATTGCAATGGCATAAATATTCTTTAAAATACTTATAAGCTCCACGCCACGCAGATCGCCCGAAAAATCAAGATGAATAGTTGTACCCGGCACTATATCCCTAAAAAAATCAAAGGCGCCACCATTACTGCTTCCCACGGTAAAACCGGTCGGAGAATTGTTTATCAGTTCACGGGCAAATGCGGGTCCTTTAAAACTGGCTACCGGATTTGAGAATGATGAATTAAGGATCTCTGCAACTGTTTTCGAACCATTACCATAGCCTTTTGCCAGATTAACAAGTAAAGCATCCGGATGCATGTAATCTTTAAGGTCGTCGGCTACCTCTTTAACAGCAACTGAAGGTACAGCAAAGAAAACAGCCTGTGCTTCCGATACTTCTGCTTTATCTTCAATGGCTTTTAGTCCCGGATGCAGTTTAATACCCGGGAAATACCGGCTGTTAACGCCATTATTATTTATGGACTCAACCACATCAGGTTCAATTGACAATAGGCTGATATCAAGGTCAGAGCGTACTGCAAGTACATTGCCAAGGGCTGTGCCAATAGAGCCGGCACCGGCTATGATTATTTTGCCTTGCTTCATAATACTAAAATCAGTGGTTTAAAAAAGCTGCGAAATTACACAATACAATTGATTATGGTTTCGGGCTTACTCCATTATTATCTCCATTATTGGAATTCCTTACACGCTTCACCTCTGAAATACTTGCATTTAACTCAAAACCAATGAGTAAGATAATTGAATTAAAATATATCCAAAGCAAAAAAACAAGTAAGGTACCTATTGAACCATATAAAGTATTGTAGCGGCTAAAATTATTTACATAATAGTTAAATCCGATACTGGTAAGTATAGTGCTTAAAGAAGCAAAAGTAGAGCCCGCCGAGATAAACCGGAAATCTCTTTTTCGTGCCGGTGCCATATAATAGAGGAATGAATACATCATTAAAAACATGAGAATAATAATCAGCCATTTGGTAGCCACTATTATCTCGTATGTAAATCGTCCTTTGAGGAAACCTTTGGCATCCAGCCAGTTTATAACTATAGGACCTATGGTGATAAACGCAATGGCAATGATTAAAATAGTTGACAGAATGAATAAAAGCATCAGGGAAACCAGTTGTTGCCTTAAAAATGATCTGGTTTCAATTGTATGATAGGTCTGGTTAAAAGCTTCAATTATACTGTTCACGCCATTTGTGGAGAAATAAAGTGTGAGCAGGAATCCTACTGAAAGCAGACCACCTCGCGGACGATTCACAATATCGAGCAATGTATCTTCCACTGTACCAAATATTTGCTGAGGGATCAGTTCTTTCATCAGTTCAATTAACGAATCCTGAAAACCTGTTATGGGAACATAGGGAATAAGAGTAAACAGTACAAGAATAGCAGGAAACAGCGCCATAAAAAAGCTGAACGATACCGATGATGCCCTTGCCGGCACTGAACCTTTGATAGCACCTTTTATGAAAAACTTCATTACATCATAAAACGGCATACCGTCAAAACCCGGAATGACTATTTTACGCAGATAGCGAATCAATAAACGTCTTTGCGGACTATCGAGGAATTTATTGTACAGCCGCACAAAATAATTCATGACAATAATTATGTGAAAAGGTTTTCTTAGTTATCTTCCTCAAAACGAAGCTGATGTATAAGTTTTTGATCGTTGATCTTTTTTACAAGGAAATAAGTCCTGAAAGTTTTTTTGCCCGATTTATAATCTCCTATATAATATTCCGAACCGTCAGCCGATGAACCCTGATGATTGATATTAAACGATTTAGGAGGGTAATTGTTGAAAAAATCCTTGATGATAAATTCAGCCTGAACACGACTGTAACGACCTTCATCACCCGGAAGGACCAACTGAATTGTAGAATTAAAATATTGGGCTAATTCTTTTGTGTTCGATTTATTTATAAGATTTGAGATCTTAACCCCGTAATCTTCGTCCTGAGCAGTAATCACAGGTACGGAAAACAAGAAAAAAACCAAAGATATTGTAAGGAGTCTGCTGAAATTCATAATCTGCACGATTAATTATATTCCTGTTCTTATTATCAAAAAACACACCAATATCAAACTATCAACCTGTTTTAATCAAAAAAGATTTGCAAATATACTATATTAGTGTTGTATACCAACTAAATCCATACCGGTGAATTTTACTTACCCCCGTATAATTCCAACAACGAAAGCTAAATTTCTTATCTGTTAACGATCATTATAACAGCCTGATATATTGCCTTGAAAAAAGACAACACCTTAGAATTAACACGAGATTTCAGTATTTTTTGTTCAATAAATAAATATTAAAGAAGATAATAAACCAATAATATTTTTATTTTTGCGGTTTGGATTTGATTTTTGTTAACTAAATTGTTGAAAAATGGAAGAGAAGGAAGTAAATGAACGTAACGAAAGAAGAGAAGAAGTATTTTCATTGGCAATTCGCGCCGGCAAAAGAACTTATTTCTTTGATGTAAAAGAAACCCGTAACGAAGAAAAGTATCTTACTATAACCGAAAGCAAAAGGCGGTTCAGTAATGAACAGGGTAAGTTTTACTATGAAAAACATAAGATTTTTCTTTACAAGGAGGACTTTCGCAAGTTCATTGAAGGACTACAGGGTGTAATTGAGTTTATTGAAACAGGTAAAGTGCCTGAAATTGCTGAAGATTCAGAAGGTCATCATGAGGATAACAAATCAGAAGTTGACTTCGAAGATATGGGAAAAGATGAAGAATAATTTCATTGTTCCTCAGTATCCTTTCGTAGCAGGCATTTGAATATTCTACAGCCTAAAAACTTATTAACAAAAACAGAACCTTTTCCCAAGGCTCATATTATTATTGTATTTTTGTCGCTAAGCTTTTCTGAAAAAAGCATGATGACATACAATTGTTTACATTTCACATAAAAAAGTAACCTGCTGTAAAGATGGGTAAAGTAATCACCATAGCCAATCAAAAAGGAGGTGTAGGTAAAACTACAACAGCCATTAATCTCGGTGCAGGTTTTGCAATACTCGAATATAAAACCCTGCTTATTGATGCTGACCCTCAGGCTAATTCAACTTCAGGGGTAGGATTTGATCCCAAAAATATCAAAACCAGTATCTATGAATGTATTATTGATGGGGTTGACCCTAAAAATATAATTTTAAATACCAAAACACCCAATCTTGATCTGATACCTGCACATATTGATCTGGTAGGTGCTGAAATAGAAATGATCAATATTCCGAACCGTGAAAAGATGATGAAAAAGCTGACTGACAACCTTCGTGAAGATTATGATTTCATTATAATTGACTGTGGTCCTTCCTTGGGTTTAATAACAGTTAACGCTTTAGCAGCAGCCGATTCAGTGATCATTCCCGTTCAGTGCGAGTATTTTGCACTTGAAGGATTAGGTAAACTGCTTAATACAATTAAGATCGTACAGTCGAGGCTAAACCCCTCGCTTGATATTGAGGGCATATTGCTTACTATGTACGACTCACGTTTACGTCTTTCAAATCAGGTGGTTGAAGAAGTAAAAGCACATTTTCAGCAAATGGTTTTTAACACTATCATAAATCGAAATATACGTTTAAGCGAAGCACCAAGTTTTGGAGAATCCATAATGATGCACGATGTAAACAGTACCGGTGCCATCAATTACCTTAATCTGGCCAGAGAGATACTTCAGAAGAATGATCTCACCATGATAAAAAATGCCGATAAAAAAATCCATATCGAAGATGAATTCTAAAAAGCGTGTCCTTGGGCGTGGATTAAGCGCCATACTTTCAAGTCCTGAAACTGATATAACATCAAAAGATATATCAGGCGATTTTGTAGCCGGCGCAATTGCCGAGATCAATATTGAACGTATTGATGCCAATCCGTTTCAGCCCCGCGACATATTTGAAGAAGAAGCTTTAAAAGAACTTGCTGACAGTATTGCCGAACAAGGTATCATACAGCCTGTAACAGTTAGAAAACTTGGCTACGACCGCTATCAGCTCATTACAGGAGAACGCAGGCTGCGCGCTGCCATTATGGCGGGTCTTGAAAAAGTTCCGGCATATATCAGAGTGGCAAACGATCAGCAAATGCTTGAACTCGCACTGGTAGAAAATATCCAGCGTCAGGATCTGAACCCATTGGCAGTTGCAATAAGTTTTCAGCGCCTGATTGAAGAATGTAAACTTACCCAGGAACAACTCAGTGACAGGGTTGGTAAAAGCCGCAGCAATATTGCAAACCATATCCGTTTGCTGAAACTTCCTGTAGAAATACAGATTGCATTGCGCGACAACAAGATAAGCATGGGGCACGCCCGGGCAATGATCAATATCAGCGAGCCACAAATTCAGATTGACATTCTTAATAAAATTCTTGCCGAGGGGTTGTCAGTACGGCAGGTTGAAGAAATTGTAAGAAAACTATCGGATAAAACACCAAATCCGGTAAAACCATCAAAACAGGTTCAGCCCGAAAAGTTAATTAATCTTAAAAACACTCTTTTACAGAGACTTAGCACGCCTGTTAAGATAAAAATGAATAATAAGGGTAAAGGTCAGATCGTTATTGAATTTAACGATGAGCAGGAATTAGAGCGAATAGCCGGATTACTCAATAAATAATCTATCTGTTTTATGTGCCAGAACCTGTCCCTGAAGATGCATGAAATAATACGGGCATCTGGTTTTACGGGATTAAATACCGGGAAGACTCATTCCTGTTATTTTCTGTGCAAATTCACGACATCATTGAAGATACTGATACTTGTACTGATAACCGCAGGTATCGCAAACCCTTTGCAAGCCCAGACAGCAACAGGAACAACAATAGACAAGGAGTCTCATTCTCCAAAAAAGGCTTCAATATATTCAGCAGTTTTGCCCGGACTTGGTCAGGCTTACAATAAAAAATACTGGAAAATACCTATAATTTATGCCGGTTTTGGAACCATTTATTATATAACCCGGGCAAATACCCTGGAATACCGTAAATTTCTTGAAGCCTACCAATATGTGGCAAACAAGGATACTGTCCCGATAAATAATGAATACGTTCATCGTTATTCACAGCAACAGTTAATGCTTGGCAAAAATCACTACCGGCGTAATCTGGAGATAGGCTATATTGTTGGCGGTGCTTTTTATATTCTCAATATTATTGATGCAGCAGTTGACGCTCATTTATTTAATTATGATGTCAGCGATAATTTAAGTCTGAACATTGAGCCCATTATGCTCCGCGATCCCATAGCTAACAAGCATGTTACAGGCTTGGGTCTTACCTTTAAGTTTTGATTTACATTTAATTAACTAGAATAAACTGAAAGAAAAATCTTACAAAACATGAATATAGCGATCATTGGATATGGCAAAATGGGCAAAGAAATTGAGATAGTTGCCCGCGAAAAGAAACATCAGATAGTTGCAATAATTGATAATCCAAATGATTGGGAATTGCAGGGCAAGAACCTGACTAATGCTGATATTGCCTTTGAATTCAGTATCCCGCAAAATGCTGCATCCAATATTTTAAAATGTTTTGAGATGAACCTTCCGGTTGTTTGTGGTACTACAGGATGGCTGGCTCAATATGAAGAAGTCAGGCAGGTTTGTATTTCAAAAGGTCAGTCATTTTTTTACGCTCCTAATTTCAGCATAGGCGTTAATATTTTCTTTGAAATAAATAAAAAGCTGGCGCGCCTGATGAAGCCATTTACGGGATATGAAATATCAATTGAAGAGACTCACCACAGCATGAAAGCCGATTCTCCCAGCGGTACTGCCATCCGCCTTGCCGATGATATAGTTGAAGAAATTGAACATAAAAAAGCCTGGTCGAAAGCTGAAAATCCTGATCCGGATCAGATTGGAATAACATCAATCCGCGAAGGCAACATTCCCGGAATACATACTGTTGTTTATGAATCGTCGTTTGATAAAATTGAGATCACTCACAGCGCAAAAAGCCGGAGAGGTTTTGCAATGGGTGCCCTTATGGCAGGCGAGTGGCTTATTGGCAAAAAAGGAATATTCAGCATGAAAGACCTTCTGGAGATCAATGATAAAAAATAATATTACCATACGATTAAAATATTACTGATATGAACACACTTATAATCCTGATCCTGACTTTTATCTTTTTCCCTGTTCTTCTTTGGAACACTTTTGAAAAAGCCGGTTATAAAGGATTTTATTCTGTAATCCCTTTTCTGAATTATTACTACTGGCTCAAAATCATTGATAAACCGATGTGGTGGTATATTTTTCTGCTTATACCATTCATAAATGCTTTTATGGTCATGCTTATGATAGTTGAGCTGCTGAAATCGTACAATATGCGTGGCTTACATCAGCAGGCGGCAGCAGTGATATTACCGGTTGTTGTGTTGCCCTGGCTGGGAATGAAAGATAAAACCTATGTGCACCCTTCGAAATTACCGGTGTACAAGAAATCAGCGTTACGCGAATGGGTTGATGCAATTCTGTTTGCCGTTATTGCTGCTACTATTATCCGCATGTTCTGGTTTGAAGCCTATACCATACCAACATCATCAATGGAGAAATCATTGCTGGTAGGCGATTTTCTTTTTGTTTCGAAGATAAGTTACGGTCCGAAAATACCAAATACCCCTATAGCATTTCCTTTTGTGCATCATACAATGCCTCTTTCCAAAACCAGAAAGTCGTATCTTGAATGGATAAAGCTGCCTTATTATCGTTTCCCGGGACTATCGAAGGTGAAACACGGAGATGCTGTGGTTTTTAACTATCCCGATGGCGACACCGTTGCATTAAAGGTTCAGAACCAGAGTTATTACGCACTTATCAGGGATTACGGACGACAAAGGGTCTGGAATGATAAAATGACTTTTGGCGAAATAGTGGCACGTCCGGTTGACAAGCGGGAAAATTACATAAAACGCTGTATTGCAATTCCCGGTGATACATTGCAGATAATCAATCAGGAAGTGTTCATAAATGGTAAAAAACAGGAACTCCCGCCTTTGGCTCAATCAAAATATTATGTACGAACAAATGGTGCAAGACTGAGCAACCGCCTGCTCAATAAACTCGACATAACCGAAGATGTAATGATGTCAGCTCCCGGTGAGTATCATCTTACGCTTACTCAGGCAGCAGCCAAAGAACTGGAAACTAACAGTGAAGTGCTGGAAGTAAAAAACATTGTTTATCCTGAAGGTCATCGCCAGGATTTCATATTCCCGTTTAACGAAAAATATTCGTGGAACCTCGACAATTTCGGGCCTTTATACATTCCCAAAGCCGGTGACAAAATTAAGCTCACCACCGATAATCTTTGTCTGTACGACAGGATCATAACGGCATATGAACATAATACCCTGGAAATCAAAAACAACCGGATCTTTATTAATGGCGAGGAAACTGATACATATACCATTAAACTTGACTATTACTGGCTTATGGGCGATAACCGTCATAATTCAGCCGACTCAAGGTTCTGGGGCTTTGTGCCAAACGACCATATAGTTGGCAAGGCTGTGTTCGTATGGCTTTCGCTAGATCAAAACAAAGCCCTGTTTGATGGTAAGATACGCTGGAATAAAATATTCAGAGTGGTAAAATAATCCGGTTCATCATTATTTTAATCATCTGAACAATCTTGGTCTGATAGCAGACTCATAAAATAAATTCATGTATAAACCGGTTAAAACCAGATCAGTTATTACGTTTTTCCGATTAGCAGAATACAGAACATTAGGTTCGGACGGAACAGGTAAAACGATTTTTGGCTTACTTTTGCCGCATGAATAAAAATAATTACGCTGAAGACCTAACTCATCCGATTTTTGGGATTATTACCGGGGCTGCGCTGGAAATTGGCATTCCTGCGTATGTTATTGGCGGATTTGTTCGAGATCTCATTATGCAGCGTCCCTGTACCGATATTGATATTGTTACAACCGGCAGCGAAATTGAATTAGCACAAAAGGTTGCAAAAAAAATTGGTCCGGGAGTAAAAGTTACTGTGTTCAAAAACTTTAAAACCGCCATGCTTCAATATCAGCATTATAATATTGAATTTGTAGGCGCACGTAAAGAGTCATATAAATTCACTTCACGCAAACCCGATGTGGAGCCTGGCACCCTGCAGGACGATCAGAACCGAAGGGACTATACTGTAAATGCCTTGGCACTCAGCCTTCAGGAAGAGGATTATGGCAATCTGATTGACCCTTTTGGTGGAATTGATGATATTGAAAACAAAATTCTCCGTACCCCTTTAAATCCTGATACAACCTTCTCCGATGATCCATTACGCATGTTGAGAGGAATAAGATTTGCTACCCAGCTTGATTTTGAAATCGAACAAGATACATGGGCATCAATAATAAAAAATCGCAAACGCATTGAGATAGTATCCGGTGAAAGAATAACTGAAGAGCTTAATAAGATCATTCTTGCAAAAACACCTTCAAAAGGCTTCAGACTCCTTGAAAGCAGTGGCCTGCTTGAACTGATACTGCCACAGTTGCTTGCCCTTAAAGGCACTGAATTTATGGAAGGTATAGGGCATAAGGATAATTTTTATCATACTCTGCAGGTATTGGACAATCTGGCTGAGAAAAGCGATAATCTGTGGCTGCGCTGGGCTGCTCTTCTTCACGATATAGGTAAACCTGCCACCAAACGGTTCACACATGAAAATGGATGGACATTTCATGGGCACGACCATGTAGGAAGCAAAATGATACCGAGAATATTCAAAAAACTACGGCTTCCACTGAATGAAAAAATGAAGTACGTTCAGAAAATGGTTTTGATGCACCTAAGACCCATTGCACTTACTGAAGAACAGGTTACTGATTCAGCGGTCAGACGTTTACTCTTTGAAGCCGGAGACGATATTGATGACCTCATGTTGCTTAGTGAAGCCGATATCACCTCAAAAAACCCCAATAAGGTAAGACGCTTTTTAAACAATTTTGCCTTAGTACGCCAAAAATTAAAATCAGTGGAAGAAGCTGATAAAATAAGGAATTGGCAGCCTCCGGTTTCAGGAGAAGTCATAATGGATACTTTTGGTTTGCCCCCTTGCAGGGAAGTAGGAATTATTAAAACTGAAATCCGCGAAGCCATACTTGACGGAGTTATCGGCAACAACTTTGAAGAGGCTTTTGAAATGATGATTAAAGAAGGTGAAAAATTAGGGCTCAAACCGATAAAATAATATTTATCTTTGCAGTCGTTTTAAAACCTGTTATTACCATGCACGCTTATCGTTTCAGAATCTTAAATGAAGATCAGGATAATTTTGTAAGAGATATTGACATCCTTGCTAATCAGACCTTTCAGGACTTTCATCAGGCTTTCATTGACATGTTCAATCTAAAAAATGATGAATTAGCCTCTTTTTATATTTGCGACAGCAGATGGATCAGACTAAAGGAGCTAACCCTAATTGATATGCGTAGTGATGAAATTGAAGAAACTGATGACGAGGAATCAAAAGACATGAATACCCATATTCCGGTTGCTGTCATGAAGGATGTAAAAATAAAGGATGCTATTGACGATCCGCACCAACGTCTTATTTATGAATATGATTTTCTGAATCCTTTTGTTTTTTATATCGAACTGATAAAGATCCTTAAAAGCGAAGAAGGTAAAACATATCCGCTGGTAATCCGCTCGGTTGGTGATTTTGTCAGAACGCCTGCACGCAGGAGTTTTGTCATTGATGATCTTAAAGAAGACCTGCTCACATCAGAAGATGATATTCTGGATGATACATTTGAAGTAGAAAACGAAGATTTTGATTTAACAAATGAATCTGAATGGTAAAAAAGCTGAAGGATTTGATCCGGAGCATCTTCTTTTCTACCATATCCTTCATTAATAAAAACATTTTAAACATATCAGATCTTTCTTTTGACTGAACCAAAATTACTTATTGTAATTACCGGAGCCACAGCCGTTGGCAAAACAAGCGTCTCAACACAACTGGCAAAACAGCTTGAAACTGAGATCATTTCATGCGATTCCCGTCAGTTTTACAAGGAAATGCAAATAGGTACTGCTGCCCCTACAGCAGAAGAATTGGCTTCAGTACCTCATCATTTTATCCGGTTTCTTTCCGTTACCGAACCTTATGATGTTTCCCGCTTTGAAACTGATGCTCTTGCATGTCTTGATAACCTGTTTCAAAAAAAACAATTTGCCATTATGACAGGTGGCAGCGGGCTTTATATTGATGCTGTCTGCCGCGGTTTTGACGAATTACCGGACCGCGATCCTGAACTTCGTATAAAATTACAGCAGGAATATGAAAAATATGGTTTGGAATATTTGCAGGAACAGGTAAAAAAGCTTGACCCCGAATATTTTGGCAAGGTTGACATAAATAATCCCAATCGCTTGTTAAGAGCAATAGAGGTATGTATAATCACAGGAAAAACTTTCTCACAGCTTAGAAAAGGGAAGCTACAGGAAAGGCCTTTCAGGATACTTAAAATTGTTCTGGATCGCGAGCGCAAAGAGCTTTTTGACAGAATTGCCCTAAGAACCGATAAAATGATTGCCGACGGCCTGGTAGATGAAGTAAGAAGCCTTATCCCCTACCGTCATTTCAACGCATTAAAAACAGTGGGTTACAAAGAAATTTTTGAATATCTCGATGGAAAAATTTCACTGTCGCAAGCAATCGAAGACATTAAAACCAATACCCGGCGCTATGCTAAAAGGCAGCTCACATGGTTTAAAAAAGATACTGAATATAAATGGTTCCATCCGGATGAAACAAATGAGATCATGAAACTTATTAAAACATCAGTTTAACTGAGTATCAAACTATTATGAAACATATGTAACCTTTATCCTGCATATTGCGTCATAATATTTAAATATTACTTTTAATCCTGTCATCATGAAAACAAAACATCAGTTATTTATCCATTTATTCCTGATTATCAGCAGCCTGGTTCTATTTAGCAGCTGCGATGAAATAATTATAGGAAGCGGTAAAGTTATGAAAGAAAACCGCAATGTTAATCCTTTCAAAGCCATTGATATTTCGGGCTCTTTTAAAATATTCCTTAGTCAGGGCGATAACGAAAGCCTTACGATAGAAGCTGACGACAACCTTATGAAATATATAAAAAGTTATGTCAGTGAAGGCACTTTATACATCGAGACAATAGGTTATAATTTAAAAAGCACTACTTTAAAAGCATATGTAACTATTAAAGAACTCAATAATATAGATGCAAGCGGAGCTGTTAAAATTGTGGGAGAAACACCTCTTGACATTGATGATCTTTCAATAGGGGTGAGCGGAGCAGCAAATCTGGATATGGAATTTTATGGAGACAAACTGGAATTAAAAGTGAGTGGAGCAGGAAAGGGCTCTATGAAAGGTAATATTGATAAAGCCATCATTAAACTTTCCGGAGCTTCAAAACTATTGGCTGAAGAATTAGTTGTAAATAAAATGGATATAGAGATCAGTGGAGCCGGTTCAGCAAAAGTTAATGTAATAAATGAACTTGATGCAAGTATCTCCGGAGCCGGAAATATCCGTTATCAAGGCAACCCAAAAGTTCGCAGTAATATTTCGGGTGCCGGAAAAGTAAAAAGGATAGAATAAATTTTAATCAGCAAAACGATAATATTTTAAGACAATTCTCATGACAAAAACAAATACTACCCCAACCAGGGATTACTGGGCTGCCGATCGTACGCATATGGCTAACCAAAGAACTCTTCTGGCCTATATCCGTACCTCTTTTATGTTATTGGCGAGCGGTGTATCACTGATAAAATTTCTTCAAACCGGAGAATTTCTTCATTGGCTTGGAATAATTCTTATCCCGGGTTCTTTTGTTTTTCTGGGAATTGGCATCTATGTATATATCAGATTTAGCAGACACGTAAAAAGTTTATCTGAAGCTCATGAGTTAAAAGAAGATCACAATAAATAAAAAAGTCTCCTCTGGCTTTAATACATAAGTATTTGAATAAGATTCCCGTGAACCTCAGCTTTTAAACTATTTGAACCTTATCAAAATTAAATCCAGTTTTAATACGGGAAACATGTTAAAACAACGGTGTGCCTGACCTTAGTATACTGTTCCCAATTTTCGGTATCAAACTCAATTCCTATTAAACCTGCTGCTGGCAGATTATCAGTCATTGGATTTAAGAAATAATTTACAAAATCAGTCATCGCTGGATTATGTCCTATTACAAACACAGTATGAATATTATCAGGCAGTTGTGTGATTTTGAATTTTAATTCTCTACTATCAATCAAGTACAACTCTGAATCTGCTTCTATAATATCTGCCGGTATATCAAGGCTTTCAGCCAGCAACTGAGCTGTTTGGCGTGCACGAAGAGCAGTACTGCATAGTATAAGATCGGGCTTCACATTTAAGCTTAATAACTTACTACCTATAGTTTTTATCTGAGCTTTTCCAGCCGGTAATAAAGGACGTTCATGATCATGTACGCCGGCAACTTTCCCTGAAGATCTTGCATGCCTAATTACAAATAACCTTTTCATAGTTGTATGAAATTCTAATAAATGCAAATATAAGCCAATACAATTAAATGATATGTGCTTCAAGAAATAGAAAAACCGCTTCCGGAACTTGCCGAAAGTGGTCAATACTACATTTATAATTCAATTATTATTCTTCGATAATTACCTGAAGCTTTGCAACATCGCCACGGGCAAAAAGATCAATTACCTTAACATATCCTTGTTTACCGGAATCTGTTTTGAAATAAACAACATCGCCATTTTTCAGATGATTTGCTTTTGATGTTGTGCCGGTAAATTCAGGGAAAATATGGTAATCTTCCAAAGCATCAAATTCCTGTGCAGTCATTTCGGTCAGAAAGAAACGGGTTTTATTGTGAACTGTCCAATCATTAATGCTGGGATATACCGTTTTAACATCATCATCGTCTGGTGCAGCAAGAGTATTCTGATTTACAGGTCCTTTAAAGAAAATAAAATCAACCTTATAAGCATTGCCAACTACATTATGAGCATAATAAATAACATTCTCAACTGCAGAATAGAAACTTCCTGCTCCCAGATCGTTTACACTGCCAAGGACAAACTCTTCGGTTTTTCTAACTTTTACACCACCTTCTTCAATGGTTATCTTAAATGAAACCTGATCAGTAAAGCCACCGGCATCAGCAATTATAGCAACAAGAGTGGTTTCACCAATAAAGTCAAAGCTAATCTGATAATCAGCTGAAAAAGTTTTGGTATTTAATATTGAGTCAACTAATACGTCATTACCAACCTTTAGTATAAATTTGGTTAATAAATTATCAGTCTGATCATCATAGGCAGCATTAAAGCCTACAAGCAATTTCTCGTAAGATTTCAGAGTAACATCACCATAGGTGTATCCGGCTCCGCCTTTGAAATCAATTGTGGGTTTTCCGACAATCGGGTCATCCTGACAACCGATAATTGAAACAGCTCCAACCAAAAGAGCAAGAAATAAAACTACATTTAATTTTCTCATAATAAAATAAAAGTTTAGTGAATAGAATTTGTGAGTTTAATTTAAAAAATTATATAGTTAATTCATTAAAAAGAATTTAAATCCGGCAGTAATACAGATGCTTTAAACGCAATCAGAGCAGATTATATTATTTTATGATTAGCCGTAAATATACCTAATTTATTATCTTTGTACAAAATTTTCAAAAAATGAATTTTATAGATTTTGTCAAACAACATCCTGATGAGGAAAGCTGCATCCAGCATTTCAGGTTAGTAAA
>JBASHR010000038.1:0-37589 GCA_049654165.1 Bacteroidales bacterium
TGGATGAATTTTGCTATAAAACAAATAGACGATACTTCGGAGTGAATCTGTTTGATAGACTAATAGTTGCGGCAGTTGAAGATACTTGGTATGGAAAATTCAGGTATAAATACGGATAATCATATAATTTTATTTATTTTATTGCCATGTCATGAAATGATTGTATATTTATACGGTTTTTTAAAATATAAGATCATGGAAGATAAATTTACAACCATCGCTTATCATACCTACTCAAGGGCGCTGTTATTACAAAATCAATTGGAAGCAGCCGGTATTGAGAGTTTGCTCACCGGTATTAATGTAATTCAACCCATGGTAGGTAGCGGAGTCCGTCTCAGAGTAAAAACCAAGGATGTTGAAGCAGCTCTGCGAATTATTCAGGAATCCGGGAAAATGTCAGGAAAAGAAAAAACAGCGAAAAAGATACAACAAATCAAAAAAATACTTGTTCCTGTTGACTTTTCTGATTATTCAAAAAATGCCTGTTATTATGCCGTAGCTCTGGCCGATACATTTAAGGCAGAAATAAAATTGTTTCACGCTTTTTTCAAACCTGCCATAAATCTGCCAACTTACGAAGGTGCTCATCTGTTCCAGATGAATTATGACAATTATTTTCAGGAAATTGAGATCAAAGCCAAAAAACAATTACAGGAACTTGCTGAACACCTTGAGAGTTATGTAAAAAGTAAAAAACTTGAAAAAATAAAGATCACTGCTACTGCAAGTAATGGCTTTGCTGAAGATGCAATTCTTGAAATGACTGAAACCTACAAACCCGGAATTGTGGTTATTGGAAGCCATGGCATAGGTGAAAAAACCAAAGGAATATTTGGAAGTGTAGCACTCAAACTGATTGATAAGATTGATGTTCCTTTGATGGCAATTCCTGCTTCAGCGACCTTTAAAGGATTATCAAAGATCAACAATATTCTGTATGCCACTGATTTTGATGAAACTGACTATGCAGCTATACACAGACTTGTTAATCTGATAAGACCTTTTAACATGAAACTGCACTGTGTTCATATTAGTATTGGAAGTAAGAAACCATGGGATTCAGTGAAAATGGATAACCTGAGGGATTATATAAAGGCTGAATACCCTGAACAGAAAGCCAAATTCTCAAATATGCTGAGTGATAATATTTTCACCGGGCTTGAAGCTTATATGCGTAATAACAATATTGGTATTGTAAGTTTCAATTCGCATAAACGCAATATTTTCGCAAAGCTGTTTAGTCCCAGCATAACCCGCAAGGCACTCGGTCGCTTCAATAAACCGATGTTTGTCTTTCATTCCGAATGATACCGTGCTGGTTGTTACATAGTAGTATAAAAAGCATCTTCGATATGCTTGATGCGGAATTCATCCCTTACGATCACTACTGATATAATATCAAATCTAACCTCTTTATCAATCTCATTACGCTGCACATAAATATCGGCTGCTTTTGCCAGCATTCTTTGTTTTTCCTTATTGACAGCTGCTTCCGGCTCCATTAAAAAAGTTGAAGTCCGGGTTTTCACTTCAGCTATGATTATCTGATTTGATATTGAAGCTATTATATCTATTTCAAATTTTCCGGCATGCCAGTTGGTTTCAAGAATTTTATAGCCCTTCTTTTGCAAATACTCAACTGCAATTTGCTCGCCTGATTTACCAAGTTTGTTATGCTCTGCCATATTAATAATATTCTAGGGTTAAGATGTTTAGCTACAACAACAGTTTAAATACCAGATAATAAATAAAATAAATGGCGATAAACAAAATAAATATCAAGCCTGTGGTAATAAAAAACCTGCGTGGTACAACATTTTTCAATCCGCGGGATAAGTTCTGCAGAAAAGAAAGTTTTGCCTTGTTTTCGCCAGATTCCAAAGTAACTGTTCGTCCCAATATCAAAGCTTTATTAAGTGCTTCATGACCAAAAGGAAAATCGAACAAAACCGGATAATCATATTCTGCCACAGTATTGGCTATTATTTCCCTGACATTCATTCCAAACGGAACTTCGTTATCATGCATGTAACTCATATTGCCAACAATCAGTCCGGCAAGATTCCTGAGTTTTCCGCTGCGCTTCAGTTGCTGCATCATACGATCAATGTGATACAGATACTCATCAACATCTTCCAGAAAAAGAATTTTTCCATCAGTATCGCAATCTGAAACCGAGCCAATAATATTGCAAAGCAATGAAAGATTACCACCTGTAATCTGAGCCTGTGCAAACCCTTTCCTTGAATATTGTCCGGGTGTTAACTCATACTCAATATTTTCACCAAACAAAGCCATTCGCAAAGTTTCGAACGAAGCATTTGTGCTCTCTCCATCAACATATCCAAAAGGCATGGAAGCATGTATGGTTTCAATTCCAAAATTCTGCTGTATATGGCTATGCAATACTGTAATATCGCTAAAACCCACAAGCCATTTTGGGTTCGAGCAAAAACCGCCGAAATTCAGCATATCAACTATCCGTACTACACCATATCCGCCACGGGCACAAATAATAGCTCTTATTGATTCGCTGTCAAGCATTGCCTGTAAATCAGCAGCCCTTTGTTCGTCAGTACCAGCAAACTGATGGTATTGCTTGTACAGGTTTTCACCCTTTACGATTTCAAGTCCCCATCTCTCAATTATTTTCAAAGCCTCTTCAATTTCTTCGGCTTTAACCCAACGGGCAGGCGCTACAACACCCACTTTATCACCTTTTTTCAGATAAGGAGGAGTGATCATTAACAATGGATTAATTATAAAGCTGCTAATTTACTGAGAAATATGATTGCCGGCGTTCAAAGCAACATGAAATTATTCTCAGTTAACTTACAGTACGAAAACCAACAGCAGATTATACTACTGATCTGAATTGCTTTAAAAATCTAAGATCGTTTTCAAAGAAAAGTCTCAGGTCGTTGATCTGATAAAGCAGTAAAGCCATACGCTCTACTCCTATCCCAAAAGCAAAGCCTGTGTATTCTTTGCTGTCAATATTGCAGTTTTCCAGCACTGCCGGATCAACCATTCCACAACCAAGTATTTCGACCCAACCGGTATATTTGCAGATATTACATCCTTTACCTCCGCAGATATTACATGAAATATCCATTTCGGCAGATGGTTCGGTAAACGGGAAAAATGAAGGACGCAAACGAATTTTGGTATTTGCATCAAACATTTCCTGAGCAAAATATAAAAGGGTTTGTTTTAAATCGGCAAACGAAACATTCTTGTCAACATACAATCCTTCAACCTGATGAAAAAGACAATGCGCTCTTGCTGATATTGCCTCATTACGATAAACACGTCCGGGAAAGATAGCCCTTAATGGTGGTTTATGTTTCTCCATATAACGTATCTGAACCGAAGAGGTATGGGTTCGTAAAGCAATATCAGGATTGGTTTCAATAAAGAAAGTATCCTGCATATCGCGTGCCGGATGATCGAGTGGAAAATTCAATGCTGTGAAATTATGCCAGTCATCTTCAATTTCGCGATCCTCGGCAACAGGAAAACCAAGCTTGTTAAAGACTTCAATCATCTTGTTAAGCACTATTGAAACCGGATGGCGTGAACCTGTTTCCTGAAAATCAACCGGAAGGGTCAAGTCAGAAAAAGATGCTGATGAAGCCTTCTGGCTTTTAAATCCTGCCTTGAACTGATTTACTCTTTCCTGGAGTAAATTCTTCAGATCATTCAGCAGTTGTCCGGTTTCTTTCCGATCTTCTGCAAGAACCGATTTAAAATCAGCAAATAAATCGTTTAGTAATCCTTTCTTACCCAGATATTTTATTCTGAATGCTTCAGCATCAGATTCAGAACCTGCACGATATTCCTTAACTTCCTCTATTATCTGACGAATACGATCTTTCATCTGTTATGGGGATTATTTCATGAGGTTCATTCTCATTTTCACTTCCTTTACAGGACGATCGCCGGGAGCAGTTTCAACAGCAGCAATTTTATCAACAACATCAAGTCCCGAGATCACTTCTCCAAACACAGTGTAATCACCATCCAAATGTGGTGCGCCACCAATTTTGGCATAAGTTTCAATCTGTTCTTTGGTAAAAGTTTTACCCATACGCTGTCCAAACATTGATAGTTCATTTTCAGCAAATTTACGTCCGTGAACTATATAAAACTGTGAGCCCGATGATTCTTTTTTGGGATTAACCTGATCAGGCTTACGGGCTGCTGCGAGTGCTCCTTTTTTATGATAATATTTGCTGACAAATTCAGCCGGTACAGTATATCCCGGATCTTCCATTCCGGTAGTTCCACCCCCACCCTGAATCATAAAATCTTTAATCACACGGTGAAATATTGATCCGTTATAATAGCCTTCATTCACCAGTTTTATAAAATTGTCGCGATGCAGTGGTGTTTCGTTGTATAACTTTACTGTAATATCGCCTAAATCAGTGTGGATAACCACAACAGTTTCTTTTTGAGACTTTTCAATAGTTTGGCTCATAATCATTAAGTTTGCTGTAAGTAATAAAGTAATTACAAAAAATACTCGTTTCATAATATTTCAATTATTAATTCAACCGGCAATATTACAACTTTTTACAGGAATGGGTTTAAAAAAAATGTTAAATACCATTAAATCATTGTCTATTCACAAAATCTGATAATTCATTTCAAAATGATGTTTTTATTTGGAGATTAAGAATTATTTGTACTTTTATAGCGGTTTTTAATAAATGTTCATCTAACTAAAATAATTTTTTTATGACTGATCTAGAGATTGCACGTAAAACTAAATTACGCCCTATTGAGGAAGTAGCAGCACAACTGGGCATTAAACCTGAAGACCTTGAGCTTTACGGTAAGTATAAAGCAAAACTGCCCTTAAAGTTTATTGACCGTTCCAAATTTGGTAAATTAATTTTAGTCTCGGCTATAACGCCAACACCTGCCGGAGAAGGAAAAACCACTGTTTCAATTGGTTTGACACAAGCTCTTAACAGAATTGGTAAACGTTCGGCTGTAGTTCTCAGAGAGCCATCATTAGGACCGGTTTTCGGAATTAAGGGTGGAGCTGCCGGAGGAGGTTATTCTCAGGTGGTACCTATGGAAGACATTAATCTACATTTTACAGGCGATTTTGCAGCAGTTGAAAAAGCACATAACCTTCTGGCTGCTTTAATTGATAATAATATCCAAAGCAAAAGCCGCTCACTAAGGCTTGATCCACGTACTATTTCATGGAAACGCGTAATGGATATGAACGATCGTTCACTAAGATCAATTGTTGTTGGGCTGGGTGGTACAGCGCATGGTGTACCCAGAGAAACCGGCTTTGACATCACTGCCGCTTCAGAAGTTATGGCAATCCTTTGTCTGTCAAACGATATAAACGATCTCAAAAGAAGGCTTGGTAATATTTTTGTTGGTTTTACATTTGACAAAAAACCAATTTACGCAAGAGATCTTAATGCCAATGGTGCTATGACCGCTTTACTTAAAGATGCCATAAAACCTAATCTGGTTCAAACAATTGAAGGAACTCCTGCAATCATACACGGTGGTCCTTTTGCAAATATTGCCCAGGGAACCAACACTGTAGTTGCAACACAAACAGCCTTATCATTAACTGATTATACAATTACAGAAGCTGGTTTTGGTTTTGATCTGGGTGCAGAAAAATTTATGGATATTAAATGCAGAAGTGCAAAATTATCGCCAAAAGCATCAGTACTGGTTGCTACTATAAGAGCATTGAGATATCATGGCGGACAGTCGCTTAAGGATATAAAAACTCCAAATGTAGAAGCTCTTGCCAAAGGAATACCCAACCTTGAAAAACATGTGGAAAATATAAAACAGTTTAAACTTGCACCCATTGTTGCCATTAATAAATTCCAGACTGATACACAGGAAGAAATTGATTTGCTTGTTGATTATTGCAAACAAAATAATATTCCTGTCGCAGTGGCAGATGTATGGGGAAAAGGTGGAGCAGGTGCTGAAGAATTAGCTCATCTGGTAGTAAAAACCCTTGATGAATATGATTCTGAATTCGAACCTCTATATCCATTAACTGATAGTGTTAAAACAAAAATTGAAACCATCTCAAAGAAAATCTATGGAGCTGAAGCAGTAGATTATACCGCCAAAGCAAAATCAGATTTGGCAAAGATTTCAACACTTGGTCTGGACGATCTTGCTATTTGTATTGCAAAAACTCAGAAATCGCTTTCAGATAATCCTGACCTGCTAGGAAGACCGAAAGATTTTGTTATTACTGTACGTCAAATTGAAATTGCTTCTGGTGCAGGTTTCCTTGTTCCAATAACCGGAGAAATCATGCGAATGCCCGGATTACCCGAAGTGCCTGCTGCAGAAAATATTGATATTGATGAGGATGGTAACATAACAGGTATATTCTGAAACATAGAAAATTAATAATACTAAAAGAATACTATACATATTCTGAATCGAGAAAAGGTTGCTCCAATTTGAGAGCAACCTTTTTTTTACTAATTGATATTACGACAATTAAAAGGCGGTATAAAATGTTGGTCATTCGTAATTATTCGAAAAATACGGATAGGCTATTTATTGATAAATTAAGCATCCTTTATTATTAAAACGACTGTTTGGCATTTAAGAGAATTTTTTTAGTCTAATTTTAGAGCAAAATTTCACAACCTGGCAGTAGCTCACTGTATATCAATATTTTACAAATCATTACATTTTTAAATTTTAACGTCTAAAAATAGAATGAAATAATTATTTCATTTTCTCGTAAAATAAATAATTTGAAGCCTCTTTATGCGTTTTCTTCCGAATTAAAAATTAACGGGTATTTACAATCTAATACTTTATTAGAATGTGTAATTATCTTATTATCAATTTATTAAATAATTTAAAAATAAAAAGTCAGTATTTCTAAATAATGGAAACCAAACCAATTCCGGAGCTTATTTTCCAGGAAGATAAGCTCCAGCCAAATGATGAACCTCCGGAGTTATCAAACAAACTAAATGGATTAAAAAATACTCCAATAAAGCCAAATAACCATTCTCGTGTTAGTTCCGGCAACTTAAATATAAAACCATCAAACAGTTCTGTTGAATTTCTGAAAACATATTTTCCTATGTCCAGTCTGCACGATTGGAACGATTGGCGTTGGCAGATCCGTAACAGTATTAAGAGTATTTCCGATTTAGTACACTTTCTTGATCTTTCAGAAAAAGAAATTGAATGCATGGGTAGCGATAAGGTTAATCTTCCTATTCGCATTACCCCTTATTATTTGTCTTTACTTTCAAGAAATGATGCAACTCAGGCTATTCGTCGGTCTATGGTACCTGTAAGTGATGAATTACTATTTAGTCCTGATGAAAATTCTGATCCGCTTTGTGAAGCGGATTCGAGTCCGGTGCCCAATCTCGTACACCGGTATCCCGACAGAGTTCTGTTTTTCATTACAGGCTTTTGTTCAGCTTATTGTCGTTATTGTACACGTTCACATATGGTTGCCCAGAAAGACAAACTCCATTTTGGAAAAGAATCGCTTGAACCGGCATTTACGTATATTGAAAATAACATATCTATCAGGGATGTATTGCTGTCAGGTGGCGATCCGCTAACTTTAAGTGATAATTATCTTGAATATATACTTGAGCGTTTACGAAAAATTCCACATGTTGAAATTATTCGCATTGGCACTAAAGTACCTGTTGTTTTACCTCAAAGAATCACAAAAAGTTTTGTTAAAATGATAAGCAGATATCATCCGGTATGGATGAGTATACATTTTACACACCCTGATGAAATAACACCTGAAGTAACACAGGCAGCAGAATTACTGGCAAATGCCGGAATTCCACTTGGAAGCCAGACCGTATTACTTAAAGATATCAACGATAATATCAGTACTATGAAAGAATTGATGCATGGTTTGTTAAAAATTCGAGTTAGGCCTTATTACCTGTATCAGTGTGATCCTATTCCCGGCTCAACTCATTTCAGAACTCCAATTAAAAAAGGACTGGAGATCATAGAAGGGCTGAGGGGGCATACAAGCGGTTATGCAGTTCCACATTTTGTAATAGACGCTCCGGGCGGAGGCGGAAAAATTCCTTTACTTCCTGAATATTATTTAGGCAAGGATAAAAAAGGAAATATCAGATTAAGAAATTATGAAAGCAAAATTTTTACCTATCCCGATCGCCAATGAAAGTTGGAATAACCTTTGATCTTAAATCATCCTGGCTTCAACAAGGCTTATCTCATGAACAGGCAGCCGAATTCGACTCTGAAGAAACCATTGCCGGTATTGAATCTGCTTTAAATGAATTGGGATTTACAACCGAACGAATAGGTAATATAATTGAGCTAACTAAGGCTTTAGCCAGTAACAAACGATGGGATCTGGTTTTCAATATCTCTGAGGGATATTTTGGCACAGGACGGGAAGCACAGGTACCAGCAATCCTTGATGCATTCCAGATTCCTTATGTTTTTTCTGACCCTTTGGTTTTATCTGTTACATTACATAAAGCTATGGCAAAGCATATCATTAAAAATCATGCTATCCCCACAGCTCCCTTTGCAGTGATAAAAGATAAAACTGACATTGAAAAAATCAACCTTGAATATCCCATATTTATTAAACCTGTTTCGGAAGGAAGCGGAAAAGGCATATCACATAAATCGCTTATATATTCATATCAGGAACTGGTTCAATATATAAATGAAATGCCTGATGATTTCAATGATCAATTACTTGTAGAAGAATTTCTTCCTGGAAGAGAATTTACAGTGGGTGTTATTGGAACCGGAAAAGATGCTGCTACATGTGGAATTATGGAAATAGTATCAAAAAAACAGGGAATGAAATTGATTTATTCGTTACATACCAAAGATAATTATTTATCGGAAGTGTCATATCTGATTCCTGAACAAAGTATAGCTCAAAAATGTAATGAACTGGCTTTGGCTGCATGGAATGCACTTGAATGCAGAGATGGAGGACGGGTTGACATCAGAATTGACCGACATGGTGTTCCTAATTTTATAGAGGTAAATCCGCTGGCAGGATTAAACCCTATCCACTCTGACCTTCCTATCCTTTGTCGAATGAACGGAATATCCTATTCAAGCCTGATTGATATGATCATGCAATCAGCTTTAAAACGTATAAATAAAACTAAATAACATGTCTGTTAAAAAAGCTCTTATTTTTCACAGTAAACTCGGGCCAAATCCTCCTGCTGATGAACTTGATGTACTTGACGAAGCAACGTTTTTTAAAGAAGGACTTATTAAGCTTGGATATTATGTTCATCAGCATGATTTTGACAATGACATTGATAAAAATATTGAAACTATTAAAGTTACAAAACCAGAACTGATAGTTAATCTGGTTGAAACTATTCGTGGTGATGGGCGATTGATTCATTTTGCACCGACTTTGTTTGAACATCTTTCAGTTCCATTTACCGGATGCTCTTCAGAGGCTATTTATATAAGCAGTAATAAATTGCTTTCAAAAAAAATAATGCATCTTTCAAACATAGCAACCCCGGTATTTTCAACCAATCCTGACGAATTAAAAACACTATTCAGAGGGAAACTGTTTCTTATTAAGTCAATATGGGAACATGCTTCATTTGGTATGGACGAACACAATCCTGTTTTTATTGATAAAGCCGAAATCATAGCTGAAAGACTTTACGAAAAAAACAGCTCAAATTATACATATTTTGCCGAAGAATATATTGAGGGAAGAGAATTTAATGTATCAGTAATAGCAAATGACTCTATGCCAATGGTTCTTCCTGTTCCTGAAATAAAATTCTTGGATTATCCTGAAAACAAACCTAAAATTGTTGGTTATAGAGCAAAATGGGACGAAGAATCTTTTGAGTACAAGAATACAGTCCGTAGTTTTATTGACGAGAAAGCTGAATCAGGTCTTAGTAAATCCATTCATGAAATTTGTCTGCTTTGCTGGAAAGTTTTTAATTTACGTGGTTATGCCAGAATAGATTTCAGACTGGACAAAAACGGAAAACTTTTTGTTCTTGAAATAAATGCGAATCCCTGTATATCAAAGGATAGTGGATTTGTAGCTGCTGCTACTAAAAAAGGATTATCATATGAAGAAATTGTGAAATTAATAATCAGCGATACGCTAAAAAATAAAAGACACCTTTATGATAATAAGAACTAATGTTAAACCCGAGGATATTGAAAATGTAAGAGAAATTGTAACATCCACCCGATTTTTTCATGATTACGAAATTGATGTAGCCATAGAACTTGTACGGGAAACCCTGAACAAAGGTAGTGATAGCGGATATAATTTCATTTTTGTTGAACTAGATAATAAAATTGTTGCTTACAGTTGTTTTGGGTTGATACCTTGCACACAATCAAGCTATGACCTTTATTGGATTGCAGTTCATAATAATTATCGTAATAAAGGAATAGGAAAAAAACTACTGGCACAAACTGAAAAATTTATTCTTGATGCAGGTGGTACAGCAGTGTATGCCGAAACTTCTTCACAAGAATTATATGAACCTACCCGCAGATTTTACATTTTTAATAATTATAACGAAGAAGCAAGATTAAAAGATTACTATAAACAAGGAGATGATAAAATCGTGTATTCCAAAAGATTACGTTATTAAGGCCAGTTGCCAAATCCGGATTTTCACTTTTTTGTAACTCTCAACTGTGGCGCATATCACAATTTAGTGTACTTTTGCAAAAATTTTTTTGTAAGGTAGTTTTCAGGATTCTTAAAGTGAAAATATGAAAGTAAAAAAGATACTGATTTCCCAACCCCAGCCCGAGAATGAAAAATCACCTTATTTTGATCTTGCTTCTCAATTTAACGTTGAAATTGATTTTAAACCATTTATTAGAGTACAAGGACTAACAGCATCTGAATTTCGAAAACAGAAAATCTATTTTAAAGATTATACAGCGGTAATTTTCACAAGCAAAAATTCAGTAGATCACTTTTTCAGATTGTGTTCTGAAATGCGGTACACACCTCCTGAATCATTAAAGTATTTTTGTGTTACTGAAGTTATTGCTTTATATACACAAAAATATATTGTTTACCGAAAACGAAAAATATTTTTCGGCACCCGTGACCTGGCGGAATTAATTGAATTACTGAAAAAACATTCAGGCGAGAAATTTTTAATACCTGTCTCTGATGTTTGTAAAAACGAAAAACATCAATTACTTGAAGACAGCAAACTCAATTATACAAAAGCGGTCATCTATAAAACAGTTCATAACAATCTGAGCAAAATGGGAGAACTGGATTATGATATGATGATATTTTTCAGTCCTGAAGGAATAAAATCGTTGTTTAAGAATTTCCCGGCATTTCAACAAAATAATATGAAAATAGGAGCTTTTGGTAACTCTACTTCACAAGCAGTGTTAGATGCAGGATTACGCCTCGATCTACAGGCACCACTTCCTGAAGCTCCTTCTATGGCAAAAGCCCTGGAAATTTACCTGAGTAAAAACAATAACGGAAAATAATACTACCGGGTTTCAAAAAAATAAAAAACCACTTACAATATTATCTGTAAGTGGTTTTTTTGTGCGCCCACCTGGACTTGAACCAGGGACCTACTGATTATGAGTCAGTTGCTCTAACCAACTGAGCTATAGGCGCTTTTTTATCTAATCAAATCCTGATATCAGATAAAAACGGGCTGCAAAAATACAAAATTGCTTAATAAATACAATTTGATAGAATGAAAAAGTTTTTATTTCTGCTATTCAGGACTGTTTTATTATTTTTGCAGCCTCAAAAGCTTTAAAAATGGCCCTGTAGTTCAATGGATAGAACGAAAGTTTCCTAAACTTTAAATCTAGGTTCGATTCCTAGCGGGGCTACTAAAAAACTTATAGAGTACTTGATATTCAAATTTTTATAATTAGCAGGAAAACAAAATAATTATTTACTTTATCAGGCTCTGAATATCCCAACACTCCTTATTAAGCTATTTCTGGTTTGTGATATTTCTCAACAAATATCACTATCACTACATACATCATTAATAACACTAAGCTCGAGAATCTGATGATCAACTGGTTCTCAAATTTAAATAACGTGCTCAGATAATAAAGTAATGCAGCTAAAATAATATAGAAGCTGATTTTTAATACATTATACGGAACCGGATAATAACGGCGACCGAGCAGATAAGAAATTATCATCATGCTGGCATAACATACAAAGGTTGCCCATGCTGCTCCGATATATCCAAACCTGGGTATAAGCATAAAGTTCAACACAAGCGTTATTATCATACCTGCTACTGCAACCATAGCACCATGAAAAGTTTTTCCTGTAAGTTTAAACCAGACTGAAAGATTATAAAAAATTCCCAAAAATAAATTTGCCATCAATAAAATTGGTATTACTGCTGCCCCTTCACGAAACTCTCTGCCAATCAACAGGATAACAATATCAATGTTAAGCATGATAGCTGCAAAAATAAAGCCGCAAACAGCAACAAAATAATTCATCACACGGGCATAAAGCAATTTTGCATCCTGATTCTTCATCTGCTCAAAGAAAAATGGTTCAGCCGCATATTTATAGGTTTGAATAAACAGTGTCATTAAAATTGAAATTTTATAACAGGCTCCATAAATACCTAATTGATAAATGGGGTCTGAATCCTCAGGTAACAGATGTTTTAACAATATTCTGTCAAAAGTTTCATTCACAATCCCGGCAAGACCAAAAATCAATAAGGGCCAGGCATAGATTATCATTTGTTTCCATAGAGCGACATTAAAAACAAGTTTAATACCCCTGGCCGATGATATGAGCAATATAAAAGTAATTGCGCTGGCTATCAGGTTTGAAATAAAAATATACCCTACCCCAAAATCAGGATCATAAATGAATTCCAGAATAGCTGAAGAACCCCAGGTTTTTAAGGCATATGGACAAAAAAGTAAGAAAAACAGGTTTAATCCTATATTAGTGAAAATATTCACGCTTCTGACAAAAGCAAAACGTGCGGCTCTGCCTTGCTGGCGCAATTGTGCAAAAGGGATGGCACATACGGAATCAAATCCGAGAATAAGGGCAAACCAGATAATATATTCCCTGTGTGAAGCATACCCCATATAGGAAGCAATATTTCCGGAAAATCCAATAGCAAGGATAAGGAATAGAATAGTGGTTGCTATTATGGAAAGAAGAGCCGTGCTGAATACTATCTTCCCCGATTCTTCTGTTTTGGAATAACGGAAAAAAGCCGTTTCCATTCCATAGCCCAATAGAACATATAGAAATGCAACATAAGCATAAAACTCAGTAACCACACCATATTCGGCAGGGTCAAGCACCCTTGTATAAAGTGGAACCAACAGGTAATTCAGTACTCTGCCTATTATGGTTGGCAGTCCGTAAATGGCAGTTTGCCCGGCAAGTCGCTTTAATACATTCAATGCTTACACTTATAAAGAATGACGCAAAAATAAATAAATTGGGCTGCCTACATCAGCTCTTTGCAAATCATTGATAAAATATTTGATATCATCATAGGTTCTCAGTTACAGGAAACCGAAGCGTAAAAATTGTTCCACGATTTTCTTCAGAAACAAATTCTATGCTCCCTCCCATTCCCGAAACAATGTTTTTTACAATTGCCAGACCCAAACCCATTCCGCTGCTTTTTGTTGTAAAATAAGGTGAAAACACTTTAGCCCGTTGTTCATCATTCATACCTGAGCCATTATCCTGAATTTCTGCAATTAAATAGTTGCTTTCCTTTTTCAAACTTATTTGAACCATACCATCAGGTTTATTTCCTATAGCCTGAACTGAATTATTTATCAGATTATTAAAAACCCTTAATAGTTGTCGTTTATCTGCAAATAAAAGACTGTCTGCTTCATTATCAGGAAAGGAAATAATAAAGCGGATATTCTGAATGTCCTTGTATAAAGAAGCTGCATCATTAATAACTTCTGCAAGATTAATTTTTGTTTTTGTAGTTGCCGGCATAGAAGCAAAATCAGAAAAAGCTGATGCAATTTCAGAAAGAGAATCTATCTGTTGAATCAAGGTTTGAGAAAACCTTTCGAGACGTTCATTCCAGTCAGGAGCATTGTCATTCCATGCTTTTTGCAGGTATTGAACACTCAGCTTCATAGGTGTCAAAGGGTTTTTAATTTCATGTGCGACCTGTTTTGCCATTTCACGCCATGCACTTTCTCTCTCTGATCGGGCAAGTAATTCGGCACTTTTAACCAGCTCTTCTGTCATACGATTATACTCACCAATCAATTCGCTGATTTCATCATTTCCTTTCCATTCAATCTTTTGAGTTGATTCACTAAGTTTAAGCTTCTGCAAATTGGCTTTTAACAACATGAGAGGCCTTAACAAATATCCTGAAAGAAGTAAGGCAAAAAACAATCCCAGTGCCATAAGCACAACATAAATGTTGGTAAAGGTTACCAGAAAAGTTGAAATTTCCTGACGTAATTCACTTTGTTTTGCAAAATATGGCAGGTTCAGATAGCCTGTTATTTGGTAATTATCGTTGTGAAAAGGCATGTAGGCCGATAAATATTTATAACTACCGATTGATTCCCTGTGAATAAATGATGATTTATTATAAATAGCCAATTGTCGGAATGCTTCCGGGTTCATACGATCCGAAACAAGCCCCTCTTCGAAGACCTGAGGCCTGCTTGATGAGATCAATATACCCTTAGGATCATAAAGATTTATATCAGAAAAGAATATCATTGATGAATTTGTCAATAAATCATTCAGGTAGTCACTATCGTCTTTATCAAACTTTTCGTATGAAGAAAGTTTGTCTTCAAGCTCTACCAGTACCGAATGATTTTTTTCCCTCAAAGCATTGAAATTCTTGTTATCATTCAAACGGACAATATAAATCAGAACCGAAATCCCAATTAACAGGTAGGAAACGAGAATAATACCAAACATCAGAAATTGTATCCGATAGCGAAAGCTAACAAAGCGCAGTGCAGCTCTGTCACGTATTTTAATTATCAGACTTATTATAAAACTTAACAGCCCAAGAAAGATAAAAAAGTAGGAATAAGGCGCAACTATGTTTAAAAAAGAGGGCTTAGGAAGGCTTACAATAATATTGGTATTGCTATCAGAATAATAAACCAGATGATTATAATCCTGATGATCAAAGAAAGTAAAGTTTTCCTTATTTACAGGAATTTCAGTTTCTTTGATGGCATATGAATATTTTCCCACACTACGTACGAGTTCGCCGTCCATATATGTTGCATATGAATAATTGAACAAATCGTGTGGCTTTTTGTATGCCTTATCAATCAATAGTTCAGGATATCCAAGACCTTTTTCTATTGCCTTTGCACTGATTTCAATGAAAACAGAAACAGCATCCATTCCTGATGCAGCCTGTTCAGGAAATTTTAGATGAGCAAAATAGTTTATGCCGGGGAAAATGTAATACAAAATCTCGCTATCAGTTGCTTCTCCGTATGTTTCAATATAATCCTCAAAAAACGTGTTACAATCAATTATGTAATCCTGTGATTTAACATATAGCTGTTTATCAGGAAAGCAAATTGTGATTTGAATATCGAATTTTGAAAACGAAACATTAAAATATCTTTCCATCAGATAGGAAATTACTTTCTTTTCGTTTTCGGGTTTTAAATAAGCTTCCCGAATAAGAGCCTGTAAAATAGTATCATTATATATTTCTCTCTCAATTTGTTTGAATTTGAATTCAACTATTTCATCGCGGTTTGAAGCCAATTCCATTGCAATAAGTTTCCTTTCCTGCTTTTCCTTATATTGATTTAACAATTGCAAATCAAGGGTCGTTATAAAGGTAAAGGCGAATAAATAAATCACTATTCTTGCGGTATCAAATAGTTTATCTTCCTTTCTGCTCCATAAGGCAAAAGAAATAATAAAAAGAAAAACGAATACAGGCGGAATAATCTGGAAATCGTTGCGGATGACAGTAAGCAAAGAAAATATCACCGCAATTAAAACACTTAGAATAATATATTGTTGCTTACCTTCAGATAATTCCAGTACGGTCTGGCTCAGCTTTGCACTAAGCAGGAAATAAGAAATAACCATTAACCCCAGCGCAATAAAGCCCAGAAGACTGATCAGATCAAGGCTAAAAATATTGCCAAGATTAAAAGATATGGCTGAATCAATTACTATTCTATAAAATAATCCCTGAAATAATCTGAAAAAAATAAAAACACTTAATAATAAAATAAAAGCTGATAGTTTCTTATATGTTGTACTTAAATTAGCATTGAACCTAAACTTAAAATAAGTGAAAAAGTAGTATATTAACAGAAAAACAATAGCTACATTTACAAATAAATCGCCAAAAGAGGGAAGCAATTTAGAAATTGCAAGATGCGATGGGCTGAATAATTTGCTTTCATACAGAATCCTTGGGATTCTGAAATAAAAAGTCAAAGCACGGATTATTATTACATCAACGATGAAAAACAGAAAAAACCATCCCGAAATCCTGTATACTTTTTGAAAACCCTGGTACAGATGAAATAAGGAAGAAATCAGAAATAATAATGAAACCAGATAAATGAAAAGTAAAAGAACCTGACAGTTTTCATTAATATCTCTTTTATCCGGAAAATTCAACGAAAACAAGTACTCTCCATTATCATTTTTAATATCATTTCCATTTTCAGTTAAACTTATTGATGTGTTTTGAGGAAGGGAAAAACAAGTATTAAAATCATTCGTAATATACTCATTCTCATATTTATAGTTCTTTCGGACCAACAATAAGCCGAGATAAATTTTTTCATCTTTGATCAATTCCCGTTTGTAATAATACCCATTTCCGAGTTCAACCAGATTACGGGAAAATAAAACCGAATCATAAATATATGAGGCAGCGTTTAGATTATCTGACCAATATACAAGAGTATCATTTTTATATAAAAGATATTCAATCCCCTGAATCCGGTCATATTTACCCGGACTACCCATAAAAAGATCATCATCCGGAATCTGAACCAGAGTTTGAAGTTCTTTATAAATTATATCCGACTTTTCTTTCAGAACCTTATTTACATGATCAACATATTTGGCTTCATTAATGGTTCTTGTTACAAAACAACCAATAATAACTGCTACACTCATCAGAACAAGTGCAATTATCAATCTTGTGCGTGCAGTTTTATTAAATATTGTCCTGAACATTGAGATTTGATATTATTTTCCTGATTATCAATGTTAAAAAAACGACTTAATTACAGGCTCTCTGTTAAACTTTTTTGATCGGTTTGATATAAAATATTAAACAGCCGTCTGAATCCTTTTAAAAGCCTTAAATTGGCTTAATTCTTCATCAACACATAAATCCAGCCTGAATATCCCGAACGTCCCCTGTATGCAGCCCAATTTGATCTGAAGCCATTAATTCCCGCTTTTAAATAATTCGTCTTTCCTGTTTTATATTTTTCGCTTAATAAACTTATATAATAGGCATCAAATTTAAGAGGTTTTTTGTCATGAACATAAAATCCTGTTAATTTCGCAATGGTATTAACAGCATTTTCAGAAAAATGAAATAAATGACGCGGAACATCATAGGCAGCCCAATACTCTTTATAATGATTAGCATCCCATGATCCATAATTTGGCAAAGCAAGTACCAGCAAACCATCAGGTTTTAAAAATCTGAAATTAAGTTTCATTTGTTTTACCGGATCAAATGTATGTTCCAGTACATGCCACATAGTGATCACATCAAGCGAACTTTCTGCCATCCCATCCAAATCATCAATGTTCCCAATATTCAATTTATATTTATTTCTTGCCTGTTTTCTTGCTTTTTCATTTGGTTCAATCCCCGATACCTCCCAGCCATGTTTATGAAAATAATTAATAAATTCCCCTGTTCCGGCTCCTATATCGAGCAATTTACCGGTATTTTTATATGAGGAAATCAGTTTGAGTTTTGTTGCAAGCGATATTTTTCTTGCATTTGTATAAAGAAAATTCTTTAACGAATTGTCTCGTGTATCATGCGATGTATAATCCTTTGAATTGTAATAATACTGAATATCATTATTATCAGGCTGCGGTGTTGTGTACATTAATCCGCACGATTTGCACTGCAATAAACTAAATGATTGTTTGCTGAGAAAATGATCTTTTAATTCAAGGAAAAACTCAAATTCAGTTCCTTTACAAAGAATACATTCGCCTTGCTTTGTTAGAATAGTTTGCATTCTGCTTTGTTTCACGTGAAAATGATTATCGTCCCATATAAACCAGTAAAACAGAAATATCAGCAGGTGATACCCCGCTTATCCTTGAAGCCTGCCCAATTGTTCTGGGTTTTATCCTGTTTAATTTTTCTCTTGCTTCATAGGAAATTGAACTTAACTGATGATAATCAAAATCCTCCTGCAAGCTTATATTTTCATGTTTTGACAGCTTCTGGGCTAAGTCTTTTTCCTTTTCCAGATAACCTTCATATTTTATCAATATTTCAGCAGTATCCGTTTCTTCAGAATTTTGTGCATTTATTGACTGAACAAATGAATTCAGATCAGGAAGATACATAATGAGATCATTTAATGATATTTGTGGGCGTAAAAGGATAGAAGATAATTTGGTTTTCTGAGAAATGGGCTGAGAATCTTTCATTTGCAATAATCCGTTTATTGCATCCGGAGTAATGCTGACTTTCTTAATGTGATTCACTATTTTAGAAATTTTAGCTTCTCTTTCAATAAGAGTATCCAAGCGTTCCTGTTTTGCAAGCCCAATATCGTAACTAAGCTTTGTTAATCTTAAATCAGCATTATCCTGTCTTAGTAGCAACCGGTATTCAGCCCTTGATGTGAACATCCGGTAAGGTTCATCAACGCCTTTGGTTATTAAGTCATCAATTAAAACGCCAATATAAGCATCGGAACGTTTTAATATAAATTCCCTCTGATTATTAATTTTTAAATGGGCATTTATTCCTGCGATTATTCCTTGCGCACCAGCTTCCTCATACCCTGTAGTACCATTTATTTGCCCGGCAAAATAAAGATTCTCTATTAATTTGGTTTCAAGAGTATATTTAAGCTGAACCGGGGGAAAATAATCGTATTCTATCGCATATCCGGGATGAAATATTCTTGCATTCTCAAGTCCTGGTATCTTTTTTAATGCTTTATACTGGATATCTTCAGGTAATGATGATGAAAAACCATTCAAATAATATTCTACTGTATTCCATCCTTCGGGTTCAGCAAAAATCTGATGACTGTTTCTATGCGAAAATCTGTCAATTTTATCCTCAACTGAGGGGCAGTAACGAGGACCAATTCCTTCAATTCTGCCGGTAAACATCGGCGAAAATTGAAAGCCAGTTCTCAGAATATCATGTACTTCTTCATTGGTATAAGTAATATAACAGCTTAACTGCTTATTGAGTTTTGGTGTATCTAAATACGAAAATTTTCCGGGATTTTCATCACCTTTCTGTTCCTTCATCTTTGAAAAATCCATTGATCTTCCATCAACACGAACAGGAGTTCCCGTTTTTAACCTGTCAGATTCAAACCCAAGTTTTCTGAGATTCTCAGTAATTCCTTTTGTAGCGGGCTCCCCTATCCTTCCACCACCAAAGCTCTTTTTACCAATATAAATGATACCATTAAGAAAAGTGCCGTTTGTAAGGATAACGGTTTTAGATTTAATTTTTAAGCCCATTTTGGTTTTAACACCTAAAACCTTATTGTTTTTTACAATTAATCTTGTTACTGTATCCTGCCAAAAATGGACATTTTCCAGTTTCTCAAGAACCACTCTCCATTCCTGAGAAAAACCGACTCTGTCACTTTGGGCTCTGGGACTCCACAAAGCAGGACCCTTAGACTTATTCAGCATTCTGAATTGTATCATTGTTTTATCAGTTACAATTGCAGAATATCCTCCAAGTGCATCTATCTCCCGAATTATTTGTCCTTTTGCTATGCCGCCCATAGCAGGGTTACACGACATTTGAGCTATGTTTTGTCGGCTCAGGCTTATAAGTAATACCCTTGACCCCATATTTGCAGCTGCAGCAGCAGCCTCACTACCGGCATGTCCTGCACCAACCACTATTACGTCGTACTCATTAAACATCTCAAATGTTCCACGTGAAACCATATAATTCATATTAGGCTTCTAAATTCCTTTATCTTAAATCAACAATCTTATTAAACTCCGAAAGATAAAAATCTTCCTTACCTGTCATTATTTGTTTATCAGCTTTTTCCTTATCATCATACCCAATTAAATGCAGAATTCCATGAACAATTACCCTTCTAAGTTCATCATCAAATGTTGTATTATAAGCTTGTGCATTCTCTTCAACCCTTTCAACACTAATAAACAAATCCCCAGAAATTTTTTCAGGATCTTCGTTAAAACCAAAAGTAATAATATCTGTTATATAATTGTGGTTCAGATATTTAACATTCATTTCAAGTAAATACTCATCTGAACAGAATATAATATCAACCTGACCTAATTTTTGGTTTTCAGTTTCAATTACTCTCTTTATCCAGCTCTTTATCTCTCTTTTCTTTTTAAGCTGGAAACCTGGCATCAATGAATGAAAACTGATCATATTTTATTGAACCTGAATGAAGTAGTTATTTACTTTTGTTCTGTAAAAAGAATTCATCTGTGGTGGAATTGTCCGGAATAATTCTCTTTCCGCCATTTTCTTTCTGTATATCTCTATAATTGAATCCTGACTGGTTACGGGATAGTTTTCTGCTTCTCTGGATTCTCTCCTCTCCTCCTGTTCCCTCTCCATTTCAGCTTTCTCTGATTCCAGCAACCTTGTTAATATCCTTTCCTGCCTAAGCAAGGTTTCATTAGTAATTCTCTTATGAACAAGATCCTTCTCTGTTTCTTCCATCTCTTCAATTGCCTTCATTGCATTTCCGTCACTTTTTCCGGTTTCTTTTTTTAATTCCTCAAGATATTCCTGCATTTGCCTTCTCAGAGCTTCCTGCTGAGCAGCCATTCTCGCAAATTGTTCGCTCATGGTCTGTCCTCCAGGCATAGGTTTCCCCTCCTCATCTTGTTTACCCATTTGTCTTTTTAGCTGCTCCATTTGCTGATTCATCTGCTGCTGCAGGTCCTTCATTGACTTCATGTTCTTTTTTGATTTCCCCTGCCCAGATCCAGGATTTGGGCAACTGCTTCCGTCGTTTGAATTGCTCATCATATCTTCATTCATTTGCTCTAGTGCCTCGCTAAGCATTAAAGCCAGATTATTGATTGATGTCATAACAAACTGCTGTCTTGTTCCTGCAACACTAATATTTCTATCCTCGAGCGATTTAAGAGTTTCCTCAACATTATGATTGATTTGTGATATTTCCCTCAGAATAAACTGCTGAATTGCAAGCTGACGGCGTGCAATAGCATTTAAAGAATCTTCAACAAGGCGCAAGTCATCATTTATTTTTTTCTGATCGCTTAAAATCTGATTGAAGCGGGGGTCCATCTTATTTATATTTATCGTTTTATCAATCATATCTTCCTGATCGAAAGAAATATCAACAAGATCTTCCAATAGCTTTCTAACCATTCTAATATCTTCTCCCAACTGTTCATTCTGCTTTTCCATCATCATATTCATGAAATTTTCAGCCATTTCTTTCATCTTATCAGATGCATCTTTCTGGTGAGGAGCAGCATTTTTCTTTTGGTTTTTTTGAAGATTTTCACGGCTTTCCTGCATCGAGTCTTCAATATCCTTTTGCATATCATCGGTTTCAATCATATCATATTTATCTTCAAGCTCCTCATTTTTCTCTTCAAGCTTTTTAATGTCTTCTTTTATTTTTTCAAATTGTTCAGCAATCTCTTCCTGCTTTTTATCCAATTCTTCAGAATCTGAACCGGAATCAGATGTTTCTTTTAGCAGCTCGTCCTGTTCCTCAGCAAGTTTATTAAGCTTATCAACAGTTTCAGTTATCATTTTTTCCATTTCAAGCTGTTTGAATAACTCAAGAGTTCTGTCAAGATCATCCATCAGATCCTTATTGCTTAATTTCATTTTATTCAGTGCATCCTGCATTTTTTCTCTGTCCAGCTTATCGAGCAAATTCTGAATATCTTCAAAAAGCTTTTTCATTTCATCCGTCATTATATCATCAAACAGTTTCTGCAACTCCTGTTGTTTTTTCATTATGTCTTCATTGTACGGATTTATTTCATTCTGAAGCCTGTTCAGAGCTGTATTTTCATCTTTCAGTTTCTCTACCTTTGATTGCAATTCCTGCTGTTGTTCAAGCATTTGCTGTAATTTTTGTGTATCCTCCCAGCTAATACTTTCCTTTTGCAGAATAGTTTTCTGAAGCTGTTCTATCTCTTTTGATAATCTAAAAAGCTCCTTTTGTACAGATGTCATTTCTGTAGTCATTTCATTCTGCCTATCAGCTAATTGCTGCTCCCTTTCAGCAATTCCGGGTACTTCAACAATTCCCAAACCTGATCGCGTTGATTTACTTCCATTTACTCTGTCGTTGTCCCATACTTCAAACCAATATTCTATTCTGTCGCCCGGTTCGATATTAATATCGGAAAAATCAGCATTATAAAAGAATGTCTGACTATTTACTGATCTGTCAATATTTATGCTCTTTTTAGTTTCTTCCAGAATTTTATCTGGGTGTTTTACATTTCTTTTCTTAACAATAAAATCAAGCTTGTCAAAACCGTAATCATCCTTTATCTGACCAGTGTAGAAAGCAAGTTTATAATTACTTGAATCAATTAAGGTTTCCACCATTATTTCAGGATACATGTCAGGAATAACTGTGATTTGATGCAAAAGCGAATCCCTGGATATGGTGAATCTGTTTTTCGGTATAATAACATAATCAAATGATTCCATGACCTTAACAGTAGCAGAGAAACTATTATCAGACAACTTTTTGATAGTGGGTTTTTCCGGAATATTTGTTTTAAGAAAAACAGAATCTACTGCTTCGGTATTGAATTTCCATGTAATATTCGTACCTATCGGAAGCGAGAAATCGCCTGTATTTGCTATTTCTTCATTCTGCCTTCTAATATATGCCGGATATTCCAGACTTACAGTATAATTGATGATGACAGGCCTGGGAACAACCCTTATCTTATAATCATCACTGTAAAACCCTCCCCCCTGAAGTTTAAAACTCTGATCCTTAATAATATTTTTAAACCTATATATGAATTCAGTATTTGAAATTCTTACACATCGTGAAATCTTTTTATCGAATTCAATAAATATTTCTGCAGGCAATTCTTCGCCGGTAAGTTTTACAAAAATATCAAGATCTTCACCTTTCAATACGCTCAGGTCTTCATTCTGAATTACAAAGCTGAAAGGCATAGGTCGCTCATAATGAGTTCTATAGGTTGAAATCCTATGAGCAGGCTCCCTTATCACCGAAGGTGCAGCAATAAAAAGAAGTATCACTACTAAAAGCGGTACAAGCGCATAGGGCATTTTCCTTACATTCTCTTTTTTATCAATTGCTTCAGTAAAAGGTATATGGCGTATCTTTTCAGTTTTCTGACGAATTGCGGCTTCCAGAACTTCAAGATTTCCTTCATCATGATTGATCATTGACCCCAATTGCAGAGTGTTTATCAGTCTGTCGCTGATTTCAGGAAAATGTCGGCTTATTATATTTGCAGCCTGTTCGTGAGTAATTGTTTTACGGATTTTCAATAATCTCAGCAATGGCTCTATTATATAGGCATATAGCAATATAAGGGCAAAAACCAAATAGCCGAAAAACAATATTGCTCTTGTGGTTTTACCAAAATAGCTGAAATACTCAAGAAAGTTCAGCAATAAAAAGAAAACCACCAGCAAGGCTACAGAATATATTATTCCGCGTATTATCCGGTTCTTGTAGTACATACGGATAAAAGCGTCAATCTTTTGTATTAATTCTCCGAGTGATCCTGTATTATTCATTCTTCTACCATCTTTCTTATACTTTTAAACGTATAAACTATCAGCTTAGTTTACTATCCGTTTCACATTATTAAAGGTTTCACGCATTTATAAGGTGTTTTCTGTACTTTTCACATATCTGCACCAATAGTTTTTTGTCATCCATTATCTGCTGAGCTGCAACGATCATAATAGAACTTAGCAGCCTTGTCTTCTGGATTGATTGTCAGGATCTTATGAAATATATCCAATGACTCATCAAGCTTATCACTGTGATACAATTCAACAGCTTTACCAAATAAATCCCGTGTTTCTTCCTTATGCTTTCTCAGTTTTTCCTCTTCTCCATTAAGGATTTCAAATATATAAATTAATTCAGACTTCTCGTTTGTGCTTACCATATCAATTATACGATATCTGAAGTGAACCGTATTCCCAAGCTTTATCAATGCATCTTCGCTGATAAGGAGGGTACTTCCGTATGTTTTGGTAAGGTTTGCAAGGTTCATGGCAAAATCTACAGCCTTACCTATAATAGTGTCTTCCATTCTGTTTTCATTGCCAATGATTCCCAGGATCAAACTTCCTGTATGAATGCCCAAACCAATATTAATTTCTTTTTCGTCCGAACCTTTTCTATTATCATTGAATTGCCTTACTGATTGTTGAATTGCAACAGCAGCCTCAATGGCATCATCAACACTTCTGCTGAAAAGTGCAATGACAGAACCGTTGGAATGCCTGTCAATAATCCCGTTATTTTCTTGTATCAAAGGTTCTGCCAGACTCAGATACTGATTTAGTAATTCAATACCTTCACTTGAGTTTATTTCCTCCGAACCGTCAATAAATGAATTTATATCCGCGACTAGCATGGTCATATCTCTTTGGATCTGATCCCCTGGCTTTATTTCAGTAAATATTTCCTTTCCCAGTAATTTAAAAAATTGCTTTGGTACAAAACGTACCAGTCTCGTATTCATTTCTGTAATATTTTCAGTATGGGCTTTAAGCCTGATAGTCATTTCATTATATTGCTCACATAATTGCCCTATCTCATCATAAACCCTGATAATGGTGAAATTATCCGTACCCTCTCCTTCAATCCATTGCATATTGTAAGCAAGCTCTTTCACAGGAGCAATAATACTCAGAGTCGCCCATTTTATCTGGATAAACAGAAAAATCACCATTACGATGATAGTAATAACTATTCCACTGATCATCAAAATGTTATCAAACGCATTTATATAGTAGAGGCTGCTAATGTTCTCTTTGGTCAAATAATCATTATCAGAAATATTTTCAAAGTAATATCCTGTCAATATTTTTAACTGTTCTGCGCTTAGATTGCCGAAACTTTTAATTGAAGTCAAACCCAGAAGGACATAAACGATAATCAGAGTAAGAGAAATTAAAACAGTTAAGCCAATTAAAAACCAGAAACGCCTATGAATTCTGCTTTTTCGGAAATACTTATTCATTTTGTATAGCTCTCCGGCATCAAAAACATATTCGAGATAAATATTCCTAACCCTGTGTTTTTGCCACAGATAAACAAATAAAACCGCCATTAAAGACGCAACAACTGAAACATAGAAGAAATTAATGAACAGGTTGTAACAAACTATGTCCTCAAAGCCTTTTCCGCTTCTCAAAACAAAATATATATACCCATGCAGGATGGTAAAGCTCAAAAACAGAATTCCCGCATTGATAAAGGGCGACCGTAACAAAAAAGGTTTGCAGTATTTACAAAGCTGTGGTGAAATCGCTTTGTTTTTCCGAAGTTTTCTGAAAAATCTTTTCAGTGGCAGATTTATGATCAAAGCAAGAAAACTGGTAAACAAGAAAACAACCAGAACAATAATTGAAATAGCAGTAAAATAAGGTGTTTTATAATTCTGCTTCAATTTTCTTCCTATTTCCGCTAATCCTTCCCTTCTACCCTTATTCTGACTAATAATAATTTGGTTATCAGTTGTTTTATCTTTTTCGGTAATTGACTCATTCTTTATGATTTGGTTTTCAAACCCGGCAATAGTATCATTCTTTATTTCATCAGCTTTAAAAACCCACAAAATTGCTTTAAGAACACTATCGCGGGTTTCAATTAATTTTGGCCCCATCTGGTACGACAATGCAATCAGAACCGGCAGTAACAGCACGATATAAAACAGAATTGAAATCACATAAATTCTGACTATATGATATCCCGGCTTAACTTTTTTATGCATATAAAATGTTTTGAAATCATTTGTCAAAGTTATAAAACATTAGTTTAGTCTGTTTATTTTGTCTTTAATTCTTTGTTTTTCAATTTTTTAACAATATATCTCAATTTACTTAAAACATTAATTCCCTGTACTTCTGTATATTTGCACTTTAATTTTCATTATCATGAGTTCAACAGAAATTCGGGTTCGTTTTGCTCCCAGCCCTACCGGACCATTACATATTGGCGGTGTCAGAACTGCTTTGTACAATTATCTTTTTGCCCGCAAGCACAATGGCAAGATCATTCTAAGGATCGAAGATACTGATCAGACACGTTTTGTACCAGGAGCTGAAAAATATATTATTGAATCATTGAACTGGTGTGGGATCGAATTTGACGAAGGTGTTCATCTGGGAGGTCCTTTCGGGCCTTACCGCCAGAGTGAGCGAACAGCGTTTTATCGTCAGTATGTTGATAGATTGCTTGAAAATAACCATGCCTATTATGCTTTTGATACTCCTGAAGAGCTTGAAGCTAAAAGAAAAGAAGCTGAAGAACTTAAAGCCCCTCCTTTTCAATACGATGGCAAAACACGCGGAAAGCTTCGTAATTCGTTATCACTACCAGAAAACGAAGTGAAAAAACTCCTTGAAGTCGGAACTCCATATGTAGTGAGAATAAAAATACCGGAAAATGAAACAGTTGTTCTACATGATCTGATTCGTGGTGTTGTTGAAGTTGACAGTAATTTGCTTGACGACAAGGTGCTCTTCAAGTCAGACGGATTGCCTACCTATCATCTAGCCAATGTAGTTGACGATTACCTTATGAAAATCTCTCACGTGATACGCGGCGAAGAGTGGCTTCCGTCAGCCCCGCTACATGTTTTGTTATACAGATATCTGGGTTGGGAAGATGTTATGCCTGAATTTTCACATTTGCCTCTACTGCTCAAACCCGATGGTAAAGGCAAATTAAGCAAAAGAGACGGCGATCGCCTGGGATTTCCGGTTTTCCCTTTACAATGGAAAGACCCGGTAAGTAATGAAATATCAAGTGGTTACCGCGAATCCGGATATTTACCTGAGGCTTTTATTAATATGCTTGCAATGCTGGGCTGGAATCCCGGTACTGAACAGGAAATATTTTCGATGAATGAACTTATTGATGCATTTTCAATTGAAAGGGTCAGTAAATCGGGTGCAAAATACGATTCGGATAAAGCCAAATGGTATAATCATAAATACATTCAAACAAAGCCAGACGAAGAACTGTTTACATTATTGCAACCATACATTAGCGAAAAAGAAGATCTCAAAGTAGATGAAAAGGTTTTCCTGAAGATATTACCCCATATTAAAGAACGTGCTAATCTTATTCCTGATCTATTGGTTCAATCAGAATATTTCTTTGTGAGACCAAAGCAATACGATGAACAGCTTATTAAAAAACGATGGAAACCTGAAACTACCCCTGCGCTTCTTGAAATAATACCTTTGATTGAAAACTGCGCTAATCCGGAAGCAGGCGAATTATCGCTTTTAATAAAGTCGTATATCGAAAATAAACAACTTAACATGGGAAGTGTAATGCTTCCGCTTCGAATTGCACTTGTAGGTTCAGCAACCGGCCCCGATCTGTTCTTTATTATGGAGATTCTTGGTATAGAAGAATCAATTGAAAGAATTAAAAACGTTATTGCTTTTATAGGGCAATAATATTTTTGTATTCTAATTTATTATATATCAATTATATAGCTTATAAACATAAGCATTGTTCTGGTTGTGCATTATTCAAAATTCAAACAAAAGCACAATTTTAATTCAATTTCAAAAAAATGAATAAGAAAAAGAAAAATTCATATAAAAAAGAAACTACTCCCAAAAGTTCTTTTGTAGCTACCGTATTTGAAGTTTTTGTAAACAATCCTTACAGGGCATTGAATTTCAGGCAAATATCCTCTCAACTAGGTTTGAGCGATAAAGCAAGCAAAGAACTGGTAAAGGTTATTCTTGAAGATCTCAGGAAAAGCAAATCAATAGTTGAGCTGAACAGAGGTAAATATCAGCTTGCGCCTGAAAAATTCAAAGAGGCTATTCCTAAAAACTATGTTACCGGCGTAGTAGATATGAAACAAAGCGGAAAAGCCTATATCATAACACCCGAACTTGACGAAGACGTATTTATAGCTTACAATAATACCGGTACTGCACTTCATGGCGATAAGGTCAAAGTACATCTTTTTCCGAAGCGTAAAGGATATAAAACTGAAGGTCAGATCGTGGAAGTATTATCCCGGGCTAGAATAAATTTTGTAGGAACCATAAGTACTAGCGGTAAGATTGGTTTTATGATACCCGACGATGCTACTATTCCCATTGATATTATGATACCGCCGGAAAATATGAAAAGGGCAAAAAATGGGCAGAAAGCAGTTGTTAAAATAATTGAATGGACTAAACATGCTAAAAACCCGATAGGAGAGGTTGTTGAAATACTTGGAACACCAGGTGATAATGATGTGGAAATGAAATCTATTCTGGTGAATCATAATTTTCCGTTATCTTTTCCAAAAGCAGCAGAAAAAGAAGCTGCCAAAATAAAGGAAACTATTTCGGAAGATGAGATCAGGAACTACCGTGACTTTCGTGGTGTATTTACCATCACAATTGACCCGGATGATGCAAAAGATTTTGATGATGCCATTTCATTGAAGAAAGTCAGGGAAAATGTATGGGAAGTTGGTATTCATATTGCCAATGTATCGCATTATGTAAAAGAAGGTTCAGCTATTGACAAAGAAGGCTATGAAAGAGGTACATCGGTGTATCTTGTTGATCGTGTGATCCCTATGCTTCCTGAAAAATTATCGAACCTTGTTTGTTCTTTGCGCCCGAACGAAGACAAACTTTGTTTTTCGGCTGTGTTCATAATGAATGAGCAAGCTGAAGTACTGGAAGAATGGTTCGGAGAAACTGTAATCCGTTCAAATCGCAGGTATAATTACGAAGAAGTACAGGCTATCATTGAAGGTGGTGATGGAGATAATAAAGATGAATTGCTGATCTTGAATGACTTAGCTCAGAAATTGCGGTCAGCACGCTTTAAAAGTGGTGCTATCAATTTTAATACGGTTGAAGTAAAATTTAAACTTGACAAAAACGGTAAACCCGTGAATACATACATAGTTGAGAGTAAAGAAGCAAACTGGCTGATTGAGGAATTCATGCTTCTGGCCAACCGCAAGGTAGCCGAGTTAATAGGTATGAAAAGAGGTAATCGCAAGCCCAAAACCTTTGTTTATCGTATACATGATGAACCCAATCAGGAAAAATTAACCCGTTTTACTGAATTCATCGGAAAAATGGGATATAACCTGAAAACAACTTCGCGTAAAGTTATGGCTAATTCGTTCAATAAGCTGTTCGAGCAAATATCAGGAAAGGCTGAATCATCAATAATTGAAAATATTGCAATCCGAACCATGGCGAAAGCGGAATATTCAACTAAGAATATTGGTCATTACGGTCTTGATTTCAGGTATTACACACATTTTACCGCTCCTATCAGACGCTATCCTGATCTCATGGTTCATCGCCTGCTGAAAGATTACCTTGCCGGAAAACCATCAGTAAGTGAAGAAGATTATGAACCTCTGTGTCAGCATTCATCAGAAATGGAAAGAAAGGCTGAACTTGCTGAGCGTGAGTCAGTTAAATACAAACAGGCTGAATATATGATGGATAAGATAGGTCAGGAATTTTATGGGCTGGTTTCAGGTGTAAGTAAGTGGGGGATTTATGTGGAAATTGAAGAAAATAAATGTGAAGGGATGATCTCACTGAAATATCTGAGCGATGATTTTTACTACCTCGATGAGGATAATTACAGGGTTGTTGGGCAGCGCTATGGACAGGAGTATAAATTAGGTGACAGATTAAAAATTAGAGTTCGGAAAGTAGACCTGCAGAAAAAGCAAATGGATTTTGTACTTGTAGAATAATATATCAGCAAAGCTAACACACAGATAATTATTCAGTTACGCTATTTTAGAAATCCGGATAAATAATAAAAACATGCTGCCATTATCAGAGCCGGGAGCAGGTTCAGCACCGGTATTTTCTTTATATCCAGAATATTTATTCCCATTCCTATAAGTATAATACCACCTGCGGCAGTGATTTCATCTATCATGGGTTCTGAAAGAACTCCATATAGTGAGCCGGCAAATAATGTAATTCCTCCCTGGTAAATAATTAAGGGTATTATTGAAAACATAACACCTATACCCATTGCAGCAGTTAGAGCTATTGATGAGAAACCATCCATTACCGATTTTGCAATCAATAATTCAGAATTATTGCTTATTCCTTCTTCCAGTGCACCGAGCAAAGTCATACTTCCCATACAAAACAACAAAAAGGCAGTAACAAGGCCTTCAATGAACTGTCCCTGCCGTATTTTCAGCCTTTCTTTCAGCTTCTCTCCTCCCCTGTTAATAGATTCGTTGATATTTAATAATTGCCCGATAACAGCGCCGGTTACTACCGATAAAATAAGTATCACCCAATTCTGAGACCGGAATGCCATTGCAACACCTATAAAAAGAGTTACCAGCCCTAAACCCTGAAAAACAATATTTGTTAATTCCTCCCTAAATTGCTTCTTAAGTAGTAATCCTATCGTACTTCCTGCTATAATTGCAGCCGTATTGATCAAAGTGCCCGTCATTAATATTTTGATCCCAATTAGCGGTTTATAATTATTTTCACCTGTTTACTTATGATCTCATTATTATCATTTAGTGAAACAGCATATAATTTTAAAATATAAACGCCCGGTTTAGGAATAGAATTTTTATCAATTTTAATAATACGGTTACCCTGATCCATATTATCGTTGAAAACACCAAGCACTTTACGTCCGGGCAAGTCAACTAAATCAATTTTTGTATTTGCAGGCCAGGGAACAGAAAAATCTATAAATAAATCATTGTTTGAAGGGTTCGGATAAACGCTGACATAAGGAACAGAACTATCGTAAGAACCTGATATTTCATTGTTAAGAATGACTTTTACCTCTTTGGCATAAATATTTCCTGCCACAACATTATCCCAATGCAATTCATCGGAACTGTTTTTGAATGTAATCACTCTCAACAATCCGGCTGGTATTGGTTCGTTATCAAAACTGAAAATTGCAGCCCTAATTCTATTATTCTCAACATTATAGGCAAACTCAAACCCATCAAGCAAGAAACTTATCTGAACTGCCTCAATACCAATGATCTCAAACTGTAATCCAGCAATAGTGCCATCAGATTGAATATCAATTCCTTCGTTATCCAGGAACAAAGTAACAGGTTGAGATTTTAAATCCGGGACAGGTGCATTATTTTTGCCAAGCAGTAAATTCACAATTTCAATGGCATCAAGGATATTAATAATACCATCATTATTTACGTCAGCATTTTCAAAGCAGAAAGGTTGCGGATTTATACCTATTATGAAATTTATGACCGTAACAACATCCAGAATGTTTATTAAGCCATCGCAATTAGCATCACCCGGAATTACAGGATCTTCTTCACCGTGAACCAATATATCATCCAGACCCCAGCCATTTATGCTGTAACTACTGCCTCCATGAGCTCTGAACCGAATTTGAAATTCTTTTCCATCAACGCCTGTCAATGCCTGATTTGTCCGAAAATATTCCATGTTACCATTTCCTATACCCTGATTTGTAAAATTCTCGAGTAAGGTCCAGCTTAAAGCATCAGAAGTCTTATATTCCACTGACATTTGCTCAAGATTGTTATTATCGTAGTTATTCAGGAACAACAGATAATCTATTTTGATATTTATCATACCTACGGCACTTAACATAGGACTAGTCAGTGAAAATGAGTAATTTGTAACTGTAGGATCCCACGAAAAATATGCATTGGGGCTTCCGCTTACCGAAGAAGGAGGACTATACGACCCACCTATATGCCAATTTCCCATTCCTTGCGGATATGTCCAGCAATCAACCGAAGCGCCATTGAAAATCTCAGTAAAAGGCAAATCATAGGTTCCACATAAGGTTGAAAAACTTTTTGCTGAGCTCCACACACTGTACTCATCACTACCGCAATAAGCACGAACATGAAAACTATAATAAGTAGTAGGTGTCAGGTTTTGAATCAACACGTTTGTTTCATTGATATTTTCAATAAGAATCCCTTGTGTGTTCGGATCAAAACCCACAGGTCCATATATCAGATCCCAAAGCAGTTCAGTGCCACCCGGATTCCACTGCAGTAGGGCAGAATTCGAAGTAATATTGGATGCTGTCAGGCTGTGTGGAGGCTGGCAAGAGTTCATCAAAGGGAAAATGATATAATCCACCCAGGCACAGTCGCTTCCATTCGATACAGAAACATCCTTTACATATTCCCATTTGAAAGTATTAATTCCTGGAGAAACTTCATAAGCCACACGTCCCCAAGGGATTGTACCTGACCATTGCCCTTTCAGAGAGCCATTTATATAAAATTTCAGAAAATCATAATTGGTTTCAGAAGAAACCTTACGATAAAATGAAATTGAATCGGTGATCATCACTTCACACTCCAGTATCATAGCCGAAGTCTGATTATGCGAAATATCACCAGACCTTGCACAATACTGACCTTCCCAGGCTCCCGAACTGATGGTAACCCATGGTGAATTACCGGAAAACTGCCAGGGAAAAGAAACAAACGATCCGCTTTCGAAATCTTCAATTGATAAGCTGGTGATAATTATTATCTCACTTGTACTTGAATAATCGTTATGACCGCTTATTTGTGCACTCAAGGTCACAATATCACCAATATTCAAATCAGGTGATGCCGTAATATTAAATGTAGCAAACTTCCCGACACCGGGCGCCAAAGTTTGTATTGAAGCCTGTGCCTGATTTATTGTGACATTCTGATCGTTTGTAGTAAGATTAATATTTATGTTTTTAAGTAAAGCACCGCCAAGATTCTTAAATTCAACAGCAATATCAGTGGTTTCACCCGGATCAAGCATACCATTGTTACCATCCTGAATAAGTACTGCCATAGGTTTAACTACAGGTGCATAAGCTTTGAGGATAATCTCACGTGACCAGGTATCATCGTTGGAAACGGTAAGAATGTTAAAATTCAGAAAATGATTATCAGGAACCTGCTTTGAAACATAAAAAGAAAAAGCATTTTCAATGATAATGCTGTCATTTGGCTGTATTGCTCCAATCTGGTAAATACTGTCAATCAATGTGATATATTGATCGTTTATGTTTAATTTCAATTGTGCATCCGGTATTGGAACAGGTTCGAGGCTTTTTATAATAATATCGAGAGAAGCTGTTTCACCAAATTCTATAATGCTGTCGTTACCTGAATGGACCAAATAATCAATCATAAGACCTCTGGTGTTCAGATTAAGGGTTTTGGTAGTAAAAACATCGTTATTATCAACAGCCATAAATTTAAGCTGTTTGTTTTCATACAGTTTTGTAGGCTTTCCACTTAAAATCCCATCGGTACTAAGGCTGAATTCAGGGGCAAAATCGGGAGCTGTAAAAGAAACCTTTGTATTGGTCTGAATTGTTGATGAACCGGTAAATGAAAGATATTGATAAGCACGTAAATCTCCATTTGACAAACCACCTATCCATTCAGTTGTGGTTGGATATTCAGTATTCCCGTAATAATATTCAATATTGCCGTTTGGAAATAATTTAACTGCAAAATTAAGTTCAGAAGAAGGATTATCATTAATTGAAGCTTTCCACCGGAAAGTAGCTGAGTTTTCATCACCTTCGTACCATAGCCCTTGCCCGGAATAAAGCCTTAGCCGGCAGTTATAAGGTGCAATGACCCTGTATGCCTTAAATTGAATAATATCTTCAAGTGTGTAAGGATACGGATAATTTTGCCTGTCGAACAAAATAACACCATTTACATGTATAAAAACCGTATCGTATAATTTGCCAAAATATGGGAATGAGAAATCAAGCTTTTTGGTGGCATATCCGGAAATGCTGCTGGTAGGAGTGAGCTGTTCAGCAGAAATATATGGAAATGTCTGATTTGATAATGATTCTTCATAATCCATCTTTATAAACCAGTTATACGGCTGAGAACCCCCATCAGCTTCAAGCTGAAACGAATATGGTTCATAATATTTGGCATCGGGCAATGAATCGGTAGTTATAGTTACCGGCTGATAATTTACAGTATGGTTGATCCACAGCGTTGTTATACCATTTTCAAAAATAGGAGTGGGGGCATTAGGGCAAATAATTTCGTTAACACCATTTGTATAATCCATTAACGAATATGCCAGTATGTTTCCTGTTCCCTGATTTAATGGATCTTTTTCATACACACGGAAAAAATATCGTGCATTCTGACCGCTGGGCACATATCCTAACAAAGATGTTATATCCAATCCAAATTCAATGGTTTTGGCAGCTTCGGTATATTCTCCCTGCATAGGACGATGCGCACCCTGATAATTGATAATAGGGAAGTCCATTTCAATATCAGGTATCAATGCTGAAGGATTTAAAGAAACTCCGGCAGTAACTTTTATCTTTTCACGCGAATCATGTTTAAGGGTAATTTTCATTGTCAGTTGCGGCTCAGAATTCACTTTTGGCTTAAGCACATGAACGGCATTATTCCATATTCCACCAGAACCATAAGGCTCAGCTAATGTTTTATACATAGCATAGGCATACCCTCCATCACCCCAGTTTGGAACTCCTCCATAGCTGTTAACTATTATAAGACCTCCTATTTCCCAATCGCGCATATCAACAACACCATCACCATTGATATCAATATGATTCGTATATTGACCATCATTATTATAATCCCAGCAAATCAAATCATTATAACCAACAACAGTAAGTGCATGACTGAAAGATGACCATTGGGTTATAACCTTTTTTCCTGCTTCAGGGGTACCCGGTGGCAATGTTTGTAATGAAGGATGATTTGCGAAAAAATTAGCCAGTCCGCCATACTGACTGCCTTCAAGATGATCATGCAAATAATGTTTAAGAATGTTCAAACCTTCAACAGTCCCGACATTTATGGCATAGGCGTCATAAATACGGTTTTTCATGGCTTCATAATATTTGTCGTATCCTGTCATCCACCATATTCCGCCATTGTCCGACATACCTCCATAAGTAACCACATTAGGAGTTCCTACATGCTTCATTAAATCGGCAGTATGAAAATAAGAAGCGCCATACCAGCCGTTTCCACCATTGACCCAGTTCCATGCAAAATGAGTTGGATATTGATTTGCAGCTACATTAGCGGGTAAATTTCTTACTCTGTTTACTTCGTAAGTGTAGTTGTATCCTATAAATGCAGCCTGACCACATGAAAATCCTGCCTGATTGAACGGACCCCGGAAATAAGGATGTACCGAATTATTAACAACCGGTGGCAATACAGGTGCGCTGGGGCTTAGATAAATTGGCGGCACCGGTATTGGAGGCAAAGCATTTAATGGAATTAGTTCTTCTTCAGAAATTAATGGTAATTCCTGTTCATGATCATACAACCATGGTTCCTGAGAAAGAAGTTCCAAAGAATAAAATACTGAACATAGAAGAATCAGAGCCGTAATATGTAATTTTTTAACCTTCATACTGTGTATTTTCCGAATTTTAGTTTAAATCAATTATTTCATCAGTCTGACCAAAAAACCTCTTTATCTGATCTATGTCATCTGAATCAATTTTATTGATTTAACTTTCGCAAGCTCTGTTTACCCTGCCTGCAATAGGGCTTTGTAATTTAACAATTTTGTAAAACTTTGATTATCAGAGAATAGTTTTTCCATCAACGTTTCTGTATCAATTTCAAACAATTCTGCTAAATCTGCAAGTACTTCAACGATTAACTGCCATAATCGTTCTACGAGTGTAAGCTTTATTGTTTCAGCTTTTGTATTACGAAACATTTCTCCCAGTGATTCATAATCGGTAAAACGTTTTGCCACCGATAATAAGTTATACTGTATCATGCAAATAGTTGTACTTGCTATTTGGGCATCAAAATCCTGCGATTGACACTTGCCCATACCCAGATACTGCTTGCTTTCTTTAAAGAAAATCTCAATAGACCACCTAATGGAGTATATCTTGTAAGCCTGCTCAAAACCCAATTCCAGATTAGTACTTAACATTACATTCCATTTGCCTTTGCGTGAGGTTTTGCAAAAAAATAGTTTTATTTGTTTGCCATTTAAATCAACCACGGCTTCGCTAAAGAAACAAGATAATTGTTTGGATCGTTTCAGTTTCTTTTGCTTGCGCAAACAATCAATGATCTCTTTGGATGTAAGATGCTTGCTATTAAATAAATATTTTGTTTTCCCCATTTTAGCCATGCCAAGCAAGTGACAACCAATACGGCGTGTAGATACGAATTTTATCAAAGCAAAACAGGTAAACCAACTGTCAACTAGTATGTAGTCAAACCGAAGTCCTTGAGCAATAGCTGTACGTATCATTTCTATCATACTCTTGATTTTGGTAGTAAAATACTCTTGTTTCCGATTGTTGCCAGGTGAACCTTTGTCGCGTTGTTTTGTATAGCGGGATTTAAGCTGTTTTGTTGAAAGTCCGTATGGCTTTTTCTTGTTTTTTCCTTCTTCTCCATGTAGCGAAAAATCAATTGCAAAAAAACTTTTACCATCATGATAACCTAAAAATAAACCCTTGAATGCCAATATGCTTCTCTGTGTCACATGTGAAAACACTCTGCCTATTAGCTCTATGCACTTCCCGGTTTTGGGAAGGTCAGTATCATCAATTATTAAACAGCGAGGCAACTTATTATTACCATCAACATTGTTGATTTTTGTTTTTCTTATAAGTTGCATGCTTAGTTTGTAAGATATTTTGCGCCAGGGAATATTAAAATCATTTAGTAGCCTGTAGAAAACATCCTTGCCGCACTTAAATGCCGAATATAAGGTTGATTGTCTATAATGCCAGATATCTTTTACTTCGAAAAACGGAAAAATCACAGCCAACAACAACTTGTTAATATTTTTAAACTTGTTATTGCATTTGCTATCTATGCCCAATTGTTTTTCTGATAATGTCAAAGAACTTAAAATTGTCAAAACTGTATAAATTGCTTTTTCACTTGAAGTAAAAAAGTCTTTTATCTCTGAAATTATTGTTGTACTTTTGCGCTGCAGCATATTTTATCTTGCTTGGTTGACAAAGCAAAGTTATTGAATTTCAATAATATGGCAAAATAAATATGCTGCTTTTTATCTCATCTTCAATTATTTATCGAACTTGCGAAAGTTAAG
>JBASHR010000039.1:0-234599 GCA_049654165.1 Bacteroidales bacterium
TTGTTTGAAATTGATACAGAAACGTTGATGGAAAAACTATTCTCTGATAATCAAAGTTTTACAAAATTGTTAAATTACAAAGCCCTATTGCAGGCAGGGTAAACAGAGCTTGCGAAAGTTAAATAAAGATTATTTGCCAAGAGTACCGGCATTATTATTTGATGTGCCTTTGGTAATTTCAATGAAGATAAAGAAATTAGCTGTTCCGTCAGGTTGACGGCCATAACTTTGGGTTTCTTCAAGAGCCGGAAAAATAAAATTATCAATTACAACACCGTTTGGGTCTTCAAGCCAGATTTCCTCACCATTTTTCCCTAAACCAAAACTGCTTGGATCATCGTCTTCAGTGTTTATAACGTAGAATCCATTTGCAGGTATTATTGTTCCTTCAGGGAATTCTTTCTTGGGTTTTGTTCCTGAATATCCTCCATTGTCATAGATCTTATATCCGGTAAGATCCACATCCTCTGCCGAGCTGTTATAGATTTCAATCCAGTCCGGTTCTTCTACTGTGCCACGTGAAAAGACTTCATTCATAAATAAAACCGAAGGTGTAACATTGCTGTTAGGACCTCCTTTAGTAACAGTATTAAGTATTTGCCAGTCTTCACTTCCATCGGGAAAACGACCGTAACTCTGATCAACTGTCAAAGCCGGGAAAGTAACATTATCAATAATTTCTCCTGTAGTGTTTTCAAGCCATACTTCTTCACCATTTTTTGAAAGTCCGAAATCTGAAGGATCACCGGTTTTGTCTGTTACAATTACAAAAAATCCATTAGCAGGTATTATCGTTCCTTCGGGGAATTCTTTTTTGGGTTTGGTTCCGTTAAAGCCGCCATCATCATAAATCTTAAACCCGCTTATATCATAGTCAAATGGCGATGCATTGTATATCTCAATCCAGTCAGGATCATCGTTAGTACCCATTGAATAAATTTCATTCATTACAATGGTAGCAGTAAGAGTGTTCTGGTTTGGCGCACCTTTGGTAATAATATTCAGCAATTGCCAGTTATTGGAGCCATCAGGCAGACGTCCATAACTCTGGGTTACGTCCATGAAAGGAAATATAACATTGTCAATAATAGTACCGGATGTATCTTCAAGCCATACTTCTTCACCATTGGCTGAAAGACCAAAATCTGACGGATCGCCTGTTTTATCAGTAACGATGACATAAAAGCCATGAGCAGGAATTACTGAGCCGGCAGGAAATTCCTTTTTAGGTTTGGAGCCGCTGAACCCACCAATGTCATATATCTTATAACCGCTTATATCTACAGGCGCATCTGACTTATTGTATATTTCAATCCAGTCAGGGTCATCGGCAGTGCCTCTTGAATAAATTTCATTCATGAGGATATCGCTGGCAGCAGGAATTTCGCTTGAAAATGTGATACTGTCAATACTATTTAAAGGGACGTTGATAATAGTTCCGTCGCTTTTATAAATATTCAGGTTTTGAGCTGAAAGGCTGGCTACAGCCAGAAAAAAACATAAAAGAGTAAAAGTAAATTTTTTCATTTTTTTAATTTTTATTTCTTAACAATAATTTTTTCACTTACGATCTGATTATGCTGTTTAATCCGGCATATGTATAAGCCGGTAGGAACCCCATGCAATAACCATTGATACTGGTAATTTCCGGGTGACTGCAATCCAATTGTCTTACTTACAACAATGTTTCCGACAGAATTAAAAATTTCCAGCCATACATCTCCCTGTTCAATTAATGAATATTCAATAATTACATGATCTTTTGCCGGATTGGGATAGGCTTTGAGCTTTAATAATTGCTTAACAAGTTCAGTTTGCTCAGTAATACCCGTCTGGATATCAAAGGTAAGCTTCTGAATTTCTGATAAAGCGATTGTCATCACTGTGCCGTTTTTCAGGTTTATCCGCATGTATTCCTGAGCACAGATTTTTGGCTGATATAGCAGCAGGAATGCTGCTAAAAACCAGAGTAGTTTTAGTTGGGCTTTCTTCATAATTAAAATTTAAATTAGTTTGTAGGTTTCGGACTATATATATTTATGATGGAGATATTGCGATCAAATAGATATGTTGTTTGTTCCTTGCAAAGCTAAATAAATATTTTATTGACTTTAACAAAAGTCCTTTATTTTTTTAATGAAGACAAAAAACAGTATAATCAGCACTTGTTTGGTTGTGTTGTCCAGTTTTGTTCTGATTATTTAATCTGGGCAAGTTATAGGTGGCGCATTCAGTAAATCGTTTTTTTTCATAGCTTTGCGCCCAAATTGAATTTATCTGATTGATTATTAACTTAAAACTTTGACAACTATGATGAAAGGACACCCAAAAGGGTTATTGGTTGCGTTTTTCTCCAATATGGGAGAACGTTTTGGATTTTACACCATGATGGCAATCCTGGTTTTGTTTTTGCAGGCCAGATACGGGCTTAGTGAATCACAGGCTGGTGACTATTATTCCTGGTTTTATTTCGGTATTTATGCTCTGGCTCTTATAGGTGGTATTATTGCTGATGCTACCAGGAAATACAAATTTGTGATCCTGATGGGTATCATTATCATGTTTGCCGGATATGTATTAATGGCTATACCGGGTAATCCCCTGGCAATTACGGCAATAGGGCTCTTTACTATTGCACTGGGTAATGGCCTTTTTAAAGGTAACCTTCAGGCTGTAGTGGGGCAGATGTATGATAATCCTCTTTATTCAAAAGTTCGTGATACTGCTTTTATGATCTTTTATATGGGGATCAATATTGGTGCGTTTTTCGCTCCTTATGCTGCAACAGGAATCCGGAACTGGTTTCTGAGAACTCAGGGGTTTGAACACGATGCGAGCCTTCCGGCTATGTGCCATGCCTTTGAGGCAGGAACACTCGAGGATATGACTAAATTTCAGGAGCTTGCCAATAAGGTTTCCGGTACTACCGTAACAGACCTGCATGCTTTTGCCGGAAAATATATTGAAGCCTTCTCAAAAGGATATAATTATGCTTTTGGAATAGCTGCCGGAGCAATGGTTATTTCATTGCTGGTTTATATTATTTTTAATAAATTTCTGCCAAGTGTTGAGAAAGTTGTCAAGACTGAAGAAACTCAGAATAAAGCTACAGCCAATGTTGTTAGCTTTTTGCTTGCTGCCGGATTGATGGTAGCTACATCAGTTGTGTTTTATTTTTTAATGGATGATCTGGCTTTAGGCGCTGCAGTTGGGTTGTTTATTGGTTTTGTTGCAATGATGTATCAAATATCCACCAAAGATGAACGCCCGCGTGTAACATCACTTATACTGGTATTTGTTGTTGTTATCTTTTTCTGGATGTCTTTCCATCAGAATGGATTAACACTTACTTTCTTTGCTCGTGACTATACTGTTAAAAATGTAGGACCTTTTACAAACATCTTTTTCAAACTTGAATCAATGCTTGCATTTATAGGTGCAGTTGCCGGATTAGTATTGCTTATTTTCAACAAAAAAGGTTCAAACAGACTTATAGGTGGAGCCATGGCTATTGTTTTTGGTGCTTTAACAGGGTATTTTGTTGCAACAAATCCTGCCAGTAATCCTATTGAACCTGAGAAATTCCAGTCGTTCAACCCGTTGTTTATAGTTTCACTTACTTTCCCGGTAATGGCTGTATTTACATGGCTGAGAAATAAAAACATGGAGCCATCAACACCTAAAAAGATTGGAATAGGTATGATTATCGCTGCTATTGGATTTGTGGTTATCCTTATTGCATCAATTGGTTTGGTATCGCCACATGAATTACAGTATGTTGAAAATGGTGTTACAAAATATAATCCTGTACCCGATTCTTCAAGAGTTGTACCTTACTGGCTGATAAGTACTTATCTGATTCTTACCATTGCCGAACTGTTCCTTAGCCCTATGGGATTATCATTTGTTTCAAAAGTTGCACCGGCTCGCTTCCAGGGTCTCATGCAAGGTGGCTGGCTACTTGCTACCGCCGTAGGAAACAAATTCTTGTTCATAGGAAGTGATTTCTGGGGTAAACTTGAATTATGGCAGCTTTGGTCAATATTTATTGTTTCTTGTATCCTTTCAGCAGTATTTATTTTTGCAATTCTGAAACGTCTTGAAAGAGCTACAGGCCACAGAAAATAATATAACATTATAACATAAGTCATAACCCGAAACAGGTCATTGCTAATTAGTAGTGACCTGTTTTTAATATAAGCCTGTAAGATTTTGTTTTTATGTTTACCTCCGAATATTTTTTGAATCATGGAAACATTCTTAAACCATACAATTTGAGAAATAAGACCGAGATTATTTGAAGCCCATACAGTATAAAACTGTAACACTATTTAGCTCTATCTTCGAATCAGTGGATTCCGGTATTGCAACATAATTACTGGTCATTGCGTTAGTTATAAGTATTTTTCAAAAAAATATATTATGAACGATTTCGACCTTAATCATATACTTCTCGCTTTTGGGCTTACTCTTTTTGCCGGATTAAGTACCGGAATAGGTGGTGCTATAGCCTATTTTGCACGATCAACCAATACACGCTTCCTTTCACTATCGCTGGGTTTTTCAGCAGGTATCATGATCTATGTTTCGTTTGTGGAAATATTTTTTACAGCAAAAGATATGCTTACTGCCGAAATGGGAATTCAGGCTGGATATCTTGCCACACTCGTCGCTTTTTTTGGTGGCATGTTAATAATCGGGTTAATTGACAAATTTGTGCCTGAAGTAGAAAACCCTCATGAGATACATAAAATTGAGGAAATGGATTCAGAAAAGCTTGCTGAACAAAAGAAAGACCGTCTTATAAGACTCGGAAAGTTTTCGGCAATAGCCATTGCAATTCATAACTTTCCTGAAGGACTGGCAACATTTACATCAGCCCTCGCCGATATTAATCTTGGTATTCCTATTGCTATAGCTATCGCAATTCATAATATTCCTGAAGGTATTGCAGTAGCCATTCCTGTTTTTTACGGAACCGGTGATCGTGGTAAGGCGTTCAGACTTTCATTTTATTCCGGTATTGCCGAACCATTGGGAGCTTTGATAGGCTTTCTTATACTTCTTCCATTCATCAATCAAATTGTTTTTGGGGTGCTTTTTGCTGCCGTAGCAGGCATCATGGTATTTATTTCAATAGATAACCTTCTGCCAACAGCACGCGAATACGGCGAACATCATCTGACAGTTTACGGAGTAATAGCAGGTATGGTAGTTATGTCAGTAAGTTTGCTGCTTTTTGTATGATGTTTTATCAAAAGTATTTTGTAAAAAAGTTTCAATAGTGTAAATGTAATATTGTTAATGAATCATAGCCCTGAAAGGGCGTAATATATTAGTCCAGGACGGAGTCCTGTGGTTATAAACGCATATTAAAACCCAGCCCTGTAAGGGCATAATACATTAGCACAGGATGTAGTCCTGTGCTAAAAACATATGTTAAAACCCAGCCCTGAAAGGGCGTAATATTAAAGTTATGGGTCAATCGCTTGTAAAGAATTATATTCATATCGTATTCAGCACAAAATATTGTGCATCAATGATAGATGAAAGCATTGAAGGTGAATTATACGCATATTTAGGTGGTATTTGCAAAAAATTGGAATGCCATCCTATAAAAATAGGCGGGTATAATAATCATGTTCATATACTTTGCATGCTTTCAAAGAAAGTGGCACTAATGAAACTACTTGAGGAACTAAAATCTCATAGTTCAAAGTGGATGAAAACAAAAGATGAAAAATTTAAAAAGTTCTATTGGCAGAATGGTTACGGGGCATTTTCGGTTAACCCAAAAGATGTTGATAAAGTAATTAATTATATTGCGAATCAAAAAAGTCATCATCAAAAAAAGACTTTTCAGGATGAATATCTGGCTTTTTTAAGAAATTATAACATGGAATATGATGAGCGATATCTGTGGGATTAGATATTACGCCCCTTCAGGGCTTAGTTAGCAAAAATATTGAAAATCCACAGGGCAAATTCCCTGTGGTGAGGTATTCAGCCCTTTCAGGGCTACAAATACCAGGCAAAGCCAAAATCCTGTAATAATTTACGACTATCACAACATAGCCCTGTAGGGGCGTAATATATTAGCAAAGGACGTAGTCCTGTGGTTAAAAACGTATGTCAAAACATAGCCCTGAAAGGGCATAATATATTAGCACAGGATGTAGTCCTGTGCTAAAAATGTATGTTAAAACCTAGCCCTGTAAGGGCGAAATATTAAAGTCATGGGTCAATCGCTTTTGTATTTTAACATTTCACAACTTGCTTTCACCTTGATAATAGTTTGATTATCAATTACTAATCGTTGATAAATAAAAAACAGGTCATTCAGCACGCGAATACGGTGAACATCATCTGACAGTTTACGGAGTAATAGCAGGTATGGTAGTTATGTCAGTAAGTTTGCTGCTTTTTGTATGATACTGGCAATTCTGCTATTTTTGCACCCATGTTTTACGTTGATACCCATACACATTTATATCTTAATGCCTTTGACAACGACCGTCATGAGGTGGTAATGCGCGCTATAAATAAAGGTGTACAATATTTATTACTGCCAAATATTGATAGTAGTTCCATAACACCTATGCACCGGCTTTGCGATGATTTCCCTTTAAACTGTTATCCTATGATGGGTTTGCATCCTACATCGGTAAAAGAAAATTATAAGGAAGAGTTACAGATCATTGAATCCCGTTTAGCTAAAGGAGGATATTGTGCCGTTGGAGAAATAGGTCTTGATTTTTATTGGGATGTTACTTTTCGCAAAGAACAGGAAGAAGTGTTCAGAAGACAAATTGAGCTGGCTTTGAAGTACAATCTTCCGTTGGTAATTCATTCCCGTAAATCAATGGATGAGATCATTCTGATCTTAAGAGAAATTAATAATCCAGCCCTTACAGGAATTTTTCACTGTTTCTCAGGTTCACCCGAGCAGGCAAAGCGAATAGTTGATCTTGGTTTCAAACTTGGAATAGGAGGGGTTGTTACCTTTAAGAATTCAAAGCTTAAGGATACTATCTCAAAAATAGGTCTGGAACATCTGGTCCTTGAAACTGATGCTCCGTTTATCAGTCCTGCCCCATACAGGGGTCAGCGTAATGAAAGTTCATATATTCCGCTTATTGCGGCTCATATTGCCGAAACATTTGGTATTGACGTATCAACAGTTACTCAAACTACTACTAAAACTGCCTTACAGGTTTTCAACACCCTTCCGGCTAAAAACACTTAATGACTATGGTTGAAAAAACACAAATCCTTCTTATTTACACCGGTGGTACTATCGGCATGGTGCTCGATACTGAGAGTAATGCTCTGAAACCATTTGATTTTGACCATCTTTACAACAGCATTCCGGTGCTTGCCAATATGAACTGCTGTATTAATATATACTCGTTCGATAAGTTAATTGATTCATCAAATGTAAATCCTGATTTCTGGATCAAGCTGGCTGGTGTTATTGAAGAAAATTATGAAAAATATGATGGTTTTGTGGTTTTGCACGGCACTGACACCATGGCCTATTCAGCTTCGGCACTGAGCTTTATGCTTGAAAACCTGAATAAACCTGTTGTTTTCACAGGTTCTCAATTGCCTTTGGGCATGGTAAGAACTGATGGGCGTGAAAATTTTATTAATGCTATTGAGATAGCTTCAGCTCAAACCGATAATGCGCCTATAGTACCTGAAGTGGTTATTTATTTTGAGAACCGATTGTTTCGTGGAAATCGTACCAATAAGTTCAATGCAGAAAACTTCGATGCTTTTTTATCGGGCAATTACCCTCCTTTGGCAGAAGTAGGGGTTCATATCCGATACAATGAAACTTATATTCAAAAACCTAATTTTAAAAAACTCAAGGTTCATAAGAAGCTTGATTCCAATGTTGCCATCCTAAAACTGTTTCCGGGTATTACTGAAAAAGTTGTAAGGTCAATGATTGAGGTTGAGGGATTAAAGGCTTTGATATTAGAGACTTATGGTGCTGGCAATGCTCCGACTGATGCATGGTTCATAAAAGCTCTTAAATATGCCATTGAACAAAAGGACCTTATAATCTTTAATGTTACACAATGCAAAGGTGGTTCAGTGGAGATAGGAAAATACGAAACTAGTGTTGAACTTGGAAAAATTGGTGTTGTTGGCGGGTATGATATAACTACTGAATCGGCAATTGCCAAACTCATGTATTTGCTTGGCAGCGGTTATTCCAAAAAAGAAATTGAAAGACTTCTGCAAATTCCTTTGAGGGGAGAAATGAGCATTATTTAAAAATATTAAACACTATTTCAATATGTTATCACAAATTAGCCTCGCTGAACTGAATGCCATGAACAAAGGCACAATGATGGAACAAATGAATATTGAATATACTGAGCTGGGTGCTGATTATATCTGCGGAAGTATGCCTGTTGATCATCGTACCAAACAACCGGCTGGCCTGCTTCATGGTGGAGCCAGTGCTGCACTTGCCGAAACTCTTGGTAGCATGGGCTCTATGCTGCTGATAAATAATGAAACCCATGCTGCGGTAGGAATTGAGATCAATGCCAACCATCTGCGAAAAGCCACTGAAGGTTTTGTGCATGGTAAAGCAACAATTATTGCCAGGAGTCGTAAGCTTCATGTATGGGAAATTCGTATTACTGACGATGAGCAACATTTGATTTGTGTTTCAAGGCTTACCGTGATGATAATAGAAAAAAGAAAATGATATATAAGGTTAATGTACTGAATATTAATATTTAATGAATTGTTGAAATGAGAATAACAGATTGGAAAACTCAGGAAGTAAAGGATACTCCACACAAGGTAGATGTCAGACAATTGTATGATACTGCTGATGCTCAGGTGATGCACATTACCCTTCAGCCGGGTGAGAAACTTAAACCTCATATTACGCCGGTTGATGTGTTCTTTTTTGTTCTTGAAGGAACTCCCGATATCATGGTAGGAAAAGAAAGGCAGACTATTAATACCGGGCTTCTTGTTGAAAGCCCAAAAGATATAGTCCATTGTCTGTACAACGAGTCGGACACTGTTGCAAGAATTATGGTGGTTAAAGTTCCAAAACCAACAACTACAACCAGATTATTATAGGATTTGCAGTTCTTACTGGTTCGAAAAATTTGAATTTGTTAATCATTTTCTAAACTAGAACTGGCAGGAAATCTGATTCCTTTTTGTATTAAATAATATTGATGTGAGCAGCAGGGCTAAAATTCAGATTCAGAACCAAATATTTGAAAATCTGCCTGCATGGGTGTTTTTCCGGCTTCCCAATAAAGCCTCTTCTGTTTTTATGGGTGGGAATCTGGAAATTATAGGTAGTGAACAGTGGGTGGAAAAGAATGGTTTTGTTTTTTTTCCTTTCAAACCATCTGAAAATTGCCCGGTATTGTTTTTACAGAAAACTACACACGTTGAAAATGTTGAGAATCACGATTTCTGCTTCCCGGATCAAAACTCTGTATTGAATTTTCAAAGCAGCAATGAAATGTTTTATCAGATTTCCAGGGAAGAATATCTGCAAAACCTTGAAGAACTCATTTTGCTGCATAAAGCCGGTATTGCTGATAAAGTCGTGCTTTCCCGTACTATTGTTACCGAGAGTATTCCTTCAATGAGATTGCCCGCCCTCTACAGGGAGCTATGCCTGAAATATCCCTCTGCTTTTGTTTATCTGGCACATTTCCCGCCTTTTGGAACCTGGATTGGAGCCACTCCTGAAACTTTGATATCTTGCGCTGGCAATAATTGCACAACCATGTCACTTGCCGGCACGCGCCCTGTGGGTTCTAAAGGAACATGGGGTGATAAGGAAATTGAAGAACAGGCTATAGTTACACGGTTCATAAATGAAAAAATCCAGTCGCTTAGTCCCGGTAACATTGAAATTTCAACGCCTTTTACCTTAGCTGCCGGTCAGGTTGAGCATTTATGCACTACCTTCCGTTTTGATATATCCAATCCTTCAAAACTTGGGTTATTGGCTGAATCATTACATCCAACACCGGCAGTTTGTGGTATGCCTCGTGAGAAAGCATTGCAACTGATAGAACAATTTGAAAAGCACGACAGGGAGTACTATACTGGATTTCTGGGTTCTGTTGGTTTCGAAAAAAGAACAGAATTGTTTGTAAATCTTCGTTGCATGAAAATTTTACGGGAGCAAATGGTTTTGTATGTCGGTGGAGGTATAACATCTGATTCAGTTCCTGAAAAAGAATGGCAGGAAACCGAACTGAAAGCTCTTACTTTGATGGCTATTATAGAAAAAATACAGAAATTAGCACCTTAAATATTTTTTCATGCAGTACAAGGGCAAAGAATCACTCATACAACTTGCCGGTTTGCTTTCTGCCAAAGGCGTTGACATTGCAGTCGTATCTCCCGGATCGCGTAATGCTCCTCTTATTGCTGCACTGAACCGTCAGGGAATTCAGTGTTTAAGTGTGGTTGATGAACGATCGGCGGCTTATTTTGCACTTGGGATTGCACAGCAGAAAAGGACTCCGGTTGCAATTGCATGCACTTCGGGAACTGCCGCACTTAACTATGCCCCTGCTATTGCAGAAGCATATTATCAGATGGTTCCGCTACTTATTCTTACGGCCGATCGTCCGCCTGAGTGGATTGATCAGGGCGACGGACAGGCTATAAATCAAAATGGCCTGTATTCAAATTATATCCGTAAAAGTGTACAATTGCCTTCAGAACCATGGAACGAGAGCACTCTTCATTACAATGCAAGGCTGATAAATGATGCAATTGATGCATGTACCTTTCCGGTGGATGGGCCGGTTCATATAAATATCCCGCTTAGTGAACCGCTTTATAAGGAAGAAACTGTAACTCAGCCTGAGATACCTCTGATGCAGATGGTAAGAACCTCGCCAAAAGTCAGCTCCGGTGATCTTGAAAAATTTACAGATATTTGGAACAATGCAGGATCAAAGCTTATAATATCCGGAATGCTTGCACCAAATCCGGATTTGAACCAGGCTTTAAACCAGTTGGCGGAAGACCCCGGAACAGTTGTTTTTACTGAGTCAACTTCAAACCTACATGGAAAATACTTTTTTCAAAATATTGACCGTCTGATAGATGGTTTTGAAAAAAACTCAGATCCCGAATTTATTCCGGATTTATTACTTACAATTGGCGGGCATATAGTTTCACGAAAAGTAAAGGCATGGTTGAGGCGGTACAAACCCAAAACACATTGGCATATTGCTCCCGTGAGTATTCATGTTGATACATTCAAAAGCCTAAGCCATACCATCCCTGTGAAAGCAGAAACATTTTTCAGGGATTTTCTTCCTCTTATCCGGAAATCAACAGGGAATTATCGTGAGCTATGGCTTCAACAACATGGTAAGAGAACTTCAAGACACAAAGAATTTTTGAAAAACTGTCCATGGTCAGATCTGAAAGCTTTTGAGATCATACTTGATCATATACCTTCGGGAACGCTGATCCAGGCAGGTAATAGCACTCCTGTACGCTATCTGCAGCTTTTTGATGCACCCGGGCAGACATTGTGTTTCGGAAATCGTGGAGTCAGCGGGATTGATGGATGTACTTCCACAGCAGCAGGGGCAGCATGGGCAAATAATACCCTTACTGTGCTTTTTAGCGGAGATGTTGCGTTTTTATATGATTCAAATGCGTTGTGGAATAATAACCTTACTCCTAACCTTAGGATTATTGTTATGAATAATGGAGGTGGAAATATTTTCCGGATCATCGAAGGACCTGATACTATGCCTGAAATGGAAACCTATATTGAAACTCCGTATATCCCTGAAATTAAATATCTTGCAGAAATGTTCGGGCTGAAATACTTTCAGGCTTCTGACTCAGAAACCCTTAAAAAATGCCTTCCTGAGTTTTTGAATAGCAATATTTCAATGCCTGCATTACTTGAAATTAAAACTGTGAACAAGATAAGCGCTTCAATATTAAGAGAATACTTTAACTTTTTGAGATCATGACTGAAAAACGAGATTGGACAACCATAAAAGAATATGAAGAGATCATGTTTGATTTTTTCGAAGGAATTGCCCGTATTACCATAAACCGACCGCGTTATCGTAATGCATTTACTCCTGATACAATTAAGGAAATGATTGATGCTATGCATCATTGCCGTGAAAATAATGATATTGGAGTTGTGGTAATAACCGGTGCAGGCGATAAGGCATTTTGTAGCGGCGGCGATCAGAATGTAAAAGGCCACGGTGGTTATATTGGCAAAGATGGAGTGCCAAGATTGAATGTGCTTGATCTTCAGAAACTTATTCGCTCTATTCCCAAACCTGTAATTGCAATGGTTAACGGATATGCTATTGGCGGAGGACATGTTTTGCATGTGGTTTGCGATCTGAGTATTGCATCCGAAAACGCAATTTTTGGCCAGGTTGGACCTAAGGTTGGCAGTTTTGATGGAGGTTTTGGTTCATCGTATCTTGCCCGTGTAGTAGGTCAGAAAAAAGCAAGGGAAATATGGTTTCTATGCCGTCAGTACTCAGCTCAGGAAGCTCTTGAGATGGGTTTGGTAAACAAAGTAGTTCCATTTGAACGCCTTGAAGATGAGGTGGTTGAGTGGTGCAGGGCTATCATGCAGAATAGCCCTTTGGCAATACGTATGATAAAGTATTGTTTGAATGCTGAATTGGACGGACAGGCTGGTTTACAGGAATTAGCTGGAAATGCCACATTATTGTATTACCTTACCGAAGAAGCTCAGGAAGGGAAAAATGCGTTTCTGGAAAAGCGCAAACCGGATTTTCAAAAATACCCGAAATTCCCATAGCAGAGCTGATAGTAAACCACTGATGATATTGCTGATTTGCTTTTATCAGGTCATTTGATTTTGTAAATGGCTGCTCGAGAAAATTAATTAAGTATTTTCCGAAACCTGAATTCAAATTTTTATTCAATCTGAGTCTGTTTACTGACCTTAAATTCATGTTATACATGTATTTTTGCAGTCCGGATATTCATTAGTTAATAAGAATTGAAGCTCAAATAACTGCAACTTAAGTGTCGTTAAAACTCAAATACTGGATTTCTGCTTTCAGATTACGCACCTTGCCTTTAGCACTTTCAACCGTTTTGCTGGGAGGCTTTATTGCTTATTTTGATGGAGTGACAAACTGGACGGTTTTTATTCTTGCACTGCTAACAACACTTTTTCTTCAAATCCTTTCCAATCTTGCAAATGATTATGGTGATTCATCGCATGGTGTTGATAATATACACCGGGTAGGACCTCAAAGAACCGTTCAGAGCGGAAAAATCAGCGCCCGACAGATGAAAGTGGCTATTATTGTTTTATCAGCATTATGCCTTGCTACCGGTATTCCATTGGTATTCATGGCCTTACAGGGTAGTGGTTATTTTGTCAGGGTCTTGTTTCTGATAACGGGCTTGCTTGCAATTATAGCTGCCATAAAATATACCGTTGGGAATAATCCTTATGGATATTATGGTCTGGGCGATTTGTTTGTATTCATTTTTTTTGGCCTTGCCGGTGTTTTGGGAACACATTATCTAATCACAAAACAATTTCATGCTGATGTAATATTACCGGCTTCGGCAGTTGGTTTTCTGAGTATGGCTGTATTGAACCTGAACAATATGCGCGACAGGGAAAACGATGCCAATTCAGGAAAGAAAACCTTGGTTGTAAGATTTGGCATTCGTACTGCAAGGATATATCATCTTATTCTGATACTTGGTTCGGTAATATGCGGACTGATTTATATGATAATAAATTACCGGTCGCCGGTACAAATGTTTTTCCTTGTCACAGTACCCCTTTTCTGGATAAATGTTTACGGGGTTTTTAAATATACTATTCCTGCTGAACTCGATCCTTACCTCAAACGGCTGGCACTTACCACACTGCTTTTTTCAATTATTTTTGGGGTCAGCCTTGTGTTGTAGAATTATTCAATTTCTTATGATAAAATGCTGAAAGCCACTGCATCTAAACATATTCTGAAATTTTACACTCCGGCCGGAACCTCAAGAGGATATCTTACCACCAAGACTTCTTACATAATTTCAATTTCTGACACCAATGAACCTGATATTAAAGGAACGGGTGAGTGCAGTCTTATAAAAGGCTTAAGCCCTGATCCAGAAGATGATTTTGAAGTTATGCTTGCTGAGGTTTGTAAAGATCCTGAAAAATATCTTTCATTTGCCGATTCTTACCTAAATAGCTATCCTTCAATTCGTTTTGGCCTCGAAACAGCCTGGAAAGACCTGCAAGGCGGTGGTAAAAAGATACTTTTCCCTTCTGATTTCACTGAGAGCAGATCAGGTATTCCCATCAACGGGCTTATCTGGATGGGAAGCAGGGAAAATATTTTGCAACAGGTTCGAATGCGTATTGAAGAAGGATACCGATGTATTAAGATGAAGGTTGGTGCTTTGGATTTCAAAGAGGAGATCGGGATTTTGAAAACCATCAGACAGGAATACAAAAATGATGATATTGTCTTAAGAGTTGATGCAAACGGAGCTTTCCAATATGAAACGGCGCTGGAAAAATTAAAAGTATTATCAGAACTGAAACTTCATTCAATAGAGCAGCCAATCAAACCGGGTAATTGGGAGCTGATGGCGGAATTATGTGAAAAGTCACCTGTTCCCGTAGCTTTGGATGAGGAATTGTTTTTTAATGATGCCGGTGACAATAAATCAAATTTACTTTCAGCTATAAGTCCACGTTATATCATTCTCAAACCTTCAATGCTTGGTGGTTTTGCAAAAAGTATGGAGTGGATACAAGAAGCTGAGAAAATAAATTCCGGATGGTGGATAACTTCAGCACTTGAATCAAATATAGGGCTTAATGCGTTGGCGCAATGGACTTTTACTCTGAACAATCCAACATATCACGGGTTGGGAACCGGCAAATTATTTTCCAATAACTTCCCTTCGGCTCTTGAAATCAGAAACGGAGAACTGTGGATGAATTTAAAATCCACTTCCTGAAAAAACTGTGATAAAAACCAAAAAGAATCATTGAATTATGGTGGTTTTTCCAAATGCTAAAGTCAATCTGGGGCTCAGAGTGCTGAGGAAAAGAAATGATGGTTTTCATGATATTGAAACGGTAATGATACCAATTGGCTTGTACGATGTGCTTGAAATAATTGTTGCCGAAACTGAAAACACAAAAATGTATGTTAGCGGGATTGATATAGGAAATCATGGAAATCATTATGAGCTGACGGAAATACAGAAAAAAGAAAATTCATTGATTTTAGGGCTGGCGATGGGTTCAGAGGGTAAGTCGTTGTCTTTAAGCATGCTGAGCGGTGATGATCTGAAGCAGAATCTTGTAATGAAGGTATATGAATTGCTTAAAAAGGATTTTGGGCTTCCCTCAGTTTATATTCATCTTCATAAAGCCATACCTGTAGGAGCAGGCCTTGGTGGTGGCTCTTCAGATGCTGCATATGCTGTAAAATTGCTTAATGAACTTTTTGAGCTTGGTTTGACTGATGAAAAACAACTGAACTATGCTTCGATGACAGGCAGCGATTGTGCATTTTTTATTAGAAACACCCCGGCAATTGCTACAGGAAGGGGCGAAATACTTAACCCCCTTAATCTAAACATTAAGGATTTATTCATTTATGTGGTTAAGCCTGATTTCAGTGTGAACACCGGATACGCTTATTCATTAACAAAGCCGTCAGAAACCGGAATGTCATTGAATGACATTGTAAAAATGCCATTGGAAGACTGGAAGAACAACCTGAAAAACGATTTTGAGGAACCTGTGTTTGGCATATACCCTGAATTAAGTGCAATTAAGGATAAACTGTATGCTTCGGGTGCTGTATATGCAGCTATGAGCGGCAGTGGCCCGGCTGTATATGGAATATTTAAAAACCTTCCTGAAGCTATTGATTTTCCTGCTGAATATTTCCAATGGACAGGGAAATTATGAATTGAAGGCTAATTCATAATCGCGTTGATGATAATGAAGTTTAGACAGTAAGCTTTGTTTTGTGTTTTTCTAGAACACTGTAATATAGTAGAGTACAGCGATTTAATAACCTTACTCAGTAGTGTTCTGCTGAACTCCATGCCACCGATTTATTACTTAGGTGCATATCTGATCAGAAAGAAAGCCATAATACCGAAAATAATATTGGGGATCCATGTTGCCACTATAGGAGGCAAACCTCCATAAACACCGTAAACTGTTGATATTTGCATGAAAAGCACATAAGTAAAAGTTAATGTCAGTCCTATTCCAAGGTGTAAGCCTGTTCCGCCCCTAATTTTTCGGCTCGAAACAGCTACTCCTATCATTGCCAGTATTATGTTGGCAAACGGAAATGCAATCCGGCTGTGTTTTTCCACCTGTAACGCAATAATAGCACCTGAGCCCTTCATCTTTTCCAAAGCAATAACTTCATTTAACTCGGGCGAAGTCAGAATTTTAAGGCGGGCAGCATCAATCATGAAATCATCGGGATGTATGTTCAGTACGGTATCTATCCGTTTACCTTCTTTAAGACGTTCTCCGATACTGTCAATGAAACGCTCTTTGTAATCCAAAATGCTCCAGATATGATTTACGCTGTCGTAACTGAATTGCTCGGCATTTAACCGGTAATAAAGACCTGAATTGTCAATTTTTTCAATTGAGAAATTTTGCCCCGTATTATTATAACTTGAGTAACGCCCTACATAAACATAAACTCCCGGGCTGATCTGCAAATGAACATTATTGGGCTGGCTATGCTTGGGTTTTTTGATGTAGGTTCGTTCAAAACTGAACAAGGAACGATTTGTAATGGGAATCACATAACCGGCAAGCATAAACGATAAAAAACCAATGATAGCAGCCGAAATCAGATAAGGACGCATCATTCGCCAGAAGCTGATACCGCTGCTCAGAATAGCTACAATTTCACTATTGGTAGCCATTCGGGAAGTAAAAAAGATGACTGTAATAAATGTGAACAAGGCGCTGAACATGTTCACCAGATATGGAATAAAATTCAGGTAATAATCAAAAATAATAGCTTTAAGCGGTGCATCTTTTTCAATAAAATCATCAATTTTCTCAGAAAGATCAAAGATTATTATTATAACTGCCAGTAAACCAATAGCATAAAAGAATATTCCCAGAAACTTACGGATAATATACCAGTCAATAATTTTCATAGAGGCAAACAGGCTAAAAATGATTTACAGCCATCGGCAAAAATACAAGCTTTTGATAATATTACTGAGCTTAATTCATTTCATGGTTTATTCATTACTTTTGCTCTTTGTTTTAATGATACAATTGCAATGAAGAAACATAAGAACTTGATCTTCCATCTGTTTATTTTTCTGCTGCCTTTTTATTTACAGGGGCAGATACCAACAGGATATTATGATGATGCATCAGGCAAAACCGGTTCGGAACTAAAAACTGCTCTTTATAACATCATTAAGGATCATACGGTAATTTCATATAATTCTATCTGGACTCATTTTCAGAATACTGATAAAAAGCCTAATGGCAAAGTCTGGGATATGTATAGTGATATTCCCGGAAACCCGCCGTACGAGTATGAATTCATTCATGATCAATGTACTGAAGGTTCAGTTCCGTTTGAAAATTCCTGCTATAACCGGGAGCATACCTTTCCACGTAGCTGGTATGGCAGTCAGGAAGATGTACCTATGTATACCGATCTTTTTCATATTTACCCTGCTGATGCCTGGGTTAATGAACTGCGTTCAAATTATCCGTACGGTATGGTAAATTCGCCTGTTACCACTACACTGAACGGTAGTAAGCTTGGAAATAATTCCACTGCAGGTTATTCAGGGCTTGTGTTTGAACCCATTGATGAATACAAGGGTGATTTTGCACGTACATACTTTTATATGGTAACACGATATGAAAATCTGGTTGCCGGATGGCACAGCAATTCACCACAGTGTGCCGCCATAATGCAATCCAATACTTTCCCGGTGTTTAAAGACTGGTATCTTGATTTGCTTCTGCAATGGCATATTGATGATCCGGTTTCGCAGAAGGAAATTGACCGCAACAATGCTGTTTATGCAATTCAGGGTAACCGCAATCCGTATATTGATCATCCTGAATATGTTAATTGTGTTTGGGCTGACTGCCTTGAAGATGAACCGGCTTATCATGTTACTGATTTTTCAGCTCATACCATTACCCTGAACTGGGAGGATGCAGTAGGAACCCTTCTTCCCGACGGTTACCTGATACGTATGAGTGATACAGGCTTTGAAAGTATTACTGATCCTGTGGATGGAACCCCGGTAAATAATGATTTCTGGAACAGAAATATAGCCTATGGTGTGCAACATGCTGTTTTCGGTGGCTTAACACCCAATATGACTTATTATTTTAAGATTTTCAGCTATCGTGGCTCCGGCAGCTCAATTGATTATAAGACTGACGGTAGTGTACAGCAGTTAAGTATCATGGCAAAATAGGCTGTAATTGGAAAGCTGCGCGTACTAAGAAGGTAATCAATCAGTTATACTGGTTCAAAAGGAGAAAATAGCTTCTTCGTATCAGGAAGATCGTATAAATCGTAGCACCTTTACATCACTGTTCTCATGCAGTTCAGTGATATTATAAGGTTCGGAAAAGATAGTTCATGATTCTGTAATTATCCCGCTGCCAATACAAATCCTCATTTCGGTATCGTACACTACCCCAAACTGACCCTGAGCAATACCTGCAATAGGTTTTGACGATTTAATAATATGCTGATTACCACTGGTGTAGAACTTCCCCTCAATAAATTCAGGAGTATGACGTATTTTAAAAGTGATGTTAACTCCATCAATGTTGTTGCCCCATGGATTTTCGGTAATGAATAGAAAATCTTTAAGTTTCACAGTATCACCATATTGAGCTTCAGGATCATAACCATTTGATACATAAATAATATTTTCGTTTGTGTCTTTTTTCACTACGAACCATGGTCCTTGTCCTAATCCCAGCCCTTTTCGCTGTCCTATTGTATGAAACCAATAGCCTTTATGTTTTCCAAGTATTTTTCCGGTCTCAAATTCAATGATATTTCCTTCACGTTCGCCGACATATCGCCTGATAAAATCGTTGTAATTTATCTTTCCCAGGAAGCAAATACCCTGGCTGTCACGACGTTCTGCACTCGGTAATTTCATTTCGGATGCTATTTTACGCACATCCTTCTTCAGCATATCTCCAAGCGGGAACATTAGTTTTTGCATTTGCGCCGCAGTGATGCGACTAAGAAAGTATGTCTGATCTTTTATGTTATCATGAGCTGTTCCAAGAAATACTTTATTGCCAAGTTCTATTCTTCTTGCATAATGTCCTGTTGTAATACGGTCGAAATCAGCGCCGTAGCGATCATTGAAAACTCCAAACTTGATAAGCAGATTACACATTACGTCAGGATTAGGTGTAAGTCCTTTTTTGACTGAATCAAGGGTATACGCAACCACACTTTCCCAGTAATCTTTTTGTAAATCAACTATCTCCATGCGGCAGCCATATTTTTTTGCAATCCAGTTTACTATTTCAATATCCTCCTCTGAAGGGCAATCCATAAATCCGGCTTTATCTTCCATACCAATCTGTATGTAAAAAATAACCGGTTCCAGTCCTTGCTCCTTTAATAAAGGAATAGTAACTGAACTGTCAACTCCTCCTGAAACTAAAGCGGCAATTTTCATGAATGGCTGGTTTGTAAGGAGATTTAGATATTTGTTACCAGTTTAAAACCTGTTCCATGAACATTTACCAATTGTACTGAGGGGTCATTTTTCAGGAATTTCCTGAGTTTAGCAATATAAACATCCATGCTGCGGGCGTTGAAATAGCTATCGTCGCCCCAGATCCTGAGCAATGCTATTTTTCGATCCAATACCTGATTCAAATTTTCACAAAACAATTTTAGCAGTTCTGTTTCTTTTGAAGTCAGCTTTTGAACATCATTCTCATAAGTTAATGTCTGTCGGTTTACATCGAAGATATAGTTTCCGAGTTCAAAAACACTGATTTCTTCCCCCTGTGATGTTTCCTTCATTGAACGACGAAGCACGGCTTTCATACGTGCCAGCAGTTCTTCCATCGCAAAAGGCTTGGTTATGTAGTCATCGGCACCCAACTCAAAACCTTTGATCTTGTCTTCCTGCAATGATTTGGCAGTAAGGAACAGTATGGGTATCTGTTTGTTGTCAGTACGGATTTCCTTAGCAAGGCTGAAACCATCCATTACAGGCATCATAACATCAATGAGACAAATATCGTAGCTGCTTTTGGCATACGCCTGCAAAGCCTCATGCCCGTTGACACATAAAGTAGTTTCATAATTTTTTGCCTCAAGATAGGATTTCAGAATATTTCCCAGATTCCGGTCGTCCTCGGCTAATAAAACACGCAGTTTTTCATTTTCCATAACAAAGTTTTTATGCTGATTTTCAATTAATTCGTGAAAATAATGTTTATGAACAGTTTTTCAAATATACATCTGTTTATTTGGGTTCAGGCTGAAAAGGCAAAAATATTCTGAATTTGGTTCCCTGCCCGACTTCACTTTCAACCGAAATACTCCCATGATGCTTGTCAACAATAAATTTTACATAACTGAGACCCAACCCATATCCTTTCACATTATGGATATTTCCGGTAGGTATCCGGTATAGTTTTTCAAATATTTTTTTCTGATCGTCTTTGCTGATACCCAGACCATTATCAGAAATCATAATGACAACCCCATTTTCAGTATTGCCGGTTTTAACATCAATGCGGGGTTTCACAGGTGTATATTTATTTGCATTATCCAACAGGTTAGTAATGATATTGGTAATATGAACCTTGTCGGCAAGGACCCGGCTTTGTTCAGCATCAAGCTCTGTATTTATCTGTCCGTCACGTATTTCAATCTGAATGCTCATGGTTTTTATAACATCATGGATTATCTCATGAAGGTCAATATTTTCAAGTTTCAGTTTTAGCTCTTTCTTTTCAAGTATAGCGGTTTGAAGGATTTTTTCAGCCATAATCCCCAGCCTTTTGTTTTCTTCGCTAATGATACTGATATAACTTTTATAAAGCTCTTCTGATTTTTGTATATCACTGTCGTTCAAGGCTTCACATGCAAGAGCAACCGTTGAAATTGGTGTTTTGAATTCGTGGGTCATATTGTTGATAAAATCACTTTTCATTGCCGATAATTTCTTTTGCTGTAAGATGGTTCGAAAAGCATAGAAAAATGCTCCTATCAGTATTAAAACAATTAAAAGTGAAACGCCAAGCATGCCTGCAAGTCTGACGAGTACAAAACGGATCTGGTTTGGAAAGAAGAGAATTAAATAATCCGAACTCATAAAGAAACTACCTGGCGACAGTTGATACGAAAATCCATTTTCAATCAATGAATGAGTATGGTTTCCTGTTTTTTCCATAAGGAACCGGTTTTGCATGGTGCTGAATATTCCGAATTCATATTCAAGTTTCAGTCCTTTATTGGCAAGCTCTGCACCAATTAAAGAGTCAATCATTGTTTTACCGTATCTCACAGGGTTTTCATAAGGATTTTTTCCACTAAGCATTTCGTCAATAAGCTCACCAAGTAGATTAGCCTGATGATAAAAACTTTCTTCAATATATTTATAAGCGGAATCGGACGGATTATTTGAAATAATAGCGCTTGTGTCAATTTTTTGAACCGTTTCCCACTGATTGCCATCGTACATCTCAATCTGTTTATATTGTCTGGAGTAATTAAATTCCGGATAATCCATTGAATCAGAAATCACTTGTAACTGGTAAGCAGTTCTTAATGAGTCAATTGAATGTAAGATTCTGTTTTTGCGTTGTTGAAGACTGAAATTGTAAACCAGATCCATTTTCTGAAGCTTATTTACAATATTAGTAGCTGCTTCGGTTACCCTGTGCTGAAAATTACTTTCTTCCACCCTGATAGCGCTATTGATATAATACAGTTGAATAGCCACCAGAGTCAGCAGTGAAAGGCTGACCAGGATTATGGCAAGTGATATTTTCAGTCGGTTCATGAATGCAAAAGTACTGCAAAGCAGAGTTTTAGGTTTTAGCTTAACATTTTTTAACTTTTTTTACTAAAAATGTACTTTTAATTAAAAAATGTTTTATATCTTTGCAGAGTAATTTTTTTCATAAACGTTTTAAGGTTAACTTAACTGGCAATTTAATATTGCCGAAGTAACTTGGTTTTTGTTGTTTGTTTTGGGGAAGCTGTCTCGGAGAAGAGACAGCTTCTTTTTTATAACTCTTACAATGATCTGTTATTTTGTGGATATTTGACAGCACAGGTCTGATAATCTGAGTATTACGATACCCAAAACAAAAAAACTCAGATTCCGCCTTTTACAATTGCATTCTGAATACACTAAGCTCTGATGTGCAATTCTTAGTTTTCCGGTGTTTTTCCAGAACCTTTATTAAACATCACAGATATAATCCTTCATAATGTTCTTTTTAAAATCAGGAGAAAATAAAAAGTACAAATATTATCCTGGTGTTGCTTATAAGGTAGGATTGTATAATACTCCCGGGACATTATGCAAAACCTGTCTGTTATACCATTATATATATTATCCGACAAAAGGTTTCATAGGAATGAGCAATTTTTTTATTTTTTTGCGAAATTGAAATGCGTTCATAATCAGTAAGATACAAGAGATATTCCTGGTCATTCGATGTGTTAGCACCACAAATTGATAAAAATTTTGGATTTGTTTGTAACCTTTTTACATCATGCCTACTCTAATGGCTTAAAAGTAATTCAAAAATTAAATTCAATTTATTTATTAACAAAAAAGAACATTACAATTATGAAAAAGCTAACATTAATCCTCGCAATCGTTTTGGCAACTGTAACAGTAAGCGCTCAGCATGCTCATCAGTCACATGTACAAAGTGCAAAATCAAAAGAAGTGATGAAACTGATGAAAAACCATAAATATATGGAATTGAACCAGGCAATGCGCAAACTTTGGTCTGATCATATGCACTGGACTCTTGCAACCGTTGATGCTTTCTTTAATGAACCTGATCAACTGGATATAAAACTGGCTCGTCTGCTCGATAATCAGAAACACATCGGCGAAGCCATAGTACCTTTTTATGGAGAAGCTGCCGGTGCACAACTGACCAAATTACTGACTGAACATATTACGGGTGCAGTACCAGTGCTGGTTGCAGCTAAGGAAAACGACTCAAAAGCACTTGACACAGCAGTAAAAAACTGGTATAAGAATGCGGAAGAGATAGCAGATTTCCTGTCGGCAGCCAATCCCAAACACTGGCCTGCAGAAGCTACCCGTCCAGCACTTGAAAGCCATATCACTCATACAATCGAGTATTCAGTGAATATCCTTAAAGGTGAGTATAAAGAATCAATTGAAGGATTTGAAAGCGCTCTTGCTCATATGCTTCAACTTGCTGATATTCTGTCAGAAGGAGTTGCAAAACAATTTCCAAAAGCACTGAAATAATACAGATCCTGACCTATAATTAACAGAAAGATGTGAGCATGTAGTTCACACATTGTTAAATCTTGTTCCCTGTATGATGGATCTGAAGTTTTTCAAAATCATACAGGGATTTTTTTTGAAAAAAGTTACATACAGTTATTGCTTTGTATAATAAACATATTTTTGTACTTCCAATTCCCAATAAATATGTGGTGAATCTTTCACTGACAATAAAAAATGACTGTATGGAAAATCAAACTAAAATCAGCGAAACAGAAATTATAGAGCGTGTTTTAAATGGTGAGAAAGCCTTGTTTGAAGTGATAGTAAGACGTTACAATCCTTTTCTTTATAAGATCGGGCGGTCATATAACTTCAATCATGAAGATGCTGAAGATCTGATGCAGGAAACCTATATTGATGCCTATAAAAGCTTATCACAATTTGAGAAACGTTCTAATTTCAAAACCTGGCTCTTTCGTATCATGATAAACAACTGTTACAGGAAAAAGAAAAGATCGAGTTTCAAATACGAATTTACGCCGGAAACTATTAGTGAAACGATAACACCCATGTTTATGCAGGAACACAGTGACATAACAAAAGACATTTATAACCGCGAGTTGAGGGCAATTCTTGAAAAGTCTTTGTCGGAGTTGCCTGAAGAGTATCGTCTGGTGTTTTCGCTCCGAGAACTTAATGATATGAGTGTTGCCGAAACAGCAGATTTACTCAACATCAGCGAATCAAACGTAAAAGTGCGCTTCAGTCGTGCAAAATCAATGATGCGGCAGTCGCTTGAAAGTCAGCATACAAAAGTAGAACTCTTTGAATTTAACCTGACCTACTGTAATCCGCTTACAGCACGCGTCATGAAAATCATCAATGAGCTTTGAACCGTACATAATTTTATATGTAATTCGGGAAATTAATTTGGCTTACATGACTAAGCACTATTATCAGGCTTAATATTAAGCACATACCTATAATTATAAAGAGACCATCACAGAGTTATATTCTGAGACAAGGTCTCTTTTTTTGTCTGACCTTTTATTATACGATAATCGCAGCACTTCATGGAAAAACCGGCACATGATGCCCTCTTAATCGCGGGTTGATAAATTCACGGTTGCATAGTAGCAATATAATACTTGTTTTCAATAATAACATTTTAATAGTAATTCATTTAACCACAGAGGGCACGGAGAACCACAGAGTATCTTTCAACAGGTTTCTCTGTGAACCTCTGTGTTCTCAGTGGTTATCAACTATTACAGAGGATATTAAGAAGCACAGATAGCCATTTTCAATAAGGTATATGGTAAAACCACCTTAATAAAAGCGGAACTAGCAGCTAAAATAATTGGAATTCTATACAAAATGCTTTGACCGCACTAAAAGGGACAAGTCAGGATTAGTTACGGCGGTTCTTCGCTTATGGCTTTTACGCTGTTGCTGTTTACTTTTGTAAAACAGGATGCTCACAGGCTGGACTTATTGTAAGTATAAAATGAAATATGTTTTTACCAAAAATTTTGCCGGTTCATTTATGTGTTGCACTTTAGTTCTCGTAAATCAGTGACTTTGGTCTTAAAGCCGTTCAGCGTTTTGGCGAAAGTCATAAAACGTTTTTGCTGTTGGTAACGTTTTGCGGTAGGTTTTTGTTGCCAATTTCGAAGCTCTTTCCTATCAAGTTACAATTAGTTTTAATATGAGCTGTGCCGCTCGAATACCCACTTTTCAGGCAATTAACTATACCGTGTTTTACCGCCTGATACTCTTTTTTCCAATCTGACTAATTAGCAAATGAGAATCCTCATGTTTTCTTCGGATAAATGAATATGCTCCGGAGTATTTAACAAATTATAATTCATCTCCGCCATCCCATGCCATCCAATGTCATCAAAATACAATTCTCAAAAAGCTATAAATAACTGATTTATATACCCGGTGTAAATATAAATCAGTTTTTTTATTAAAAGAAAAATTCAAATCCAAAGGCAGCCTTACATATATCAAATTGGATGACGACCGCTGCTACTATAAAGCGAGCAATGTGCATGAGATGCTGAGAAAGGATGTGATGATATTGACCGGATACCAATAATACGAGATTTTAATTTCGTTACTAAATTTGTAATATTTTCCAAATTACGATACATTTGCCTGATATTAAATGTGATGTAACAATAAATATGAATCGTTCGGAAAAAATACGGATGCTTGCCCGCATACTCAATGCCGAGAAAGCGCATATCCAGCTCAACGTTGCACTTACGCACAGCAGTTATTATCTGAAAGAGAATACCGAGAAGAGCAACAGCCGCTATGTTTTTACCGGTATGTTTGCTTTTAAAGGTGAAGTAGCATCTTATCTGAGTCTTTATGTGCCGGGTACAGGAATGCAATTGCAGCAGGCTTTGGGTAATTTTTTTCGGAATGAAAATCTGATAAAACTTTTTGACCGATTCGGACTTGAAGAGCTGATACGCTGCGGCAGCGATTTCGATGCAGAAAAGCACCGTCACATCTTTGCATTTGGATTACTCGGATTTGTGTACAGACATTCTTCCAAAGAAGATTTACATCAGTTCATTAGCCGCTATATCATTATTCCCAATCATAAATACATAGATTTCAGTTTTGTGAGCAAAGATATGGAGGGGCAGTGCAATGTGCTTTCAAAGCTTCTTTATGGCAGTACGGTGCAGGTAGAAACCATGCAAACCGGCGAGAAGAAGTTTACAAGCATAGTGCGGGTAAACGGACACGTCTTGTCTGATGAAACTACAGGAGCATACCGCTATTCGCGGCAGAAAGCGCTGAAAAAAGCGCTGAAAGCACTGGCTGATGATCTCTATTTTATTGAATCGCAAAAACCGGAATTTATAGCTCGTATAAACAAAATTGAAGAACTGCAAGCCGAAAAAGCCAGACTGCAAAAAGAGGAGAAGCTAAAATTACAGGCCGAAAAGGAGGAGCGAAAGCGAATTGAAAACGCATTGAAAAAAAGCAAACGAGCCGAGGAAAAAAGAGAGCGTGACCTGGCCCGTAAAAAGGCCAAAGCTGAGGCAAAGAAGAAGAAAGAGAGCCAAAAGGGAAAAAATACCATCTACAGAAGCTATACCGCAGAAGAGATAGCAGCCATGAACCCCGGCAAGCGACGCCGACTGGAAGATTTGGGTATCCTGCCAAAACTGAAATAAAAATGAGCGGACGACGGGATTCGAACCCGCACCTGCGTACCGGATATACGCCGAATCAAGCTCTGAAGGCTTGCGTGCTGCCATTACACTACGTCCGCAACAGTGGCACGGGTGCGCGGAGTCGAACCGCGTCTGAGGGGTTGGAGGCCCCAGTCCGGCACCGAAAGCCGGTGTGCTACCCTTACACTACACCCGCAAATTTGTTGAAAAATATCGACATTGAATAGCTTTTTTTGTTCCTATTCTTTATATGGATTAAAGTGTGCTCTAACCTGTCCTTCAAAACAAACCAAGCAAAAATAATCACAAAATCTTCGGCTGCAATATTTGGCAGCCAAAGATTTTGTGAGTTTTAAAGAGTAGATAGCCTAATTATTTCTCCGGAGTGATTGCCTTCCACATATGAGGATAATCTTTTTGAAGATCAAGATTTAAATCTTTTGCTCTCTGTATGATAGCATCCTTTATATTAATAAGTCTTTCTCAACTTACCTTTCAGTCTAAAATATCTTGTTCTTTTTGCTTAAATCGTTCGAGTCTTTTTTTATCTAATTCAGTAATCTCTTCTTTATCTCTTTGTATCTCTTCTTTATCTCTTTGTATCTCTTCTTTATCTTTTTGTATCTCTTCTTTCAATGCCTTAACCACCTGAACTTTTTTTTCATAAAAATTTTCATCATTCCATTCAAACATAGTTTCTATCCGAGGTTCTATCCAATTCACAAGCATCTCCATATCTATAATTTTTCTTTTTAATGCTTCATCTAGATAAATACTAGAAGGGTTTCCCCCATCATGATTATGATCTCCTGGAGCTTCTTCGTGGAAAATCAAAGCAGCTCGCAATCTTTGTTCAAGATCTTTAATGGATTTAAAAATTTCCTCTAAACACTGATTCATCATGGGAACTTTTGAGATATGGACGAACTGATATTCTTGTTCATAAAGTCTCATCAATTCATGATAATAAGCCTGAAGCTCTGTAGGGATTTTGTGAATATTTTCTTGGACAAAATGCATCGGACTCCCAGCAGGAATTTCCATTTTTTCATCCAATCTCACTATTTTACTACTGTCTGAAGTCTGCTTCTTTTGCTCAGAGCTGCTCTGAGCATTGGCTCAGCTAAATCCTGCTAACAGAAATAAAGAAATAAGAAGAGTTGAAAAGAGTTTGTTAAGGGGTAAGCTCTTTATTGTTTTTCTCAGCTTGTTATTCATGTTTTCATAAGCCTTATCTTTTTGCGCTGCATAACTACATTCTGTGCGTGGGTCAGTCAAAACAAAGAAAAACTGTTTATAGCGCTTGGCGAAAAAAAAGAAAATCCGTCGCTCGCTATGGTGGCTTTGCCTTTCTCCGTGGGATTGTCAATGAATGTGTATCTTACGCCGCTTCGGCGGGCATCCCTGCCCAACCTCTTCAACGCACCTACTGCACCCTATCCCCGGCCGCCACTCTTTGTTTTCTACCGGTAATCTCCGCTGGTTGAACGCCGACAAACGCTAACAGGGAGGCCGCCTGCTTTCTTGCACAGCGTACTTTTACGCTTTGCCTTTGCCAATCGGTTTGTCAGGCTCAGATTTATCCAAATAGTTGCCTTGTAACCGACCGCAATCTGTGTTAATAATTAAATTTATTGTCAGCAACAAAGATAAACATTCGTAAATAAAAAACAACTATCATTCTCCAACCAATATGTTTATTAAAATGGATATTTAATTTAAATAACAGAAAATCAATGTGTTATGAGAATAAAAATAACGTTTTTATGGCTTGGTTTTCGGGCGGTGGAGTCTCCAGAACACACTCTACGAGCCAACAGCCTGACAAATGTACATAAATTTATCTAACGGGCAACACGCCATAGTCTGAAATCAAGGCGCTGTTGAACTAAACCTTCGGTAACTTCGTTGTCAACTCCAAAGGACAATTTAGCAGTACGAGAAACTTGTCGAACCATAAACGATTATGAAGCAATTTTTACAGGTACAAAACTCAAGCTAATCTACAAAACTGCGACATTGCTGTGTGCATGAGATCAGGAGTTCTGAACTTTAAGATACATTTAATTATAGGGAATTTGAGCAGTTCACGTGTGCATAAACCACTTTTTTAATAATTTTACCGGCAGGAATTTAATAATCATTAAAATATGAAAAAGCTTAATGTTGATATTCAGTCAGTACTTGGTTTCATTGATCGTGACGATCTGAAAAAGCAGGAGAGTTCCTTAAAGGCTCATCATCATAATCTGATTTCCGGAACTGGTGCGGGTAATGATTTTACCGGATGGGTCAGGTTGCCTTCTTCAACAACACCAGATCTATTAAGTAAAATTAAAGAGGCAGCACTGGAACTTAAAGAAAAATCAGAAATAGTGGTTGTTGTAGGCATAGGCGGGTCTTACCTGGGCGCAAGAGCTGTAATTGAAGCACTTCAGCATCAGTTTACAGGACTGATGCCGGTATTTAAGCGACCAGGGTCACTGGTTTTGTTTGCAGGTAATAATATTAGCGAAGATTATCATGCCGATCTGATTGATGTATTGCAAAAGGTGGACTGGTCGCTGATCGTAATATCAAAATCAGGCACTACTACCGAGCCGGCAATTGCTTTCAGAGTACTGAAGCAACATCTGATAAGAAAGTACAGTATAAGCGAAGCGCGAAGACGTATTATTGCCATCACCGATAAAGCTAGGGGAGCGTTAAAGAATCTGGCTGACGAAGAAGGCTACAGAACATTTATTATCCCTGATGATGTGGGAGGTCGTTATTCAGTTCTTACTCCTGTTGGATTACTTCCTGTTGCCGTAGCCGGATTTGATATTGAAAAAATGATAAACGGTGCTGCTGAAATGGAAGAAATAGCTTTGGGTTCGCACTTAACGGAAAACAACCCCGCAGCATTGTATGCACTTACTCGTTATGCGCTTTATCAGAAAGGAAGGACGGTAGAGATAATGGTTAATTATCAGCCAAACCTTGTTTTTCTGACTGAATGGTGGAAACAGCTTTATGGTGAGAGTGAAGGAAAACAATTGCGAGGGATATTTCCTGCCGGGGTTACCTTTACCGCTGATCTGCACAGCATGGGGCAGTATATTCAGGAAGGTCTTCGTATAATTTTTGAAAGTGTGCTTTCAGTTGAACACAGCACCAGAAAACTGGCAGTTCCTGAGCTTGATGACGATTCTGACGGATTGAACTATATTGCCGGCAAGCGGCTGAGCGAAGTAAATCGCATGGCTGAATTAGGTACATTGCTTGCCCATGTTGACGGAGGAGTTCCTAATATAAGGATTAGCATCCCCGAAATAAATGAGTTTTATCTTGGCGGAATCATGTATTTCTATGAATTTGCCTGTGCATTAAGTGGTTATCTGTTGGAAGTAAACCCGTTTGACCAGCCCGGAGTTGAAGCATATAAGAAGAATATGTTTGCATTGCTCGGTAAGCGTGGTTTTGAAGAGGATAGCGCCAAACTGAGAAAAAGACTTGAGGGAATGTTCTGATAACATGGCTTTGTAGCATAATCTATTTTGTTGCAATGGATTTTTGCCCTGGCTTACTGGTGATATCCCCGGGATTATGCTGAATTTGTATTCAACTTTTTAAAATGAATTTCAGAATAATCATATTATTAATTCTGTTATTTGAACCTTTTGTCAATCAGGCAATTGCACAAAGCCGGGTTCAGAACTTTCAAAAATATCTGATTTATCGTGAGCGTTTACTTTCTGATTTTATGGTTTCGAGCCGGGGAAACGAGACGGGAACCAATATTCCCGCCAGTTTAAGGAATATAGAAACCGGGCTGATGCGCTGGGGTGATGCTACTATCAATCTTAGTAATTATATGGCTGTGCTTGCAACTGAATATAAACTGTTGAAACTCAGCAGTATGCCTGTGGATGAAACTTTGATTGAGATTGACAATGTGCTTTCGGCAATGGAGCGTCTTGATATAAGTGCAGAAGCTTTTTATGGTAATACGCATGCGCCACATTTTCCCAATGGCTTTTTTATTCGTGATGATATTCCTGCAACATTCACACAGGACTGGGCGTGGAAAAATCCTTCGTTTGTTGATTATCCCTACGTCCGGTCAGACTATACCGAAGCGAATAAACGCTTAAATGAAATGAGCCAGGATCAGGTATGGCATCTGGTCATAGGTTTGGCTCTGATTAGCAAACTTGTAGACGATACAGTTAGCAGTCCGTTTTTGAACAGTGCTTTGCGCTTAACACTTTCGCAAAGGGCAATGTTGATCAGTTATCAGATAATCAAAGCCTTACAGTACAAAAAATGTTTTAATATCATTAATAATAAACCTTGTTTCAGGATATGGAATTTGCGTAACCCGGTTACAAAAATGCCTGTAAAACGAGGTGCCGATCCACGATTTCTGAAGTTTGGCTTTGCTGAAGCCGGCGATTTCATAACTAACGAGAATTTTGGCAGCCTGCACTGGGGATATTCCCCACAGGGATTTCTATGGATACGATTATTGGGATTTTTTCAGGTTGCCCAGCAATTCTCACCAAAAGGAAATATTGATCACCTGTTTCATGCCGGCTCACTTGCAACAATTGGTAATATCTGGAGTACGCGCGATCTGATACGCCTGTATAACCGGCATCATAAATTCTTTTTTGTTCCTGATCCTCATTACGAACACTTTGCATTGATTTCATGTATTCTTCATAACGATTGCCCTAAAAAACTTAATCGCGAAAAAGAAAAATATGAAAGACTACTCAATTTGGCTCCTGTCAATGGTCCGTCAAATTTCGGCAATTATTCTGCTGATGATTTTGTGTTTGAATGGTCATCAATAAACCGGCTTGTGTGGCCCGAAAGGCTTGGCAGTGGCACAAACCAGTGGCTTCAGGGAGAATACAGCGGTTTGGATTATATGCTGCTGTTCAATTTATACTGCCTTGTATATGAAAATGGATATTGACCAAAAGGTCGTATAAGAGGCAGAGAACTAATGTTTTACGAAATACAGTTCATGATAACTGATACAGAATATGCCTCAGAAAAATGAATTACGGTGAAGAGGAAAAATAACCGGATAATGATATTCAGAGTGGCTCCGGAGTTGATATTTTGCCTTTGTCGTCGCTGGTAGCAAGATATCGGATCAATTGTTTGTCCCTTATTATAAGTTCATAGATTACTGATTCATTACTGTTTACAGCAATGCAGTTCATTATTTCAAATTCGGGATTTAAGTTCTTCTGAATGATTTCAGGAACATTAAGAGGAGAAATATTAATTCTTGTTTCAATCAGATTCCCGTTTTTATCATATCTCGCGATTTTTTCAATATCCCGGTCATAAAAAATTGCTTCAGCAAAATCTTTCTGCGAAGTCCATTCAATATTTTTAGCATTTGGAAAATGCAAAGCAAAATTTTGTCTAATCTTTTTTGAAATTCCAAGATTTGTAATACCGAATATTTTATTTAGCAGATCCACTTTTTTCTGAAATTTATATTTTAGACGAACTTTCGTATAAAAGTAACTTAAAATTAATTGTAACTTCCGTATGTATTTTTAAAAATAAACAGCACCCTGGCTTTTGCACGTTTAATCCTCATTTTTACTGCTCCCTCGCTAAGGCGTAACGCTTCCGAGATTTGTTTCAATGAGAGATCATCCTGATATTTCATTAAAAGCAGTGCTTTCTCCTCTGTATGCAAAAGGTCGAGTACCCGCATCAATCTTTCATAATGTATCTCTGTCAGATCTTCTTCAATTTCATCAATGATCTCGGGTAATTCATTCTCAAGATTCCAGTTGGGATAATGAAGCTTGTTTTTCGCCCGCAGATAATCAATGCAATAATTGTAAGTTATTGAATAAAGCCAGGTTCCAAATGAAGAATTACCTTTGAAACTGCCAAGGTTCTCATATGCTTTGGTAAGAATATCTTTTGTTAGTTCTTCTGCAATATCATGGTTTTTAACAAGGCTGATACATTTTTCCAGCACACGTTGATAGTAGCGTCCAAAAAGGATTTCATAAAGATTTGATTGTTTCTCAACAACGATCTTCTCAATAAGCTTCTCGTCGCTTAACATATGATTATCCTTAAAATTCATAAGCAGTCATTAAGGCGGCTAAATTATGAAAGCTTTGTTGAAAAATCAAGTGTTTGAAGCAAAAGCCTGAGAGATCGGTGATTATATCAGTAATTTTAGATCAGGAATTTATTTCCCAAAGTCAATCACTAATTTATTTTTCAGACTGTAAACCTGCTTTGGTATCCCTTCAATTGGATGGCTGTCAGTAAGATGCTCAAGAGCAAGGGAGTAAGACAAGTTCCTGCTGATCTTAAACAGCAGATCAAGATTGTGTGACAGGCGATAATCACTAAAAGGCTTAAAACACGGCTGATAATACGAGGTGTTTATTACAGTAAGATTATCGCTTATCCTGAATGTAAACGACAAATAACTGCTAAGGCGGTGATTATATTCCGGATCAAGATCTCCGCTTGGTTTTTCGTACTCAAACATATACGCTGTTCCTGCATACATTCTGAACTGATTTGCTCCAAGGAGCTTGAAACGAGGTCCGACTCCGGCAAGACCACGGAAATCAATCTGTAAAACCTTGTTGAACTGAGCCTGAGTGAATGCCTCAAGGGTAACAAAATTGGTAAGCTTGTAGTTATATCTCAGATGTTGCATTCCCTTATTCGAGAAATCATCGGCTCCTGTTTTTATAAGTTCATAATCTGATAGTGCAAGATACAGACTCCGTTCTGTTTTGTACTGTACATGTAATCCAAGTCCGGCTTTTGTGAGTTGTTTGGTGTTTTTAATCAGATCAAAAGTTACAGTGCCGGTACCCGACCAGCCAACAGTATCAGTTTTTATTCGTTCACGCTCAATATTAAGAACCTGTGCACTGATCTTTAATCCTGAGATCAGGAAAATAACAGCAATACAAATATGTTTCATATTTTATTTTTAGGTTAAGACAAAGCCCTTAACGTGATTTAAGCCGGATTTAGTTTAAAAAACCAAAACTGTTAATTAAAACAAATAGAAAAAATCCTAATTCAGTTAAAAAATAGTTATTTTTGTATTCTTCAGAATCAATATGGTTCTCAATTGTTTAACCATTTAAAAACCACAACAAAATGAAAACTTTAGCGCAAATCAGTAAAACAAAAGTCCTTGTCTGCTTTTTAATGTTTTGGGGTATGATGACTGCTTTTTATAGCTTTTCGTCTGAACCCCGGCAGTATGTTTCTGAAACCGGAAATACTACGCGGCTTGCCGGTGATGCAAATTGTGATGGCACAGTGGATATCCTTGATGTCATTGCAATCAGCAATTATATCATTGGTCTGACCCCGGAACCCTTTTGTTTTGAAAATGCCGATGTTAACAACGACGGGGTGGTCAATCTGAGCGACCTTATTGCTACGGTAAATATCATTGTGGGAGGTGGCGGGTTTACTTGCGGCACTTCAACGGTTACTGACAGTGATGGCAATGTTTATAACACAGTATTAATTGACAATCAGTGCTGGATGCAGGAAAATCTTAAAACAACCAAATACCGTAATGGCAGCGATATTCCTAATGTTGTGAATAATTCTGCCTGGGTGAATCTCACAAGCGGTGCATATTGCTGGTATAGCAACGATATTGTTTACAAAGACAGCTATGGCGCTCTTTATAACTGGTATGCCATCAATCCGGCTACTAACGGAGGTAATGAGCTTTGTCCTGCCGGCTGGCGTGTTGCAACTGATGAGGATTATACAATCCTTGTAAATTTTTTAGGGGGTAATGTTCCGGCTGGTGGCAAAATGAAAGAAACCGGATTTGTTTACTGGAATCCGCCAAATACCGGAGCAACCAATGAATCAGGATTCAGTGCCCGTGCCGGAGGAAGCAGGATCTACAACGGTAATTACGATTCGAGGGGAACCTATTGCTGGCTGTGGACATCTACTGAACAGCAGGGTAACTTTGCCTATCTGAGAAATATGTTTCACAACGCCACAAATATAGGGCGCGGTACTATCAATAAAAACAACGGACAAAGTGTAAGATGCCTGAAGGAGTGAGGCTGAAAAGATTTTTTGAGGTCTCAAGCGGATTCGAACCGCTGTAGGAGGTTTTGCAGACCTCTGCCTAGCCACTCGGCCATGAGACCTTTATGCTGCAAAGATATAAATAAAAATAATATATCAGCAAAATGTATTCGTTATTTGTGTGTATTTAGTGAGGCAGTCGGCACAAATGCAATCAGAATACAAAGCCATGAGCTCATCTTTCTTTTCTTTTGGGATCACAAAAGATGCACACCAGCAATCATTTGAGTGAAAACATTCAAATTTTGCATTACATGCCGGGCATATTTTTATTTGTGAAACTGGTTCTGAGATCATTCAATACCGGATGTGAGCGTTACACTTACCTTATCAAGCTTGCCCCCAAGAGGAGGATTTAACTTTGAGATTTTCACTTTTGCTGAAGTAATTACAGGAAAAGTATTCATTAACGATGTTAAAATACGCCTGCCTACATGTTCAAGAAGATGGGATTTTTGCTCCATTTCTTTCTTTACCAGTAAGTAAACTGTTTGATAATTAACAGTTTGTTTCAGATTATCACTTAACTCAGCATTTGAAGTATCGGTTTCGAAATGCAGGTCAACAATAAAATGTGTTCCAATAATTTGCTCTTCGGTAAAACAACCGTGGTAAGCAAAAAAGTCCATGCCTTCAAGAGAAATGATCCCCATAGTTTTATAATTTTGAAGCCCTGCAAAATTAGTAAAATGCCTGATGTGTGCTTTTAATTTTGTACTAATATCAAAACCTGTATTATGATCATCGGAAATATTTATGAAAAGCTGTTAAACCCTTATGCTTTGCTCATTTTCATCCTTACTCTTATTTTGCCCATAGGAGTGGGTTTGATCGCTGTTTTACGAACCAAAAACCAGTCGGATTTTTTTGTTGGAGGGCGATCAATGAATGCCTTTGTCGTGGCTTTATCAGCGGTATCATCAGGTCGTTCGTCATGGCTGGTATTGGGTTTGAGCGGAGTGGCTTATGTTTCGGGGGTCAGTGCCGTGTGGGCAATTGCAGGATATATCACTGTGGAACTTTGGCAGTTTATTTATCTGGGTCGCAAACTTCGCAATGAAATTCAAACAACTGATTCAATCACCATGCTTGATTATTTTGATTCACGTTTTAACGACAGAGCAGGATTGATAAGAATAACCGGAGTTATAATTATAAGTGTTTTCACTATAGCCTACGTTGCTGCTCAGTTCAATGCCGGAGCAAAATCCCTTTCAGCCGCACTCGATATTTCATTTTTGCTCTCTCTGGTAATTTCCGGTTTGCTGATAATGATCTATATGATACTCGGAGGTTATATTGCCGTTGCCTATAACGATGTAGTAAGAGCCTTTATCATGCTTACAGGTCTTGTTGTGCTTCCTGTGGTCGGAATTATAAAAATAGGAGGGATTAATGTGCTGAATGATATGCTTCATCAGTTAAATCCGTCATATCTTGATGTTTTTTCACTTGGAACCGGCGCTATAATAGGATTTCTTGGAATAGGGCTGGGTTCACCCGGGCAGCCTCATATAGTGGTGCGCTACATGTCAATACGTGATTCAAAGAAACTTGTTCTGAGCGCTGTTTACGGAACCGTCCTGAATATTCTGCTTGGTCTTGGTGCAATATGTATTGGTTTGACGGGCAGAATCCTGGTTCCCGATATTGCATCACTACCCGGAAAAGATCCTGAAATGATTTATCTGGTACTGTCGTCACAATATTTTGGACCTATGCTTTACGGATTGCTGGTAGGAGGGGTGTTTGCAGCAATTCTGTCAACAGCCGATTCACAGTTGCTTGTTGTAGCATCTACCTTTGCCCGCGATCTGTATGAGAAAATAATTGCCGCTAAAACAATAATCAGTGAAAAAAAGAAACTCAGGCTAAGCCGTGTGGTATTGATAGTTTCAGGAATACTGGCTTTGTTTCTTGCCTATATTGCACAAGATCTCGTTTTCTGGCTGGTATTGTTTGCCTGGGCTGGACTTGGTGCGTCGCTTGGACCTGCATTGATAATGTCGCTATTCTGGAAGAAAACAACACGCACCGGAGTTTTTGCCGGCATGATTACTGGAGCTTTTATTACAATTGCCTGGAAACTATGGCTTAAGGAGCCAACAGGAATATATGAACTGATTCCCGGATTTTCAATAGCCTTATTGATAATTGTTATTGTAAGCCTTTTAACTCAAACCCCGAAAGATCAGCATTGACAATGCTTTTTTGTAATGGTTCAGGCATAAAATTAAAAACCGGTTGTAATTATTTTTAATCCTGCGGCCTGACACCATTGTTTTGATTTTGCGGAATACTCTTACCTTTGTGCCGTATTAATTATTTCAAGGTTTTTTTATGAACGATACTTCACAAGAAAAAGAAAGCATCAAGTCATTGAATTTTATTCAGGCTATAATAGAAGAGGATCTTCGTCAGGGGAAGAACGAAAAAAGGGTTCATACCCGTTTCCCGCCCGAACCAAATGGTTATCTGCATATAGGACATGCTAAGTCAATATGTCTGAATTTTGGTCTGGCACAGCAATATGGAGGAAAATGTAATCTTAGGTTCGACGATACAAACCCAACAAAAGAAGAAGTTGAATATGTAGATTCAATAAAAGAGGATGTGCATTGGCTTGGGTTTGACTGGGAAGATCGTGAATATTATGCTTCAGATTATTTTGAGATTTTGTATGATTATGCAATTACGATAATAAAAAAGGGTAAGGCTTTTGTTTGCGATATGAGTGCTGAAGAGATCAGTGCCAACCGAGGGACTCCTACCCGTCCGGGCAAAGAAAGTCCGTACCGAGATCGAAGTATTGAGGAAAACCTTGATTTGTTCCGCCGCATGAGGGCTGGCGAATTCAAGGAAGGCTCACGCACGCTGCGGGCTAAAATTGATATGTCATCGCCAAATATGCATATGCGTGACCCTGTCATGTACAGGATCATGTTTGACCACCATCATCGCACCGGCGACAAATGGTGTATTTACCCGACATATGACTTTGCCCACGGACAAAGCGACTATATTGAAAGGATCACACATTCGGTCTGCACTCTTGAGTTTGAAGTGCACCGCCCTTTGTACGATTGGTTTCTGGATCAGATAACTGAACCGGGAAGCTATCGCCCGCATCAGTATGAGTTTGCCCGTCTGAACCTTAGCTATACCATTATGAGCAAACGTAAACTGCTCGAATTGGTCAGGGAAAAATATGTGAATGGATGGGATGACCCCCGTATGCCTACCATCAGCGGGTTGAGGCGGCGTGGTTATACCCCCGAAAGCATCAGATATTTTGCTGACAAGATTGGAGTTGCCAAACGCGATAATGTCATTGATGTGGCACTGCTTGAACATAGCATACGTGAAGACCTGAACAAACGGGCTTTGCGCAGAATGGCTGTGATCAGGCCTGTGAAACTTATCATTGATAATTACCCGGACGGGCTGGTTGAATATATGGATGCCACTAATAATCCGGAAGATCCTGAGAGCGGGGTTCGTAAAATGCCTTTTTCAAAAGAGTTGTACATTGAAAGGGATGATTTTATGGAAGATGCACCGTCGAAGTTCTTCAGGCTAAAACCGGGTGGCGAGGTGAGATTGAAATATGCCTATATTGTTAAGTGTGAGTATGTTGAAAAGGATAAAGATGGTAATGTTGAGGTAATCCATTGTTCTTACGACCCTGAAACCCGTAGTGGTATGCCTCAAAGCAACCGTAAGGTGAAGGCTACAATTCACTGGCTGTCGGCAGCACATTCAAAGCTTGCGGAAATACGACTTTTCGACCGCTTGTTTACTATTGAGATGCCTGATGAGGTTGAAGAAGGGAAAGATTACAAGGATTATCTGAACCCCGATTCTCTGGAAGTTGTGCAGGGTTTTGTTGAAGATTCGTTTCAGGATGTTAAGGCTCTTGATAAATTTCAGTTTGAGCGTCTTGGTTATTTTTGTGTTGACCCCGACGCTGATGCTAATAAGCTGATATTCAACAGGACAGTTACTTTAAAGGATGCCTGGGCTAAAATTGAAAGAAAACAATCATAATAAATTCGAAAAACTGATTTGAGTTTATTGATAATTTTATAATTTTGCACTTCCTGATTGTCCGATGGTGTAATTGGCAACACGTCTGACTCTGGATCAGAAGACTCAAGGTTCGAGCCCTTGTCGGACAACATGAAATTCAAACGGTTACAGCGATTGTAGCCGTTTTTTTTATTTTTCACCACAGAGGGCGCAAAGTGGCACAGAGGGTTTTTCTCTGAGGTTCTCTATGTACTTAGTGGTAATATTTTTTCACCACAGAGGACACGGGAAGGCATAGAGGTTTTTCTTACCAGACTTGTCCGCTTTTTAAAAGCAGAAAAGCTATAATGCAGGTATTCAATTAGTTATCAGACGATCAAATGCGAATTTGTCGCACTAAGATGAAAAGAGGAAGGGGCTATGTTTATACAGTAAGGGTTTCTCTGTTATGACTAACCTTACTTTCTTTCGGAGTGTACTGCTTTTTTGAGCATTTCAATAAACTCACTGAGCTTATAGGAGCCTACTTCAGCAAGCATTTCAATATCGGCAGCGTTTTTCATAGCGTCATAAAGAACGGTATTGTTCAGCCGCTTATATTCCGGGTTCAGGGTGATAAGATAGTTCTTAAGAAAAGGATAAGTGCTGAACAAAGTGCCAACTTTCATTTTAGGGTCAATATTTATCTCTTCTTTCAGGATTTCCGCATCCGGTTTTGTGTCGCTACTCCAGCTCAGGAGTCTGCGGCTGCCTTCAAGGCTTCTGATACGGGTAACATCCTGCATCATTTCAAGGACACCGCAATATTTACCCTCTTCATCACGAACTGCAACAAAAAGGATATATATGAATTTTCCTCTGCTTTCAATCCAGAATTCAGCTTCATCCTGTTCGCCACTGCGGAATGCTTCAATCACGCCCAGCACCTTATCAAGGCTTTCACGCGGGTGGCAGTTTTCAACCATTCTGCCTATAACTCCGGCACTTCTTGGAAAAACACGATGATCGGTGTCAGTGTAGAACTTCACAACATTGTTCTCATCCACGTAAGACAGGTCCATGCGCATATGCTTGTAGATAAGATTTATCTGTTTCAGTGTGAGCTTTCCTGTTGCTACATCCAGGATCTTATCTTTGGCATCAGCACCGGAAATGCCATGCTTTTCAAAAACCTTTTTCAGATCACTTATCAGATCATCATTTTTATCTGTTTCCTTTGCCTTCGGTTCTGAACCTTTACCGGTATATTGGGGAGGAGTGTCAATAAGACAATAGCCGATTTCAGCATCGCCCTTTTGCATTTTGATAAATATATCATCGCTGAGAAGTTTCAGCGAAGTAGGATAAAGAACATCACGCTCCTTGCTTAGAATATCCCTTACCAGATGAATGACATTTGCCTGCGCATCCAGAAACTCTTTTTCCTTTTTTGCTTCCAATAGCAGATAAGCATCTTTTATGGCATCCCTGACGCGATCATCAAAAGTCCACATTATCCTCGAAGGGCGGTCGAAGCCTACGCGTTCAAGTTCAGAGTAAAGCTGATTTTGCTTTCTGCTGAGATGTATATTTATTTTATCCAGTTGCTCATAAATTTCAAACCATTCATTTACTATGAACTTGCCTTTTAGTTTTGCTTCCATTTTCAAAAGGAGCTTATCAATTTCGGCAGCTTCGTTTTCGTAAACCTGTATTGGATGACCAGCAGGAAGGTTCAGATCTTTACGTGCCAGCACATCTTTGAACACATCAATAATATCATTCATTTCTTCAACCATTACCTCGTTGGTAATGCCGGCCTCAAAAAGATGCTGTTCACCAAAAGCAAATTCTTCGGCAGTGACGGATTCGAAGGTTTGATTTACTATTTTTCGGGCTTCCTCGGGAGTGATTTCCTTATTGAATACTTTCAGTTTGATTTCCAGAATCTTTTGAGCCTTTTCTTCATCAATGTTCAGATGTTTTTTCATTTCCATATCCTTGCCGGATAAATCTTCTACTTTATATTCCATATCTCTAAATTTTAATTTTTTGTGATTATTCCTGAATCACTCTCTATGCCAGGTTAAAACCCTTGTTTCAGGGAGGTTATTTAGAATGATTATTAATAATTATAACAAACGAACCGGTAGTTTAGTTTAACAGAAACATACTCTATAAGTCTATGATACTGATTTACAGGACGAAAGAAGTCCCTCCGATTTAATCCTTCATTTTGAGGCGCAGACTATTGCTTACAACGCTTACGCTGCTTAAAGCCATGGCGGCGCCGGCTATCATCGGGTTTAGCAGGAAGCCACTGATAGGATATAATATACCTGCTGCTATTGGGATACCAATAAGGTTGTAAAAGAAAGCCCAGAACAGGTTTTGTTTGATAATTCCTACAGTTGATCTTGATAATTTGATTGCTTCCGGGATTTTACCGAGTTCGGATGAAATGATGGTGATCTTTGCCACATCCATAGCAATATCGCTACCCTTACCCATCGCAATACTGATATCTGCCTGTGCCAGAGCAGTGCTGTCGTTAATACCATCTCCCACCATGGCCACAATCTTCCCGTTTTCCTGCAATTGTTTCACAAAATCAGCCTTGTGTTCCGGCAGCATTTCGGCTTTATAATGCTCTATACCTGTTTTTTCAGCAACAACCCTTGCGGTAGCTTCGTTATCTCCGGTAAGCATATATACTTCAATTCCTTCGTTTTGTAATTGCTGTATTGCTGGTTTTGAACCAGGTTTAATACTATCGGCAATTGCCAGAATACCCATAACCTTGTTTGCGCCAGCAAACCATATCACGGTATTGGCGTTGTTGCTCCATTCCTTCGAGATTTTCAAAAAATCATCTTCAATTGAAATATTATTGTCTTCCAGAAGCTTTTGGTTTCCGGCAAAATAAACATCACCGTCAATTCTGGCTTTAACACCCTGGCCTGTATAGCTTTCAAATTCTGATACCGGAATAGCCGGATAGTCATTCAAATGTTGTACAACAGCCTCAGCCAGAGGGTGCTCGGATTGTTTCTCAATACTTAACAATATCTGTTTCAGCCTGTCGCTGTTATCAGCCCAGTGATCGTTTGTAACTTTGGGTTTTCCTTCGGTTATGGTTCCTGTTTTATCCAGTATCACAGCATTTACCTTTTTAGCCTGTTCAAGACTTTCAGCATCTTTGATCAGAATGCCTTTTTCAGCTCCTTTGCCTATTCCTACCATAATAGCCGTAGGAGTAGCCAATCCAAGAGCGCATGGACAGGCAATGACAAGGACGGTTATAAGAGCAAGCAGTCCATGTGTGAAGCCATTGTCGCTGCCGAAAATATTCCAGACTATAAAAGCAATTACAGCGATAATAATTACAACCTGAACAAAAACTCCTGCCACTTTATCCACCAGTCTTTGAACCGGTGCTTTGCTGCCCTGGGCATCCTGAACCATTTTAATGATCTGAGCAAGCATGGTTTCGGAACCAACCTTTTCAGCCTTGAATTTAAAACTACCTTTTTGGTTGATGGTTCCGGCAAAAACCTTTTCATTTTCTTTTTTCAGAACCGGTATAGGTTCTCCGCTCAGCATACTTTCGTCAACAAAGGAATTTCCTTCGATGACCCTGCCATCCACCGGTATTTTTTCGCCAGGTTTAACCAGAACCACATCACCAATATGCACATGTTCTATCGGGATTTGCTTTTGATTTCCTGTTTTATCAATAATGGAAACGGTTTTAGGCTGTAAACCGATCAGTTTTTTAATCGCCGATGAGGTATTGCCTTTGGCTTTTTCTTCAAGCAGCCTGCCCAGCAGGATAAATGCAATAATTACGGCCGCGGCTTCAAAATAAACGTGAGGTTCAAGGGATCTGTTGAGCCAGAAACCCGGGAACAAAGTGTTAAAAACGCTGAAGGTATAGGCTATCCCGGTGCTTAACGCCACGAGTGTGTCCATGTTAAGTGAGCGGTGGCGAGCCTGTTTCCATGCATTCTTGAAAAAATCCCTGCCAAACCACAAAACAACGGGTGTACTTAGCACCCACATTATGATATTGGCATGGGGAATATTCATAAAAAACATACTGATCGCCAAAACCGGTGCAGCAAGGATTAATGCCCATATGGTTCTTTTCTTAAGTTCTGAGAATTTCTTAAAGTTAATATCCTCCAGTTTGTCGGCTTCGTCCTGTTCTTCAGAGATTAAAAGATCATAACCAACAGATTGTATTGTAGATTTAAAATCCTTTGGTTCTATCACTCCCGGTATATATTCAACTGCTACTTCGCGGGCGGCAAAATTCACTGAAGCATTTACCACGCCCATAAGCGATTTCAAAATGCTTTCAACATTGATGGCACACGAGGCACAGTTCATTTCCAGAACGGGGAAAGATTTTTTTATGGTTGGTACTCCGTATCCCAGATCCCTGATGGTTTTAACAGCTTCATTAACAAGCTCGGGCTTGCCTGTGTGCATTGCAACGCGTTTGTTGTTCAGTTCAACTTTAACAGAATCTATGCCCTGAACCTTGTTCAGCCCTTTATCAACTATCATGGCACAATGCTCGCTGGTAACGCCTTCGAGGGGGAGAAACACTTCTTTATTATTTGCAATCATATCTTTAGCTTTTTTTTTGATATGCTGCAAAGGTAGCTGTAGTGTAAACAATGGTTATTACAAGATTCGCGGAAATAATTATATCATTTACACCTCATCAAGGGGTTTTCTTTTTTCCGATCTGATATTTTTGAAATGACTTGGGGTTAAACCGGTTACCTTTTTAAACTGGCTGCTCAGATGGGCAACACTCGAGTAATTTTGCTGAATTGCTATCTCGCTTAACGATAATTCGTCGTAAACCAGCAATTCTTTAACTTTTTCAATTTTTTGAGCTATAAAGTATTTCTCGATTGTTGTGCCTTCTACTTCCGAAAACAGGTTAGAAAGATATGTATAGTCGTGGTGCAGTTTTTCGCTCAGATAGTCTGACAAATTTACCTTTAATTCGCTGTTATGCTGGTGAACCAATTCAATTATGGCTGATTTGATCTGACCTATGAACCGGCTTTTTTTATCGTCAATGAGTTCGAACCCAAAGGTTTGCAGGTGAGCATTGATCTTTTGCTTATCAGTATCATTAATTTCCTGACTCAGTTCCACTTCACCCAGCGTTACACTTAAAGGCTTGTATCCGATTTTCTCCAGTTCATTTCTTACCACCATGATACAGCGGTTACACACCATATTTTTTATATAGATCCTCATTGTTAACAATTTTGGAAGTATTCGCCGGAATTATCAAATCCTGCTTACCTGCATGTTTAACCACATAAAGGCAGTAAAGTTCATATACGGCGGCAAATAGCGGGTTCTCAGAAGATATTTTGCCAAAACATAATTCTGAACGCCGTTTTCTTATTTTCAGACTGTTAGTTATTCCAAAACAGATTATAAAACCATAAGCTTTTTGATTTTAACATCCGTTTGGGTGGTTATTCTGATAAAATACAAACCTGTTTTCAGATCATTGATATCAAGACTGGTTGCCTGTCCGTTCCATGTCAGTGTTTTAACAATACTGCCGGCCTGGTTAAGAATGTCAATTGTTGATCCTGCAGCACGCCCGGGGTTGGCAGCAGCAATATTGAAATAACCTTTAGCCGGATTTGGCATTATTCTGATATTTGCAATTTCCCTGTCATTCACGCTGAGTATCAGTTTATTGCCAAAAGTGATCATATGTGTGCTTACTATCAGAATAGGATTGAAAGTATCTTCACAATCAGGACAGGTAACTCCTGAAATACAATCAGGATTTGCCGCATTGCAATAGTCAATATAATTGGGGTCGAACTCATATTCCAGCTTGAAGTTGGGAATACTCAGAAATTGATTCATGTCAAAATCAAATATTTTAGTTATCGAACCCGGGCACCATCCTGATCTGTTATGGTACCATGTACCGCTTTGTGGCTGGCATCCGGCAGGGTTTGGATTACACACTGACCACAGGTCCTGGGTATGGGTGCGCTGTTCATTGACTTTTATATAGTGAATTGCATGATAAAACTCGGCAGCATTACCGGTATTATTCTGACCCCAGTTATGTCCCGATGTAATCACCTTAAGATGAGCAGCTTGTACATCTTCGTCAAAAGTTAGAAATGCCGGCGGTACCGGTTGCAAATTATTCATATTGCCAAATGAGTATTCACCTCTCCATATTGGTATTACTGATGAATACAGATATTCGGGTGTACCGGCTGTAAAGTCGAAACGAATATTGATATTTATTCCTTTATCCCAGACTATAGCATGATAACGTACATCAACTTCGCCTTGCAACAATGATGCATAATCGGTTACATCAATCTGATCGTTACAGCCAACTCCAAAAGGTGTGATATAACGATAAATCTCAATCCAGTTGCCGCTCAGGTCTTTAACTTCCACATGAGTAACCCTGTCGTAGGGGTCACAACCACCAGGAGGACAGCTTACTGTATGAACCGCATTGATCTTATTAAAAGCACCTGCAAAAGTCGGAAACACAAAAGTTCCGGTAATGATTTGATTGTTTGGAGTCAGAGTTTGACCTGTAAATGTTTGAACCTGAACATCTTCAATCTCATTGGTAACTTCAAAATCAATGATCTTTGTTGTTACATTTCCTTCAGTTATCGTACTATGAACCGTCATTGAAAAGTTTCCATAGTAGGGAGGTGTCCATTTGGTTGCAAATAAGCCGTTTATACTATCGAGAACAGGCAATGAAACTCCGTTTATAATAAATTCAACTGTTTTTACGCTCAGTACCTCAGGATGTTCTACATGACTTTCAGCAAGCAGCATTACCGGACTTAGTTCTTCCATATATACTTTTGTGAGATCAGCCGGTCTTCTTACATGCAGGCTGGCAAAATATGCTGAAGCATCCACTACTTCAAACTCATTAATGATATCGTTAGCAGGAGCATATTCATCGTCACCTGGTTGCGAAGCCATTATTTTTACAATACCCGGTTCACCGGTAAGGGTCAAAATATTCCCATTTACAGTGGCAGGTCCTTCGGTAACTGTGTATTCAACCGGAAGACCGGAGCTGGCAATAGCATCAAGTTCAAACGGAGGTGATGTAGTGAGTTTATTTGGAATAGCCGGAAAACTGATAAACTGATATAATCCGCTTAATTCAGGCTGGCGTATCAGGATATTATCGAAAGCTCCAACTCCACCCTGAGAATGAAAGAAAACACCATCCCATACCTGATTATCGTTTTTATCACCTGAACCGGGGGTGAGTTCCATGCTTATCCCTTGTATTTCACTTGCCGGCAGCCAATCGCCAATTGCTCCCGGTTTGTAAAAAAGTGCCAGCGTCCCTGCGCCTTCGTTAGCAGTGAAATCCATGACCATCTTATACCGCGCCCATCCGCCATTATTGGCAGTAAAATTAATTTCTGAACCATTGGGAAGTACCACTTTATTAAGAGCCGGAGGTACATCACGGCAAAAGATATAAACACCACCATCACCAGGTTCAGTAGCAAGTCCCGGCGCAATATGACCATTGTTGTTGGCATCGAAGCCAACGCCGAAAAACACACCCCACCAGTTTTTATGCATATCTACTTCTACTTCAACAATGCCATCGGCAAAACTGAATTCAAAATTTGAAGTGGATTTTCGTGTAGCCGTACGTCCTACTCCCGGTCCGCCATGAGGATAAAATACTGCCTGGCTTCCGTCAGGTGCAACTACATCACCGGAAGCATAACCTATCTCAAAATCCGGAGAACTGCCTGCTGTCTGCTGAATGGTTTTCCAACCGTCCTGATTGTTCAAACCGCCTGCTACAAGCTGGTTGAAATCGTAAACTGAGACTACCTGTGCTCCGACAAACATTGATGTCAGAATAAATGTCAGTGTTAGTAAATGTTTTTTCATAGGATTAAAGTTTTTTGTGATTAATAATATTTAGCCTGTTTTGAAAACAAATTTAATACAAGATATTGTAATTATGGTTTCATCCACCAAACTTTTATGTTCTGTGAGTCAGTTCCTCCCATTTTGTTTACCTGAATGATCCATTTTTCATGGTTGTTAAGCGATTCTGAATCAGGATATTGAAGTCTGAAATGAGCAAGTGCATCGCCGGTGCGTGGTGTATCCATAGTTCTTCTTGTAAGCGCGTAAGCTTCAGCAGGTTGCCTGAAGGCATCAAGCCAGCGCTGAGCATATATCATTTTCAGATGTTTTTCGGGCGGGGCGCTGAAGATGTCAATTTTAGGGTTTGAAAGGGCAGTATAAAACTCCCACTCTTCAAGGAATGGTTCATGGTTTACCCAGCGAGATGTGTTTTTAACAATATTCTGCCAAAAAACCATTGACGCAATAACCCCATCGGCATAAAACCCTTTTGCCATATTTTCGTCCTGACTAACTCCAATGCCTCTGTAATAGGCTTCAGCCAGAATGAATTTAACTTCGGCAACACTCATAAGGATTTCAGGAATGGTCTTTTCTTCTCTTATCAGATAATAATTAAATGGAGAAAACTTACATGCTGCTCCTTTCACCGGATAATTATTATCGCGGTGAAGATGGTAAGGAACACCGCCTTCTATGGGACTGTCAGGTGTGATGATTTGCGGAAAGGCTTTCCATTCGCCGGCATTATTGGTTTCGAAAAAGATATAAGCCCTCGGGTCAAAAATACCACTTCCATCAGGTTCATTATTACCGGAAAGCATATTCCATATTGTCTCTCCCATTCTTAGCTTGCCATGTTCGCGAAACGACCAGTTAACCGCATTATTCTCCCATCCCTGGGCGGCAGGCGACATAACAACATCGTTACCTGTTCCGGTGATGATAAGTTTATTGCCATTCACAATCTCGGCAATTATCTCTCCTGCCTTGTCAGGCAATCTGTTCGACATACGCATTGCATAGCGCAGGCGTAATGAATTTGCAAAACGCCTCCATTTTAACATGTCGCCGTTAAAAAGATTATCGTATAAAGCAAGACTGTATAGTGGCACATTATCGGGAGTAACGGGATTCGCAACTGCATTGATGTTTTGATCAGCCCATTTGAGTTCGTCAAGTAAAAAAAGGTAAATACTTTCTTGCGAATCAAACGAAGGACGGGCATATTCAAGCGATTCAAACCCGCGCCCAGCCTCTGAGAAGGGAATGTCGCCAAACAAATCCGTTACCTTGAAGGTTTTTACAGCCAGCAGTATCTTTAACATTGCTTTGGCATTTACCAATTCATCCTGACTGCCGCCATAATCGTTGAATCTTTTTTCGATATCCCTGATTATTGCCAGAGTGGTGTAATAGTTAGCCCATATCTCTTCAGTACCTATATTTATATTTGGCCAGGCATACTGAGTAAGCGCACCCAGTTCAGTATAGCGGTACAGGGCTTCATTATTTACATAAAACTGTTCGTTCCAGCCTTGTATGAGTGATGCCGTTACTTTATTGAAAAGCGGACCTATGTCTGTTTCAATTGATTCAAACGGGTTTTTATTGAGTTCTTCAAATCCTTTATCACATGAAACAGGAATAATGGCTGAGCTGATAATTAAAAGGTATAATATTATCTTTTTCATAATTATTAAGGATCAGAATTGAACATTAACACCAAGAGTAAAAGACCTGAATCCGGGGAACGAGCCCCATTCAAGCCCCTGAGCATTACCTGCGCCGTTTGCACCTTCGGGGTTTATCTTATCAGGAAGGGTAGTGTAGAGGTAAAATAAATCTCTGCCAACAAGATTTACTGAAAGTTGCTGTATGAACTTTGTTTTTTGCAAAGCTGAAGGTGGTAAAGTATAGGTAAGAGCAATTTCACGCATCTTTACCCATGAATTTTCCAGTATGCCCGGTTTTGAAAGAAACCTGCCCCAGCCACCAAAATTGGGCATGTATTTGAAATAATAGTGTACAACCTTGTCATTAGGTGTTCCGTCAGCATAAACACCTGGAAGTATTACTCCTATATTTCTGGTATTTCCTTCGGGATCGGTATACGGCAAACCACCCCCTTGCCTTTCTGTCAGAGTTGACGGACTTTGGCCGGTTTGTACATTGGTAACGTATGAACCGCAATAAATTTCACCTCCTAATTTGGAATCAATAAGAGTGCTAAGCATGAAACCTTTCCAGCGCCATCGGGTGGTAAAACCTGCAAGAAAATGAGGTGAGGCATTGCCGACAGGAACACGGTTTTCGGTCATCAGATAATGAGTACCTTCATCATTTAGTATCGGCTGGTTATTGTCAGGGTGATACACATAATCCCATCCTACAATAGTTCCAAAATCCTGACCCGGCTTTACTGCAATGGCAGGTCCGTTTCCGCCCCAGATATTTGCAATTTCGTAAATTTCAGCAGCTTCCCCAAGGCTTACAACCTTATTCCGGTTTCTGGTAAAATTAAGTCCGGTTTCAAAAATGAAGTTTTTGTTACTTATTGGTACTGTGTTGATAATAAGCTCTATGCCTTTGTTCTCCAGTTCTCCGGTATTAATTGTGATCTGTCCTGCACCTGACGAAACAGGTAGAGGAGAATTCATTATCTGATTGTAACTGCTTATATAATAGTAAGTGAAATTCAGATCAATGCGGTCGTCAAAAAGTCCGATGATGGTGCCGGCTTCCCATGAGGCAGAGAACTGGGGTTCAAGCGAGTACGGAGGAATTGTATATGGCAGTGCAGAGGTTTTATCACCCGAAAAACTGCCTGAAGAATAAACGAAATCCAGTTTATAGGGATCGGTATCAATTGCAGTAAGGGCATAAGCTCCTCTTATCCTCCACTGGCTGAGCCATGGTTTGTTAAAATTGAAAGCCTCGGAGGGCAGGAAGCTGAACGAAACTGACGGATAAAAATAATTATTGCTGTATTTAGGCAGGGTTGACGACCAGTCCTGCCTGCCTGTCAATTCCATGAACAGATAATTTCGCCAGCCCACATTCATCAATGCATAAAATGAGTTTATCTTTTTCTCGAACCTTCCTTCTGAAAGTCCTCTTTGTTCAGGACGTTCAGCATTGTTCAGGGAATAAACCCATGCCTGTATCCAGGTACCTGAGTTGGCTGATAATCCGTATTGCGTCCTCGACCAGGAGTTCCCACCGAAAGAGAATTTCACATCCAGCCCCGAGTTCACAAAATTTTCCTTTTGCGCTACCAGCAGGAACTCACCATTAGTAACCTGATCCCTTGAAAGGCTGTGACCGTAATATCCACCTATCAGTCCCAGCGAGTCAATCGGACGGTTACGGGTTTCAAATTCATTATGAGTATAATCCATCCCAAATCGTCCCATAGCGCTAAGCCATGGCATTATCTGATAGGTGAGAGCTACCGTTCCTATGAGTTTTTTGCGATCCAAATTGGTGTTTGCATTATAGATACCCCACCAGAAATTTTTATCAATATAATAATATGGTGAATTGCTGCGATAATCAATCATGCTGCCATTAGAGCTTGCATAATGCTCTTTTTCAATACCCTTATAACTACGCGGCCAACTGTAAAGCATGGCTTTTCCGAACGAGTTCTCTGATTCGCCAATTGTAGGGCTGTTATGCCTGAAATAATCAATGTATGAGATGGTTATATCAGAGGTTAGCTTTTCGGAAATTCTCAGGTTGCTGCCAAGGTTAATAGTTGTTTGTTTGAAATTGCTGTTCGGAATATTGGCATCATGTTGAGAGTTGGTAAGCGATACCCTTATTGCTCCCATTTCACCTCCACCGTTAAAAGCAATATTATGGGTAGTAGTGCCACCGTTCTTGAAATAAAGGTTCAGATTATCAGGTTGTGGCGAAAACGGGCGCATCTCACCATCCCACCAACGTATCATTTGTCCTTTCATTTCAGGACCCCAAGATACTGATGAACCATAATATCCAAATGTGGTGGCAGTATGTTCACCCAAAGGTCCGAAGTCAGAATAAATATCTGTAGGATAAATTGGTTCTCCAGCTTCGTTAAACTGAAATGTAGGTTCCAGAAAACTGAGAGGTCCGCCGGCACCATATATGTTTTGTACTTCACGGAAACGATAAGGCTGCATCATTTTATGCGAAACATTATAGGTGATCCCAATTCCTTTTTGACGACTGCCCCGGCGGGTAGCTATCATAACCACCCCATTGGCCCCTCTTGAACCATAGAGTGCTGAAGCTGCAGGTCCTTTTAGAATATCAACGCTTTCAATATCAAATGTGTTGATATTGTTAAGTGCCGAACCCCAGTCCACTCCACGACCTATATCAGTAAGACCCGGCTCGTTTTCCATTGGAATACCGTCAACCACTATTAAAGGCTGATTATGGTTACGGTCGTTCAGGTTACGGACTCCGCGTATCACAAAGCGGGTAGTACCTCCGTCAACTCCATTGGTGTTGATTACCTGTACTCCTGCCGATCTGCCGCTAAGAGCGCTTGCCAGATTACCGGCGTTTGAAAGCTGAAGTTCTTTTGCAGGAACCGACTCAATAGTATAACCTACCTCACGTTTCTGCCGCTTTACACCCAGAGCGGTTACAACTACCTCGTCAAGCTGGCTTACTGATGGCGAAAGCGCTATATTGATAACGTTTGAACTGCCAACAGTAACTTCACGGGTAGTGAAGCCCACGTAGCTGAATTTCAGCACTTCCCCCCGATTAGCCGATATGGTATATTCTCCGTTAATATCGGTGATCGTACCACTTGCACGATTTTTAATGCTTACAGTAACACCGGGGATACCGGTATCATCTTCAATCGAAGTAACTTTTCCGCTGATAATTACCTGCTGCGCAAAAATGCAGTTAGTCAATAGTAAAAGTGTGAAAATCAGTAATGTATGTTTTTTCATTCTGGTTATATTTTGCAAGGCAAATATAACTTTTTCATTGACTTTTAAAAAATTAATTAAATGTGAGCTTTGATTTTTTCTATCGGATAGTGCAGAGTAGTTTAACAAACAACCGTTTGTGCCAGGATTTTTTACAGTAAATCCTTTTCAAGTTCTGCCATGACTTTTGCTGTAGCTCCGCATTTGCCGACTACATAAGAATTTGATGCATCGGCACTTTTCTGCCATACATTGAGGTTATCAGATAAATTCAGAATGGTTTTTTTAAAATCCTCATAACTGTTAATCGAATAAGCACCACCAGAGGCAATAAGATCCAATGCTTCCTGAAATTTGTGATGGTTCGGGCCAAAAACCACAGGAATCCCGTAAACTGCAGCTTCAAGAATATTATGTATTCCGGCACCGAATCCTCCTCCTATGTATGCTATTTTCGCATAACGATAGAGTTTTGAAAGCATGCCTATGCTGTCAATTATTAAAACATTACTGCCAGATGTTCCGGTTTTTTGAATAGTAGAATATCTGACAGTATTATCTGAAAACTGTTGTTCAATGGTTTTTAAATGAGATTCATGAATTTCGTGAGGCGCAATTATTAGTTTGAATTTATCTGGAAACTCTTTTAACAGTTTTGATAACAATAACTCATCCGGCTGCCAGGTACTGCCGGCTACAATCATGATTTCTTGTCCTTCGGCAAATTGCTCAATTACAGGTAATGATGCTGCTTCCTGGGCTATTGTACTCACCCTGTCAAAACGGGTGTCACCTGTTACAGTTGTCTGGCTGATCCCGTGTTTTTCAAGTAGTTTTGCCGATTCTTCGGTTTGAACAAAAAAGCGGGTTATTTTTTTCAGGCTTTGCAGCGACCATTTCCCGTACCATTTGAAGAAGAATTGATCGGTTCGGAAAGTGGCTGATAATATGTACATTGGAATATTGCGTCCGGTGATTTCATTAATATAATTCAGCCAGTATTCATATTTTACGAAAACAACAAAAGCCGGATTGACTGTTTCTACAAAGCGGCTCGCATTTTCCGGAGTATCGGCAGGAAGATAGCAAATATGATCGGCGTGAGTGTAATTCTTCCTTACCTCAAACCCCGAAGGCGAGAAAAAGGTCAATAAAATGCGATATTGAGGATGTTTCTGCATGAAAGCTTCTATTACAGGTCTGCCCTGCTCAAACTCACCAAGCGATGCACAATGAAACCAAGCTACAGGTTTTTGACCATCAGAAAAATGCCGGATGTCATCAAAGATGTTTTTGCGCCCATTTATCCATTTTCTGGCTTTGGTATTGAACAATGAGGCAATATGCACAGCCAGCAGAAATATTCGTATGCCTATATTATAGAGCAATTGCATATTAGTAAAAATAAAATTCTTTAGCTGTGCGCTTGTAAAGAGGCAAAATCCATCCGGCACGAATGCCCCAAAGCAGATCGAAACGTTTTTGTGTATCAGCCTGCATCCTGTCAAAATCATATGGACGACGGGATTCTGTCCATGCCTGAATAAACTCGGCACCGATATGGAAATTTATGGTTCTGTTGTTGCCAAAATGCACATAACCAATGAATTGACTTATTGACGGTCCGCTACTCAGGCGGTCGTAACCTTTTTTATATTCGCTGCTGAGCTGGGGAACATTGTTATCCGGCGTTTCATACCGTATTTTATGTTGTAAGATTCCGGCACCACCCATCAGAAGTATTCCGGAGTTGGAATTTGGACCTATCACCGGCAAAATACCTCCTAATTTTGCATTGATATTGAATCCCCGCTCATGAAGATAGACTTCAGCAAATGTACCGGCTTCGGATATGACGTAACCTTCAGAGGTTGAGATCATTGCCAGATAAGAGTCCTTGTTTTTAATGTTCTCGCTGAAGATAAATCCACCTTCTAATCCTGCCACAAGGTTCGAATTGAATTTATACAGAAATCCTCCTCCAATCATTGAATTATTGCCAAAACGTAGAGCAAGGTCCTTGCCGGGAACCTGATATGCATAAAAAGCATTAAAAACAGTAAACCCTTTTCTTTCCAGCTTATCTTCATCGGTAATCACTTCAGTTTGTGCAAATGACTGGACGACAAGCAAAAGTACCAATGTCCCGCTAAACAAAATCCGCCTCATGGTTTGTAGGTGTTGTTTGGTTTTTCTTAAAGGATGCACAGCAATAATACAGGTTAGAAAATGTTAAAAACGCAAAATTAATCAATTAGGTATAATTTACCGTCAGGGTTAAATGGCAGAACATAACATTTCAAAACCAAAGAATTCATATTTTTGCGAATAAATTGAATTTCAATAAATCAAAAATAATTTTTAATACTTCATAGTGCAAAAAATCAGTATGGTTGACCTTCGTGGTCAATATGAAAAAATAAAATACGAAATTGATTCATCAATCCAGGAAGTTATTGATTCCACAGCCTTTATAAAAGGTTTTGCTGTTGGACAGTTTCAGGAATCCCTGGAAAAATATCTGGATGTCCGCCATGTTATTCCCTGTGCCAACGGCACTGATGCGCTTCAGGTTTCAATGATGGCTCTTGGATTAAAACCCGGTGATGAGGTCATTACTGCTTCATTTACTTTTATTGCCACTGCTGAAGTAATTGCATTGCTGGGTCTTACACCTGTTTTTGCTGATGTTGACCCCGGTACATTCAATATTGTTCCCGAAGATATTGAGCGAAAGATAACAAAAAAAACCAGGGCAATTGTTCCGGTTCATCTGTTTGGGCAGTCTGCCGATATGGATAAAATAATGCAGATAGCAAAGAAACATGATTTATATGTGATTGAAGATAATTGTCAGGCTATTGGAGCAGATTGTTTTTTCAAAGATGGTTCTTCAAAAAAAGCAGGCACAATCGGAACTATTGGCACAACATCGTTTTTTCCGTCAAAGAATCTGGGCTGTTTTGGCGATGGAGGTGCAATATTTACAAATGATGACGAACTTGCAAAAAAGCTTCGCAGTATTGTAAATCACGGAATGACAGTTCGTTATTACCATGATGATATTGGTGTGAATTCCCGCCTCGATACTGTTCAGGCTGCTGTTTTAAAGGTTAAACTTGCTTATCTGGATGAATATATTGCAGCACGTCAAAAAGCTGCAGCCTTTTATGATTCTGCTTTTGGTTCCGAACCAAAACTGACAATACCGGCAAGGGCAGCCTTTTCAACTCATGTTTTTCATCAGTACACTTTAAAGCTCAATGGTGTTGACAGGACTGCACTTATTGAATATCTGGCAGGAAAAGGAATTCCGGCAATGATCTATTATCCTGTGCCAATTCATCTGCAAAAAGCTTATGAGCAGTATGGCTTTAAATCAGGTGATCTACCTGTTACCGAAGATTTATGCTCAAGGGTGTTGTCGTTGCCTATGCATACTGAACTGGATGAAGAGCAGCTTAAATATATTACCACGTCAGTACTGGAATTTATAAATCAGTAAGAAATGGATAAAAAGGAATATTTTGCACACGAAACCGCTGTAATTGACGAAGGTTGCAGTATTGGAAAAGGGACTAAAATATGGCATTTCAGCCATATAATGCCCAACAGTGTGATAGGTGAAAATTGTAATATAGGGCAAAATGTTGTGATATCCCCCGAAGTAGTGCTGGGTCGTAATGTGAAGGTTCAGAACAATGTAAGTATTTACACGGGAGTTATCTGCGAGGATGATGTTTTTCTGGGACCATCAATGGTTTTTACAAATATCATTAATCCCCGTAGTGCTGTGGTTCGCAAGGGTGAATATGTGAGAACACTTGTCAAACGCGGGGCTTCCATAGGCGCAAATGCAACGGTTGTTTGTGGGAACGATATTGGCGAATTTGCATTTATTGGTGCAGGAGCTGTAGTTACAAAAGAAGTGCTGCCGTATGCGCTGGTTATTGGTAATCCGGCACGGCAGGCAGGCTGGATGAGTGAATACGGACATAAGCTGAATTTTAATGAAAATGGAATAGCGGTTTGTCCTGAGAGTGGTGAAAAATATAAACTTGAAAATAATAGGGTCAGGAAAATTAAGTAATATGAATAAATGACTGTAAATCAGATATATAATAAAAATCTGTTCTTATAAATCTTAAAAAATAATACCATGAAAGTACTTGTTGCAGGTGGTACGGGTTATATAGGTTCTCACACAGTAGTAGAATTGATGGAAAAGGGATTTGATGTGGTCATTGTTGACAATCTTTCGAATTCCTTTCCCGAAGTAGTTGATTCAATTGCAGAGATCACAGGTAAAAGACCTGATTTCATTGAGTTAGACCTTGCAGATGCTGATTCTGCCAGTGAATTTTTTGCTCAGTACAAGGGAATAGATGCTGCCATACATTTTGCAGCTTACAAGGCTGTGGGTGAATCGGTTGAAAAACCATTAATGTATTATCGGAATAATATCTATTCGCTTATCAACCTGATAGAAAACATGGAAAAACATGGTATCAGGAATCTTGTTTTTTCATCATCATGCACTGTTTATGGTCAGCCAGACGAGTTGCCTGTTTCCGAACAATCGCCAATCAAACCTGCATGGTCGCCTTACGGGAATACTAAACAGATATCGGAAGAGATCATACGCGATGTATGTAATGTTTCATCATTAAAAGCCATTGCACTGCGTTATTTCAATCCCATCGGAGCGCATCCTTCTGCTCTCATTGGCGAATACCCTATAGGCATACCAAATAACCTGATGCCGTTCATTACGCAGACCGCAATCGGAAAGCGTGAGGTTTTAAGCGTTTTTGGCGATGATTATCCTACTCCGGATGGCACTGCCATACGTGATTATATTCATGTGGTTGATCTGGCACAGGCTCATGTTGTGGCAGTTGAACGTATGTTTGGGAATCGTGGTAAAGGAAATTTTGAGATTTTTAACCTTGGAACCGGAAATGGTTTTTCAGTGCTTGAAGTCATTCATTCTTTTGAAAAAGTTACCGGTTTGAAGCTTAATTATGAAATAACCGGACGCAGACCGGGAGATATTGAGAAAGTATTTGCCGATACTGCTTTTGCCAATCAGGAATTGGGCTGGAAGGCAATTCGCGGTCTTGACGAAATGACCCTTTCGGCATGGAACTGGGAATTGGCTCTAAAAGAAAGAAATAAATAAATGCTATGAAAGATTTTAAAAAACACATTTTAATTACCGGTGGCGCCGGTTTTATCGGTTCACATGTAGTCAGGCTGTTTGTAAACAAATATCCGGATTATTGTATTTACAATCTCGACAAACTGACTTATGCCGGAAATCTTGCCAATCTTAAGGATCTGGAAGATAAACCCAACTATCGCTTCATAAAAGCCGATATTGTTGATGGAGAGCTTATGATGAATTTGTTTGCCGAACATAAATTTGATGGTATAATCCATCTTGCTGCCGAATCCCATGTTGACCGTTCCATTGCTAACCCTATGGAATTCATCATGACAAATATTGTAGGAACCGTTAATCTGCTAAATGCAGCAAAGTTTCACTGGCAGAACGATTTTAGCGGGAAACTCTTTTATCATATTTCAACTGATGAGGTATACGGTTCTCTGGGTGAAGAAGGATTTTTCACTGAAGAAACTTCTTACGACCCTCATAGCCCTTACTCTGCATCAAAAGCCAGCAGCGACCATCTTGTAAGAGCTTATCATGATACTTTCGGTTTACCTGTGGTAATATCAAACTGTTCTAATAATTATGGCCCGAACCAGTTCCCAGAAAAATTAATACCATTGTTTATTAATAATATAAGGAATAATAAGCCTCTGCCGGTTTATGGAAAAGGTGAAAACGTGCGCGACTGGCTGTATGTGGTTGATCATGCCAATGCCATTGATATCATTTACCATAAAGGAAGAATTGGAGAAACATATAATATAGGTGGCAATAATGAATGGAAAAATATTGATCTTATCAGGGTGTTATGCAAGGTGGTGGATGAGAAGCTTAATAGACCTGCCGGAACTTCTGAAAACCTTATAACATTTGTGAAAGACCGGGCAGGCCACGATCTGCGTTATGCCATTGATTCAGGAAAGCTTCAGCGTGAACTGGGCTGGACACCATCATTGCAGTTTGAACAAGGAGTATCATTAACTGTTGATTGGTATTTGAACAATCAGGATTGGCTTGACGAGGTAACTTCCGGCGAGTATCTGAAATATTACGAAGAACAGTATGTTAAAAGATAAAAGCTAAAAATAAAGGATAGGGGATGGGTTTATTTGATCTTTTATTAAAACGCGACAAAACATTTAAAGGATTCGATTTTAGTCAGTTATGCTGTGACCTTCATTCGCATCTTATTCCCGATATTGATGACGGAGTTATTGATATTGAGGAATCGGTAAGTCTGATCAGGCAATTCAAACAACTTGGATTTACACGGCTTATAACTACCCCTCATATCCAGGATGAATTTTATAAAAACACACCGGAGATCATAAATTCAGGGCTAAAAGAGGTGAAACAGGCACTGATTCAGGAAAATATTGACATAGAAATTGAAGCTGCCGGCGAATACCTTCTAGACGACGGGTTCGAAAAGAAAATGCAAAACGGAGGATTAATGACTTTCGGGAAAAAGCATATTCTGGTTGAACTCAGCTTTTATAGCCCGCACCCGAATTTTAAGTCATTTATTTTCGATCTTCAGTTGGATGGTTATCAGGTAATTATGGCGCATCCTGAACGTTACAGTTATTGGTATCGGGATTTTAAAAAATTTGAGGAACTGAAGGATAGAGGAATATTATTTCAGCTTAATCTGGTTTCGCTGAGCGGGCATTATGGAGAAACTGTGAAAAAGATAGCTCAGAAGATGATTGATATGCAGATGATAGATCTGGTGGGTTCTGACATGCATAATCAACATTATATGAATTCGTACCTTAAAGCTGCAAATAATAAATGGCTACATAAACTTTTTGCTTCCGGCAATTTGAAAAACCACACATTATAGGATCTCTGTTTTGTGTTAAGCTCTTGTTTTAGAATTAAATCGTTGTAAAATTTTTGTCCAATGACCATTATACGCATAACCAAGGCTTTTAATTTTGAAATGGCACATTCACTGAAAGACCACGACGGTCCCTGCCGCAATATTCATGGTCATACTTATGAGTTGTTTGTTACCATTTCAGGAAGTCCACGTCAGGAAGAGGGTCATCCCGCCAATGGCATGCTCATTGATTTTAAAACCTTGAAGGATATTGTAAATAAGCATATCGTGCAGAGATATGATCATGCTTTTGTAGTTAGCAGCCGTTCGCCGTGGGCTGATACTACACAAGCCATGCATTCAAAGATGATAGTTTTACCATTTGAACCCACCAGTGAGAACCTAATAAGCGAGTTTGCCAATATTCTAAAAAAAGTATTACCCCCTGAGGTCAGACTTCACAGCCTTCGTCTTCGTGAAACAACCACCGCTTACGCCGAATGGTATGCCGAAGATAATGAATAATAAAAGTATTCAGATTGTTTTTTGCTGATCCAATCTTTTTTTGAACCTGTCATCATATTGAATCCTTATTCAGAATTCCATTGACAGCTTCCTTATTAGCAGTATTCAAAACCCGGCTCTATTCCACTCTTTCGGCAACTACTTTTGCAGTCAGGAATTCAGCGTTCAAACGTGCTATACTTGTCACAGAAATGCCTTTCGGACATTCAGCTTCGCAGGCATAAGTATTTGAGCATCCTCCAAAACCTTCTGCATCCATTGTCGCAACCATTTTCTGAACCCTTGTTTTGGCTTCGGCTTTACCCTGAGGCAACATAGCTAACTGATATACTTTGGCCGAAACAAACAACATGGCCGAAGAATTTTTACATGCAGCAACACAAGCCCCGCAGCCAATACAGTTTGCAACATCAAATGCTTTATCCGAAACATTTTTACAAACAGGAATACTGTTAGCTTCGGGTGCCGAGCCGCTATCAATTGAAACATAACCACCTGCCGCAATTATACGGTCAAAAGCAGTACGGTTAACTATCAGGTCTTTAATGATGGGGAAAGCTTTTGCACGCCAAGGTTCAATTACAATGGTTTGTCCGTCCTTGAACGATCGCATACGAAGTTCGCAGGTAGTGGTTTTAGCTTCAGGACCATGAGGCTGACCGTTGATATACAAACCGCAGGAGCCACAGATGCCTTCACGGCAGTCGTGATCAAAGGCTATGGATTCTTTTCCCTCACTAGCCAGTTTAAGATTAAGTGCATCCAGCATTTCAAGGAAACCCATTTCGGGTGATACATCATCGAGTTCATAATTTTCGAACTTTCCTTTGGCTTTTTCATTTTTCTGGCGCCATATTTGAAGTTTTATTTTCATCGTTGTAATTTTTTCTGTTTTTAAAAATATCTGACCAGGGCATTAAAACCAAAACAACAGGTTAATGAATATTACCGGAGGCAATTGAGTTTTTTCTGTTAAACCGGATCTGATGTATGATTTCATTATTCTATTGTTTTATTGGTTAGATCTCAACTACTTATAACTTCTTTCTTTCATCTCAACATACTCAAACTTAAGTGGTTCTTTGTGCAGTACGGGCATTTCATCTTCGCCCTTGTATTCCCATGCCGAAACGTAGGAGTAATTGGCATCGTCACGCTTGGCTTCGCCGGTCTCAGTCTGGCTTTCTTCCCTGAAATGAGCACCACAGCTTTCATTACGGCTCAAAGCATCAAGGATCATAAGTTTGCCAACTTTAAAGAAAGCAACCATCCTGCCTGCTTTTTCAAGCTCCTGATTCAGTTCATCAGCCGATCCGGTAACACGAAGATCAGTCCAGAATTCTTTTTCCAGTTCTTCGAGTTGTACTAATCCTTCTTTCAATCCTTTTTCGTTTCTGAACATTCCGCAATGATCCCACATTATTTTGCCCAATCGTCTGTGGAAAGTTGCCGGAGTTTGTTTTCCATTAATAGCCATAAGTTTTGCAATCTGAGCTTTGACTTCAGTTTCTTTTGCTTCAAATTCAGGCAGATCGGTCTTGAATTTTGGCAGTTTTATCTGATCCGACAGATAATCGGTAATAGTATAAGGAATGATAAAATAACCATCACCGGCGCATTGCATCAGTGATGCTGCTCCCAGACGGTTAGCACCGTGAACACTGAAATTAGCCTCGCCAATTGCAAATAATCCGGGGATAGTTGTCATCATATTATAATCAACCCATAAGCCTCCCATGGTGTAGTGTCCTGCCGGATAAATACGCATGGGTTCTTTATACGGGTTGGCTCCTGCAATTTTTTCATACATTTCAAACAGGTTGCCGTATTTATCTTCTATAGCTTTTTCGCCCTGTTTGTTTATTGCATCCTTAAAGTCAAGATAAACGCTTAATCCGGTATCCCCTACTCCATAACCGGCATCGCATCTTTCTTTTGCAGCACGTGAGGCAACATCGCGGGGCACCAGATTCCCGAAAGCAGGATATCTTCTTTCAAGATAATAATCACGTTCATCTTCAGGAATGCTGTTAGGATGGCGGGTATCGCCCTGCTTTTTGGGAACCCATACCCTTCCGTCATTACGAAGCGACTCCGACATAAGTGTCAGTTTGCTTTGAAAATCGTTAAGAACCGGAATACTTGTGGGATGGATCTGAATAAAGCTTGGATTACCAAAAGCAGCTCCATTTTTATACCCTATCCATGCTGCTGAAGCATTGCTGTTAACAGCCAGCGTTGACAGATAATAAACTGTTCCATAACCTCCGGTAGCAAAAACCACTGCATGTGCGCCATGGCGTTCAATTTCTCCGGTAACAAGGTTGCGGGCAATAATTCCTCTGGCGCGTCCGTCAATAATTACCAGATCAAGCATCTCACGGCGTGAATACATGGTAACTGTTCCGGCTGCAATCTGCCTGCTCAACGACGAGTAGGCTCCTAAAATACATTGCTGACCTGTGGCTCCTTTGGCATAAAAAGTTCTGGAAACCTGAACACCGCCAAATGAGCGGGTGGTCAGCGCTCCGCCGTAATCGCGTGCGAAAGGTACTCCCAATGCAGTGTAATGGTCAATTACATCGTTGCTCACCTGTGCTATACGGTAAACATCGGCTTCGCGAGCACGATAGTCGCCACCTTTTATCATATCGTAAAAAAGCCTGTAAACGCTATCACCATCGTTTCTGTAATTTTTGGCAGCATTGATGCCTCCCTGGGCTGCAACGCTGTGAGCACGACGGGGGGTGTCCTGATAACAGAAAACTTTAACGTTATAGCCTAATTCTCCCAGCGATGAAGCTGCTCCTGCACCGGCAAGTCCGGTTCCGACAACAATGATCTCAAGCTTTTTCTTGTTGGCAGGATTCACAAGCCGGGACGATGCTTTATAATTATCCCATTTTTCTGCCAGTGGTCCTGCGGGTATTTTTGCATCAAGTTTTATCATAGTATTTGAAATTTACTTGTTAATGAATTGTGGTTAAATATATTACCCCTTATAAATAAACAGGAAATAAACAGGGATCACCGAAAAACCAATTGCAACAATAATTGCATAAATAGTGCTAATCATTTTTACAGCCGGTGTATATTTGTTATGGTTCAACCCAAGAGTCTGAAAACCTGATTGAAGAGCATGATTTAAATGAAAACCAAGGAATATGAATACTATAATGTAACCAAACGAAAACAGTGGCATCTGAAAATATTTTACCGCAAGCGGGTAAAAATCATGTACGTCTTTCATTACCTCGTTTTTTGGCGCAACACCCATTTTAATAGCATAAAAATGCCATAGGTGTAAGAGAAGAAAAATAAAGATAATCACACCGGTATGGATCATATATTTCGACATGAAATAAGTATATGATCTTTGTGTTACCTTATATCCTACAGGTCGTGCTGCCCAGTTTCTCAGGGTAACAAAAATGCCCAGCAGGATATGGATGAAAAAGCCTGAAAAAAGCACAACTTCCATTACTTTGATCAATGGATTGGTGGTCATGAATTTGACAGCTTTGCCAAAAGTTGCACCATTGTCAGGTTTAAGCATCAGCAGATTGGTGCTAAGATGCACAGCCAGAAAAGTAATCAGAAACAAACCCGCTAAGGCTGTTATGACCTTTCGGCTGATAGAAGCAAAAGATTGGTTTGAGTCACTCATATTAATAAATTATTAATCAAATAATTATGAATTGATTAGAGCAGTTTCGGTTTTTTTTCTTTCTTTTGTACTGTTATGTGTCGAACAAAAGTATGTATAAATAATGTTTGCTGATATGAAAATCAGTAATTTATAAAAATTCTAAATAATTTACTATGCGATACGATCCAATACAAGTTGATTTTTTTATCGGGAACCGCAAGGCGCTGGTTAAAAAGCTAAAGACCAATTCATTGGCTGTTGTTAATTCAAATGATGAAATGCCACGGAATGGGGATCAGAATTTTGTATTCCGGCAAAACTCTGATTTATTTTATCTTACAGGACTCGATCAGGAAAAATGTATACTGCTGCTTTGCCCGGATCATCCTGTTGAAACTATGCGTGAAGTGGTGTTCATACCTAATGTGAGTCGTGAACAAATAATTTGGTATGGAGAAAAATACACTCCTGAACAGGCGAAATCAGTTTCAGGAGTGCAAACAGTAAAATTCCTTGATGATTTTGAGATAGTATTCAATGAAATGGCTGCGCGATCTGAGCGTATATATTTGAATATGAATGAGTATCCCAAATATACTACTGATGTTCCATACCGTGATCTGCGTTTTGCCCGATGGGTTCGGGAAAAATATCCAACTCATACTGTTGAACGCCTTGCGCCTTTACTCACTGAACTTAGGCTGATTAAAAGCGATATTGAAATTGAGATAATGAAAAAAGCCTGTAAAATCACGGATCAGGGTTTTAGAAGGGTTCTTGAAACAATACGTCCCGGAATGATGGAGTACGAGGTTGAAGCAGAACTTAGCTATGAATTTCTGAGAAATGGGTCTTCAGGATTTGCCTATCCGGCAATAATAGCTTCAGGAAAAAATGCGTGTATACTTCATTATTGCGTTAATGATAAGCTTTGTAAGGATGGCGATCTGGTACTTATGGATTTTGGAGCAGAATATGCAAATTATTCTGCCGATTGTTCAAGAACTATTCCGGCAAACGGTAAATTTACCGAACGACAGCGACAAGTTTATGATGCTGTGTTGAGGGTTTTACGTAAGACCATAAAACTACTTGTGCCTGGTGTAACTTTGGATCAGGTTCAGGAAGAAGTGTGTAAGATGATTGATAACGAATGTATTATGCTTGGGCTTTATACCGAGCAAGACAAAGCAGCTCATCCTGACAAAAAATTTTATTATGAATATTATATGCACGGCGTCTCACATTTTCTTGGACTCGACGTTCATGATGTGGGCACCCGTCAGGTTGTCCTGCAGAAAGGCATGGTTGTGACCTGCGAACCGGGAATTTATATTGAAAGTGAAGGTATAGGGGTGCGCCTTGAAAATGATGTAATCGTTGATGAAAACCCTATTGACCTTATGGCAGATATTCCTATTGAAGCAGATGAAATTGAAAAATTAATGAGAAAAGACAAATAAACTTTTTAATTGTTAATATTTTTATAAACTCAAAATTTTACTTTAAACGATTATTAAAAACTAGTGCTATGTTCGAAAAATCAGTTTATATCAGAAGAAGGAATCAGTTACGCAAAGATGTAAGTTCCGGGTTGATATTGTTTTTAGGAAATCCGGAAGCTTCAATGAATTATCCGGCAAATACCTTTCATTACCGTCAGGATAGCAATTTTCTTTATTTCTTTGGTCATAACCTTCCTGACCTTGCCGGAATTGTTGACGTTGACAATGGAAAAGATATATTTTTCGGAAATGATGTTGACATTGATGATATTATCTGGATGGGCCCCCAGGAATCAATGCGCGAAAAGGCAGACAGAGTCGGAGTTGAGAATTGCGTACCTTTTAACAGATTATTTGATTATGTCGGAGAAGCCATAAAACAGGGCAGGAAAGTTCATTTTACCCCACCTTACAGAGCTCTGAACATTATTTTACTTGAAAAGCTTACCGGCATTCATCCTTCAAAAATTAAATCCTATGCTTCGCTTGAGCTTATAAAGGCAATTGTAAAACAGCGTTCAATAAAGGATGAGTTCGAAATTGCCGAATTGGAGAAAGCTGCTGATATTGGCAGTTTGATGCATACTTCTGCAATGCGTTTTGTAAAGCCGGGTATGATTGAACAGGAAGTTGCAGGTTATATTGAAGGAATTGCACTTTCAAAAGGAAATGGTGTTTCTTTTCCTGTAATCCTTTCAGTTAATGGCGAAATCCTTCATAATCACAGTCATAATAATATAATGAAAGAAGGAGATTTGCTGGTAATTGATTCCGGTGCAGCTACCTTTATGGATTATGCCAGCGATTTTACCCGCACTCTGCCGGTAAGCGGTCGTTTTTTACCTGAACAAAAAGCGATTTATGAAACTGTTCTCGAAGCTAACATGAAATCAATAGAGGCATGTAAGCCCGGAGTTACCTATAAAGAAATACATTTAATGGCTAGCAGGATTATTGCTTCCGGACTTAAGGATTATGGTCTGATGAAAGGAAATGTAGATGATGCTGTTGAAGCCGGAGCACATGCTTTGTTTTTCCCTCACGGTCTGGGTCATATGCTGGGATTGGATGTTCATGATATGGAAGATTTAGGCCAGATATACGTAGGTTTTGACGAAGAAATTCGTCCCGCATCACAGTTTGGGCTGGCTTCATTGCGCCTTGGACGTCGTTTGCAGGAAGGATTTGTTATCACTGTGGAACCCGGCATTTATTTTATTCCGGCATTGATTGATATATGGAAAGGTGAAGGAAAATTCACAGAGTTCATCAATTATGATAAGGTTGAAAAACTTAAAGGTTTTGGTGGAATCCGTATCGAAGATGATGTATTAATAACATCAGATGGCTATCATGTGCTTGGAAAACCTTTAGCCAAATCAGTAAAGAATATAGAGGAAACCATGGCTGATAAAATACAAAACGTTTAAATTCAGAACCTTAAGCACTGGTTTTGACAATCCGCGATTTTCAGATTGCGGTTTTAATTTATTAATGGATTAAAAAATAATTTATGAGCCAGAATATTGAATTTCAGAACCAAAACATTCATTTTTGCATCCAAGGCGAAGGCCCTGATCTGGTCTTGCTGCATGGATTTACCGAGTCGCTGCAGATATGGAATGATTTTGCTGAAAAATTATCTCAGAGTTTCCGGGTTATCTGTATTGATCTGCCCGGTCACGGAAGAAGTGGAAATCTTTCGGAAACCCATTCCATGGAGCTGATAGCTGAAGCCGTTCATGCGGTTTTGGCGTTTTGCAGGGTACAAAGCTGTGTACTTGTCGGACATTCAATGGGTGGATATGTTACACTTGCCTTTGCGAACCTGTATCCCGAAATGCTCAAAGGTATTGTGCTTTTCCATTCTCAGGCAGATGGCGATAGTGATGAGGCAAAACAAAATCGTGATCGTACCATACAACTTGTGAAAATGAACCGCTCAGGTTTTATCAATCAGTTTATTCCGGGTCTTTTTGCTGAAGAAAATCATGAACGCCTGAGTAGTGAGATAGAAAAACTGAAAAACCAGGCTGGAAGTATTTCGGCAAGGTCGCTTGTAGCTGCTCTTGAAGGTATGAAACTCCGCACAGGTAAAAGGGATGTTTTGGCGAAATTGTCAATACCGGTGCTTTTCATAGTGGGCAAGAAGGACTCCCGCATTCCTTTTGATAAAGTAATGGAACAGATTGCTATTCCCAAACATGCTGAAGCACTGTTGCTTAATGATGTCGGTCATATGGGTTATCTTGAAGCACCTGAAACAACCTTTAATGTGCTGAACGATTTTGTTATCAGAGCATTTAATTCGTAATTGCAGGCTTGGGGGTTTTTTCTAAAAGTAATTTTGGTTAAACCCGGAACTTTATACATTATTAAAAGGCTTTAAACCGGTAATACTTCTTCTGACTGGCTTTCCGGCTGAGGTAAAAGAGAGTTTTTCGACAGAATAGACTTTACGGGGCTTTTCGTAACGGGAAAGATTTGCTGCAAAAATTTCATTCAGGGTTTTAAACTCTGAACCTGAAGATATTACGTCACTCTCAGAATCTGTGTTACTCTCAATTATCATTATCACCCGCTCTCCCAGCCTGTCATCAGCTTCGCCGGTGATAATGAAATTTTTGCCAATGTGTTTTTTTAGTTTTTTTTCTATCTGTTCGGGTATGATTTTTATGCCGCCGCTATTGATCACATTATCAGCTCGCCCCAATAACCTGAAATGCATGTCGTCGCGCAATTCAACCAGATCGTTTGTAACAATTTCAGAATCAGTTATATGCGGAGCTTTTATTTTTAAACAATTTCGCGAATCAGTTCCAATCCGGATTCCCGGCAATACACTGAAGAAATCACTGCGGTCAGAACCATTAATTCTTCTCATGGCAATATGAGTAAGGGTTTCAGTCATCCCATAAGTTTCAAATACCCGGTTAGGGAAATTTGCAAGCTGTTCTTCAAGATCAGGATTTATAGGTCCACCGCCAATGATCAGGCATTTAATGTTTTTCACCTGCATTGATGTGTCCGGGTCAGAAAGGCATTCCTGAACCTGCATAGGGGTCATGGCAGCAAAATCAATACCGGAGATTTCAGGAATACTTTTTAGTGGGTTGGCAGCCGGTTTTGATATTATGAGAAATAAATCGAGCACTATGGCTCTGGCAAGCATCATTTTTCCGGCAACATATTCAAGAGGCATGCAAAGCAAAGCGGTATCATCCGGTTGTAATCCTAAATAACTTCCGGTGAGCATTGCTGAACCAATAATTGCTTTACGGCTGAAATAAATTTCTTTTGGTTTTCCGGTAGATCCTGAAGTGTGGAATTTGAAAAATTCTGTGCCGTTATTCCATTGCCTGACAAATTCAAGGAATTGACCTTCAAAGCCTGAAGTATCATTAGATTCCGAAAATGCGGAATAATCCCGGATCTTTAATTTTTTTTCAAAAATGCTGCCGGAGTTCATGAATCAGATGATAATGAATGATTTTAACAAACCATAAACGAAATCAGAATTGTTTTATTGATATTTAACACCACATTTTACAATTCTTAGCTTTTTGGATATTTTTTTACAATGGATGCATGAAAATCCTTTTTTCATAAATTCATAAATAATTGTGTTACTGTAGTAAAATTCCACGGTATTACGTACATCACATTTGTTAATATAATTTCAAACTTACAATTTTTTGTAATTTCGCCTGTTTAAATCCTGACATGACGAGATTAGAAGATAAACACACCCGCCGAAGGCTAAAATCATCATATGCCACTACTATTATTAGTATTAGCCTGGTTTTGTTCATGCTTGGATTTGCAGGTCTCGCTATGTTGCATGGCAGGCGCTTGTCAGTACTTATAAGGGAAAATATTGGGTTGTCAATTATTATTAAAAGGGATGTAAAGGAAAATTTAATAACTGATTTTCAGCAATTCCTTGAAAAACAGCCTTATACAAAATCCACGGAATATATTACCCGCGAAAAAGCAGCTTCTGATCTGCAAGAAGCTCTTGGCGAGGATTTTATTTCTTTTATTGGCTATAACCCATTGCTGCCAAGTATTGATGTTAAACTTAAAGCTGATTATACCACCAATGAAAATATGATGGATATTGAAAAGCAGTTGCTTGCTAATTCCATTGTTGAGGAGGTTATTTATCAGAAATCGCTGGTTCATTTAGTAAATGAGAATATTAACAGGATCAGTCTGGTAATGGTGGGATTCAGCATATTATTACTGCTTATTTCAGTAGCACTTATTAATAATACTATCAGGCTGGCTGTATATTCAAAAAGATTTCTGATAAGAAGCATGCAGTTAGTAGGTGCTACTCAGGGTTTTATCCGTAAGCCATTTATTAAACAGGGGATCTTACATGGTATTTACAGTGCTGTTTTAGCATTGGTATTCCTTGCCCTGGTAATCTTTTTTTCTCGTAAAGAAATGCCGGAGCTGGCTGAAATACAGGATACCGGGATGTTTATCATACTTGCCCTATCAGTAATAGTGCTCGGAATACTGCTTTCATTTATTTCCACTTATTTTGCAGTTGGAAAATATCTACGATCCAGCCTGGACGATTTATATCAATAGTCACTTAGAAATTTATTTATGAACTCAAAAGAAAAATTAACAACCACAAAATCGGTTTCCAATCCAACACCCCAGCCGGGGCATAGTATTCTTTTCGGAAAGTCAAATTACATGCTTTTGATCCTTGGCCTGATATTTATTGCAATAGGATTTATTCTTATGACGGGGGGAGGTTCAAAAGATCCTGCTGTTTTTGATCAGTCTATATTCAGTTTTCGCAGAATTACACTGGCGCCAATATTTGTCCTGATAGGTTATATCATTGAGATATATGCCATAATGAAAAAACCTGTTGAAAACTAAACTGCAGGATAAATGAATTGGATTGAAGCGCTTATTCTTGGCATAATACAGGGTCTTACTGAATTTTTACCGGTTAGTAGTAGTGGGCATATTGAACTTGGCAAAGCTGTGCTTGGAACTCAAAGTGCAGATAACCTGATGTTTACGGTTATTGTTCATGCTGCCACCATGCTCAGTATAATAGTTGTTTTCAGAAAAGATATCTGGAATCTTATAGTACAGGTTTTCAGTTTTAAATGGAATGAGCATACCCGTTTTGTTGTGTTTATTCTGATCTCAATGATACCCACCGGAATTGTAGGCTTACTTTTCGAATCCGAGATTGAAGGATTCTTTCAGGGAAGGATAATGTTTGTTGGGTTTATGCTGCTTATCACTGCTACTGTTTTGTTTCTTACAAGGTTCGTAAAAAAGAACGATAAGGATATAAGTTACTTTAAAGCCCTTTTGATAGGAATTGCTCAGACCATAGCCATACTGCCCGGGATTTCACGGTCAGGGGCTACCATTGGTACTGCATTGCTGCTTGGAGTTGACAGGAATATTGCCACACGTTTTTCCTTTTTAATGGTGTTGCCTCCAATAGCAGGTGCTACTCTCATAAAACTGAAGGATTTACTCCAGACTCCTGCAGCTTACAATCATGAAATAACTTCGCTGGGAATTGGGTTTATTGCAGCTTTTATTTCCGGTGTTATTGCCTGTTCGTGGATGCTTAATCTGGTTCGGAAAGGAAATATTTCATATTTTTCAATTTATTGCCTCATTATCGGGCTTATTGCAATTGGTGTTTCGGTTTTTTAATCCAAATACCGGCTGCCGTTTCTAAATTGCAAGTATGCAGATAAATTACAACTTTGATTTTATTTCGGGAGAGACCCTGCTGGTAAATAAACCATTATCATGGACTTCGTTTGATGTTGTCAATAAAGTCCGTTCTGCCATTAAGATACATCTTGATATTCCCCGCATCCGTATAGGGCATGCCGGCACTCTTGACCCTCTGGCTACAGGATTGCTGGTTTTATGTACCGGAAAACATACCAAAAGTATTGAAAGTATTCAGGACCTCGAAAAAGAATACAGCGGAGTGTTCAGGCTTGGCAGTACTACTCCGTCATTTGATCTTGAAACTGAATTTGATCGCGAATATCCGTATGAGCATATTAAGTTAAGTGATGTTGAAGAAGCGGCACAAAAACTTACCGGAGAGATTTTTCAGGTTCCGCCTGTTTTTTCGGCTATAAAAGTTGGGGGAAGAAGGGCTTTTAGCTATGCCCGTAATGATGAGGAACTGCAACTGAAAGCGCGAAAAGTAATTATTCATTCTTTCAGAATAGAGTCATTTCTTCCACCGGATATTAAATTTCGTATTGTTTGCAGTAAGGGAACGTATATCAGAGCTATTGCCCGTGATCTGGGAGTTATGCTGAACACTGGAGCACATCTGCATTCGCTGCATCGTGACAGGATAGGCGATTTTACTTCGCAAAAGGCTTTTAATTTAGATGAGTTATTGGATATAATTATTGCAATGGGAAGCAAATTGAAAGAGAAAAAATAAGTTCGACATAACTCTGTCATAAACAGTAAATTACATGATTTTTAAAAATCACTGACAAAAAAATCGGAAAAATTTTTCATATTATTACACCCTAACTATTGATTATCAAAAGAAAAAGGACTATCTTTGCGACCTTTTTCTAATAGCCATTCCGATTTATCAGAAAAACATGAAATTATCACAATTTAGATTTCATTTACCTAGTAGTCTTATTGCCACACATCCATCACCTGAACGGGACCATTCAAGATTAATGGTTCTTAACAGGAAAGAAAAGACTATTGAGCATAAGATGTTCTACGATATTCTTAATTATTTTGATGATGGCGATGTTATTATAATCAATAATACCAAGGTTTTTCCGGCATTGCTTACCGGTGAGAAGGAGAAAACCGAAGCCAAGATTACTGTTTTTCTGTTACGTGAACTTAATGCCGAAACCCGTTTATGGGATGTTCTTGTTGATCCTGCCCGTAAAATACGAATTGGTAATAAGCTGATTTTTGGTGATGATGATTCGCTGGTAGCTGAAGTAATTGACAATACTACTTCACGCGGACGAACAATCAGATTTCTTACTGATGGTCCTTATGATGAGTTCAAGAGAAATATTGAATCTTTAGGAAGGCCTCCCATACCTGAAGAAATTCAGAGAATGCGGGATATTGAGCCTGAAGACAAGGAACGCTATCAAACCATTTATGCCAAACATGTGGGTGCTGTTGCAGCTCCGTCAGCCGGGCTGCATTTTAGCCGTGAATTAATGAAAAGACTTGAGTTGAAGGGCGCTACATTTGCTGAAATCACCCTTCATGCAGGTATTGGAAATTTCAGGGGCATTGAAGTTGAGGATCTTACAAAACATAAACCCGATTCAGAAGAAATTATAATTGGTGAAGAAGCTGTAGAAATTGTGAACAAGGCAAAAGCAAACAAGAAACGAGTTTGCGCCGTTGGAACTACAAGTATGAAAGCTATTGAGTCAACGGTAACAATTTCAGGTTTTCTAAAACCTTATAAAGGATGGACTAATAAGTTTATTTTCCCTCCTTACGATTTTAGTATTGCCAATGCATTGATCAGTAATTTCCATTTACCTCAGTCTCCAATGATGATGTTGGTTTGTGCTTTTGGAGGTTACGATTTTGTGATGGATGCCTATAAGGCTGCCGTTGAACAGAAATATAACTTCTTCACCTACGGAGATGCAATGCTTATTATTTAGCCTGAAATTTTAAGAAATACGTTTTTATCATAGAGACCTCACTAATCTGCTTTGAAAAAATTTGCGATTATTGTTGCCGGCGGCATTGGAAAACGTTACAGCAATACAATTCCAAAACAATTTGATATTCTTTGCGGAAAACCGGTTTTGATGCATTCAGTTGAAGCTTTTCACAGATCAATACCGGATATTGACATAATTATTGTGCTTGCTGAGAGCCTGCAGAACGAATGGAATAAGCTTTGTCAGGCTTATAATTTCAGCATTCCACACAAATTAACACCAGGAGGTTCTGAGCGTTTTTATTCAGTGAAAAATGGACTTGCCCTCGTTGATCAGGATGGGATTGTGGGCATTCATGATGCTGCCAGACCTTTGATAAGTGATGAGATTATCATCAGAACTTACGATCTTGCATCGGTTTATAAGGCTGTTGTACCTGTTGTTGAAATAAGCGATTCGGTTCGGAAAATTGAAGGTCAGGATAATGAACCTGTTGACAGAACAAAACTTAGATTGGTTCAGACTCCTCAGGTTTTTATGACCTCAATACTTAAAAAAGCCTATGAGCAACAATACAATGAATCTTTTACTGATGATGCTTCAGTTGTGGAAGCTTCCGGAGTTAATATTTTTCTGACCAAAGGGGATACAGAAAACATAAAGATCACCCGGGCTGCCGACCTCGTTGTGGCTGAAGCACTTAAGAAATATCAGCAAGGCTATGAAAACCAAAAATGAGAAGATGAATCTGGCGAAAAAAGAAGGCTGGTTTTCGCTGATTATGAACACCATTTTATTTGTGCTTAAATACTGGGTTGGTATTATCAGCGGTTCAGTGGCTCTTATTGCTGATGCCTGGCATACTCTGAGTGATTCCCTGACTTCAGTTATAATGCTTTTTGGTATCAAAGTCGCTTCAAAACCGGCTGACAGCGATCACCCTTTTGGTCATGGCAGAGCAGAATGGATTGCTGCATTGATAATTGGCACCCTGCTTGGGGTGATTGGATTTAATTTTCTGTATGAATCAATTGAAAAACTTTTTGAACATACCGGTGCGAATTATGGAATATGGGCATTAATAATTACCGTTATATCTGTTATTGCTAAAGAAGTTATGGCTCAATATGCCTTTTGGATTTACAAAAAAACATCAGTTAAATCAGTAAAGGCTGATGGCTGGCACCATCGTAGCGACGCTCTCTCATCATTATTGATCCTTGTGGGAATTCTTATCGGAACCCGCTATTGGTGGATTGACGGAGTAATGGGAATTTTTGTATCACTTGCATTGTTTTATGCAGCTTATGGGGTTATAAAAGAATCAGCTCAGAGTATTATGGGAGAGGAACCTGACGAAAAGCTGATACAAAAGCTTGAACACATTTCTTTTGAACTAATAGGGCAGGACGTACAATTGCATCATGTTCACATCCATAACTATGGCGATCATACAGAACTTACCTGCCATATTAAGTTATATCCGGAAATGACACTTCATGACGCCCATGAGATAGCAACAAAAATTGAAAATGCCATCAGGGAGGAAACCGGAATTACGGCCACCATTCACATGGAACCCAAAAAGCTGAATGTTTAAGGATTTTTAATTTTTGCTACTGCCCCGGATTTAAATAAGAGGCATATGATTTTATTGAAAGTCAGAAAAGTGCCTGATGAAACAAAGAAACAACGGAAATTTCGTTGTTTCTTTGTTTATGCCTGATTTTACTCAGCTTTCAGTTCAATTAACCGGGCATCTACTGATTTTATCAGGTTTAATTTGTGTTCAAATTCTTTAAGCTTATCCACTTCTCCGTCCAGTTCAAGGAAAAGTAAGCCTTTGTGAGAACATTTGTCCTCAATGTTTCCGTGCAAACCAAGCCTGGTTCTGATATAGCAACCCCAGGCAGTTAAAATCTTTTGAACTTTCTCAACAGCTTCTTCACGTGATCCGATGAGAATAAGCATTACATGTTTTGTCATAGAGGTTAATTTAGGTGATACAATTCGCTTCCAAAAATACTAAATCGGTTTGATTACAGCGGAATTGTTGATAAATATATTCTTAACAGGTTTTAAGATTAAAGAAAATAAACATAAGCAAAAGATTATTCAAGGATTTATAAGATGCTTAGGATCAGATTGTTACACCTGAGAAAGCTAAAAATGCCGGATTTAGAAATTCAGTAAATGGTGTGACTTTGAGATTGAATTGTCTGGTCACGGCTTGTTCAGAGTCTCCTGCCTTTCCAGTTATAGCCAGAAAACATGGATAAAATGGCAATAGATAAAATATAAATGGCATGAAATATCTGAAAGGGAACAAACCATTTTAAAAGCCCGGTTTTATTAAAAAATTTTGAAGACGGATAAAGCAGAATCCAGTCGCTTAAAAATTTTAATATCCAACTTATCAGAACCGGTATGATCAAAGCCGGGAAAAAAATCGAAGAGATTGAACCGGCGATCAGAAAAAGAGAATTAATGAATACTATGGCTGCTACCAAAGCAGCAAAAGTATTGGGATATGCTCTTGTTTTTGAACCCCACCTGATACGTTGCATAACGAAATCATGAATATTTGCCGGTGCTTTGGTAGTCACGACTGCTTTACCGGATTTGAGAAAATGTATGTTTTTGGCACCATAATTATTTTTTACCCAGTGCATCAGAAACATATCATCACCTGACGCCCAAGAGCTATCAGTTTTATTGTTTTGAAACTCAAGAAAATGCCGGCGTGAGAAAGCCAGGTTTGCACCATTACACATCAATGGTTTATTAAGTCTCAGAGCCCCGGCACCTGAAACAACAAGTCCAATAAATTCCAGTTCATAAAATTTGCCGGAAAAGCTTTTTTGAGGTTCAAAAATTACCGGCGCACTTATCATTACAGGTTTAAATGTTTCATAATATGTTGTGAGAGATTGCAACCATTGCTTATGAAATCTGCAATCGGCATCAGTGGTAATGATCAGTTCACCTTTGGCTTCATTAATCCCGACTGCAAGAGCAGCTTTCTTGCCTTTCGCTTTCTCTTTCTCTTTTTTCTCTGCTAACCGAATAAATTTAATTTTATTCGTGAGGGTTGCAATTTTGTTTACTTCTTCAGAGGTGTTATCCGAAGAGTGGTCGTCAACCACAATGATCTCGAATTTTTTTCCGGAAAAATCCTGAGCAAGCAAATCGTTCAGACACCGGGCAATATTCTGCTCTTCGTTACGGGCGGCAATAACTATGCTTACCGTAGTTGATATTTTGGCTTTGCTTATTGGATCAAACGATTTTAATCTGCGCCACCCCGATGACAGCCATACAATAAGGCAGAAATAGGTAAATCCGGTTACAAGTATTGCAATAGTAGTGAACATCATTTGTCGGAGTTGATTTTATACGGGCGTAAAAACCTGAGATTGAAAACGAACAATGCCCCTAAAATTGCAGGTAAAACCAGATTGATTACCCATAATAAAGTGGAAGCAGCTATGATACCAACAGATGCGTCATTATCCATATTACCTGAATTTTCGATAAAAAAACCAATTAAATACAAAGATATACTGCCTCGAATACCAAGTTCGGAAAGAGCAATGGTAGGAACTACTGTAATCGCAAAAAAGATCAGGGGAACAAGGATAAGGTATTGTAATGCAGGAAGTTTGATATCGAAAGCAAGAAGCAATAAAATAAACTGTAAGGAAAAAATCATGTATCTTAATACACTGATAAGAAAAACAAAAGCGAGTTCTCTACTTTGATAGCTTTTAAAAATATCGGTATAGCGTTTTAGTTTATTATGCTTTTTGGGGACCAGTCGTTCAATTAATGTTGAAACATACTGGAAATTCAAATAAAATAAAATCAGTAAAAAAACACATAATAATGATAAAATGGCTATCCCCCAGTAGATCAACTGGTTCGGAAAAAGCGAAATATCAAACAGGCGTGGCATGAAAAACACTAAAGCCAGTAATCCGAATACAATAGTGGAAAGTAATTGTCCCATACTTCCGATGAAAGTGATAAACACCCCTTTTAATGGATGTAACTGTTTGAGAATGAAAACTCTGCCAAAATATTCGCCTACACGGTTAGGAGTAAAAACACTGACCGTTACTCCTGAAAAAACTGCTTTGAATGACTGGAAAAACGAAATATGTTCAAATTTCCCGATCAGATACTTCCATTTTTGTGCTTCCAGACCCCAGTTAACAAACATTAATAAAAAAACGTATATCAGAAAATTCAGAAAAGCCCGGTTTAAAAACTGATCTCTTAAAATTTTGACTACCTGAAGTATATCCCTTTTCTGAAATAGCTCCCGATATATGAACCAGTAGGCAAGCAAAATAATGATCAATTGCAACAAGAAATTGAGCGATTTCCTTATTTTTGTATTCATTTTAATAATTCATCTTTTGGAAAAAGACCGTATTATTCTTGGTATTGATCCCGGCACCACCATAATGGGCTATGGTATAATCCGCTGCAAAGGTAAGAACCTTAACGTTGTTTGTTTAGGTTCAGTGACTTTTAGTAAAAAAGATTCGCATATTTTAAAACTCAGCAATATTTTTAAAACCACTCTTGAATTGATTGATGAGTATTTACCTGACGAAATGGCTATTGAAGCCCCTTTTTATGGTAAAAATATTCAGTCAATGTTAAAACTTGGTCGAGCTCAGGGTGTTGCAATGGCTGCAGCACTTTACCGAAAGATTGAAGTTTTTGAATATTCTCCGCGACGTATAAAGCAGGCTATTACCGGTAATGGCAATGCATCAAAAGAACAGGTTGCCGCTATGCTTGAAAATCTGCTTTCGGTTATCATTGCTGACAATCTTGACGCCAGCGATGGTTTGGCAGCAGCAGTCTGTCATTCTTTTCAAAAAACAACCGGTCAGGAAGCCCTGAAAACTCATAATAGCTGGAAATCCTTCATACAGGAAAATCCCGGAAGAATAGCATTAAAATAATAGCCGAAATAAATTTTCAATATTAAAACCCCGTATTTTCAGGGCTTGTTTTTACATAAGCTTTTGAAAAGCTTTCCACCATCTGTCCGGTATATCGTTTTCACAGGCTTTTTTATAGTCAGAATAAGAGCATGGGATCAGATTATGTCTGCGGTATTCATTTTTAATACTCTGTTTTGAACCTATTTCCATCCACCAGCGATCGGTGTTTTTGCTTCTGTAGAACACAATAGTATCTTTACCCGAATTCACTGACACATGATATTTAAGAAAATCATCGGTATTAACTGTCGGATCTTCAGTTTTGCGGTTGTACAGCCCTTCAAGGAAATACCATATCATTTGCGCCATTAGCTGTGCTGAAAGTTCACGACTATCGTATTCAAAGTTATATTCAAAAAATCCAATTGCCGACAATTTATCCGACAAACCGGCGTAACGAGCGATCTGACAGGCTTCATCGCCAAAAAAGCCATTAGGCCCGGCAGTGGCATGCCCCGGTGAATCGCCGGCACGAATAGCTCCCATATCAAAGCTTAGCAAATCACAGTTTCGGATGAGGGGTTCTATCTCTATCAGATTGCCTTTTATCATTCCAAGACGGTGAGTATCAAAAAACAGATTATCCATCAGCCTGATTAGTTCCTGATCAACATAATAGCTCTGATAACCGATGATACTATAGTTGAAAAGATAATTTGGCTGCTGTAAAATGATTTTCCTGAGATAATTTTCCGAGTGAGTATCATCATCATCTCCGTTGCTGAAATCAAATTTTCTGTCAACAGCAACAATATTGATTATCTGCTGTAACTTTTCGTATGCTTTGTAACAGCCATAAGTAAGATCCTGACTTCCTCCGATTATTATGGGAATAACATTGTGTTCAAGCAGTTCAGTTATTATATCAGCAAGGGCAACATAAGTATCTTCAACTCTTTCTCCCTCTCCGATATTACCAAGATCCACAACGTTAAGCTTAAAAGCTCCGGGTTTTAACTGATACAAATGTTTTCTCACTAAATTGCTTCCTCCGTGCGATGTCAGATTATCAACAGAGTACCGGCTCTCATCCACACCGATAATAGCTGCGTTGGCTATTGAAATATCAGGAAATGGAGTATCAGCAAAATTTTTTGAGATATGATCCGATAATAAATTTTGTCCTTCTTGTTTGGGAATAAATAGCTCAGGATCAATTGGCTGTAAGAAATATTTGTTTTCCATCAGGGAGGTGTGAAATGATGTGTTCCGTCATTAAAAAACTTAAAGAAACAAGACTGATTATAAGAATATCTTTCTTTGTTCTATTTCTTTTTAGCTCTTGCAGTTTTTTTAGCTCCTTCCTTTTCAATGATTTCAAGACATTGCTCTAAGGTCAAAACCTTGGGATCCATTGTTTTAGGGATTTTGTAATTGGTTTTCCCCATTGCAATATAAGGTCCATATATGCCATTGAGAATTTTAATATCATCACGTTCTTTAAATTCCTTGATAAGTTTTTCTTTTTCTGATTGTTGTTTTTCAAGGATTATCTCAATAGCGCGTTCTTCATTAATTGTCAGCGGATCATCAGTTTTTTGAAGAGAGTAGAACTTGTTATCGTGTTTTATAAATGGCCCGAAACGTCCTGTACCAATCTGTAAATCCTTACCTTCATATGAACCTATGGTTCTCGGAAATTTAAAAAGTTCCAGAGCATCTTCAAGGGTTACGCTTTCTATACTTTGTCCTTTTTTCAAACCGGCAAACTGAGGTTTTTCCTCACTGTCCGACTCGCCAAGCTGAACCATTGCTCCAAAACGACCTAATTTTACGTATATGTTTTTACCGCTTTTCGGGTCTGTACCAAGTAATCTTTCACCTTTTGCCTTCTCCGATTTTAAGAGTACCTCTTTAATATGCTCATGAAACGGATGATAAAACTCGCTGATCATTTCATTCCATACCTTATTGCCCATCGCAATTTCGTCAAATTCCTTTTCAACTGTTGCAGTAAAATGATAATCAATGATGTTCATAAAGTTAGCCACCAAAAATTGATTCACAAGCATTCCTATATCAGTAGGGAAAAGTTTGTTTTTCTCGAAACCAACATTTTCTGACTTCATTGATTTGGTGATCTTTCCATTTTTCAGAACCATGGTTTCAAAGCTGCGTTTAAAACCGGGTTTATCTCCTTTTTCAACATATTCGCGTTTCTGAATGGTTGAAATGGTAGGAGCATATGTTGAAGGACGACCAATTCCAAGATCTTCAAGTTTTTTTACCAGTGTGGCTTCAGTATAGCGATGCGGTTGTTGAGTAAATCGCTGTGTAGCAGTCATTTGTAACAATTCGAGAGGATCTTCTATATTCATAGGTGGTAAAATATCGCCTTTGCCTTCTTCACTTTCATCATCGCTTGATTCCATATATACTTTCAGAAAGCCATCAAATTTAATAACTTCACCTCTTGCAACAAGTAATTCAGGAGTAGTGGATATTTTAATATCTACATTGGTTTTTTCCAGTATTGCATCACTCATCTGCGACGCTATGGTTCTTTTCCAGATAAGTTCATATAAACGCTGTTGCGAAACATCTCCCTCTACAGCGCTGCTGCTCATCAAAGTAGGTCTTATAGCTTCGTGGGCTTCCTGCGCACCTTTGGTTTTGGTAGTGTATTTGCGTGTTTTCACATAATCCTTTCCAAAGAGCTTTTCAATCTCAGCTTTTGCTGCTGCCAGTGCATGATCCGACAGGTTTACCGAGTCAGTTCTCATATAGGTTATTTTCCCGGCTTCATACAGTTGTTGGGCAACAAGCATGGTTTTCGATACTGAGAACCCAAGTTTCCGGCTGGCTTCCTGTTGCAGTGTTGAAGTGGTAAATGGAGGCGCTGGTGATTTCTTTGCCGGCTTTGTTTCAATATTGGCTACACTGAATTTTGCCGGTTTGCATATTTCAAGAAATGCAAGAGCCTCATCGGTAAGTTTTAATTTCTCAGGTAATTCAGCAGTGAATGAATAGGTTCCGTCATCACGCCTGATCTCAAACAGAGCAGTGATTTTATAATAAGCCTCACTAATAAAGGATTTTATTTCTTCTTCGCGTTCAACAATTAATCTTACTGCTACCGATTGCACTCTGCCTGCCGACAGTGCTGGTTTTACCTTTTTCCATAAAATTGGAGAAATTTCATAACCTACCAAACGGTCTAAAACACGACGAGCCTGTTGAGCATCAACAAGTTGTTTGTTTATTGAGCGTGGGTTCTCAATAGCTTTAAGAATTGCATTTTTTGTTATCTCATGAAATGCTATACGCCTGACTTTAGATTCTTCAATACCAAGAGTTTCAACAAGATGCCAGGATATGGCTTCGCCCTCACGGTCTTCGTCGGTTGCCAGCCATACTAATTCTGAATCTTTGGCAAACTTTTTTAATTCACTGACAATCTTTTTCTTATCAGGAAGTATCTCGTAGTTTGGCTTAAATTGATTTTCAATATCAATACCAAGCTGGGTTTTTGATAAATCCCTTACATGCCCAAACGATGACTTAACCTGGAATTCTTTTCCCAGAAACTTTTCTATTGTTTTGGCTTTTGCAGGTGACTCAACAATAACAAGATTTTTCGACATAGGTAAATTTCTGAATTGTTGTAAAATTTTTTAAAAACGGGCACAAAGTAACGCAATAAACTTAACTTGTTATATGGACACTTTGTTATTCTCAAAACAAAAGTTTTTTATAAATGTTGTTAATATGTTAATTTTGCTGGAGTTTTAGGAAAATTAATTTCGCGATTTTTATTTTTGTAACCTGCAACTGAATAATACATTGAGCAAGAAACTATATATAGAAACCTATGGCTGTCAGATGAATTTTTCTGATAGCGAAATAGTGAATTCCATCCTTGTAGACCATAGGTTTGAAGTAACTTCAAATCCTGAAAATGCTGACCTGATATTTGTTAATACCTGTTCGATCCGTGAAAATGCAGAAAAACGGGTAATGCGCCGCCTTAATGAACTGAAGCGTTTTAAAAAATCAAATCCCAGACTGGTGATTGGAGTACTGGGATGTATGGCTGAACGTATGAAAGAATCACTGCTCGCCGAAGCAGTATTTGTTGATCTGATAGCCGGTCCGGATTCATACAGAGATCTGCCAAAACTTGTGGACTTAGCTGAAGGTGGACAAAAAGCCATCAATGTCATCTTGTCAGCCGATGAAACCTATGCCGATATAAACCCTGTAAGACTGGATAAAAACAAAGTCTCAGCATTTATTTCCATTATGCGCGGCTGCGAAAACCATTGTGCTTATTGTGTTGTGCCATCGGTAAGAGGAGTTGAACGAAGTCGTGATCCTGAAACCATTTTACAGGAATGCCGCATGTTATTTGATCAGGGTTACAGGGAAGTAACCCTTCTGGGACAAAATGTTAATTCTTACGATTGGGAGGACGAGAGAGGCAGTTTAGGTTTTCCGCAGTTACTAGAAAAAATTGCATTGATAAACAAGGATTTAAGGGTCAGGTTCGCAACTTCACACCCTAAAGACCTTTCGGATGAGTTGATTGCTACCATGGTTCGCAATGAGAATATCTGCCGTTCAATTCATCTTCCTGTTCAGTCGGGCAGTTCTCGTATCCTTAAACTCATGAACCGGAAATATGATCGTGAATGGTATATGGATCGTGTGAACGCGATAAAGAAAAATCTACCCGACTGTGGTATAACTACTGACATCATTACCGGATTTTGCACAGAAACTGAAGAGGATCATCAGGAAACCCTGTCGCTGATGCAATGGGCTGAATATGACTATGCCTATATGTTCAAATATTCTGAACGTCCGGGTACAATAGCAGCAAAGAAACTTGCTGATGATGTTCCGGATGAGGTTAAAAGTCGCCGACTTGAAGAGATAATTAACTTGCAACAGGAGTTGTCGTTGAAAAGCAATCAGCAGGATATAGGAAAAACTTTTTCAGTACTTGTAGAAGGCACTTCAAAGCGGTCAGACAAAAAATTCATGGGTAGAAATAGCCGTAACAAGGTTATCGTGTTTTCAGGTTCCAATATAAAACCCGGAACATATAAAAATGTAACCGTTACTGATTGCACGGCAGCTACACTTATAGGAAAACTGGCGGAGTAATGAAGATGCCTATATAAGGCTTCTCTGAACTGTTAGAAAGAACAGTACATTACAGCTTCTTTATTTCATTTTTAATATTTGCCCATGACTCAGCGGGAACTTTTGCCCCGAAATATTGTATGACATTTCCTGACAATAATGCACCTGCTTTTCCACTTTTGTCGAGCGACAGACCCTGTGCCAGCCCATGAAGAAATCCTGCTGCGTAAAGATCGCCGGCACCGGTAGTGTCAACAACATTTACCGGAATTATGTCTATATGATGGGTTTCATTTCCTGATTTTATCATTGAACCTCTGGCTCCGGTTTTTACAACGGCAATTTCACAAAGTTCTGCCAAATGAGCTAATGCCGGTTCAGGTGATAAACCTGTGAAAGCCTGTGCTTCTTCTTCGTTGGCAAAAATAATATCCACATATTTTCCGATCATATTCTTCAAAAAATCCAGGTTTTCTTCAACAACATTGTAACTTGCGAGATCGAGGGAGATTTTAAGCCCAGAATTTTTTGCAAGAATAAACGCATTCTCAATAAGTTTATGGTTTTGCACCATATAACCCTCGATATGTAGGTAATCGTATCCTGCAAAATCTTCCTGTTTCAGGTCAGAAGCCTCAAGTTCAAGTGCTGCACCAAGAAATACAGCAAATGTTCTTTCTGAATCAGGAGTTATAAATGCAATGGCAGTACCTGTTTCGGTCTCCGAAACAATAAGATGTGGGTTAATACTGCTGTTTATCAGGTCGTTATGAAAAATTGTACCAAGCCGGTCTTTGCCAGTTTTTCCAATAAAAGCAGTATTGTTACCCAAACGGGCTAATCCATGAATAGTATTGGCAGCAGAGCCTCCTGAGGTTATCTGCTGATCAAAAGCGGCAGTTTTTTCAAGTAATTTGTCAATAATACTTCTTTCAACAAGTTGCATGCTTCCTTTTGGCAATTTAAAATCCTTTAACCATTCATCGTCAGGAAGCGGAATAATAATGTCAACCAATGCGTTACCAAGTCCGATTATTTTTGTCATTTATAATTGAATTAATTTTGGATTGCAAAGGTCTGAAAAAAACAAGAAATTCAAACTGTTTGAAGTGCAGGACTATGTTATTCGGTTTTTTTCCCAACGACCAAATCTATTAGATTTTATTTGATAAATGAAAAACATGTAGTTTTGTGCATATTTAAAAACACAATAAATATTAACTTTGATGAATGATTTTCAAGACATTATATATGTTGGAGAGATGACATTGCCGAGCACTGTCGGGCATATACTGGTATTGTTCTCAACTTTTACTGCTATTGTTTCGGCTATTTATTTTTTCCTTTCGAACCATAAAAATGAAATTGAGAAACAAAAACTTTTTAGCGCTGCAAAATGGGTTTATATAGCTCATATTCTGAGCCTTGCAGGCGTTGGCATCATTCTTTATTATCTGATCTTCAGTCACCGGTTCGAATATAATTATGTGTACCGTTACAGTTCGGTGGCACTTCAGGCAAAATACATAGTAGCATGTTTGTGGGCAGGCCAGGAGGGTAGTTTCTGGGTTTGGGCGTTTCTTCAGGGGCTTTCAGGAATGATAGTTTTGATGAAACCCGGCACATTCAGGCCTCAGGTAATGGGAATTGTTTCATTATCGCAGTTTTTCCTTACTTCTATGTTGTTGGGCGTGAGGGTTATGGGTTTGAAGATAGGCAGCAGCCCTTTTGCTCTTTTGCGTGAAATGCCTGAGTATGCCGGGGAAACTTTTTTCAGTGATCCCAATTATGTTGAAAAAATAGCGGATGGTGTAGGATTGAACCCTTTACTTGAAAATCCCTGGATGGTAAGCCATCCCCCTGTTTTATTTCTCGGCTACGCACTTTTTCTTATCCCGTATGCCTTTGCTTTAGCAGCTTTATGGAAAAAGGATTATACCGGATGGATTAAACCCGCATTGCCATGGGTTTTAGCAGCTTTGATCTTTTTGGGAGCAGGGATTTTGTTAGGAGGACGATGGGCATATGAGTCATTGACTTTCGGAGGATTCTGGGCATGGGACCCTGTTGAAAACGCATCATTGGTGCCATGGCTGATCATGGCAGGCGCTTTACACCTGATGTTGTTGGCTCTCAAACGAAAACAGCAGTTGCATGCTTCATTCATTTTTATATTTCTGGGGTTACTGTTCGTTCTTTATGCTGCATTTCTTACCCGAAGTGGCATACTTGCCGAAACGTCAGTACATTCATTTGGTGCTGATAAAAAGTATTTTCAGCTTGTACTTTTTATGGCTGTGTTTTTTGTCTTACCCCTGGTATGGCTTATATTGAACTGGAAGAAGATACCTCAGCAGGAAAGTGAGAATATGCTTTCACGCGATTTCTTTCTTCTTGCCGGAAGTATTGTGCTTTTACTATCGGCATTTCAAATAATATTTGCTACTTCCATTCCGGTGATTAATGCTGTTTTAGGAAGCAATATGGCTCCGCCCGACGATCCGGTAACTTATTACAATGGCTGGCAAATACCTTTCGCACTGATGATAGCACTATTAATAGGGCTGTCCCAGTTTTTGAATTATGGAAAAAATCAGGCAGGAGTATTCTTTCGCCGTATTTTGTTTTCTTTATTGATATCAACAGGCTTAACAATTATTTATGCTGTGTTTGTGCCGGCGCGTATCATTAATTTATTGCTTCTGGGATTCGCTTTGTTTGCAGTATTCGCTTCGCTTGATTATTTGTTCAGGTTTGCGAGAAAAATGCATAACCTCCCCGGCGCAATTACTCATATAGGCTTTGGGATTTTTCTGGCTGCAGTTGTGTTTACATTTACAAACGAAAAAACTATTTCAAAGGACCCTGTTACTAAAGCTGAAAATATTAAGCTGATAAAAGGTCAAATGACACGTCTTGGCGAATACCACGTGGTTTATAGTGATCGAAAAACTGTTGTTAATGAAACATTTTATACCCTGGATTTTCTGAAACTTAATGCTGATAGCTCCTATTACCTCGATTTTACGCTAGTGCCATCAATCAACAGACATCCTCAAATGGGGCAGGTAAGCAATCCTGCCACACGTCATAAACTTACCAGGGATATTTATACCTATGTTAGCCATGCTCATGAAGTTGATTTTACCGATGAGAATGGTCTCAGCCTACTTTCGCGTGAGATAATACGGCTTGGGGATACGATCATGGCTATGCGGAGTATGATAATTTTTGATAGCCTGAAAGTGGAAATGCCCGGGGATGAATTTGAGAGAATAGCGCTGAATGCAAGATTTCAGATTATAAGTATGATGCAGCCAACGGAAGAAGTATGGGTAAGATATAGTATTGAAGGGCATACTGCTTTGTTTGAAGATGCTTTTCTTGAAGAGCAGAATATAAAGCTCAGATTTGAAGGAGTCGGGGATAAGCCTCATTCAATCATCCTTGGCATCTACGGAGTTTCAGAAGATCATATTGTGGTTCATGCTGTCATTTTCCCATTTATCCGATTGTTATGGCTGGGAACTTTCATAATGCTTGTCGGGTCTGTATGGGCGCTGATAAGAAGGATCAGGGCTACAAGGTCAAAATAGACGATATCTGAGAATCAGGACTTTGTAAGTGAATATAAAACCTTAATGTTTTAAACTTTTTATTTTTCCAGCTATAAAAATTGCCAGTCAACCATTGTTCTGATGCATAATAATTACCTTTGCCGCTTATTTACTTTTTTTGAAATTACATTCAATGATGAACTACCTGCGTCTTACGATATTTCTTATAGCTTTTCTTTTTCTGGCTTCATGCGAAACAGATTTTGATATTAATGCTGATTGGAAAGATATTACTGTGGTGTATGGAGCTTTGAACCAGAACGATAGTATTCATTATATCAGAATTCAGAAAGCTTTTCTTGGTCAGGGCAATGTTATGCAAATGGCTCTTGAACCTGATTCCAATCTTTATCCGGGAAAAATCAGTGTGATAGTGGATGAGTATTATAATAAAAGCTTGAACAGAAGATTTGAACTTGATACAATAACGATATACGATAAAGACACAGGCAGGTTTTTTAATGTGCGGCAACCGGTATTTTACTTTCCGGCAGAACTGAACCCGGGTTTTGATTATCATCTTACAATTCAGAAACCCAATGGCGAGACAGTAAGTTCTGAGACTCCGCTTGTGGGTGATTTTGGTATTATAGTTCCGGTTGAGAATTCTACCCTGAATTTCAATCCTCCGGGCGGTGCTGAATCACGAATGTTTAAATGGAGACCGGCAAGGAATGCTGGCCGATATCAGATGGTCATGCATTTTAATTACCTTGAAGTGAACACTGACACAGGCGATTCAACGTATCATTACACAGAATGGAAATCAGCCTACATCAAGCCTGGAAAGGAAAGCAATTCCGATATTGAACTGGCCTTTACAAATCAAACTTTTTTTTCAATGATTGAAAATCAGGTTGAAAAAAGAGACAATGTAAAACGCTACGCTGTAAATGTTGAGTTGACTTTTTATGTGGCTGCTTCTGATCTGAGTCTTTATATCGAGATTAACGAACCTTCGTCGAGCATAGTACAGGAAAAACCTGAATACACTAATATTACCAATGGTCTTGGTGTGTTCAGTGCCAGATATCAGAAGAAGCGCGTACACTTACTGCATCTTAACACCATAACCAGGCTCATGGAAATGGACGGATATAATTTCCAGTGGATACCAACTAAATGATACCCGGGTCTGACTAATTGTCATATACATAATTTTGTATTCATTCTTTCCCTTAGCTCCTGATTTTTTTCACTTTTTACTGCTATATTGTTGGTTTTCAGGCAAAAGTCAATATATTGTTTTTATCTGAATAGTTAAAACATACTATTAAGCTATGTGACAAACAATTCGATTTTCTATCATGGCACAATCCTTGACTGCCCTAATGTAGTTTAAAAAATTTTTAACTGAAAATATTAATATACTATGGGAAAAATAATTGGAATAGATCTTGGAACAACTAACTCATGTGTTGCTGTTATGGAAGGTAGCGAACCTGTTGTTATACCTAACAGCGAAGGACGTCGTACTACACCATCTATTGTGGCTTTTACCGAAACCGGTGAGAGAAAGGTAGGCGATCCTGCTAAACGACAGGCTATTACCAATCCTAAAAAGACAGTTTTCTCCATCAAGAGATTTATGGGAGAAACTTACGACAGAGTTCAGAAAGAAGTGAGCCGGATACCTTATCAGGTTGATAAAGGCGATAATAATACCCCTCGTGTTCGTATTGACGACAGACTTTATACACCACAGGAAATTTCGGCAATGATATTGCAGAAAATGAAAAAAACAGCCGAAGATTATCTGGGAACTACTGTTAGCGAAGCAGTTATCACAGTACCTGCATATTTCAGTGATTCACAGCGTCAGGCTACAAAAGAAGCCGGTGAAATTGCCGGACTTACAGTAAAAAGAATTATAAATGAACCTACTGCCGCAGCCCTTTCCTATGGTCTCGATCAGAAACATAAAGATATGAAAGTTGCTGTGTTCGATCTGGGTGGAGGTACATTTGACATATCAATCCTTGAACTTGGTGATGGCGTTTTTGAAGTTAAATCAACAAATGGTAACACCCACCTTGGAGGTGATGATTTTGATCAGGCTATAATTGACTGGCTGGCAGAAGAATTTAAGAAAGATGAAAATATTGATCTTCGTAAAGATCCTATGGCACTGCAACGTTTGAAAGAAGCTGCGGAAAAGGCTAAAATTGAGCTCTCAAGCTCAACATCCACTGAGATCAATCTGCCTTATATTATGCCTGTTGATGGTATTCCAAAGCACCTGGTACGTACACTTACAAGAGCTAAATTTGAACAACTCACTGATAGCCTTATCAAAGCTACCATTGAGCCATGTAAAAAAGCTCTCAGCGATTCAGGATTCAAGGCTTCGGAAATTGATGAAGTACTTCTGGTTGGCGGATCAACGCGTATTCCTGCCATTCAGAAAGTAGTTGAGGAATTTTTTGGAAAAGTTCCTTCAAAAGGTGTAAACCCTGACGAAGTAGTTGCTATTGGTGCCGCAATTCAGGGTGGCGTTCTTACAGGAGAAGTAAAAGATGTGTTGCTGCTTGATGTAACGCCGCTTTCACTTGGAATTGAAACCCTTGGCGGAGTAATGACCAGATTGATTGAATCTAATACTACAATTCCTACTAAAAAGTCAGAAGTGTTTTCAACTGCTTCGGATAATCAGCCATCGGTTGAGATACATGTGCTGCAGGGAGAACGTCCGATGGCAAGTGGAAATAAGAGTATAGGCAGATTCCATCTTGATGGGATACCACCAGCCCCGCGCGGAATTCCTCAGATTGAAGTGACATTTGATATTGACGCAAACGGAATACTGCATGTTACTGCAAAAGATAAAGGCACTGGCAAATCTCAGCAGATCAGGATTGAGGCTACAAGCGGATTGAACGAAAATGAGATTAAACGTATGAAAGCAGAAGCGGAAGCAAATGCCGAAGAAGATAGAAAACTCAAGGAAGAGGTTGACAAGATGAATAATGCTGATGCACTTGCTTTCCAGACGGAAAAACAATTGAAAGAGTATGATGATAAAATACCGGCTGAAAAGAAACAACGTATTGAATCAGCACTTGCACGACTGAAAGAAGCACATAAAAATCGCAATATTGCTGAAATTGATGCTTCAATGGCCGAACTGAATTCTGCATGGCAGGCTGCCAGCGAAGAATTGTACAAGGCTACTCAGGAACAGCAGGCTCAAGGTCAGCCGCATACTGACCCGGGTACTTCTGAACCTAAGAGTGGAGATGATGAAGTTACTGATGTTGATTTTGAAGAAGTTAAGTAATCACGAACATACAGAATTAAGCAATGCGCCGCTTTCGGTCCCGGAAGCGGCTTTTTTTATTTGCAAATTTTTACAATAGTAGTATCATCATCGGGTTCAGTGCCAAACCATATTGTTGCATAATACCCGTAAATGCCTACACCACAGGCTTTCCATGTTAGTTTCTTCCACATGCCCAGATTTAACATGGTTTCATTATGACCTTTGCTTTTGCTCCACAAATCTATTGCACCTTTGGCAAAACCAGCGGCATCCGGATAATTGTAATTTGAAAAGAAAGCTATTTCATAACCCTCGCTTTTGTATGATGTTAGTTCTATTGGTTTGTTTATGGCGCAATGCCTGTTCTCGTGATAATTGGTGTAACAGCAGGGTGTCCAGGAGCCTTTGTCCGACCAGCTATGCATATTACATACAGTGTCTTCGATGGAGTAGTTTTCACTTAAATCGCGGCAATGAACCTGAGCTACATAAGTAAGCGAAGCCGATAGCGCAATGGAGGGAAGTCCGTGTTGGTTCCTGTATTTGTTTAATTCTTTGTATAAAGCATCTTCATACTCACTCAGGCAAACAACGTTGTGAGGCTCATGATCAGATTTATAAATCGTTTCTGAAAAGGGCAGTAACCAGATGAATAACAATGGTAACCACAGGGAAAAATGAACAAAAACCATAGAAATAAGGATTAAATGTGAATAATTCTAAAGGTAAAAACTAAAAAACACCTTTCTTGTGTAGATTTCTGATACCAATTATTCTGATATTTGTTATTAATCCTTTATTTGTTTCGCTCAATGGTATAATGAACCAATTGTTCAAGTGAACGGGTCATAGGTCCGGGTTCAAAAGACTGAAGTATCTCAAGCGCCTTATCACGATAAAAAAACATTTTTTCAGTTGCATAACTGATGCCTTCAAAATTCTTAACCTTCTCAATTACAGCGTTGACTGTATCAGGTTCAGCATTTTTTTTCCTTACTGCAGAAATTATCCTTTGCTTTTCAAAAGATCCTGCCTGGTTCAGAGCATAAATCAGCGGGAGGGTCATTTTTTTCTCTTTAAGGTCATTCCCAACTGGCTTCCCTGCGCTATTATCTTTCTGATAATCAAAAAGATCATCTTTTATCTGAAAAGCTATTCCGGCATATTCACCAAAGGCATGCATACGTTCAGGCATATCGCCGGGAGCATTTACTGAGGCAGCTCCTGCTTTGCAACAGGCAGCAATCAGCGAAGCAGTTTTCTTTTTGATGATCTCAAAATATATTTCTTCAGTAATATCCAGCCTCCTGGCTTTTTCAATCTGAAGCAGTTCACCCTCACTCATTTCGCGGGTAGCATCAGAAACTATCTTCAGCAGATCGAAATCATTATTGTCAAGTGATAACAGCAACCCCCGTGACAACAGATAATCACCGGCGAGAACAGCAATCTTGTTTTTCCATAAAGCATTTATTGAGAAAAACCCCCTGCGTTTATGCGAGTCATCAACAACATCATCATGTATAAGAGTAGCAGTATGAAGCAGTTCAATCATAGTTGCAGCCCTTTGAGTGCGTTCATTAATATTACCGCAAACCCCTGCCGAAAGAAAAACAAACAGGGGTCTCATCTGCTTGCCTTTGCGCGAAACAAGATAACGCATAATGACATCGAGCAAGGGAATGGAACTTTTCATCGAATTTTTGAAAGAAGTTTCAAAATCATTCAAATATGACTCGATAGGTTCTCTGATATCTTTAATGCTGGCAGAATTCATTCAGTAAGTGCCTTTGATTGATGCTTCTATTCTTTGAACACAGTCAATATCAATACTACATATAAGTCAACGACTGTTTTATTTGTTTGTTGTTCATGTTTTCACAACTTATATTTTCGTCTTTATTTATCCGAACCATTTGGTTTTTATAACCATATCAAATATCAGCGCATTCATCTGTTAACAAATATACAGTACTTTTGCCGAAATTATTTTTATCATGTCAGGTTTTCTTTTTCGCGATATAGTCTTTGGTCCGGTTCGAAGCCGCAGATTTGGGATCTCTCTGGGAATTAATCTCTTACCATTGAATAAAAAGGTCTGTTCATTTAACTGTATTTATTGTGAATGCGGGCTTACTCACGATGATTCGGAATCTGATGCTGAAACTTTTATTCCGGTAGAAATTATAAAGGAAACAATAGAGAGTAAATTCGCTGAACTGAAAGAAAGAGGTATAAGCCCTGATAATATCACCTTTGCCGGAAACGGAGAACCAACTCTGCACCCTGACTTTCCTGAAATTATTGATGCTACGATCCTTTTACGCAACAGGTTTTTCCCCGATGCCCAGATAACAGTACTTTCAAACGCCACCACACTTGGTAACACAAAAATAAAAGAAGCATTGCTGAAAGTTGATAAAAATGTTTTGAAACTGGATGTAGGAACTGAAAACTACATGAATCTGATCAATAATCCGGTTTGGAATATTCGTCTGAATAAAATTGTGGAAAACCTAAAGGAATTTAAAGGGAATCTTATAATTCAGAGCCTGTTTTTAAGAGGCACCGTAAATGGAGAATATTTTGACTCTTCAAGCGATGAAAATGTGAATGCATGGTTGGAGTTCATCAAAGAGATTTCGCCACGTCTGGTAATGATTTATCCTATTGACCGCTCAACTCCCTTATCAGGTCTTGAAAAATTATCGTACGACGAGCTTAACCGGATTGCTAAAAAGGTAAACGAGCTGGGAATACAGACCGAGGTGTATTATTAATCCCGTTTTTGAACCTATTGGTTTTTATTTGTCAATGATCAGACAGAATTGTTTAATAAAGCTTACCTTTGTTAGTCCCGAATTCAATGATCACCTGTCATGACTGATTATCCGGAAAAAATATTGCTGGCTTTTGGCGAGACATTTTCTGATAACGATCAGATATTCAATTGGCTGTTAAATAATGGCTATCCTGAATTGGCAGCTCTTTCAAGCTCGATGCGGGGAAGTGAGGAAGCCACAAAATGGTTGCTTAATAATGGATATCCTCATTTTGCAGCTTTCGATCTGGCTGTTGACGGTAAAAAAGATGCTTACGAATGGTTAATAAAGCATGGTTATAATTTTCTGATAATTTTCACCGATGCCTGCCTGAAAAAGCCTGAAGCGATCAACTGGCTCAGACAAAACAATCTGGAGATATTTATCCGCCTTGCCGATAAGATCACTCTTTTCAGGCACAACCAGACTTTTAATATTTATAAAAAGAGGTTTAACTAACTTTTTTTGTTGCTTACCCACACTTTGAGAAACCGCAATTATTGCAGGTCAAACAGCCCTCAACATAAACAAGACTGCCTGATTTTCCACATTCAGGGCAGGTGTGGCTGCCGGCAATGGTACCATCAGGTATGAATTTTCTCAATGCCCGCACTACACCGTATTTCCAGGTGTTTATATTGTCTTCGGTGAGGGTGAGCTTGTCAACAAGGTTCACCACATAAGGCAAAGGCATTCCATGTCGCAGAATTCCGCTTATCAGCTTGGCATAATTCCAGAATTCCTTGTCGAATGAGCGCGATAGCCCTTCGATAGTAACTTTATAACCATAACGATCTTCAAACTGGAAATCGTAACGACTTATACCTTTTTCGTTTCTGTTTTTTATCACCCAACCGGTGGTAACCCATGGAGGAAGATAAAATTCTTCTGCCTTACCTGTAAAAATCTCGTATGGACGTTTGTTAAGCAGTCCTACAACCGCAATCCACTGTTCATCGCTATTCATAAAGCGTACAACTTCAGCTTCCAGAATTTGCGGGCGGGGCGGCGCCTTGGTTTCATGAAAACCTTCAATATCTTCCTTATTCTTATCGTTACTCACAAGAACACCTGCCCGCGTACCTTCACGGTAAATGGTCATTCCTTTACATCCGCTTTCCCATGCTGTTTTGTACACTTCTCTTACAAGGTCTTCCGAAACATTCCTCGGCAGATTTACAGTAACACTGATCGAATGGTCAACCCATTTCTGAATAGCGCCCTGCATCCTTACCTTGCTAACCCAGTCAATGTCGTTTGATGTAGCTTTATAATAAGGTGATGATCTGATTATTTCCTGAAGCTGATCATCGTCAAGATCTTTTACCTCATCCACATCATATCCTTTTATTTTAAGCCAGTCAATAAATTTCGTATGAAATACATTGAACTCTTCCCACGAATCACCATTATCATCAACGAAAGTTACTTTTACGCTTTTATCGTTTGGATTTACCTTTCTCCTTCGTTTATATGTAATCAAAAACACTGGTTCAATTCCCGAAGTGGTTTGTGTACAAATACTTACGCTTCCTGTGGGTGCAATGGTAAGCATGGCGATATTCCGCCTTCCGTATTGTTTCATTTCTTCAATCACTTCAGGAGCCTCGCTTGCAATACGGTTTATGAAAGGGTTGTTTTTTTCGCGTTCGTAGTTGAAAATCGGAAAAGCTCCACGTTGTCTGGCAAGTGAAACTGAGGAGCGGTATGCTTCAATGGCAAGCATCTTATGTATTTGTACTGAGAAATCAATGGCATCGTCAGAGCAGTAACGTTTTCCCAATGCCGCCAGCATATCGCCTTCGGCGGTAATGCCAATGCCTGTACGCCTTCCCTGCAGGGTCTTATGCCTGATCTTTTCCCATAGATTTCTTTCAATGAATTTGGTATCGTCACTTTCAGGATCAGAATCTATCTTTCTTAAAATACCGTCAATTTTTTCAGTTTCAAGGTCAATGATATCGTCCATTATGCGAAGTGCAAGGCGGGTATGTTTTGCAAATAATTCAGTGTTGAAAGTTGCATTTTCAGTGAACGGATTTTCAACATAGCTGAAAAGATTTATTGCCAGAAGTCTGCAACTGTCGTAAGGACATAATGGGATCTCACCGCATGGATTTGTTGATAATGTTTTAAAGCCCAGATCGGCATAACAATCAGGAATTGATTCACGTATTATGGTATCCCAGAAAAGTACTCCGGGCTCGGCGCTTCGCCATGCGTTTTGGGTAATCTTTTCCCATAGCGCAACTGCATCAATTTCTTTAACTGCTATTGGATTATCAGAATTAATTGGAAACTGCTGACGATATTTGGTCTTGTTCGTTACCGCATGCATGAATTCGTCGTCAATACGTACTGAAACGTTTGCTCCTGTTATCTTTCCCTGTTCCAGTTTGGCGTCAATAAAATCGGCTGAGTCAGGATGTTTTATTGAAATACTTAACATAAGTGCGCCACGCCGTCCGTCCTGAGCTACTTCCCGGGTTGAGTTAGAGTATCTTTCCATGAACGGAACTATCCCGGTAGAGGTTAAAGCGCTGTTTTTTACAGGACTGCCATTAGGTCTTATATGCGACAAATCATGCCCCACACCTCCGCGGCGTTTCATAAGCTGAACCTGCTCCTGATCAACTTTCATTATTGCACCATAGGAATCGCCTTTTACATCATCGCCTATCACAAAGCAATTTGACAGCGATGATACCTGAAAATTATTTCCAATACCGGCCATTGGACTACCTTGAGGAACAATGTATCTGAAATCTTTAAGCACCTCATAAATTTCTTCTTCAGGAATAGGATCAGGATATTTTCTTTCAATTCTGGCAATTTCCCTTGCAATCCTCCTATGCATCTCGTCGGGTGTTAATTCATAAATGTTACCCTGACTGTCTTTAAGTGCATATTTATTAACAAATACACTTGCTGCAAGTGTATCACCCTTGAAATATTCAGTTGAGGCTTTGATGGCTTCTTCAGTGGAATATATTTTTAATTCCTCCTTATTCTGATCAGTATAATAAGGAGTGTCTGATTGCTCTTTGGAAGTCTCTTCAAAAATATTAGGGCGAACACGCAACTCTTTGATCTGATTCAACAAATTCGATTTTTTACCTTCTTTCACAAAATTTTCCATGTTTTCTGAATATGCTGATTTTTAACGTCTTGACTTTTTTTAGCCGATAATTCTCTTACACAAATTTGTGCAAACCATTCAATATTAATTAATTAGATTTAGGTTTAAAGTGTGGTTTTGAGTTTACCAATATACAATGATAATATTAACCGGTGGAAAAAGGTTATTAACAATTCGGAGAAATCCAGCCGTAATATATTGATAATAATTTGTAAAGGCTGTTTAATAAATTATTTTTCAGCTAAAATTATGGATATAAAAATCAGATGCTAAAATTTATCTTTCTGTAAAACAGATATTTAATACCAAAGTGTATTTTAACCTTTTGAAAATATCATATATACTGCAACTCCGGCTAACACATAGCCAAATATTTTGCGCATTGCCGGAGCAGGGATTTTAAGGGCTATTCCGGATCCAAAATAAGCACCGATAATAAATGCAGCCGCAATTATCATTGCAAATTTCAAATTTAACTGACCCGCTTTATAATAATTATATGCAGCAAGTATTCCAACAGGGGGCAGCATGACAGCAAGGCTCGTTCCCTGTGCCTGATGCTGACCCATGCCGGCAAAATAAACCAGGGCAGGGATCATAACAATTGCACCGCCAAGCCCCACCATACCGCTGAAAACTCCGGCACTGAGCCCGATAATAATTAAGAGAACTAAAACTGAAACTGACATAAAAATGATTATTTGAATAAGATATTGATTTTTAGCTTGTTAAATATCAGGATACTTCTGCAGATATCCGATGCCCGTTATGAACAGGCTTTCTGTAGTTATAAAAGAAAATGAACTTGTGCGTATTGCTTATACCTACTTAACCTCACTTCCATTACGGGTAAGCGACGATGGACAAATAAAATAAAGCTTTCCATCGTGATCTTCGGCTGTAAGTATCATACCATGCGATTCAATTCCTTTGATATTCCTTGGTGCAAGGTTCACAAGTAAACACACCTGTTTACCAATAATTTCCTCCGGTGCAAAATCTTCGGCTATCCCTGAAACTACGGTACGTTTATCAATGCCCGTATCAATCGTTAATTTAAGCAGCTTTTTTGTTTTTGGAACTCTTTGCGCTTCCAGAATGGTACCTGTCCGGATATCCAGTTTTGCAAAATCTTCAAAATCAATCATAGGTTTCGCTGGCGTGGTCGTGAAAGCATTACTTTCGTTCTCAGCTTTGATTTTATTGAGTTTTTGAATTTGCTTTTCTATGACTGCATCTTCAATCTGTGCAAACAATAGTTCCGGTTGATTAAGCGTGTGTCCGGTTTTTAGAAGATCTGGTTTGCCCGCTTCATCCCATTGCAGTTTGTTCAGATTCAGAATCCTGAAAAGTTTGTCGGAGCTGAATGGTAAAAATGGCGCTGAAAGTATAGCCAGGTTTGCACACAACTGCAAGGATATGTTTAGGATTGTTTTTGTGCTCTTCTCATCAGTTTTAATGAGTTTCCAGGGCTCAGTCTCGGTGAGATATTTATTCCCAATACGCGCAAGGTTCATTAAATCGCTTAAAGCTTCCCTGAATCTGAAATGCTCAATACTGTTTGATATTTTTTCAGGAAATTCACTGATCGCCTTGAGTACTTCTTCGTCATTTTGCAGTAGGTCACTGCTTTCAGGCACTATTCCGTTGAAGAATTTATTTGTGAGAACTAATGACCGGTTCACGAAATTACCCAGAATAGCAACAAGTTCACTATTATTACGGGTTTGAAAATCCTTCCATGTGAAATCATTATCCTTGGTTTCGGGGGCATTGGCTGTAAGCACATAGCGCAACACATCCTGCTGCCCCGGAAACTCCTGCAGATACTCATGCAACCATACTGCCCAGTTGCGCGAAGTACTGATCTTATCACCTTCGAGATTTAAAAATTCATTGGCAGGAACATTTTCCGGAACTATGAATGAACCTTCGGTTTTCAGCATAACGGGGAAGATTATGCAGTGAAACACTATATTGTCCTTACCAATGAAGTGGATCAACTTTGTTTCCTGGTCTTTCCAGTAGGGTTCCCAGTCAACTAACTTATCACTTCCGGATTTTTTCAGATCTGCATTTTTCTGTTCAGCCCATTCTTTTGTCGCTGAAATATAGCCAATTGGCGCATCAAACCACACATAAAGCACTTTGCCTTCTGCTTCCTTAAGTGGCACCTTCACACCCCAGTCAAGGTCGCGGGTAACTGCACGAGGTTGCAATCCCTGATCAATCCATGATTTGCATTGTCCGTAAACATTGGCTTTCCAGTCGTCTTTGTGCCCTTCAAGTATCCATGAACTAAGCCATGGAGTATGTTTGTCAAGAGGTAAATACCAGTGCTTGGTTTCTTTCAGAACCGGTGCATTACCACTTAGAACCGAACGGGGGTTGATTAATTCAGTCGGGCTTAGTGAAGTGCCGCAGTTTTCACACTGATCGCCATAAGCCCTGTCAAAGCTGCAATGCGGACAGGTACCTGTAACATAACGATCGGCAAGAAATTGTTTGCTCTTCTCATCATAAAGCTGCATTGAGGTTCTTTCAATAAACTCTCCTTTATTATATAAGGTAGTAAAAAACTGCGAAGCTGTTTCATGATGAACCGCATTTGAAGTACGACTGTATATGTCGAACGAAATACCCAATTTAGCGAATGAATCTTTGATGATTTTGTGGTATTTGTCAACAATTTCCTGAGGACTTTTGCCTTCCTGCATAGCTTTGATTGTGATGGGCACACCATGTTCGTCAGAACCACAGATATATACAACATCTTTGTTTTTCAGGCGCAAATAGCGTACGTAAATATCGGAAGGAACATAAACTCCTGCCAGATGTCCGATATGCACCGGGCCATTGGCATAAGGAAGCGCTGCAGTAACTGTATAGCGTTTATGTATTTTCTTGTTCTCTGTCATACAGAATATTAATTATTTTTTCAATTGTTCATAAAAGGTGCAAAGATACAGATTTCTGTTATGCTATTGTTTGGCAAATCAGCATTCAGAAAAATTGCTTTGCTATACTGTAATTATGTAACTTCCCGGATCCTCAAGCTGATCGGGATTTAATTTACCCTATTTGAGCTTCATTTGGATGTTGTGGTCTGCGCTGAATTGAAGTTAACTTGTTTCATACAATATTTTGCAGTTTTAATTTTTACGAGATTATCTGCCTGTTTTTAAAATAATTGACAACTTAATTGCTCAGTGTATCATTTCTATAATTCCGGAATAATAAATCCGTTTATCTTTGCAAGCGGTATTAAAATGCAGTGATCAATATTTTTAATTTTAAAATCCAAATAGCAATGAAGAGTTTTAAGGAATATGATTTCAAAGGAAAAAAAGCCCTTATCAGGGTGGATTATAACGTACCTCTTGACGATAATCAAAAAATAACTGACACCAACCGCATTGATGCTACTATCCCAACTATAAGGGAAGTGCTTGACAAGGGTGGGGCTGCCATACTTATGTCGCATCTTGGAAGACCAAAGAAAGGTCCGGAGCCAAAACTATCACTCAGCCATATTGTATCATATCTTGAGAAGGTGTTTTCTACAACTGTCCTTTTTGCTGATGATTGTATTGGTGAGTCAGCCCGTAATTTGGCTGCAGGATTGAAACCCGGGCAGATTCTTCTGCTTGAAAATCTGCGATTTTACAAAGAAGAAGAAGCCGGTGATGCTGATTTTGCAAAAAAACTGGCTGATCTGGGTGATGTTTATGTTAACGATGCTTTTGGAACCGCACATCGTGAACATGCTTCTACAGCAGTAATTGCCAGATATTTCCTCAATGATAAACTTTTTGGTTTTTTGATGGAAGCCGAAATAAACAGCCTGAAGAAGGTTGTTCATGGTGCTGAACGTCCTTTTACCGCCGTTCTGGGAGGCGCCAAGGTGTCGTCGAAATTAAAAGTAATAGAAAACCTTATCGGAAAAGTTGATAATCTGATAATTGGCGGAGGTATGATGTTTACGTTTATCAAAGCTATGGGTGGAAATGTAGGTGGTTCTATGGTTGAAAATGATCTACTTGAAGTAGCAAAAAATATCATTGATGGTGCAAATTCTTTTGGAGCCAAACTGATACTGCCGGTTGACGTTATTGCTGCTGATGATTTTGCCAATGATGCCAAACGTATTGAATGTTCAGTTGATGAAATCCCTTCTGATTATATGGGGCTGGATATAGGCATGAAATCCTGCAAACTTTTTGAGGAAGTACTGATGAATTCCAAAACCATACTTTGGAACGGACCTATGGGTGTTTTTGAAATGCCTAATTTCCAGCATGGTACGAAGTATATTGCAACAGCAGTGGCAAATGCAACACAAAAAGGTGCTTTTTCGCTTATCGGTGGCGGTGATTCGGTGGCAGCCATCAATAAATTCAAAATGGCTGATAAAGTCAGTTATGTTTCTACCGGTGGCGGAGCCATGCTCGAGTATATAGAAGGCAAAATACTTCCCGGCGTTGCAGCTATTGAAGGCAAGTAATCATAGTAAATGAGATCGTATCATCTGTTTCTTCTTTCGGTTCTGAGCGGATTACTGTTCAGCCTTGCCTGGCCTGAGCGTGGTTTTCCTTTATTGCTTTTTGTTGCATTTATTCCGTTGCTTATCATTGAGAACCATTTCCTGAACCGCAAAAAGGAAACCTCTGTTTTTTCGATCATCCCATATGTTCTTCCTGCTTTTTTTCTGTGGAACCTTCTTACAACATGGTGGATAGTACATTCAACAGTAGTAGGCGCTGCTCTGGCTATAGTGCTGAACAGTATTTTTATGATTTTCTGGTTTGTACTTTTCCATTTTACACACCGTACATTTATAAAAAAGTCGCAGTCGTTTTTAACTTTAATATTTTTATGGATCACTTTTGAGTTCATCCATCATCACTGGGATCTGAACTGGCCCTGGCTCAGCCTTGGTAATGGTTTCAGCGCTTATCCAAAGCTGATCCAATGGTATGAATTTACAGGAGTTTTTGGAGGCAGCCTATGGATACTCATTATTAATATAATGCTATTCAATACCGGGTCACACCTTGTGAAAAATTATTCGGTACGGAGGCTGATTATTGAAATATCTAAGGTTTCGCTTGTAATTCTAATTCCTGTAATAATCTCATTAATAATATATTACAATTATGATTCTGATAATGGGCAAGCTGTTGATGTAGTGGTAGTTCAGCCAAATATTGACCCCTATACTGAACAGTACGAACTTGATCCCCTTTATGTAGTTGACCGGAACTGGGATCTTGCACTAAGGAAACTAGACAGAAATGTTGATTTTATCGTTTGTCCGGAAAGTGCTATACAGGAGTATATCTGGGAACATAAAATTGAATATTCGGAAAGTATAAGGCAGTTCAAAAAATACTTACAGGATTTTCCTGAAGCCGGAATTGTGATAGGTTTGTCATCAAGAAAAGTTTACGGTGAAGGTGAGATACCTTCGTTAACTTCAAGGCAATTTGCTGATGGAGCCTTTTATTATGATGCATATAATACTGCTGTATTGATTGATACTTCCAATGTTTTGCAGCTTTATCACAAATCGAAATTAACTCCCGGTGTTGAACAGATGCCCTTAACACGATATTTGAAATTCATTGAAAAACTAGCTATTGACCTTGGGGGTACGGTTGGAAGTCTTGGGGTTGATGCCGAGCGTACCCCATTTGTTACTAATAAGGGGTTGAAAATAGCTACAGCCATTTGTTACGAATCGGTTTACGGAGAATTTATCAGCGGTTTCATACGAAACGGAGCTCAGATAATTTTTGTTATCACGAATGATGGTTGGTGGGAAAACAGTCCCGGCCATCGTCAGCATTTATTATTTTCGTCGGTAAGGGCTGTTGAAACCCGACGATATATAGCCCGCTCGGCTAATACCGGCATTTCTTGTTTTATTAACAAGCGTGGCGATATTATACAACCTACTGCTTATTGGGAGCCTGCGGTGATACGTCAGGTTATTTATACAGGCGAAGGTGAAACATTTTACGTTCGTTATGGAGATTACATTGCGAGGATATCAGCTTTTGGTTCAACAATAATGCTTTTATCTGCTTTAGTGCTCGTATTTAAAAACCGGAGTAAACTAATTATTTAATTTTTTATATCATCAAAATTTACATAACTGATTAAAAAAAGATTAAAAAAGGCTTCATTGTTAATAATTTTTTTAATTTAGCAGCCCAAAATGAGTAAGGGAAAACCTGAAGGCATTTTCGGAGAGGTGGCCGAGTGGTCTAAGGCGCACGCCTGGAAAGTGTGAGTTCCGTGTGGAGCGGGACCGAGGGTTCGAATCCCTCTCTCTCCGCAACTAAAATATGCATCTGTTAACTAAATTATTATATTTGCGAATTAAAAATCAATTGCAATCAATTATGAAAAAAGTAATCGCTCTGCTGACCATTGCCGTTGTGCTAATGCTCGGAATTTCAAAACAGGTTTATTCTCAGGAAGAAGAAATTGAGAATCAGGAAGTTCAAACCGAAGAAACAATTGAACAAGACATTGCTACGCCTCCAACAGCAGCAACTCTGACTGCTCCCACCACCGAAGGCAAGACTTTTCATCAGGTTTTAAAGGAAAAGTTTATTGAAGGTGGACCTGAGTTTATGGGAGTTATTCTGTTAACTTTAATTTTTGGTCTTGCTCTGGCCATTGAGCGTATCATTTACCTCAACCTGTCAACTACCAACACCAAAAAGTTACTTGACAAAGTTCAGTCATCGCTGAAAACAGGTGGAATTGAAGCTGCCAAGGATGTTTGTAAAAATACCCGTGGACCTGTTGCCAGTATATTCTATCAGGGTCTCGACCGTTTCAACGAAGGTATTGATGTAGTTGAAAAATCAATAGTTTCGTATGGCGGTGTTCTTATGGGACGTCTGGAAAAAGGTCTTTCATGGATTTCGTTGTTTATTGCACTGGCACCCATGCTCGGCTTCCTAGGTACTGTTGTGGGGATGGTTCAGGCTTTTGACGCTATTGAAGCAGCAGGTGATATTTCACCAACCATTGTGGCAGGAGGTATTAAGGTAGCTCTGTTAACCACAGTGTTCGGACTTATTGTTGCTATTATTCTTCAGATTTTCTATAACTACATCCTGTCAAAAATTGACAGCCTTGTTAATGATATGGAAGATAGCACTACTACATTCGTAGAACTGCTTGTTAAAAGCGATATAAAAAACGAAAAAAAATAAGTAATCAATGGAAAAAAATATCACAGTAAGAATATTCAAGATAATATCTGTTATTCTGATTATAATTGCGGTTATTAGCATGGTGGCCGTTCTGATAAAGGGCGGGCATGAGATGAAAGATAACCAGTCAGTTCAGAACAGTATTCTTAATCCGTTTTTTATTACAGCTTATATTGCTCTTGGGTTATGTTTACTGTTTGCATTACTGTTTCCGATAATCAATACCATTGCTCAACCTAAAAAACTTATCAGGGCATTGATCGGATTGGTAGTATTGGTAATTATCGGAATAATAGCATATGCCCTGTCTACAAATGAATTGTCAGCAATTAAGCTCATGGAATACAATATGAGCGAATCGGGTTCACGCCAGATTGGAGCAGCTCTTATAGTTACATATATAATAGCTCTTGGTTCTATTGTTGCCGTTGTTTATGCTGAAATTTCAAATTTGTTTAAAAATTAAATATATATAAAAATGGCGAGACCTGTTAATGAAATCAATGCCGGATCAATGGCTGATATCGCCTTCCTTTTGCTGATCTTCTTCCTTGTTACAACAACAATGGACGTGGATTCAGGAATTGTAAGGAGATTGCCTCCGCCACCCGATCCAACAGTCAAGCCCGCTGATATTAAAGAAAGAAATGTGATGAATGTTCTTGTCAGTAGTCGTGATGCTTTAATGGTAAACCGAGTACCTAGCGATATAAGTACATTGCGAAGAACTGTCAAGGAATTTATTCAAAACAGGGGCAATCGTTCTGATTGGCCTGAACAACGTATTGAAGAAATTGAAGGATTAGGGAATGTTCCCGTTTCTAAGGGGATTGTTTCTCTAAAAAACGACCGGGGGACATCATACGATATGTATATTCAGGTACAGAATGAGCTGGCTGCCGCATTTGCAGAAATGCGTAACGAACTTTCAATGGAGAAATTTGGAATAAGATACAATCAACTTACAAATAATGATTGGATTAATGCTATTAATAAAGCTATTCCAGTTGCTATTTCAGAAGCCGAACCAGAAGACGTAGGAGGAAAATAATATGTCAAGATTCAGAAAAAAAGGTAGTAAAACACTTACTGCAATTTCAACAGCATCATTGCCGGACGTTATTTTTATGCTTCTATTCTTCTTTATGGTAACTACGGTGATGCGTGAAACTACTCTCATTGTAAAAGTTAAAGTTCCCGACGCTACTGAAGTACAAAAAATTGAACGAAAATCTCTGGTAAGTTATATATATATCGGAACTCCCTTAAGAAGCCAGATATATGGTACTGAATCACGTATTCAGCTTAACGACAGATTTGCCACAATTAGCGATATTCAGAATTTTATTATTGCTGAACGCGAAGCCCGTGATGAAGCTGACAGAGGATTTCTTACCACATCATTAAAAGTTGATGAACAGGTAAGAATGGGTGTTGTAACCGATGTTAAGCAGGAATTACGACAAATTGGAGCTTTCCGTATTAACTATTCTGCCAGAAAAAGAGTAGAACAATAGTGTTGTAATAAATTAATGAGCCGGGGTAGGTTTTTAAAATGAAAGCTTACCCCGGTTTTTTATATCTGCGTATTTGTTTTTCCCTGATTATCAGATAACCTGGTAATAACTACAAACAGGGTGAAAACCATAATTAAACTGGCAATTATTAGTAAGGGATCAGAAACCTGTCCGATCTCGTCGTAATTATTCTCAATAAACTTTTTTTGGAATAAGAAAGCAGCAATTACTGCCATACCATTATTAAAAAAATGTACTATTATGGGAACCCATAAGGATTGGGTAATTACAAAAAGGTAACCGAATGAGATACCAAGTATCATGCGGGGAAGAAAACCATAAAACTGCAGATGCATTGCACTGAATACAACAGCAGTTAACAACACTGCCCAGTGAACATTCCCAAACCAGCGATGCAACAATTTTTGCAACACACCCCTGAACAATAATTCTTCGCCAACAGCCGGGATCAGGGCTATCATAAATATGTTCACCAGAAATCCTCCTGTTGTTTTTACATCAAGGAAAGCTTTTGTGAGGTTTTCAGCATTGATCTCCGATTGCCGCATCCAGTTTTCCAGTCCTTGCAACCATACCGGAAGTTTTAGCTGTTCGTTAAATAGTGTTGAAACATGAATTAAAGGCAGAATTGCTATTATAATTATCAAGCTTAGAGCAACCACCCAGAGTTGAGGCTTACGGGTCAACCCTAAATAGCGCCAGATATTATCGCTGTCAAGAAATGCAAATAAAACAGGTGGAATAATGAATAATCCAATTTGATTTATGATCTGGAAATATTTTAATAGCCTTACTACTTCAATGTTTTGGTAATCGTTTAGCTGGGTCATTAAAGTTGAAACATTAACAAAGACCATTGTGGCGATCAGCCATCCGATCAACATAATGACCAGCATACTGAACAATGAAAGCAGAATAAGCGCTATGATCTTTCGTACAGGAGAGAGGTGTTGTAATGATCCGGATTGGAATATTCCCATGATTTTTTATTTAAGATGTAAAAATATTAAAAAACCTGACACCGATCTATTGTTTTTACTTCAAAAAACACTATATTTGCTTTCTGTTTAGTTAAACTAATCATTAATTTAAAATTTGAAGCTATGGCTGGAGTTAACAAAGTAATTTTAATCGGGAATCTTGGAAGAGATCCGGAAGTACGTACCATTGAAAGTGGCGCCAAAGTTGCCAATTTTTCACTGGCTACCACTGAGTCCTATAAGAATAAAGAAGGTAACCGCGTTGATCAGACTGAATGGCATCGCATTGTATTATGGAGGGGACTGGCTGATATTGCAGAAAGATTTTTGCGTAAAGGCAGCCAGGTATATATCGAAGGAAAGATAGTGTCGAGAAAATATACTGATAAGGATAATGTTGAAAGAACTGTTACTGAGATAATAGGCGACAATATGACTTTGCTTGGTTCACGTCGTGACGATATCGGTATTGAAGCACCTTCTGATGAAAGAGATCAATACAGTGAGCCGCCGGCAATGGCAGAACCGCAGGATGATCTGCCTTTTTAGTTACAACTGATTGAAGTTTATATGTTCATGTCAGCATTGATGACTGACTATGAACTGATAAGCTATTGATTAACAAAGAATAATTATCAGGCTTCAAAATACAAAGAAGCTGAGCATATCATATTTTAGGAACGCAAAATCAGGACACTGAGGTTTTCGAAGTGTCCAGGATTTCAAAAGGCGTTTCGGGAGTCTCAGCGCCCGGGGATTATAATCCCGTGGGATTGCAAACCCTTGTGGGAAGCACTTTTAATAAAACAATCAGTATTTTCTTTGTCAATCCCGTAAGTGTCGTAGACACTTACGGGATGGTATGTTTGTAGAAAATAGTACGAATTCCATCCCTTAGCCCCATGGGGGCGGAATAATCTTATCCAACCACCGGTAGTAGCTGATTGTCAAGCTATTATGAATAGGAACGCAAAACCCGGACACTGAGGTTCCCGAAGTGCCCGGGTTTTCAAAAGGCCCTTCGGGAGCCTCAGCGCCCGGGGATTATAATCCCGTGGGATTGCAAACCCTTGCGGGATGATATATTTAATCGGGCGTTTCGATAGCCTCAGCGAACAGAACTAAATTCCGCGTTAACCCCGAAGGGGTGCAATTATTATAATTACTGTGGTGTTATAAACCACTTTCAAACCCCGAAGGGGTGGTATAACAAATGGATAACGAATATTATACCAACCTAATCGCCCGGGCTCACAGCCTCAAATTTTTTTGTTTTTCAAAATTGTTCGTACCATCCCAACCCGAAAAGTGCAAAATCGAACTTTACAGGGTCTTCAGGATCAAAAAGACGTAGATTCTGTGTAAGCTCAATTGCTGCTTTCCAGTCATTTTGCTTTCGTGACAGAAGATTCAGTTTACGTGCTACCTGTCCGCTGTGAAGATCAAGCGGGCAGATAAGCTTATCAGCCCCTATACTTTCCCATATTCCAAAATCAACACCGTTTAGGTCTTTCCTGATCATCCATCGTAAAAACATATTTATTCGTTTTGCCGCTGAATTTTTCATCGGGTCAGGAAGATGCTTAAGGGTTCGTGATAGGTGCTCTATAGCAAAAAATCTCTTTTTGAATCTGCTGATGATCAGCGCCATATCATCTTCATGAGGAGAAAAGAAAGCCTTTTCGAGAGAGGCATATTCATTGATAACATTTCTGGTAGCCAGAATAAAAGTCATGGCATCCAAACCGCTAAAAGTACGGTATACAAACCTGTTAAGAGTTGCTATTTCCTGCTCGGAAGCATGTTTTACAAAAGCTTCGGGTTCATAATCCATCATTCTCATTAATTCCTTACCCGATTTTGTAATAGCGTGTCGCCTTCCCCATGAGATAACAGCAGTAAGAAATCCTGAAATTTCAATATCAGCATTATTTCTGAACATGTGCGGAACCTCAATTGGATCACCGGTTATAAAGTTCTTAGTGTTATACTGAATATATTTTTCTTCAAGAAAAGATTTCAGATTTTCGGGCTGTATCATGATGCAATAGATTAAAAAAACCTTACCGTAATTAATACGATAAGGCTTTTTAAAAAGTAAACACGAGTTATTTAAGCAGAGTGAGTCTGAGTGATAATTTCCATTCCGCGATTTATTGCTTTTTCGTTTTCAGGGATCAGATGATGATGTCTTTCGGGTAAAGATTGTTTCAAACCTTTGATAACATTTTCGAACTCCACAATAGGTTTGATCTTTAAAAATCCGCCCAGCACTATCATGTTAAAAGTTTTGGAAAGACCAAGTTTTGAAGCTTCGTCAGCAGCATCAATACGATAAATGTTAACATCCTTGCGTTCAGGATGTCGTGTAATACCATTGCCATCGTAAATGAGTGTGCCACCGGGCTTAACTGATTTTTCGAACTTGTCCATTGATTGCTGATTGAGCAATATAGCAGTATCGTATTGATTCAGTATTGGTGAGCTAATACGCTGATCGCTAAGAATAACTGTCACATTTGCGGTACCACCGCGCATTTCGGGACCGTATGATGGCATCCAGCTCACTTCCTGATCCTGCATCATTCCCGAATAGGCTAAAATTTTGCCCATTGAGAGAACTCCTTGTCCTCCGAATCCGGCTATAATTATTTCTTCAGTCATCGTTAAAAATTTTTATTTCGATGTTTTCATAAATATTAAATTCATCTAATTTATTTCTCGGGGACTTTAATATCTCCAAGAGGATAGAACGGGAACATATTTGCTTCCATCCACTCATTTGATTGCCGTGGTGTCATTTTCCATCCTGAATTACAGTTTGAAACTATTTCAATAAAGCTGAGTCCCATGTTTTTGCTCTGATATTCAAAAGCAAGGCGCATTGCTTTTTTAGCTCTTCTAACTGCTACAGGGGTATGAACAGCCTGCCGGGTTACAAAACATGTTCCCGGAAGTTGAGCAACAAGTTCAGTGATCTTCAATGGATTTCCCATCATTTGTACATCGCGCCCATAGGGTGAAGTACTTGACTTCATTCCCGCCAGCGTGGTGGGAGCCATCTGTCCGCCTGTCATTCCATAAATCCCGTTATTTATGAATATGATTGTGATATTTTCGCCGCGGTTACAGGCATGAATTGTTTCAGCCGTACCAATGGCAGCCAGGTCGCCATCGCCCTGATAGGTAAAAACGAATTTTTCGGGAAACAGACGCTTAATAGCAGTAGCCAGAGCAGGAGCACGACCGTGAGCAGCCTGCTGCATGTCAAGATTGAAGAAGTTATATGCAAGAACTGAACAACCAACAGGGTCAACGCCTATGGTTTTGTCCTGAATATCCATTTCTTCAATTACTTCGGCTAATATTCTGTGAGCTGTTCCATGTCCGCAGCCCGGACAATATGACAGTATATTGTCAGTCATTACATTGGTTTTCTTGTAAACCAGATTTTTTTCCTGACGAATTTCTTCTTTGGTGAGTGTATGTTCCATCTTTTATCCTCCGATTAATTTTTGTTCCAATGCATGCAGTACTTCAGTAGGACTGGGAATGATACCGCCGAAACGTCCGAAATGCTCAACTTTAATTCTATTGCAGACTGAAAGTCTTACATCTTCGATCATTTGTCCTGCGTTCATTTCAACTACAAGCATGCCTTTGACCTTTTGTGATAATTTTGCTATAGCTTCTTCAGGGAATGGGAAAAGAGTAATAGGACGAAGAAGTCCGACCTTTATTCCTTTTTCACGACCCAACTGAAGGGCTTTCTGGCAAATACGTGCACTGGTTCCGAAAGCTATTAAAATGTATTCAGCATCATCGCACATGATTTCTTCGTATCTAACCTCCTCTTTTTTCATCCTCTCATATTTTGCCTGAATACGAAGGTTAACCTGTTCCTGTTTTAATGAATCCAGTTCAAGAGAAGTAATAATATTCCTTTCCCTGTTTTTGGGTTTTCCAAGAGTAGCCCACGGACATTGTTCCCTGATCTGCTCTTCGGTGCGGCGAGGTTTCTGTTCGGGCAACTGGACTTTTTCCATCATTTGACCTATAGCCCCATCTGAAAGTATCATAACAGGGTTGCGATATTTAAATGCAAGTTCAAAACCAAGAGTAGTAAAATCTGCCATTTCCTGAACCGATGCGGGAGCAAGAACCAGCAGTTTATAGTCACCATGTCCGCCACCCTTTACAGCCTGAAAATAATCGGATTGTGAGGGCTGGATAGTTCCGAGACCAGGACCTCCACGAACCACATTAACTATTAAACAGGGCAGTTCAGCGCCTGCAATATAGGATATTCCTTCTTGTTTAAGGCTGATACCGGGGCTTGATGATGAGGTCATAACCATTTTCCCACAACCAGCGCCACCATATACCATATTAATAGCGGCAACTTCGCTTTCAGCCTGTAATACTACCATACCGGTACGTTCGTATGGTTTTTCTGCCATCAGATATTCAAGTACTTCTGATTGAGGAGTAATAGGGTATCCGAAATAACCGTCGGCACCGGCGCGAATTGCAGCTTCTGCCACGGCTTCGTTCCCTTTCATAAGTTTAAGCTCTTTCTTCATTCTTAACATATTTTGAGTTAAACAGAAATTAAATTTTTACGCGATAAACTGTTATGACACCATCAGGGCAAACAATGGCACAATTGGCGCAACCTGTACATTTATCGTTAATTGTTTCAGCATAATGATATCCCTTTCCGTTCACATTTTTGGCGAGCGCAATTACATCGTGGGGGCAGGCGGGAATACAAACCTCGCACCCTTTGCAGCGTTCAATGTCAATGACAATATCGCCTATAACTTTTGCCATATTATGAGTTGTATTAGTTATTAAGTACTTTCTAATAATGTGGCGAAATTACATAATTAAAAGAATTTAATTTGAAAATTTAACATTTATTTAACATATTGAGCAATAATTTATATCAAGTTTAAATAAGGAAATGAAAATCATGGTATGAAAACATGGATATGTAAAACTGGCTCTCAACATAAAAGGCAAGGATCTAAGGAGCATTCTGATAATTTTAATAAGATTGAAAATGCATCATGTCAATAAGTACCAATATATTTGCAGAGGAATTTTTCAGAATTATACCATAAGGTTTGACCATCTGAACATTATTCCTTAATCTGAACTTTCGGAATGATATTTGATCGTTGGAATTTTCTTTTATTTGACAATGTTTGGGTGTTTTGACTTTCTGAAAGTATATAAATGATTGAATTTAAAGCTAATAGTTATTAATATGGAAATTGATAAAATTAAGCTCGACAACATTAAAAACGTAGTAGTAATAGCTTCAGGTAAAGGAGGAGTGGGAAAATCCACAGTATCTGTTAATCTGGCTATTTCGCTGGCACGTAACGGTTTAAAAGTCGCTTTGGTTGATGGTGATATCTACGGGCCATCAATACCGCGAATGTTTGGCATTGAAGATTATAAACCTGAAGTTTATACCGAGAACGGGAAAGAAATGATGAATCCTGTAGAGAGGTTTGGTGTAAAGATCATGTCAATTGGATTCTTCATTACTCAGAACCAGCCTCTTATATGGCGCGGACCTATGGCTGCAAGTGCTATAACACAACTTGTTGAGAATACTGTATGGGGTGAAATTGATATTATGATCATTGACTATCCGCCAGGAACCGGAGATATACAGCTAACCACAATCCAGAAACTTGATCTTACAGGAGCCCTCATTGTTACTACTCCCCAGGAAATTGCCCTGAACGACGCACGTAAAGCCGCTTCATTATTTGTGCATCAGGATATAGGGGTGCCTATACTGGGTGTTGTTGAAAATATGTCGTGGTTCACACCAGCTAAGCATCCGGATGAACAATATTTCATTTTTGGTAAAGGTGGTGGCAAAATTCTGGCTCAGGAATTAAATACTGAACTTATAGGTCAGATTCCGTTGGTACAGGAAGTAGGCGAAACTGCTGAAAAAGGACTTAGTATTTTCAATCAGACTGATATTAGTGTTATTAAAGCTTTCGATCAGATATCGGAAGCTATATTAAAACGAGTTAAGTTTGCAAATAGCTGATACTAAGATGTATAATGTGCCTTAGGCTCGCGTTGAAACACTCTTTAATAGTCTGGAACAGGAAGCTGAGACTGTTCTGAGATTGGAATATCCTTTACCGGATAGCAATTCATAAACATTTAGTAGTTAACTTTACATTTTTATCAAAACCGATTCAAAATGTCAGGTTACATTCATGTATATACCGGGAATGGTAAAGGTAAAACCACTGCCGCTATAGGGCTTGCAATACGTGCTGCAGGTGCAGGCAAAAGTGTATTTATAGCTCAGTTTGTAAAAGGTATGCACTATGCCGAGATTGAATCCTTAAAACGATTTGAACCACAAATAATGCTGGAGCAGTTTGGTCGCGATTGTTTTATCATGCATGCACCTGAAGATGAAGATATCAGGATTGCAAGAGAGGGATTGAAGAAGGTATCTGAAATAATTACTTCCGGTGTTTATGACATTCTGATACTCGATGAAGCATGTATTGCACTGTATTACAAGCTTTTTACATTGAAAGAGTTAACTGATGTAATAAGTGTCAGACCTCAGGATATGGAGATCATTATCACAGGTCGCTATGCACCGCCGGAATTAATTGAAATGGCTGATCTGGTTACCGAAATGAAAGAGATAAAGCATTATTACAACAAAGGCATTGAAGCAAGAAAAGGTATAGAATTCTGATTCTGAGGTATTTATTACTCCAGGTCCAAATAATACTACACTCATATCCAATTGATCTTTTATACCATTCTCTTCTACGAAATAGATGAATAAAAAACTATTTTTCTTACAATTTTGGATTCCAATTCCAAAATTGTAATTTTGAGCTATGATAAAAAGAGAGGCAGAAATTGAAATCAGGTCACTTGCGAAGCAGTTTAAAGCTGTGGTTATTATTGGACCGTGGCAATCGGGCAAGACCACCCTTGTCAGGCATATATTCAGTGATAAACCATACGCAAATCTTGAAAATCCTGATTTACGCATGTTTGCAAGTGATGACCCCAGAGGGTTTTTGTCAAATTATCCATTTGGAGCCATACTGGATGAAATACAACGCGTACCGGATCTGTTTTCCTATTTACAGCAGATTCTGGATGAATCATCCGGGAATGGTATGTTTATCCTAACGGGTTCGAATAATTTCCTGCTTCAGGAAAGCATATCACAGAGCCTTTCCGGAGGGGTTGGTTATCTTAGCTTATTGCCTCTTTCTTTAGGAGAGATCAATGACAAACAGATCAACAGCAATCAGTTGATGTTCAAAGGTGGTTATCCGGTACTCTATAGTCAGGACGTTGATCCCACGGTCTGGTATTCCAACTATATCAGAACATATGTTGAGCGCGATGTGAGGCTCATCAAGAACATTGCCGACCTTTCTGCATTTGAGCGTTTTCTGAGACTTTGCGCCGGTCGTATCGGACAATTACTTAATATGAGCAGTCTTGCAGTTGAAACTGGAGTAGATGTAAAAACTATTGGTACATGGCTTAGTGTTCTGGAAACAGGTTTTATACTTTTTAGATTGCAACCCTGGCATGAAAATTTCAATAAACGCATTGTTAAGATGCCTAAACTCTATTTTTATGATACTGGACTTGCTACTGCACTTTTAGGTATCGAAAACCCGGCACAGTTAGACCTTCATCCATTCAGAGGAGCTATTTTTGAGAATATGGTTATTCTGGAGTTTCTTAAAAGACGATACAACAAAGCAAAACAACACAATCTTTTTTTCTGGCGCGACAATGTTGGCAACGAAATTGACTTGCTGATAAAAGAGGGGAATCGTCTTCTACCTGTTGAGTTAAAATCAGGACAAACTGTAACGAATGACTATTTCAAAGGAATTTTATTCTGGAACAAAATAAGCAATTCGCGTGGCGGCTATGTTGTTTATGGTGGTGATATGACGCAAGTCAGAAGCAATGAAATAACAGTGTTATCCTATAAGGAAATACAGGATGTTTTCAGGGATATTTGATTAGAATCCTCAAAAGTCATAATCATTCCGGACTTATCATACTTTTTTAATCTGACAGCAGACTCATTTATTTATTAGCTTCCTTTTGGAATAATTAGAATAAATAACTGCAGCAGGATTATGACCTGTTATTCTGTCCTTTACAATAAAAGTGGTAACAGGAGCTTTTGAATTTTGCGTGAAAAGTATATCATGTCCTATACATAATCCTACAATGAGGTTAAGGTCTGTTTTAAGTTCGTTTAGCACAATTGCCTGACCAACAGGATTGCACATTGTTTCAAAATTATTTTCACGTATCTGTGGCAGATCATATTCTTTTTTTGAGGTGCCTGAAAATTTACAACAGATACTGCAAACTGTAAATGACTGTTCAAGAATATCCTTAAGAACCTTGGCTTCATTTATCAAACCTACACAATGAGCAATGCCTATTTTTTTGTACCCCATCTGTTTGGCAAATCCAATGATCTCTTCAAGCCGGTTCCATTGCATGTAGTGTTCAACCTCAATATGTGATGAAGCTTCAAGAATCTTTTTGTTTTCCGGTTTTTCATATTCTTTGGCTATAGCTTCCCGATATTTATCAAAATTTTGCCCGCGAATGCAGTCTTCACCCTTGTAACAAGGATAGGTCGTGCAACCGGCGCAGTTTACAGTTTCATCATTATAGTTGTTCATATCAGTGATTTTAAATTTGAATCCAAAGTTTTACAAAGTGGTAAAATTAATCAAATCTGGTTTTTGCACCGGAGCTTAGATCTGTTTTTAGTACGAACCTTTTCTACCAGGAATCTATTGGAACTTATTTCTGGTTCCTGATTCTAAAGACCAAAGCCGGTGTGTCGCTGTATGTTTTGACAAAAGATTTTGGAATCATAACTTTTGTAATTCCGCTTTTTCTTTGTAGTGGCAGATTTTTATCATGACCCAGTAGTTTTACAGTTTTATGACTGCCGGCAAAGATATCCGGCAATTCAACCGAAACCGGAAGCGGATCATTTTCGTCTATCAGATAAAAAGCATAAGCGTACTCTCCGTCTTTTGATTGCGAGAAATATATCTTTCCCTGGTCATAAGGAGGCAATGGCCTGGTTTCGTATATTGCCTGTGAATTTATATCCATCCACTTCCCGATCTGTTCAAGTCTTTTGTAAACTTCCGGAACGAAATTACCGGTTTTATCAGGCCCAATTCCAAGCAAAAAGTTCCCGCCCTTTGCGATGATTTTTATTAATGTATGAATTGCCCAGTTTACTGATTTATAATGCTCGGAAGGGCTGGTTGAATACCAGTTGTCGCCAAGAGTAATACAACTCTCCCAGGGATATGCAGGAATGGTAACGGGTATTTGTTGTTCGGGAGTTCTGTAGTTTTCAAATTCACCATGTACGGTACGGTCAACAATCAGTAAACCCGGCTGATGAAGCCTTGCCATGGAAGCAATTTTCTGCATGTTAATATCCTGTATCCATTGATTTTTCCCTAGCCACGGTCTTGTTTCTTCTGTAAATGAATTAGCAGGCCTGACCCAACCGCCATCGAGCCACAGAATATCAACAGTCCCATAATCAGTCATGAGTTCTTCTAACTGGTTGAAAGTGAATTTTTTGTAATTCTCCCATTTGTCAGGATATTTTTGCGGATCATAATTCACATTGCGGTCGAAAACAGGGAAATATTGCCACCAGTAATCATTATTATGCCAATCGGGTTTACTGAAATAAACACCTGTTGCAAATCCCTTTGCTCTGAAGGCATTAAAAACTTCTTTTGCAATATTGCTTTTGGGATTCATTGAGAATTTGCTATTCTGATCGGTAATCTTATAATCCGTGTATTTACTGTCGAACATGCAAAATCCATCATGATGTTTAGTGGTGAAAACCACATATTTCATTCCCGCTTTTCTGCATGCCTCAGCCCAGTGTTCCGGATCAAAACCGGTGGGATCAAAGGTTTCTCTTAGCTTTTCATAAGCATTGACGTATGTGTAATAATTATCTGAAAAAGGTCCTGTACGCTTGCACCAGGGTTCATCTTCAGGACATAAACTCCAGCTTTCAACTACACCCCACTCACTATAAGGACCCCAATGAATTATTACACCAAATTTCCAGTCCTGCCATTGATGCAGTTTCTCACTTACAGCAGGGTCGGAAGGCCACTGATAAGTAATTTCAGTGTCAACATTTTGTTGTGAAAAACCATTAAAAGCGAAAAAGGAAATACTGATCAGAAGAAAATATGATCTTAAAGCCCTCATAATAAATCAGTTATATTATTTTTTAACAATGATCTCATCAATAAATACCCATGAATCACTCCCCGCCGAAGGATGCCAGTCGAACAACCTTAAAGTACCTTCCACATCAAACCTCACATATCTGAATTTTTTATGCATTGGATGGAATGAAAACAATCTATTAATCTCTTCTTCACGCTGATCACCTTCAACTGTTTGTTTTTCAATCAGATCATAATCTATGTCATTGTCAGAAACCAGACAGGTTATAGCCCTGGGATGAAGGATCCAGCTTTTGGGATCGTATAAAGTGCTGATTTCAATACTTTCAGCCTGAATAATTTCCTCAAGATCAATTACAAGCGAGAAATCCTTGGATTCCCAACCCAGCCAGTGGACTTTATAATCATTAGCACCACGAACTCCGTTGGTAAGCAAAGCAAGGTTGCCATCACTGTATTTCTCAGTAGGGGCAGGTTTGGCAGAAACCTTTTTTCGGAAAGCAATATTGCCTTTTACCTGAATATCAATGAATCTTTTGGTAGAATTATAATATTGTTCAGGGGTAAGCCCTGACTCATTCAGGTTTTCAGAATTACAATCCTTACTGGTTTGAAAAAATGATTCAAGTATATTCAGCATGTCCTGTCTGGGAATAAACTCGCCGTTTTCTTCATAATACCAGCCTCGTGCCCCAAACATGTCATTTTTACCTATTTCCATGATTGCATACTGCAGGGGCATACGTGCTGTACGGACATGAGAAAGGAACTCAGGACTGTTAGCAACGGATTTCTCAGCTTCATTGAAATAATAATTATACTTTTCAATATTCTCAGCAGATAAAAAGGTGTGCTGATGGTTATTAGGAGGCCCGTATATGTCAAGCCACTCGCCGGTTTTTAAAATTTCCTGTTGCATATGGCTGATATATTTGCGTATCCAGGGAGCTGCATCACCATAAAAAGCATCAGTAAATTCAGTGATTATTTTTTGATCGTCAGCTTCAGGATCCCATAAAAGTCTGGATAGTAAGTATGATTTTAATTCTGAGAACTCATGCCCGACCCCTGTATTTGATTGCTGAAAATGTTCTTTAACATTATTTGCTACAAAGAGCTGAATATTAGGTTTCAACACATGAAGGTTCGGAAACGGACTTATACTATGCGCAAAATCAACAGTATAATCCCATAAATAAATATGATCGCATATTTTACCCCAGTCTTCAATGTCTTTTAGAAACGAAATGCTTGTTGGATCCTCAGCTATGGGTTTACTCCGGTTAAGTTCAATGGTACAAAGCATTACCTGAACATTTTCACGTAGTTTGGTAACAACAGGTGCCTGACGGCTGTATTGATACGCTAAAGTTGAGATTGTTTTATCAGGAAAATGTTCTGCTACGCGATTAACAAAATGAATAACGGGCCCGGCAGCGCTTTTTTCCTTATCAATGATCTTTTTGCAATTATCACACTGGCAGTATGAGAAATTGTCGTTCTGGCTTACTGACCAAACCATTTTTTCGGGCTGTAATTTCATTTCATCTTCAAGCTTTTTTATCACTATATCAAAAACATCGGGATTGGTAAGACAGGGTTGATCAATGATTCGTTTACCATTCATGAAGGCAAAATATTCAGGATGCGATTTGAAATACTCCTGCCAGGGCAATAATCTATTGAAAGTGTGAACATAATAATTCCTGGCAAACATATCGTTGATATGATGCAGGCGACGAAAATCTTTATAATCAGGATCTTCAGTGAATTTCCTCGGCACATTACGATAGGTGTTGGGTGATGAATCGCTAAAATTAATTGCAGGGAGAGTGATGTTCTTTGATTTTGGTTTCACAATAAAATCAGGACTTAAATATTTCACTCCCAAGTGGTTTTCAATAATTTCAGTTACTCCATAAATACATCCTCGGGCTCTGCCGCCGGTGATTATTAACTTTGACCCTTCGGTTTTAATTGAAAATCCATCTGCACTTTCAATAGTTTCGCTTTTACTGATGGATATAATAAAGTCGTTTTCCGGATTATTTGAGCCGATCACAGGTAAATCGCATCCGGAGATCTCTTTAACATATTTATTGAAAAGCTCGGCAGCTCTTTTTTCATCTTTTGTGGCATTTTCGGGAATAATGATATGATATTCGCTTTTACCATTCTTCACTAACTTAATGGATTTGTGTTTTGACTGCGAACAGGAAAATAAAATTGTAAGTAAAAAAGTAGTAATAATTAAGTGCCTCATATTCTGGTGCTTAGCTTTTTGATTGTCAAAATATATTTTCACAAATTTATTAATAATCCATTAGGTGTTGTTTATTGGCGCATGGTTAAGCATAATAGAGGTTCAATACAGATGTTTTGTTAAAGTAAATGAACCAGATCTGTATTAATTCTGACAGGGCTGTGTTTTTTCATTTAACTATCAGATAAATAATTAGCTGAGATAATTTTATTACTGAATTAAGAAGGAAAAGCTGACTTTACAGCTATTTGAGCATCAATAAAATACTTCGGCAATTAATACTTTTTGTTTAAGCTTCGGTAAACAAATATAAAACATCTGTAAGCTGGTATGATTCAGTATATTATTATGTACACAAAATTATCTTTTGTTTTATTGAACCTATTCCATAACATTGTTGTTTAGGATAATTCATAATTTTTTATACAAAATGAGAAAAACAGCACCAGTAAAATACGATATTCATTCTTTATTATTAGAGCGCTGGAGTCCGCGCGCTTTTTCATCAAAAGAGATTCCTGTTGACAAACTTCAGCGTATTTTTGAAGCTTCCCGCTGGGCTCCATCAAGTTCAAACGATCAGGAATGGCGCTACATAGTTGGTTTCAAAGGCGATGAAACTTTTCAGAAAATATTTGACACACTTGTGGAATTCAACCAGTTATGGGCAGGAGAAGCTCCTGTACTGGTTCTGGCAAGCGCTGAAACCATTAGTCCTAAAACAGGTAAAGCCGGAACGATTGCTCTTTATGACGTTGGTCAGTCAGTAGCAATGCTTACCATTCAGGCCGAAGCTGAAGGATTGTTTGTTCATCAGATGGCTGGGTTTGACAAAGATAAAATAAGAGAGTATTTTGAATTGCCTGATTCCGTAGAACCTTTGACAGTGTTCACTATTGGCACTTATGGCGATCCTTCAAAGCTGCATCCTAATTTACAGCGTCTTGAAAAATCTGACCGGATTCGTAATAATTTCGATACTTTTGTGTTCAGAAATAAATATGGTGAGCCTACTGATTTGTTTGACTCACCCTGAACATCTGGAAAACATGATTAAAAAAACAGAAAATAGAAAAAGCTTCCTGCAAATGGTCAGGAATTATAATAAGCATGCAGTTTTGGGTATTTTTATGACAGCTATGTTGTTTATAACTGCATGTAACGGAAGTCAGCAGAAGTCAGGTGGTAAAACAATAAGCCTTGCCGAACAGATAATGAAAGCTGAAGCGCCCGTTTTTAACCCCGATTCAGCTTATTATTATATTGAAAAGCAGGTTGAATTTGGTCCAAGAGTTCCAAATACCAATGCTCATTCCCAATGTGCCTGGTTTCTGATGCAAACATTAGGAAAATATACTACTCATCTCGATATACAGGAAGCTAAAGTCAGGGCTTATGATGGTACCATTCTGAATATCAAGAATATAATAGGTTCTTTTAACACCAAGGCAAAAGACAGGATCTTATTATGTGCTCACTGGGATTCACGTCCTTTTGCTGATCATGATCCTGATCCTGCAAATCATTTTACCCCTATACCCGGTGCTAACGATGGTGCAAGCGGTGTTGGTGTATTGCTGGAAATAGCCCGTCAGATATCTTTGAATCCGGTAAATATTGGTATAGATATTATTTTGTTTGATGCCGAAGACTATGGTGAACATCAGAGCCTTCAGGCCAGAACTGGCGATTTTTGGGCTTTGGGAGCACAATACTGGGCAAAAAACCCTCATGTTAACAATTATAATGCGCGTTTTGGGATTTTGCTGGATATGGTGGGAGCTTCGGATGCGGTGTTTACAATGGAAGCAACCTCAATGTATTATGCCCCCGATATTATGAAAAGAGTTTGGGATGTAGCTCATCAGATAAAATCCGGGTCTTATTTTTCGTACAAGAGAACCAATGCCATTGTGGATGATCATACCTATATCAATGAGATTGCCCATATTCCTACAATTGATATTATTCATTACGGCGAAAACAGCTATACCGGTTTTTTTGAACATTGGCATACTGTAAATGATAATATGGATGTAATTGACAAAAACACACTAAATGCAGTAGGACAAACGGTTCTGACTTTTATTTATCTTGAAAATATGAAGCTTGATAAAGTAAAATCAGATTCTTAAATATTTCTACGACAGTCTGTTAGTGTTATTTACTAATTTCGGTCTTCTGTCTTTTTACCAAACCTTTTTTGTGCATATTCATTGTGTTGATATTTCTGGTCAATCAGATATTCATTTCATTACTTTTGAGCTAATGGTCAAGAGTAAAGATTTAATGAGTGTTTTTACTTGAAAGCGAACCATGTATTTTCGCATTTATCTGATATGAGATAATCCGGAAACCATTTGCTTATTTTCAGCTTCATAAACTTCTTTAAAAATTACTTTTTCATCAATAATATTATAAGACTGATTTATTATATTGAAGTTCAGAAGTTTGAGATTTTTCAGAACCACATTAAAGGGTTCAGAATTTGCTTTAATTATATAAAATCAACTTTAGTTTAATGTTGGTTAAGGTATTGGCTGACAGACTAATTTTTCGATACGGTTCGTTATGTTTAAACTTAAATCCTTCTTACCCAAACACAATTCTTATCTTTGCTGACTTAAATATTGACTGTTATGAGCAAAATACTTGTTGTTGACGACGAAAAAAGCATACGTAATACATTAAGGGAAATTCTTGAATATGAGAAATTTATTGTAGATGAGGCATCCGATGGAATGGAGGCAATTGAAAAAGTTAAGGAAAATCGTTATGATGTGATTTTGCTTGATATCAAAATGCCAAAAATGGATGGAATCGAAGTGCTTGAGCAATTAATGAAACTCACAGATGCTCCGGTAGTTATGATCTCCGGACATGGTACTGTTGAAACAGTTGTAGAAGCTATAAAAAAAGGTGCTTATGATTACATCACCAAGCCTCTGGATTTGAATCGTTTGCTGGTTACTATCCGTAATGCTAGCGAAAGGCAAACTCTTGTTACAGAAACAAAAGCGCTGAAACGTCAGGTAAGCAAGGCTTACGACATGATAGGAGAGTCACAGGTGATGCAGGATATTAAATCTATGATCAACAGAGTAGCTCCAACTGATGCCAGAGTGCTTATTACAGGTGCAAACGGAACAGGAAAAGAGCTTGTAGCCCGCTGGCTTCATGAATTAAGTAATCGTTCGTCAGGTCCGTTTATCGAAGTGAATTGTGCAGCCATTCCTTCTGAACTGATTGAAAGTGTTTTGTTTGGTCATGAAAAGGGCTCTTTTACATCAGCAATAAAACAGCGCAAAGGCGATTTTGAGCAAGCTAACGGAGGTACTTTGTTTTTGGATGAAATTGGGGATATGAGTTTGTCAGCACAGGCTAAGGTTTTACGTGCTTTGCAGGAAAACAGGATTATGCGCGTGGGTGGTGAAAAAGATATACCCATTGACGTTAGAGTTATTGCTGCTACAAATAAGGATATTCCAAAAGAGATTGAGAAGAATAATTTCCGTGAAGATCTTTATCATAGACTTGCAGTAATTGTTATTCATGTGCCGGCACTTAACGACAGAGAAGAAGATATTCCACTTATTGCCAATCATTTTATTGAGGAAATAAGCCAGAATATGGGCAAGCCACTTATGAAATTCGACCCTTTGGCACTTGAAGAACTGAAAAAAATAAACTGGACAGGTAATGTGCGTGAATTAAGGAATGTGGTTGAGCGCCTGGCTATACTTTGTGATACCACAATTACAGCAGCCGATATTCAAAAATATGCACAGCCTTTAAAAACTAACTTCTAAGAATAAAACTCATAAAGTATGATTTACGATTTTGATGAAATCATTCCAAGACAAAATACTGCCAGTGTCAAATACGATTTGTTACAAAAATATTTTGGTAAGGATGACTTATTGCCAATGTGGGTAGCCGATATGGATTTCCGCACCCCTGATTTTATTGTAAATGCTGTTAAAGAAAGAGCTTCGCATGAGATTTATGGTTATTCTTTCCGTACTGAGAAGTACGACGAGGCTCTTATAGGATGGTTTGCCCGCAGGCATGGCTGGAATATTGATAGAGAATGGATTTCTTTCAGTCCGGGTGTGGTACCTGCTTTGAATCTGATAGTAATGGAATTTACTGAGCCCGGTGACGAAATTATTGTTCAGCCACCAGTGTATTTTCCGTTTTTCAGTGCTGTTAAAAATCATAACCGCAAACTTGTACTAAACCAGCTTGCTTATGAAAAAGGAAGATATTTTATTGATTTTAAGGATCTTGAATCAAAAATAAATAGCAACACCCGCATGCTTATTCTTTGCAATCCGCATAATCCGGTCGGAAGAGCATGGAAAGCAAAAGAGCTGGAACAACTTGCCAATATCTGTATAAAAAACAATATTCTACTGCTTTCGGATGAAATACATTGCGATCTGGTTTTCCCTCCAACTAAGCATATTATAACTGCTTCTTTATCAGAAGAAATTGCAAACAACACTATTACAGCAGTAGCGCCAAGTAAAACATTTAATCTGGCAGGGCTTTCCACATCTGCAATAATTTGCCCGAACCCTGAATTAAGAAGACGATATGATAAAATCCTTGATAATGTTCATGTAGGCTCGGGAAATATATTCGGCTCAGTGGCGGCTCAGGCTGCTTACACCCATGGTGATGAATGGCTGGATCAATTACTTGATTATGTGAGCGAAAATTACAGGTATGCCTATGATTATCTTGAAAGTTTTTTGCCTGAGATAAAACCGGCTCCACTGGAAGCTACTTATCTGCTCTGGCTCGATTTTTCAAGAGCAGGATTTGGATCAAATGAGGAATTGAAAGATTTTGTTATTGAAAAGGCAGGTCTTGCATTGAATGAGGGTGCCAGTTTTGGAGCCGGTGGCGAAGGATTTATGAGGATGAACCTGGCTTGTCCGCGTAAGGTTCTCATCAAAGCTTTAAACCAGTTGCGAGTGGCATTTGAAGAAAGAAAAAAATCAGATAAATAACAGACGTTTTAAATCTCCAAATATTTAAGCGATGAATGTTGTACAAACTGTTGATCTTCGTAGCGATACGCTTACGAGACCCACTCCTGCCATGCTTGAGGCAATGTTTAATGCAAGTGTTGGCGATGATGTTTGGGGTGAAGACCCAAGTATGAATGCTTTGGAAGAGAAAATTGCAGGTATGTTTGGTCATGAGGCAGCGCTTTTCTGCACATCAGGGATAATGTCAAACCAATTAGCTATTAAAGTTCATACTGTACCCGGTGATGAGGTTATTTGCGATCGTCTTTCTCATATATATAATTACGAAGGAGGTGGAATAGCATTAAATTCCGGAGCTTCAGTCAGATTGTTGAATGGCGATAACGGACGTTTTACTGCAAAAGAGGTTTTGTTGAACATAAATCCCGATGATGTACATTATCCACATACAAGTCTTGTTTCAGTTGAAAATACTGTAAATAAGGGGGGCGGTGCAGTTTGGAACTGGGATGAATTAAAGTCTATTGGTGAAGTTTGTAAAGAAAAAGGATTAAAATATCATCTTGACGGGGCAAGGATCTTTAATGCATTGGCTGTCACACAGCAAACATGTGAGGATTATGGAAAATTATTTGATTCAATTTCTATTTGTCTTTCCAAAGGGCTTGGAGCTCCTGTAGGGTCAATGCTTACCGGATCAAAAGAGTTCATTAAAAAAGCAAGGCATTTCAGAAGAGCATTTGGCGGGGGAATGAGGCAGGCCGGATATCTGGCAGCAGCAGGTATTTATGCCCTTGATCATCATATTGACCGTTTGGTTGAAGACCACATCAGGGCAAAACTTATAGCTGATAATCTTGCAAAACAAAACTGGGTTCGGGAAGTTATGCCGGTCGAAACAAATATTGTCATTTTTAGCATAGCCAATGGATTTACAGTTTCACAAGTATTAAATGCCCTGAAAGAAAAAGACATTTTAGCTGCACAGTTTGGTGCTGACAGCATACGTATGGTTACTCATCTTGATATTAATGATGAGATGATTGAATATGCAACTACAGTTTTCAGTCAATTGTTCGTTGTTATGTAGGTTCATAGTTTCCTTAAAAAATACTACTTTTGCACTCCCATTTGTTCAAGATTATAATTCAGATAATGAGACTAAACGATACTATTTTCAAATTTAAAGTAAGACCTGTCTTGCTGCCTGTGGTTTTGGTTTTGATTTTTTCGTCTTGTATTCCACAGAAAAAACTGAAATACATGGTTGACGAGTTTCCTAAATCAGTTTATGAGCATTACCCAAGACAGGATTATAAAATTCAGCCCGGCGATAATTTATTTGTTCAGGTTTTAGGTCTTGATGCTCAAACTGCCGATCTCTTTAGTTTCCAGCCTTCAGGCGCATACCGTCAGTATCAGACCAATGATCTGAGTGCCTATCTTAGCAGCTATACGGTTGACCCTAAAGGATATGTTGAGTTTTCGATTATTGGAAACATATTTGTAAAAGATAAAACTATTGATGAGATCAAAATTTTGTTGCAGGAGGCAATAAGTGAGTATATGCGCGACGCCACTGTGATAGTTAAACTGGTAAACTTCAGAGTAACCCTGCTTGGCGAAGTAGCAAGACCCGGACAATATCCGGTATATCACACACAAATAAACATTTTTGAAGCTTTGGCCATGGCTGGTGATCTTACCCAATGGGGCGACAGACGTAAGGTTCACCTTATACGCAGCACCAAAGGAGAATCTCAGGTAATAATGCTTGATATTTCCGGCAGGAAAATTCTTGAATCTGAGTATTATTTCCTTATGCCCGATGATATTCTTTATGTTATGCCACTTGAGGCAAAAACCTTTGCATTCACAACATTTCCCTATTCCGTGGTTTTTTCTACCATTACCACTGCATTGTTGATCCTGAACTTTTTTAAATAAAACATAAATAATTGTGAACGAGTTTAATAGATATGGCGAACCGCTACAAGAAGAAAAAATAGATTATAAAGTTCTTTTTTTCAAGATATATAGCTACTGGTACTTCTTTCTCATCACTATATTTATTGCTGTGCTTATAGCATTTTTGTTCAATAAATATACTCCTTCTGTATACAAAGTAAAATCCACGGTTTTAATCAAGGATGATAAATCAAGAATGGACCCGCAGGCTTTGCTGGGTATTTCCATGATGAGTAGTTCACAGAATATCCAGAATGAAATAGGTATTTTGAAATCTTACACTATTTCAAATAAAACAGTTAAGAAACTAGATCTTAAAGTTTCTTATTTCATAGAAGAGAATTTTATTACCCGTGAATTATATGATGAAAGCCCTTTTGTTGTAATCCCTGAAATTGAATATTTACAACCTGCAAATATAAAATTCCTGGTTACTGTGTTGTCTACCAATGAGTTTAAAATTGAGGCAGAAGGTGAGAGTATTGATCTGTATAATTTTTCAACTTACGAGAATATACCTAAAGGAGCTGATCGGATATTTATTAATGGAATTTATACTTTTGGCCAGGTTATTGAAGGCGAGAACTTTAGATTTAAAATCATACTAAATGAAGACTTGCTCGATACGGAAATAAAAAACAAAAAATACATCTTCATTTTTAATAATATAGATAACTTAACTAAAACTTTTAGTAATAGTATTGAAATCGAAGCTATTAACAGAGATGCCAGTATTCTGGAAATTTCAGTTAAAGGCAACAACTCAAAGAAAATAATAGATTTTCTGAACACATTGATTGAGACCTACCTAGAGCGATCGCTTGAAAAGAAAAACCTTATAGCTAGCAGTACCATTGGTTTTATTGATGCTCAACTTGGAGATATTGCTGATTCACTCAGTGTTGCTGAAGCCAGTCTGCAGGACTTCAGAATGGTTTCGTCAGTTATGAATATTGATTATCAGGCGCAGCAGGTATTTGATCAGATGAAACAATTTGAAACGGAAAGGGCTGCTTTGGTTGTACAATCAAAATATTACAACCACTTGAAAAGATATATTGAACAATCTCGGGATAATATTGACGAAATTATTGTTCCCTCGTCAATGGGTATTGATGATCCTATGATTACTCAGCTTATCAGCGAACTTGTAAAACTACACTCTGAAAAGGCTGATCTTCTTATAAAAACCACCCCTAAAAACCCGCTTGTTGTTGCTATTGATATGAAAATCAATAACGTAAAGAACAACATGCTTGAAAATATTACAAGCATTATCAGTGCTTCTGAGATTGCTATAAATGATAAAAATAATCAAATTAAACTACTTGCTGAAAGAATAGATCGTCTTCCTGCTACACAGCGCCAGCTTTTTGGTTATGAACGCAAATTCAAATTTAACGATGCTATTTACACTTTTTTAATGCAAAAGCGTTCAGAAGCTGCTATTACAAAGGCATCTAATCTTCCTGATAATGAAGTAATTGATATAGCATTGCCGGGTGTTTATGAAACAGTTTTTCCTAAAAAGAATCTGAACTTTGCAATTGCAATTTTGCTGGGTCTGATCCTTCCAATTGTTTATATTACAGTAAAGGACTATTTAAATGATAAAATAGTTGAACGTAAGGATGTTGAGAACATAACCAAACTCCCTATTATAGGGCACATCATTAATAGCAGGAATGCCAGCAATATCATTGTTGCACAATCACCTAAATCTTCGATAGCGGAGTCTCTTCGTTCAATCAGAACCAATATTCAGTTTTTTTCTAAAGGCAAGGAAAAGCTCGTTATCCTGATTACTTCAACAATGCCTTCCGAAGGTAAAACCTTTGCATCATCCAATCTTGCAACAGTTTATTCTTTATACGGAAAGAAAGTATTACTTATGGGGTTTGACCTTCGTAAGCCAAAAATGTATCAGGATTTTGGAGTATTGAATGTTAAAGGTATCAGCTCAGTTTTAATAGAAAAAGATACAATTGAAGATGCTATTCAGGAATCACCCATTGAAAATCTTGACCTGATGATGGGAGGTCCTGTTCCGCCTAACCCCTCTGAATTGATAGCTTCAGATAATACGAAGACAATGCTGGCAAAATTACGCGAGAAATATGATTATATAATTATTGATACTCCACCTATCGGACTGGTTACTGATGCTTTCCTGCTTATGCCTTTGGTGGATGTTACAATATTTGTGTGTCGCCAGAACTATACCAACAAGAAAGTATTTTCTGCCATAATGAAGGATGTTGAACAACGGAATATCCCCAATTCAGGAGTTTTAATCAATGATGTGAAACTTACCCGTGGTTCATATGGCTATGGTTATGGTTATGGTTATGGATATGGCTATGGATACGGTTATGGATACGGTTATGGATACGGTTATGGTTACGGTTATGGCTATTATTCTGATGATGAGGAAGAAGAAAAAGAAATAAGCTTAAAAGGACTATTCAAACGCGGTAATGATTCGAAATCATAATAAGAGGATCATCACAGCAAATCATTAATACTAAAATAACTTAATTGAAAATGAAAAAAAGAAATCCGGTATTTTATTTATTGGTGCTTTCAATGCTTTTAGGCTCAGTTAAACGTATGGATGCATGCACCAATTTTCTTATTACCAAAGGTGCTTCAACTGACGGGTCAACTATGATAAGCTACTCGGCTGACTCGCATGAGCTATACGGAGAGTTATATCACTGGGAAGCTGCCGTATGGCCCGAAGGTTCAATGATGGATATTTATGAATGGGATAGTGGCAAATATCTTGGAAAAATAAAACAAGCCAGACAAACTTATAATGTAGTAGGCAATATTAATGAATTTCAGGTAGCAATAGGTGAAACAACATACGGAGGCAGAAGAGAGCTGAGTACACAGCCCGGAGCTATAATGGATTATGGAAGTCTGATCTACGTTACTCTTCAACGCGCCAAGAATGCCCGCGAAGCCATTAAAATAATAGCTGAACTGGTTGAAGAATATGGCTATTATAGTTCAGGTGAAACATTTTCTATTTCTGATGCAAATGAGGTTTGGATCATGGAGATCATTGGAAAAGGAGATAAGGAAAAAGGTGCTGTGTGGGTAGCCTTGCGCATTCCTGACGGATACATTTCAGGACATGCAAACCAGGCCAGAATTACAAATTTTACCTTGGCAAATAAACAAACATCAATAACAAGCAAGCAATACGACAGGCTTTATCAGCCCGGAATAGAGGTTGTTTATTCTCATGATGTAATAAGCTTTGCGAGAAATATGGGATATTTTGATGGTAAGGATGCCGATTTCAGTTTTTCAGATATTTATGCTCCGGTTGATTTTGGTGGTGCGCGTTTTTGTGAAGCACGTGTCTGGACTGTGTTCAGAAAGGTAAATAACAATATGGATCAGTATCTTGATTATGCCATGGGTCATAATCTTAAGAACAGGATGCCTTTATGGATATTACCTAACCGCAAAATTTCAGTTAAAGATATGATGGAGTTTATGCGCGATGCTTTTGAAGGGACTCCATTGAATATGACAAGTGATATAGGTGCCGGTCCTTTTAGTAAACCCTACCGCTGGCGTCCGCTTACATGGGAAGTGGATGGCGTGGAATATTGTAACGAGCGTGCCGTTGCTACACAGCAAACCGGTTTTATTTTTGTTACTCAGTCACGCTCCTGGTTGCCTGATCCAATAGGAGGAATTCACTGGTTTGGCGTTGACGATGCTAAAAGTACCGTCTTTGTTCCTATGTATTGCTCTATTACTGAGATCCCAGCTCCTTATGAACAGGGCAATGGTGCCATGATGGAATGGTCAGATAATTCAGCTTTTTGGGTGTTTAATCAGGTTGCAAACTGGGCATATACAAGATACGATTCAATAATCCTTGATATTCAAAAGGTTCAGCAGGAGCTTGAAAACAAATTCATTGTATATACACCTGCAATTGATAAGGCTGCCAAAGAACTTTATGATACTGACAAGAATCTGGCTGTTCAGTTCCTTACTGAATATTCAGTTAAGCAAGGTAATTATACGGTTGATCGCTGGAAGGAATTATATAAATTTCTTTTTATGAAATATCTTGATGGAAATATAAAATATCAGGAGCCGGGTAAAAAGAACCCAACAGTTAAATTTGCCGGGTACAGTGAGGAATGGTACCGCCGTATTGCTAAAGAAACCGGAGATCATCTGAAAGTAGTAGAGTAGTTTTGTAAATTAAAGGCTTTTAGTAAAACTTAATAAATAACCCGAGAATCAATTACATCATTAAAATATGAATGCACAGGAAAATAAAAAGCCATCATTGTTAAATATTATAGTAATTGCAGCGCTGGCTTTACTAGCTATTATTCTTGTTTTTTTTCTAGTTAAAAATTCAAATAAGGTTCGTGACCTACAGGCTGAGAAAGAAGCTCAACGACTTGCTTTTCAATATGAGCTTGATTCATTGCTTACTGAACATGAAGCTATTAAAACTGAATATGGAAATCTGACTGAATTATTAGCAGAGAAAGATAGCATTATTCAGGCTAATGCAGTAGAGATCAAGCAATTGCTGGATACTCAATGGGAGTATGTTAAAGTTCAGCGTAAACTAGAACGACTGCGTGTCATTTCTCAGGGATATCTTCATCAGATGGATTCATTATATACACTGAACAGGGAACTTCAGGCCGAAAATGAGCAGGTTAAAGCAAAATATGAACACGAGCGGTCTTTGACAAAAGAATTGCAGAAAGACAAAGAAACACTGATTGAAAAAGTTGAGGAAGCTGCAATATTAAAAGCTTATAATATCAAGGCTACCCCTCTTAATTTAAAGGGTGTTCATAGTAAAGAGTCAGAAACCGATCGTGCACGGCGCACCGATCTTATAAGAGTGTGTTTTTCACTGGCTGAGAATAATATAGCTCCTGCAGGTATGAAAGATGTGTATCTGAGAATAGCACGCCCTGATAATATGATACTTGTTGCAGGATTAGGTGATGATTATTCTTTTATATTTAATGGCAATGTTTTGCAGTATTCGGCAATGCGCCAGGTTGATTATCAGAATGCTGAGTTAAAGGTTTGCGCCGACTGGATAAACCGAAACAAGGCCGAACCTATGCAAACAGGTGTTTATGTAGTTAATATTTTTCATGGTGATAATGAAATAGGGCAAACATCATTCACTTTAAAGTAGAAGATATTCACTAGGTATTTTGATAAATGAAGAACAAAAAAATCCGGCATGAGAGCCGGATTTTTTTATTTAAAAATGTGTCTTGTATTAATTCAAAATTAGTTTTATTGTTTCATGAAATTCTCCATCCATTGAAACAACATCAATTAAATACAATCCTTTCTTCAAAAGCTCAAGGTTAAGAGTGATCTTCTGTTCAGTAGTTTCGGTTTGAACCATAAGATCTCCTTTGGTATCGAACACTTTTACTACACATGGTTTATCCGGCAGATTGAGAATAGCAACACCTGAGCTTGGGTTCGGACTGATATTCAGTATTCTTTGCTTTTTAACAATATCACCAGTCCCATTAGCCTCGCCCGTAATTGAAATATTATCTATCTGCCACCATCTATAATTGCCTGCTTCGTAACGATATTTAAAACCAATGTAAACTATTGATCCTGATACTGTTGAAAGATCAATTTCTCCTGAAGATTCCCATGAACTGCTTTCAGCAGGCTTTTCAAAATCAAGGCTTGTCCAGTTTGCTGAAGATGGATCGCCAACGCCGGGATAGTCAGAAGAATAGAATAATTTAAGGTAGTTGTCATCATCGTCTGAACCATAATTCCACCATAAATCAAAAGTCATCACTTCATTTTGATAGTTGTTGAAATTAATACCCGGTAAAATCAGCCAGTCTTCTTCAGTTTCACCTGAGTTATGTCCGTTAATTTGTGCTGTTTTATTGCCGCTATTGTAATTCCATGTTTTTGTATCTCCTGACACACTGTAAACATAGCAATCTCCGAGGTCATTATCAAATGTTTCATTATAAGGAAGTTCCGTCATTGCCGGCAGAGCATAGGTTGTTGCCTGTGCAGTAACCCCTGTGGAATAACTACTTCCGTTATATGACCATATTTTATAATAATATGTAGTTCCTGCTTCCAGGTCTTCATGGTCGGCTGAGGTATTAGTACCAAAATACATTACGGTTCCTCCACCGGTAATGGTTTGCCCCGGAATTTGAGTATCAGGCTCAGAACCGAAGATCCCGTCATTGCTCCAGGCAAGAATTACAGGATTTGAATTTGAATTCAGTTCCCAGCTAAGATTTATTTCTGACATGCTGACTGTTGAAGCATTAAAGTTTGATGGATTGGCTATCACAGTTATTTCAGAAAGGCTCAGCATGAAATCATCTATAGCAAGCCCGGGCGAGAAAGATTGTGTTTTTGCCCATCTTAACATTAAAAATTCTCCTGCACCCAATACTCCTGTATTTGCAAGAGGAATATTGACAAATTCGGTACGATTTTCTGGCAGATTCCCATTCAGGGCTCCTTCAGTACCGGTTTGGGGAGCAACAAAAGTCAGATTTGAGTTTTCAGTCCAGTTTCCTGTTTTAATATCTGTGATAATTGTTGGCGAAATAGCATAACTGAAATCAAGTGCATGCGCATTGGCATTCTGTCTCCATTGTTCACCTGTATAGCTTATATAAATAGTTGATAGGTTTATAGGTGAACCGGTATTGTTCTTAAACTGAACTCCCTGATAATAATTTCTGTTGCTCGAACCAGAAATTGCACCCATTGCTCTGTCGCTGTTTTCAACAGTTCCAAAACTGGTGGCAAAAGCTGAATTTGAAGTTCCATCATTAGTTGTATAACCTACTACATTTGGATCTCTGTCACCCGGACTTTGCCAATACCAACCTTTAATTGTTTGGTTGTCAGTCCATGGATTGCCTGTGCCACTTGAGGCGAGTGTATTGAAATCCTGATTATATACAAAATCCAGATCATTAATCACTAACGGAAGTTCAATGTGAGGAGTGACTGTTCCATTGCAAACAACATTTACTGAGGTTGCATCCGGTGAACTTATTACGATCACTTCATTATCATAACTGCCAATTGGCAGATCTGCCATTAAACGCACATAAACCGGAATGCCTTCCACAATTCCGTTAATTTGCTGTAGAACAACAGGATTTGCCGGAGTAAAACCCGTTCCGCTAACAGTTGAGATTTCGTAATGCTCAGGGGGTGTGATTGTAATATTATCTGTAAGATTTGCTCCGCTTACTGTAAAACTCAGTTCATTTGAAGGTCCTTCGCCAATTTCATATGTAAATCCATATAAACTTGTTGGGTCAACGTTGATCATTGGTGAGTCGGATTCATAAATATTAATGTCATCAACTCTCCATCGTGTAGGGTCGGTTGTTGAATAATATTTAAAAGCAATGAAAACCTGATTACCACTTATTCCTGAAAGATCAATATTTCCGGAAAATGCACTTACTTCTGTGGTATTATTTATCCCTTCGGGTTGTTGAAAATTTAATTGAGTCCATGATGAATTCACTGGATTTCCATTTCCGGGATAATCTGTTGAATAAAAGAGTTTCAGATAATTTGACTCATTATTTATTCCATACTGTGCGAAGGTTTTGAAGTTCATGACCTCATTTGAATAATTATCGAAATTAATTCCCGGGAGAATAAGCCATTGTTCTTCAGGACTTTGTCCATTATGTCCATTCGCTGCAGCAGAATTAGAGAAAAAATACCATGGTTTAATTCCGGATACAGTATAGGGGTAACAATCTCCCAGATCATTGTCAAAAGGTTCAGAATAAGGTAAAGTAGTGTAAACAGGCTCACGATGGGTGATAGCATTTGATGTAATTCCCGTGGAATAATTATCACCGCTTCTCGACCAGGCTTTGTAATAATATCTGGTGTAAGGAGTTAATCCCGTGTGATTGAACGTAACATCAGAACCATAATACAATACTGTACCTCCGCCAATGATGGGGTCTCCGGTAGAATAACTACCTGTAGGGGTGCCGAAAGTTTCAGTATTTGACCAGGCTATTAAAACATTATCCTGATTGCTGTTTTTATCCCAATTAAGGTTGATTTGGGTTGTACTCACAGCAAGTGCTGTAAGATTAGCTGGAGGCAAAACTCCTCCAATCTGTGTTGCTCTAATCTGAACATTGTCAATCCGGTTATTGCCTGTTGCTCCTGTAGCACCATCCAGTATGTATCGCAGATAGGCCATAGGTACCGAGTTAAGATTTGAAAGCTCAAGCGTAACTACTGTGCCGGGACTTAACGAAGGACTAATTATTTCTCCAAAATTGGTAAAATTAACTCCATCAGTACTCCAGGCCCATTGGTTATTGTTAAATCCTGTCGCAGTTTTTTGTGTCCAGTAACTTAAAACCAGATTTTCAAATCCTGACATACTGAATTCAAATTGAATATAGTTGCCATTCATCTCATTGCTGCGCAAACTAAGTGATGCACCGGCAGGATCACCAAATAAGGCATTTTGTGTGCTTCCGCCAAAACCATCCGTGAAATCCAGATTTCCCCATGTCCATGTTCCGGCTGTTATTGTCCCATCGCCTGTACTTGCTGGTATTGGTGCATTCCAGGGCGTACCGTTGGCACCGGTATTAAAATTCCAGTAAGCAATTAATTCTTGGGAGTAAGACTTTAAACCGAGTAATAATAAAACCAGGATGAAGCTGACTGCTTTAGTGGGTAGAACTTTTTTCTTCATGGTTATAAATTTTAATTAAATAATAAAGAAATCGTTAATAAATATGTGTTCCTAAATGTTTACGACTAGTCATCCAGACTTTTAACGAAACATCAAAGTTAATAATTAATACTGGGTTGTTTTAAAATTTTGCCATTTTATTTTTGATTTTGCAATTCTTTCAAATAGAAAAAGCCACCCGTACTTTTCCGGATGGCTTCCTAATTATTTGCAATTAAGGCCACTATGATAGAAAATCAGTTACCAAATCAATTAATTACTAACTCAATTTTTTATTTTGGAGTAGGTGCTGAAAGTGGAGTCTGATCCTTTTCAGGTGTGGTTTTGGGTGTATTATCAACAACCTGCCCTTTGATTCTTAAAACAATAGTTTCTTTTGTTACAGAGTTTGATGTAACAACAATTGTTTTATTAATTGTATGAGGTCTGTTCAAAGTTGTGTATCTAACTTTGATTTCAGCACTCTCGCCTGGCAAAACAGGCTCGCGGGGCCATTGTGGGATTGTGCATCCGCATCCGGCTCTTACATTTGAAAGTACGAGAGGTTCATTTCCTGTGTTAGTAAATGTAAATACACAATTACCATCTCCGTTAAGAGGAATTGAACCATAATCATGAGTTTCCTTATCAAAAGATATCTGAGGACCGTTTACTTTTGGTTCTTCCTGGCTGAAGCCTTGAGTACTAAAAGAAAACATAATCAAAAGCGTACCAGCTAATAATAAAAGCTTCTTTTTCATAATTGTAGATTTTAATTTGATGAATTGATTAATTTGTTAAATGTTTGAAATTTTATATTTTAAGTAACGATTATTTTTATTAACTATTTTTAAAGAGAGCCATCGCTTTTATTAATATTCTTCCCCTGTGAATTATCTGGAGGTGGCTCTATTACATTTCCTTTCAGTTTAAGAATTACTGATGGTTTGTTTACTGCATTTGATGTAACAACTATACTTCTGTATATCTTGTGAGGACGGTTAAGAGTTGTATATCTTACCTTGATACTGGCTGTTTCCCCCGGCATTAGCGGCTCGCGCGACCAGTCAGGAACTGTGCAGCCACATCCGGCTTTTACATTATTTAAAATTAATGTCTCGGTTCCTGTATTGGTATATTTGAAAATACAATTTCCGTCACCATACATATAAACATCCCCATAATCATGGATTTCCTTATCGAACTCAATTTTTGGTCCATCTGTGGGGGCAGGTGTTTGACCCACTAATGATCCGGCTGAAAATTGAACAAAGACCAGAAGGATGAGTGTGTATGGAATAAATCTCTTCATAAAAGAAGTCATTAGAACGCAAAATTAATACAAGAAAATAAAATCCGTTAATTAATTTTAAGAAAAAATGTTAAAAAACAAAGTTTTATTTAAGAATAAACAGTTCACTAATTTTATGCCAGAACAACAAAATAGAACAACTTTTTTGTTTTTGGATGAAAAATCCATTCTTAATGTGCTTGTTAACAATGACATATAGTTAAGCACAGATGGTTTGAATTACTTTTTGCGACATGTGTTAATTCCCAAAAGAGCATATAATCCACACCAGCCAAACAATCCGGTCAATAGCATTGCCGCAGCAACTATCCCTGCAATAATGGCTATAGTGCCGGTAAGTACTTTCATATATATTAACGCAGCAAGTACAACAGCAATTATGTATCTGACAACTGCATCAATGGTTCCAACATTCTTTTTCATTTCGATTATTTTTTGTTTACTACCGTATAAACAATTCAAAATTACTTAAGTTTGAAATGATGATTTTAAAAACCAAAGGACAGCACAAGTTTGCTGCCCTTTATTGTGACCCCGGAGGGATTCAAACCCCCGACTTTCAGAACCGGAATCTGACGTTCTATTCAGCTGAACTACGGGGCCAATCAGGATGCAAAGATAAGAAGGTTAAGAAAATATCAGATTTTTTTGCCATCCTAATTTCAAACCAATTCTGTTTCTTAACAGGTGTTGACCTGTGTAAATCAGCTTAATTCAATGAATATCCTATCTGTAAGATAAATTGGAACCGGTTCAAAATAAAAATTTACCGGTTGTATACCTTCCTGTACATTGGTAAGGATCTCGTTAGACGGTTTTTGTGTCTCAGTGAAATTCTGATAAATATCACTCCTTTCAGTTTTTATGTTACATATTTTTCTACTGTCAGTCAGAACATAATAAGGCTTTTGAAAATGCCGGCATAATAAGGCTAAGGGTAAAGTACCGGTTTTATTGATCAAATGATCAGGATATATGGCATCAGCACCGGTTATCATCATATCAGCCTTATTCATCCAACGTCCTGAAGCGGCTTCATTTATTAATGTAACCTGAAATCCCAGTTGTGCAATATATTTAGCCTGTAAGATCCCTTCTCCGGCAGGTGCTGATACTGTTTGGATCACTGAGGTATTTATATTTTCTTCCTTTAGTTTTTTGAATAGTGAAAGAATTGAGCCGCTGCGACTGTGCAGAAAAATTTGTTTATTGCTAAAATCAATGGTTTTAACCATTACAGATGCAGCTTCAAGTATTTTATCCGACCATGTTCTATGATAATCTTTAATAAATGTTTCAAAGAACTTTTGCCTTTCTTTATATTTTTGAATTTTACCAATAGCCGGCAAAATTTCCCTGATAGTGCCTGTAAGATGTTCAAGCACGGCAAAATGTGGGAATGTTTCCAATATTTGCTCAAAAGCACTGTTTAATTCATCGGTATGAATTTCAGTATTTTTATTAAGTTCTTCAGAAAGCCATTGTAATACTTTTGTGGCGATTTCCGATGAACCGGATTTATTATCAGTAAGTATTTTATTGAGAGTCATCAGAGTTCATATAAAAACAATCATGAACGGGTAAAAAGTAGTAATTTTGCCGAACCAAAAATAATAGATATTTAACTTTTCAAAAATATTAAAATTATGTCAGAAAAAATCAGTAGTAAAATAGCTCCCGGAGTTGTTACGGGTAAAGATGTTAAAACTATTTACCGTATTGCGAAAGAAGATCAGTTTGCAATACCGGCAGTTAATGTAGTGGGAACCAACTCAGTAAATGCTGTTCTGGAGGCTGCCCGTGAAGTAAATTCTCCGGTGATCATTCAGTTTTCAAATGGAGGAGGGCATTTCTTTGGCGGTAAATCACTTTCGAATGACGGACAAAAAGCTGCTATTGCCGGAGCCGTTTCAGGTGCATTACATATTCATAATATTGCCAAACTTTATGGTATTCCGGTTATTCTTCATACTGACCATGCCGCCCGTAAATTATTGCCATGGATAGATGGTTTATTGGCTGCAAATCAGGAACATTTCAATAAAAATGGTTTCCCGTTGTTTAGCAGTCATATGCTGGACTTATCAGAAGACCATTTGCAGGATAATCTTGAAACCAGTAAAGAATATTTTGAAAAAATGAATAAGCTCGGTATTTCAATTGAAATTGAACTGGGAATCACTGGTGGCGAAGAAGATGGAGTTGACAATACGGGTGTGGATAGTTCAAGGTTATATACACAACCTTCGGAAGTAGCAGAAGCATATAAAGTTCTTAGCTCAGTCGGCGATAGCTTTACAATTGCAGCTTCTTTCGGTAATGTACATGGTGTTTATAAACCAGGAAATGTAAAATTGCAGCCTATTATCCTGAAAAATTCACAGGAATATATTCGTCAAAAATTTAATACACCTGAGAAACCGGTTGATTTTGTATTTCATGGAGGTTCCGGTTCAAGTCGTGAAGAAATAAGGGAAGCAATTTCGTATGGCGTAATTAAAATGAATATAGATACCGATACTCAATGGGCTTATTGGGAAGGTATTAAGAACTATTATTCAAAAAATTATGCTTATCTACAGGGGCAGATAGGAAATCCTGAAGGCGACGATAAACCTAATAAAAAATATTACGATCCCCGTTCCTGGTTGCGCGAAGGTGAAAAAACAATGGTTGCACGTCTAAAAACAGCTTTCGAGGATTTGAACTGTATTGATCGTTATTAAACAATATATTATGATCCCGGGCTATTAACCCGGGGTCATGATTTGATTTTAGAATAATCAGAACTAATCTCCTTTTACGGACCTAACACTATATTGAGGTCTTTTGGATGAATACTTAAAACCGGAATCGGCGAATGATTGATGATTTGTTGTGCGTAAGTGCCAAGCCACAGGTTTGCTGTTGAGGTTTCCTGTTCTGTCATAATTGAAATAAGATTGGCTTCAATACTCATTGCATACTCTATTGTGCTTTTAGCAATATTCCCAGTGCGCATGCTTTCAAGCTGACATTCAATTTTTTCTTCATCGAAGAATTTCTTTATCTGATTAGCAAACACGTTTACACTTTCCTGTAAAGATGATATGCCGGAAGTATAAAGTGCCAGTATATGTACTTTTGCATTAAATAAATGAGCAATATCAGATGTAAACAGCGCTTTTTGCCTTGTTTCAGGTGTTGAATCAACAGGAAAAACAATCTTGGTAAGCTCACGGTTTACAGATACTCCCCCACGAATTGTTATTACCGGACAAGGAGACAGGCTTACAATCTTGTATGCATTACTACCAATCCAGAACTCTTCAAAGCCTGAAGTTCCATGAGTACCGGCTACTATCAGTACTGCACTTTTCTCTTTGGCTTCAAGTGCCACCTGATGATAAACCTTACCTTCACGAATATTGTAGAAAATACTGTTGTTAGGTAGAAGCTTGCTGTATTTCGTAATAAGCTTGTCGAACTGGGATTTAACTTCAGAAAGCATTTCTTCAGCTTTATCTGACGACAGCGTAATTTTTGTAAAAGTTGGATTATTTACCCAAACCAGATTAATATCATAATTTCCTTTCTGTGCAATGGTAATTGCATGTTCCAGCGCATTTACCGAGCAATCAGAAAAATCGAGGGCGACAACAATATTTTTCATAATGCAATGAGTTTTAAAGGTTATATCTAAAACATGGACCTGAAATATGGTGATAAAACACGATTGCTAAATTACTACATTTTTAATGAATAATCAATATCTTTAAATTATTTCTAATAAATTTATTTTATAGATGGGGCATTTATCTGATCATTTACGGTGAAAGCATGTGGATAATATTGTAAGATTTTTTTCCTGAACCCATTGGCTTCCAGATTAGTCCTGAAATCTCCAACCCTCACTCTATAATATGGTTCCTTAAAAGTAATATAAGCTTCAACATCCGGAAAAAGCTTAATAAATTCTTCTCTGACTTTTGAAGCATTGCGTTTTGATAAATTTCCGGAATCAAAGAATATTTGTATTCTGTATCCTTCCAAAGGATGAATTTCTCCAGCAATTGATGGATATTCTTCAGCCAGCTTGTTTATTTTGGGATCGGCAATGATAATGGTGTTCTCGTGAATATCAATGTGTTGAGTAAAGCCAGATATACTTATTGTGAAAAATAAAATAAATATAAAAGCTTTATGAAAAAAAGATAACATATTGAATTACAGTGCTTGGCTAATAAAATAATTATAGTTTAAAATATAATTAACGTAATGTAAGGTTATGCATTTCCTGAGGCTGCACACTCAAAACAGGTACAGGCGAATAGTTTACAAGTTGCTGTGCCTGAGGGCCAAGTAATAACCCTGAAGCAGAACGTTGTTGTTCAGTCATAATTGCAATTAAATCAGTATTTTGTTCTACTGCATAAGCAACTATTTCTTTTGTGACATTGGCAGACTCAATTTCAGCAACGCTAAAATCAATCTCTTTGCTTTTGCAATATTTTTTAACCTGTTCTACATTGCTGATAGTCTTGCGATGCAGAGATTTTAAATTTGTGGTAAGTAACCCTATGATATGCAGTTTAGCACCTAAAAGCCTGGCAAGGTCGCAGGTAAAAGGCACTTTCTCCCGTGTGTCGGGAGTACTGTCAATAGGTAGAACTATGTTTTTAATGTCGCGTTCAAGGTCATAATCAAATCTCACAGTTATAACAGGGCAGGGAGCATATGATACAATACGGTAGGCATTGCTTCCAATCCAATATTGCTCAAATCCTGTAACTCCATGAGTACCAGCGACTATTATGCTTGATTCAGAAATTTTGGCCATCGCCGCAACTTCCTGATATACCTTGCCACGTCGTATTTTATAAGAAATGCTTCCCGGAAAATCGCTTGCATAGGTATTGATTAGTTCATTGAGGTTTGTAATGGCTTCATTTCTGTAACTGGTATCATCAAAAGACAATGCTGAATCAACAGTTGATTCGTTATCAACCCAGATAATGTTTAAATTGCTTTTTAGCAGTACAGCAAGCTTTAAAGCATATTTATATGCTTGAATTGACCCTTTTGAAAAATCAACAGCTACCAGAATGTTTTTCATAGGAATATAAAACAATTATTTTATGGCGCTAAGATATAATTTTTTTTAATTTCAGCATGTTACTCAAACAATATAATTCGGCTTTTATTTTGAATGGTTACGTTAATGTCAGTAAAACAAAAGTTTAAAACCATGAATAAACTCCAAGGTTTTAATTGATTTGTATCTTTGTCATCCGAAACAGGGAATTAAATATTTGGTTTTATGGCTAAATCTCATAATCTTGATCCTTCGCCGGAACACCTGAGTCGTCAGGAACGCGAAATGGAAAAAGTCCTTCGACCTGCTGATTTTAGTGATTTTTTTGGTCAGTATAATGTTGTTGATAATCTGAAAATATTTGTTAAAGCAGCAAGGCAGCGCGGCGAAGCTTTGGATCATGTATTGCTGCATGGACCTCCGGGTTTGGGTAAAACGACGCTATCACATATAATAGCCAATGAACTTGGAGTGAAATTAAAACTTACTTCAGGACCAGTTCTCGATAAACCAGGTGATCTTGCCGGCTTACTTACCAATCTTGAAAAAAATGATGTGCTGTTCATTGACGAGATACACCGTTTAAGTCCACTGGTAGAGGAATATCTTTATTCGGCAATGGAAGATTACAGGATTGATATTATGATAGAAACCGGACCAAATGCACGTAGTGTTCAAATTTCTTTAAACCCTTTTACTTTAATAGGAGCTACTACCCGTTCGGGATTACTTACATCGCCTTTGCGTTCTCGTTTTGGAATTAATTTGCGATTATCGTATTACGATTCTCAGGTTTTGGATCAGATAATTAAACGTTCAGCTTCAATATTAAAAGTTCCTGTTGATAACAAAGCTTCAATGGAGATAGCAAGCCGGAGTCGCGGCACTCCTCGTATAGCTAATCTTTTGCTGAGGAGGGTCAGGGATTTTGCACAAATTAAAGGGGATGGCAAAATTGACCTTGCAATAACTCAATATGCACTACAATCTCTTAATGTTGACAGGTATGGCCTTGATGAGATGGATAATAAAATTCTGACCACGATTATTGAAAAATTTAAGGGTGGCCCCGTAGGTCTAAATACGATTGCAACTGCTGTAGGTGAGGATTCAGGTACAATTGAAGAGGTGTATGAACCATTTTTAATCATGGAAGGTTTTTTAAGTCGTACACCACGTGGCAGAGAGGTTACTGCAAGAGCTTATGCTCATTTGGGTAAATCTCAGTTGCGCCAGCCCGATTTGTTTGATTAGTATTTGTTAACATTACTATAGTGGATAAGGAGCTGAGTTCAAAGAAAATCAAGGATCAGGCACTTGAGCTTGGTTTTTCAGCCTGTGGAATTGCCGAAGTTGGCTTATTAAGCGATCATGAACCTCGTTTGCAAAAATGGCTGAATGAAAACCGGCATGGTGAAATGGGTTATATGGTCAATCATCTTGAAATGCGGCTTGATCCAACTCTTTTGGTTGAGAACGCCCGTTCTGTCATTGTAGTGTTGCAGAATTATTATCCTGAAAAACAATTGCATCCTGATTCTGATTATCTGATTTCACGTTATGCTTACGGCGAAGATTATCATTTTGTGATCAAGGATAAATTAAGAAAGTTACAGACGTTCATTAATAACGAAATAGAGCCCAATCATTCTCGGGTATTTACTGACTCTGCGCCTGTGCTTGAAAGAGCATGGGCTGTTAAAGCCGGATTGGGCTGGATAGGTAAAAATTCATTGTTGATCACTCCACGGCATGGTTCATATTTTTTTATTGCTGAAATAATTACCGATCTGGAGCTTGCATATGACAATCCTTATGGAGGTAGTTTTTGCGGTGACTGCCGGCGTTGTATTGATGCTTGCCCTACACAAGCCATTGGGCAGGATCGTATGATTGATTCCGGGAAATGTATATCTTATCTTACTATTGAGAAGAAAGGTGAGCTGCCGGAAAAGTTTAAAGGCAAATATAAAAAGTGGATATTTGGTTGTGATATTTGTCAGGAAGTATGCCCCTGGAATCGTTTTTCAACCCCTCATAATGAATCGTCATTTGAATTGCCTGCTCAGGTTCAGAGTTTTAAAGCCGAAGATTGGAAAAATCTTTCAAAGGAAGCTTTCAATTCCTTGTTTAAGAAATCAGCGTTAAAACGGGCAAAATATGAAGGAGTAATGCGAAATATAGAATTTCTTGAAAGCGATGAATAGCTTTGAGGTTATTACCAAAAAGCTTAAAAAGCAATTAAATTTTACAAACATTGCTTGCTGACTATTGATTTACAGCCTGAACTGAACTGAGAGAACCAGGGCAACATGAAACTGACCGTAATGGAAGAATCGTCTTTTGTCGTAAGGCTTGCGATCAGCATCGCGCAGGCTTAAAATCGAATTATTCACTCTGAAGTTAACTCCTGTACGGTCGTTTAAAAAGTAATAAATGCCTCCTATATAGTTCACAACAGTTTTTCTGAAAGGAACTGAAGCTGCAATTTGCTGATCACGTTCCTCATAAGTGTGCATCAGATACCCGAAAGCAGGCCCTAGTTCAAAAGCCAGTTTTTCTGAATACAGAAACTGGTATAGGATTGCAAGTTCCACATAATCAGTTCGAAGCAGATATTGCTCAAAATCTTCCTTTTCGTAGTTCGGATTTTTTCGTGAGCCTTTCTGCATGTATGCCAGTTCCATTTGGAATGCACTCAGATCCCAAAAACTCTTAAATTTAATACTATCATCCTGAATATAGTTTTCAACAGGGGAATCTTCAATATCGGCAATTCGCAGATTTACATATCCACCGCCGAAAATGCCTGCCTTATTGAAACCGCTGTAAGTATCGCCGTCAACCTGACTGCCTACAATTCCGGCTTTCACTCCTCCGGTAAAAAGCTGTGCATTGGAGTGAAACATCAGAAAAAATGAAAGAAATACAAAAAGTAAGAAATGTTTCATAGTCAGATTAATTTAGTACCACATAGTATAAAACATCGGTCAGGAACTCTCCTTTATTTAATTGTCCCAAAATGCCGGAACCGGATATTATCATCAACGTAATTTTCAATCATACTAACAAAGTATTTTCAAATATGGTTTTCAACCGGCTTTCTGCATTAGGGCATTTAAAAAGCTGTTTGGTGAATATTCAATTCTCGTTCTCCTTTGTCCTAAATAATTAATATCCTTACAAAGAATCCTTTGCAAGCCATATGAGTAAAAATAGAGCAAGGCAGAGAGAACTGTTTTTACTCTTTTGATTTTTGGCTTTTTTCATCCTCATCGGGCTCGTTCATACCCTCTTTGAAATTACGGATTCCTTTGCCCAGCCCCTTCATAAGTTCCGGAACCTTTTTGCCACCAAATAATAACAGAACAACAGCAAGAATAAGGATTACCTGCCAGGGGCCAACAATTCCCAAAAACATCATTGCGTTCATAAAAATCAGGTTTATTTTTAGCAAAATTAGGAAAAAGATTACCACATCAGGATTTATTTCTGAATTAAATAGGGAAGGATGACATTAAACCGGTCAGATAGGCTGATTTTACATGGCTTTGCCACGGGCTATCCAATGTTCAGGATTTTGTAATTCTTTACCTTTCCATATCTCAAAATGAAGTTTGGTATTTACTTCTTCATTGTCGGTATGAATAACTCCCAGATTTTGTCTTGTTGTTACTTTATCACCGCGCTTCACAAAAACCTGATCAAGATTTGAGTAAACAGTCAGAAAATCGCCATGTTTCACTATAACAACATTATTTAAACTGGGAATTGTAAGAACGTTGGCAACTTCGCCTTCAAACACAGCCCTTGCTTCAGCGCCTTTGTGTGTAATTATGTCAATGCCATTGTTTTGTGTTTTAATACCTTTAAGTACTGGATGCGGGTTTGCGCCAAACGAAGCTCCAATGACCCCACGCTCAGTTGGCCAGGGTAGTTTGCCTTTATTGGCTTCCATATTGCTTGAAACGAGTTTTTCTTCAGGAGTAAGTGCAAAATCGCCTGTATGTATTGTTCCGGTTTTCTTGGCAGTTTCGCGTGCCAGACGAATCTCTTCAGCAATTATTTTCTCAATAGCTTTTTGTAAACGGTTTAAAGCGCGCTCGTTTTCACGCAATTTTGCAAGCAGTTCCTTTTCTTTTTTTGAAAGGTTCTGAACGCTTTCATTTTGTTTATTACGTTCTTTGGCAAGCTGTTGTTTTTCACGTTCATAATCGTTTCTAAGGGCTACCTTGCCGGCTCGCTGAATTTCAAGCGCAGTGATCTTTTTTGATAACTCAGCTTCGGTTGAGCGTATTCTTTCAGCCTGTGATTTACGGTATTCACTGTATTGCTGAAGATATTTAATGCGTTTATAAGCCTGGTTAAAATCATCGGCTGAAAAAACAAACATCAGCTTTTCGTAGGAGCTTCGATGTTTACTTGCAGCAATTATAAGCCTTGCATACTCGTCTTTATATCGTTGCAATTCGTTTTGAAGCATCACAATGCTGTCAGAACTCAGTTTAATTTGCCCGTCAATAGCATTAATGATAGAATTGATGTTCTTTAACAGTTCTTCTCTTTGTTTTACCTGCCGATCCAGCAATGTAAGCTGATTCAATGATGTTTGGCGGGTGCGTTGTGTTTCGGTTAATAATTTGTTTGTGTAATCAATTTCATTTTCAATCCGTTGTTTGTCTTTTTGTAATTTTTCTTTTTCGCTTTGCTGGGCTTTAATAAAATATGGTATACTCAAAAAATGAGAGATCAGTAAAACGATTAGAATATTTTTATTTCGAACCTTCATTTGCTCCTTTAGCCTTAATATCTGACTGGTCTGTATTTTTCGGGTATGGTAAACGGAAAGTTATTTGATTCGGGTATTTCGGTACGTGTAAAAGATAGCTTAAGTGTCAGGTTCGTACTCTTTTCCTGCAACTCATAAATTCTTTTTGTTGAAAAAAGATAATTACCTGATTCAATAAAATTGTCATATACAGCTTCAATTCTTGCTCCTTTATCTTTAAGGTCTTTTATCATTACCTTTTTAATTCTGTATGTTTCAGGATCAAGCCATATTTGCTGCAAAGGTATAATATCACTTCCATCATCGCTTTTTGCCTTTTTCTTAAGCTTGCGTCTTTGGTTTATTGTTAATTTATATTCATGATTATCAATGCTTCCGCGAAACATTGAATTCTCATAATAGCTGAGATCGTTACCCAGTATCAATGCCTGAACAAGATCAAAATCAATAAGAGGATGGATTACTTCGTTCAGCCAGTTTATATCATTTATCATATAATTTGATTCAAGCCTGTTAAGCCATTTTACTGAATCGGTAGTAATGATCAGTCTTCCAACTTCCAGACCCAGTGCCGGCGACACGGTAAGCCATATGATGCTGTCAGTCTTTAAACGTAATTGCCCGCTAAAGGACATTTGTTTGTTGTCCTTTCGAATTTCGGCTGAAAATCTGGAAGTTAAAAAGTCGGGCCTTACCTCATTTTCTTTCATTTGCTCAAGCAAATATTCTGAACCGTACAATTTCAAGGGTTCTTTGATAACTTTTCTGTACGAACCGCACGAAGACAGAAGGATGGAAAAGAGAACAAAAATAAAGGGGTAGAGGATCAGTTTTGAAATATATGTTTTACTAGGCTTCATGAATAGTTATACTGTTTTTATTTTCGGTTTATTCATAAAGTATTCCGTCTTTCACTTTTTTCCGGAGAAAATCGCTGATCTCATCACCCAGCTCCAGCGCTTTTTTCCAATATATAATGGCTTCTTCAGTTTCTCCAAGCTTGTAAAGTACATCGCCATAGTGTTCTAACACTGCCGAACTCTCCGTTTCGCTATTTTCCATTGATTTCTCAATCCACTTTTTAGCTTCTTCATATTTACCCATCTGATACATTATCCATCCATAGGTATCAAGATAATGCGGACTGTCGGGAGTAAGTTCAATGGATCTGGACGACATCTTCTCTGCGTCATCAAGCCTTACTTTTCTTAGCGAAAGATAATAACTGTAATTGTTCAGAATATACGGATTGTCAGGATCTACATTTAAGGCCTGATCAAAGGATGAATCAGATTTTTCGTATTGTTTGGTTTTATTATAGATGTCGCCCAGATAAGAATAAAAATCACCCAATAATTTGTCGTCATCAACTACAAGGTCAATTCCGTTTTCTAGTTTTTTTATAGCTTGCTGATAGTCTTCCAGCATATAAAAGGCTATTCCGGAGAAAAAATATGGCAAGGGGTGTAATGGAAAAAGCTCAATAGCTGCTATTGCATCGTTTTTAAGATTTAAAGTGTCAGATAATGAGACCTCAAGTCTGAGTAGAGTTTCCCACATCATAAAATTGCTGTTGTCAATTTTTATAGCTTTACGCAAAACATCTGAAGCTTCCTGATATTTCGATTTTCTGAGATACAGGTCAGTTAAAAGTGAATAAGGTCTGATATCGTTAGGATGTGAAGCTGCCAGAATGTTTGATAGTTCAAGAACCTGATCAAAATATTCTCCTTCAAAATCTTCATCGCTGAAATAGTTGAACAATACCTGAAGTTTGATTTCAATTTCAAGATCAGGCGCTGCAAATCCCTGTTTTAATTCCTGAATTGCCATTTTAATATCATCAATCCTGAAATAATATTCAGCCAGAGTTATGTGAATATAAGGATTCTCCGGGTCTAACTCTTTGATCTTCTCCAGATTTTCTATTGCCTTTGGAAAATTTTCAAGACTAAGATATAACTCTGATAACATGGCATAATACCGGGTTTCGTCGGGGTTTGTTTTTATAAGCTTTTCAATTTCAGCTACAGCCTTATCAACTTGTCCATTCAACAGAAAAAGCCGGTGTTTTTGAATAATTATCTCCTCTTCAGGTCCATTGATCCTCTCAATTTTATCATAGATATCAATGGCTTTTTCAGGTTTACCTTCTCTTATATACAGCATTGCTGAATGATAAAGGAACTCTATTTCTTTTGGATAGAGGTTCTGTAATTTATCAAAGATCAGGATTGCCTTTTTAATTTCTCCTGTTTGTTCATATAATGATGCCAGTAACATATTATACCATTTGTTTTTAGTATCAATTTCGGCGGCTTTCTCTGCAAGAGCCAGAGCATCATGAATATTGCCCTGCATCTGGTAAAGTCTTGCCAGCTCATACATCGAAGCATCATGAGAAGGGTCTTTACTCAAACATTGCTGAAATAAATCAATAGCCTGCTTATAATTCCCAAGAATCTTCTCTTTATTAGCATCAATGAATAATGATGAAACATTATCAGTGCGTTTTGATGCTTTTATTTCAACAGGCGTTTTAGTCCCATCATTATCAGTGATCTTTTTCGAAGTTTTACAGGATGAGAAAGCTGTAATAAAAAGAAGGGAAATGATATAATATTTAAATTTCATATAATTTTTTATTGGCTTGTTATGATGAACATATTTTTGAGCTTCAACTCATTGAGAAACGTAAAACCAATCTTTTTGTTGGAGTTTTTATTATTTTTAACAAGGGATAACTCTTTATTTAACTCCTGTGTGACCAAATCCTCCACTTCCGCGGGTGGTTTCCTCAAGTTGAACTACAGGTTGCCAAACTGCTCTTTCATGTTTTGAAATGATCATCTGTGCTATTCTGTCACCGTCAGATATTTCAACATCGGTATCAGAAAGGTTGATGACAATCACTTTTATTTCGCCACGGTAATCACTATCAATAGTTCCCGGAGTATTAAGCACGGTGATTCCCTTCTTAATTGCCAGTCCGCTGCGTGGTCTTACCTGTGCTTCAAAGCCATGTGGAAGTTCAATAAACAATCCCGTTGGGATCAAAGCCCGTTCAAGAGTTTTTAATACTATTGGTTCTGAAAGGAATGCCCTTAAATCCATACCTGCCGAAAATTCTGTTTCGTATGCCGGCAACGGATGATGAGAGTGATTTACTATTTTGATGTTCATAAGCAATGATTTGCGCCAAAATTACTTAAAATGTACAAATGTCAGGATGCTGAGGCTGAATGGTACTAAGTGCTGGATTAGTAATACAAAATGGAATTTTCATTTTAATTCTCTGAAAACCAGAAATCAAAAACAAGGGCTTTTAAGCCAGTTTCTGTTCAAAATATTTTTTCTTGATCTGCCTGACAGGATACCAGACTGTAGGTACCCCGATTCCAATAACGAGCAGGAAAACATAAACAAAATCAATGAGTTGTAGTTTAACAGGGTAGGCATCAATAATAAATGAACCTCCGCCGGCATGAAGTGGTATTACCTTGAAAACGATCTGAATAAGGCAGATAAGTGTGCCGAGAATCATTCCAAAAACAGCACCTGAAAAAGATATGAGCATACCCTCGGCAAAAAATATACGCCTTATTAGCTTATCACTGGCGCCAAGACTGTGAAGTACTGCAATATCTTTTTTCTTGTCGAGGATTAACATTGATAGGGTTCCTATAATGTTAAAAGTGGCAATGAAAAGAATGAATCCCAGAATAAGGAAAATAGCCAGTTTTTCTGATTTCATTATTTTATATAACAGTTCCTGTTGCTCATAACGGTCTTTAACAATGAAATCATCGCCAACAATAGCTTTTATTTCGTTCTTTATTATCTCAATTTTTGCCTCAGGTTTCAAACCAATTTCAATAGCAGACACTTCATTTTCGTAGCCAAAGAGGTCTCTTGCAAACCTGATTGGGACTATAACATATTGATTGTCAAAATCCTGTTGAATTGAAAATATCCCTGAAGGGAATATTGTTTTAAATGTAAATGCCTGCTCAGGAAGCGCTCCGATAAACCCGCTTCGTTTGGGTGCATACACCATTATGGGATTTACATAATCATTGATATTGGTGCTAAGTACGTTAGCCACTCCATAACCCAGTACCATGAAGTCAGCTTCTTCGTTTTGAAGAAACATATTGCCATATATTATCATTGAATCAAGCCCGCTTGTCATTTCAAAGTCTTTTCCAACCCCTTTTACAGTTACCAAAGCCTGACGGTTCTGATATTTTAGTAAAGCCGTTTCTTCCAGAACCTCAGTAAAACGAATGACATCAGGATTGTTCATGATCTCGTTTTCAGGGATTTGGTCAGGCGAAAAAGTTTTTCCTTCAGCAAGGGTTATTTTCAGGTCAGGGTCAAAAGTGTTAAAAAGAGATTTTATCAGGCTTTCAAATCCGTTAAAAACTGACAATACTATTACCAGCGCCATAGTTCCAACAGCTACTCCAATCACAGATATCGCCGAAATAATATTAATGATATTATGTTTCTTTTTTGATATCAGATATCGTTTTGCTATGAAAAGGCTGAGGTTCACGAGGCAGGTTTTGAATATCCGAAGTTTTATTTCCAGGCTTTCACTATCAATCCGGTTCCACTTTTGTGCATAATTCTGGTATCAGCATAATTTAGGATCATACACAAAGGAAAAACCAGAAGATAATAAAACGGAAGTATTACGAAGAATAGTTTTGAGACCCCAAGGATTTTTATAGGGTATTTCATTGATAATCTCCACGACAGCTTGCCCGGCTTCCCATACTGATATCGTCCTTCGGTCCGTGCGAACCCTGCTTTTGAAAGCTTTTGCCGGATATCATCAATATTGTAGCCATCCCTTACATGTTCCTCAATAAATGAAGTCTGGTGATCGTCGTGAACATCTGAACCACCCTGATCAGAAGGTGTTGATATTAACACCATGCCACCGGGTTTCAAGGAATTATGAAAATTTCTGAACACAGCGTCATCATCGGCTATATGTTCCATCACATCTACTGAAATTATCAGATCGAAAGTATTGGGCTGATTGTATTTTGTTAGATCAGCAGTTTCAAAGACCGCATTTTGTACACCTGCTTTTGCAAAAAACGAGTTGCAGTCAGTTACCTGTTCATTTTTAACATCAATACCGGTGATCTTCCATTTCGGAAATTTTTTAGCCATCCAGTAGGCATACTGCCCGAAACCAAATCCTGCATCCAGAACATGCAGAGGCTGTGATTTATCAGAAGCATATTTTTTTAATTCACGTTTTACATGCCAGGTTCGCAATAAAAGAAGATCAAGCAGGCGATAAAACATAGTGCGTGCAAACACCTTTTGCCCGACTACATTCCCGATAGCTTTTTTTATTGGATCGTATTGCATAATTGTTTGATAAAATACAGAATACTAATCATTTAACAATTTGTCAATATGATCAATGTAATCCAGGGAATCGTCAAGATAAAAATGTAATTCGGGAATTACCCGTACCTGATTTTTTATTTTAGAACCCAATGCATGGCGAATTTCCTTGTTTTGTGCCGATATTTTATTTAGCAATGTTTTCTTGTCGTTAATTCCAAAAATACTCAGATAAACTTTTGCCACTGAAAAATCGCGGCTTATGCGTACTATAGTAACAGTAACCATAGCGCCTTCGAGCAAATGACGCATTTCTTTCAGGAAAATATCTCCCAGCTCGCGCTGTAGCATACGGGCTATTTTGCTTTGTCTTAATGTTTCCATATGGCAAAGATACGATTTATTCAATGTTGACTATTTTTGTTTGAGTATTTTCATAATTGGCTAGCTTTATATTAATTCATAATTTTGTGCCTGATCAAAATTAAAAGTCAAAAAATTTATCCCCATTCCTTATGGAAGATTTAAAACAAAGGGTGTTAGGCATTGCTCATGAAATATATCCTCAAATTGTTGAGTTCCGGCGACATTTTCATGCTTTCCCTGAATTGTCAATGCAGGAATTTGAAGCAGCCCGGTTCATTACCAAACAGCTACGGCTTATGGATGTGAAATATAGAAGCGGTATTGCAAAAACGGGCATTATTGCTACCATTGAGGGAATAAATCCGGATAAAAAGCTTGTCGCTCTCCGTGCTGATATGGATGCACTCCCAATACATGAAATCAGCGATACGATCTATAAATCGCAAAATCCAGGTGTGATGCATGCTTGTGGTCATGATGCACATATGGCTTCTCTGCTTGGTACTGCTATGATCCTTAATCGGTTAAAGGATAAATGGGAGGGGAGCGTGCGTCTTATATTTCAGCCATCAGAAGAAACTTATCCCGGAGGAGCTTCATTGATGATCGGGGAAGGAGTTCTTGAGAACCCAAAACCTGACTGCATAATTGGTCAGCATGTATGTCCGGGGCTTCCGGCAGGTAAAGTTGGATTCAGAGCCGGGCTTTCAATGGCTTCAACTGATGAGATTTATATTACAATAAAAGGTAAAGGCGGTCATAGTGCAACTCCTGAGCTAAATGCTGACCCTGTGGTTGCAGCCGCTCATATTTTAATAGCTTTACAACAGATTGTCAGCCGCAAGGCACCTCCTTTAATACCAACAGTATTATCCTTCGGTCGCTTTATAGCCGATGGCAAAATGAACATAATACCAAATGAAGTAAAACTGGAGGGCACTATCAGAACCTATGATGAAAACTGGAGAAAAAAAGCTCATGCTTTAATAAATGAAATAACCGTAAAAACTGCTGAAGCCTATGGCGTTACTGCTGATATTCATATTGCACATGGTTATCCAAGCCTGTTAAATGATAAATTACTGACAGAAAGGGCTATGCATTATGCTGCTGAGCTTTTAGGTGATGAAAATAGTGTGGAAATACCTCAAAGGATGACAGCCGAGGATTTTGCATTTTACTCCCATATTATCCCGGCGTGTTTTTATCGTCTTGGCATTGGAAATTCTGTTAAGGGTATTACTGCCAATCTGCATACTCCTGAATTTGATATTGACGAGCAGGCATTGCTCACAGGTTCGGCTTTAATGGCCTGGATTACAATAAATGAGTTACAGCAATAATCTTTAATGAATAAGTTCAACGCGGTATTCATAATTAATATTTATCGAAAATGTTCTCAAAAGCTGTTTGTGGGTTACTTTTTCCGATATATTTGTAAGCTGGTTTCTAATAAGACAGAGATAACAGAATTAGCTTATTTTATAATTTGAAAAGTCAGAACCTTAGAACTTTATAACTTCAAACTCAACAAATAGCTTATGATTGATTTTAACGCCTTATTCAAAATTTCTTACGGTCTTTACATTGTAAGTTCTGGAGATGATAAACGTGGAAACGGGTTTATTTCCAACACGGTATTTCAGGTAACAGCCGAGCCGGCTCAATTTGCAGCATGCGTAAATAAAAATAACTACACCTGTGAATTTATTGAGAAATATGGCAGCTTTGCCGTTTCAGTTTTACATCAGAATACTGATTCTGAAATATTTGGTCGCTTTGGTTATAAAAGTGGACGAGACTTTAATAAACTTGAGGGGATAACCCTGAAATATGGTGAAACCGGGGTTCCCATAATTATGAACGACAGCATCGCTTTTATTGAATGCAAAGTGGTTCAGAAGTTTGATGTCGGAACTCATATGTTATTCATTGGCGAATTAATTCAGGCAGAAATAATTGATGACGAGAAAGAGCCGATTACTTATCTGTTCTACAGGAACATTAAAAAAGCTGTGGCGCCCAAAAATGCTCCAACCTATGTTGATAAGTCAAAACTGACGCCAAAACCCGCTAAAAAGGAAAGTAAAAAATATAAATGCACTGTTTGCGGGTATATTTACGATGACGAAAAAGAAGATGTGAAATTTTCTGATTTGCCCGACGACTGGACATGTCCTGTGTGCGGGTCAGAAAAAGAAGATTTTATTGAAGTTTAACCAATAAATTTAAAAATTATGACGAAATCATTAAAAGGAACACAAACAGAACAAAACTTATTGAAATCATTTGCCGGCGAATCGCAGGCACGCAATCGTTATGAGTTTTTTGCGAGTGTGGCAAAAAAAGAAGGCTATGAGCAGATTGCAGCTATTTTTATGGAAACTGCGAGCCAGGAAAAAGAACATGCCAAACGATTCTTTAAATTCCTGGAAGAAGGCGGTTGTGTTGAGATAACAGCAACTTATCCTGCAGGCAGAATAGGAAATACCATGGAAAATTTGAAAGCTGCTGCCGAAGGCGAAAATGAAGAACACACAGTGCTTTATCCGAAATTTGCTGAAATTGCCAATGAGGAAGGATTTAAGGAAATTGCCACTGCATTCAAAATGATTGCCAGAGTAGAGATGGAACACGAGCGCAGATATTTGAAGTTGTTACAGAATATTTCAGAAGATAAAGTATTTGTAAAAGATGGAAAAGTGTGGTGGAAATGTTTGAATTGCGGTTATGTTTACGAATCGGTAAAAGCTCTGGAAGTTTGTCCGGCTTGTTTGCATCCGAAATCCTATATGCAAATACGTGAAGAAAATTATTAGCAGCCTGTTTTTATGATTTAATAAGCAGGTTGTTTGCTGACATTAATTATGTAAAACCCTGCAGACATTGCTGTTTTGGGATCCTATCCTCTATTTTGCAGACATGGAAAATTGTTTGCTTTTTGTGGTTTTATGTCTGTTATATCAAACACTTATGTAATTTTGAACGTTTTAATATAAAATTTTATACCCTTTGCTATGCTTAACAAAAAAATTCTTGTTATTTATCCTGAAGTGACCAAAACTAAAATGGCCGTTTATCAAAACGAAGAAATAACGTTTTTAAAAACCATACGGCATAAAGTGGATGTTTTGGAAGGATTTAAAGATGTCATTGACCAGCTCATGTTTCGTGTTGATGCAATTATGAGTGAATTGAAAGACAATGAATTGGATGTGGAAAATATTAAAGTAGTCATGGCTCGCGGAGGTTTGATAAGGCCGTTAAAGAGTGGTATCTACGAAGTGAATGAACAAATGAAAAAGGATCTCAGAACAGGAGTTTTAGGTCGTCATGCAACAAATCTGGGAGGACTTATTGCTGATGAGATTGCTAAACGTCTTCCTGATGCAAAGGCTTATCTTGGTGATCCTGTGGTTGTTGATGAGCTAAGCGATATGGCACGGGTAAGCGGACATCCGCTGATTGAACGAAAATCAGTTTTTCATTGTCTGAATCATAAATATGTAGCACGTAAGTTTGCAAAATCGGTTAATAAACCTTACGAGAGCCTTAATTTGATCGTTGCACATATAGGAGGTGGTGGGGTATCAATAGGCGCTCATCTGAAAGGCAGAGTTGTGGATGTTAATCAGGCTTTTGATGGCGATGGTCCTTTTGCTGTTATGCGCACCGGTTCACTTCCGGTCGGTGATCTTATTGAATTATGTTATAGCGGAAAATATACTAAAGAACGTATTCGTAAAATGATAACCGACGAAGGAGGACTTTCTGCCTATCTTGGAACCTCGAGCCTTACAGAGATTGAAATGTTGTTGGCAGCAAATGATGAAAAAGCATGGTTTTATGTTAATGCTATGGCTTACCAGATTTCAAAGGAAATAGGTGCAATGTCATCAGTACTTGAAGGGCAGGTTGATGCAGTTCTGCTTACAGGAAATATTCTGAATAACAAGAAGTTTACTGACGAAATTACTCGGCGGGTTAGTCATATTGGACCAATATCAGTTTATCCTGTAGTCAACGATCTTGATTCTTTGGCAGCTAACGGAATGCTTATTCTTAGCGGGAAAGCTGAATTGATAGAGTATTGATAGGTGTGTAAATATAGGGTTGTTCTTTTTTCTATTTTTGCCATTAGTGCAATAGGGTAATTGATTTTGTTTTTAAGTATTTGACAAACAGTTAATTTGATCGTATAAGGATTATCAGTAGTTATTTTAAATCATTTTAATGACAGTAGTTGTCAGTGAGGTTAAATCCCGGCGTGATTATAGTGAATTCATTCACTTGCCTGAAAAGATCCATCGTGGGCACGAACAATGGGTTCCCCCGGTTTGGAACGACGAACGTGCTTTTTTCAATCCATCGAAGAACATTGCTTTCCAGCATTGTGATACAATCTTATTATTAGCCCGTCGGAATTCAGAAGTTGTTGGCAGGATTATGGGAATCATTCATAGATCTTATAATCAGTTACACAATGAATCGAATGTTCGTTTTGGATTTCTTGAATGTTATGATGATCAGGAAACCGCTCATGCTTTGTTACAGGCTGTTGAAAACTGGGGCAGGAGCAAGGGCATGACCCGGATAATAGGTCCATATGGTTTTTCCGATAAAGATCCACAGGGTTTGCTTGTTGAAGGCTTTGAGCATCTGGCTATGATTGCTTCAAACTGCAATTATCCTTATCTGGTAAAACTGGTGGAGAATGAAGGTTACTCAAAAGAGATTGATTGCTTTGCATTTCGACTTCCTATGGATTTTAAACTTCCTGAAAAACACCGGCTTATTTATGAAAGAGTTCAAAAAAGCACACGCTACAAAATCCTTGAGTTCACCAGCCGTTGGCAGCTTAAACCATATATTGTGCCTATATTAAGGGTAATGAATAAGTGCTATCAGGATATATACGGCTTCATACCAATGGAAGAAAAGGAAATGAAAGAATTTGCCAACCGCTATCTTCCTATCCTTGATCCCAAATTTGTTAAAGTTGCCACTTTACAGGAAGAAGTTATCGGGTTTGTTGTGGGGTTGCCGAATATCAGCCGCGGATTGCAAAAGTCAGGTGGATATCTTTGGCCTTTTGGGCTTTTTCATATTCTGAGGGCTATGAAGAAAACCAAACAGATAGACCTGATGCTTGGTGGAGTAAAACCCGGATATCAGGGACTTGGGCTGGATTTGTTAATGGGGTTTAAATTGGTTGATTCAGCTAAAGCGGCCGGATTCGAACAAATAGAAGTCCATTTGATCCTTGAAACAAACTATAAAATGTTAGCTGAAGTTTTACGCCTTAATGCCGACCCTCACAAACGATTCAGAGTTTTTCAAAAGGCACTCTAACTGATTTAATAACCAAAAGCCAAAACAGGATTACAAAATAACAATAATCCTGTTTTTTTCATTGAAAACTTTCAAGAAATAGAAAGAATAGCAATAGCCTTACTTACCAGTATTTGCAACAATGATTTTGTTTACTCGTAGCGACAGAGATAAGCAGTATCTTCAGTCATTTTTACCTTGAAACGTATATCCTTTGGTACTACAAAAGTCTCAAATGGTTTATATTCAGACCATGTATCTTCGCCCGGAAGCATTACCTGCATAACTCCCGAAATCACGGTCATATATTCCACAGTGCTGGTTCCAAACTCATATTCGCCGGCAGCCATAACACCTATGGTAGCTTTTGCGTTGTTAGCTGTAAATCCCAGCGATTTTACCTTTCCGTCAAAGTATTCATTTACGTTGAACATGTCAATATTCTTTAATTTGGGTTTATAATGATTTGTTGTGTTAATATCCGGATAATCAATATGCTAATCATTAAATTCAATTCTCACCTGATCGTCAATGTCTATTCCTAACAATCCGGAAGCATTACCTTCATTAATGGCAATTTCAAGAAATCCCGTTGAACTGAATAATGCAAGAATGTCACCCGGAGGAACGTCTTTATATGATTTGCTGATAGTGTTAATATTATATTCCGAATTTCTGAGCTTAATTGTAAATTCCCTTTGTTGATGAGCCTTCTCAAAAACTTCTCTTGCAATGTTTACAAATATATTTTCATATCTGTCAATGTATATCACCTTACCTTTGATTACTGTCTGTTCAACCACAGGTTTGAAGTGGAGCATTTTTGTAACTTCATCTGCCTTATAACCCAGAGATTCAATAGGCTTTCCCGAAGCAAGATGGATAGCAGCTTTTACAAAACGATCACGGGTGGAGAAAGTAAAGAAATTATTATCCTGTATTATTTCAATAACAACAATTTTTTCGGGGGTTTCATCAAAAGCGAGTGAAAAAACACCATTGTCAGCGCCAATAAAATAATGGTTTTTATGATATATGGCTACATGAGGGGTTTTTGTTGATTCATCAGTATTAACACTTACAATATGAATTGTTCCATCCGGAAAATCAGGATATGAATTCCTTAACACAAATGAAGCCTGCAACAGATTGAAAGGATCAACCATATGAGTGATATCAACAATACGAATCAGAGGATCATATTTTAGGATGGTACCTTTAACTGCTCCTGCATAATGATCTTTCAATCCCCAGTCAGAAATCAAAGTAATAATCGCCACAATAAATTTTTATGCAAACTTCTGCAAAATTCTACTAATTTTGAAGACTTAAACCAATAAAATTTTTTTATCTGCATGAATGAAACCGTGATTCAACTCGAGTCTTATAATCTGATTGATATTTATGGCGTTAACGATCAGTATCTTAACAAAATTAAAAATTATTTTCCAAAGCTTAAATTTATTGCCCGCGGCGATGAACTACGCATAATTGGCGAGCAATCAGAAACTGATGCGTTTAAAGAAAAGTTTTCTCTGCTGCTTCTGAGCTATGATACTTTTGGCAGGATCACTGAAGCCGATATTTCTCAGATAATGGGTAGCGAAGAGATTGAGGCACCACAAATCATATCTGCTGCTGGCGATGTTCTTGTTCACGGGCGTAATGGGCTGATTGTAAAGGCAAGAACAGCAAATCAGCAAAAAATGGTTGAGCTTTCAGAAAAAAATGATCTTATTTTTGCAATAGGTCCTGCCGGAACCGGCAAAACATATACAGCGGTTGCATTGGCAGTCAGGGCATTGAAAAACAAAGAAATAAAGCGCATCATTCTTACCCGTCCTGCGGTAGAAGCCGGCGAAAATTTAGGTTTTCTTCCGGGAGATCTTAAGGATAAGCTTGATCCTTATCTTCAGCCACTTTATGATGCCCTGCGTGATATGATCCCAACACAAAAGCTGCTGAGCTATCTTGAAGACGGAACTATTGAGATTGCTCCTTTGGCATTTATGCGCGGGCGAACTCTCGATAATGTTTTTGCCATTCTTGATGAGGCTCAGAACGCCACAGAGGCGCAATTGAAAATGTTTCTTACCCGTATGGGTCGTACAGCTAAATTTATCGTTACCGGCGATGTTACTCAAATTGACCTGCCTCGTTCACAGTCGTCCGGATTATTGCAGGTAATGTCGCTGTTAAAGGATGTTCAGGGTCTCGCCTTCGTTTATCTTAACGAAACCGATGTTATACGTCATAAACTTGTAAGCCGTATTTTACGTGCTTATTCCGGTAATAAAGATTAGAATTTGTAAATTTTAATAATGGTTCTTAAAATGAAAAATGCTGTTTTAGATACCAATTTCCGGCTTCCTGCCCTTACAAATTTTTACAGGGGGAAAGTCCGCGATGTTTATACAATAAATGATGAATTGCTGGTTATGGTTACCAGCGACAGGATTTCGGCTTTTGATGTAGTTCTTCCGGAAGGTATTCCATATAAAGGTCAGGTCTTGAACCAGATAGCCTCTGAGTTTCTGGATGCTACTGAGGATATTGTTCCTAACTGGAAGATTGCAGTTCCTGATCCAATGGTTATGATCGGACGTTATTGCGAACCGTTCAAGGTAGAAATGGTAATAAGGGGCTATCTTTCAGGTCATGCATGGCGGGAATATAAAAATGGGAAACGTAGTATCTGTGGTGTTACAATGCCCGATGGAATGAAAGAAAACGACAAATTTCCATCACCGATCATTACACCCACTACCAAAGCCCTTGTAGGTCACGATGAAGATATTTCGCGTGATGAAATAATAAACACAGGGCTGGTTGACAAAAATGATTATGAGAAGCTGGAGCAATATACACTTGCATTATTTAAACGCGGCACCGAAATAGCAGCTACAAAAGGACTGATCCTTGTTGATACCAAATACGAATTTGGAAAAGCCAATAATGAGATATTTCTGATTGACGAAATTCATACTCCTGATTCTTCACGATATTTTTACAGGGATGGTTATGAAGAGCGTCAGCAAAAAGGCAAACCACAGCGTCAGCTCTCAAAGGAATTTGTTCGTGAATGGCTTATGGAACATGGTTTTCAGGGAAAAGAAAATCAAACGGTTCCTGTAATGGAAGAAAAGTTCATTAATTCAGTTTCCGAACGCTATATTGAATTGTACGAAAATATTACAGGACGTAAGTTTGAAAAGTCTGATACAAGTAATGTGTTACAGAGGGTTGAACACAATATCAGGAACTTTTTATTGGCGTATTACAGGTAAAACTTCATTGAAGTTTAAACGAGAGTACGTTATTGTATCCCTGCAATTATCTGAATAGGTTTCTTATATCATTAGCGTTTGCTAGTATAAGAATAAGCAACAGCAATATCATTCCTATAATCTGAGCATATTCAAGAACTTTATCATGGGGTTTGCGCCCGGTGATGACTTCGTACATTAAAAACAGTACATGACCACCATCAAGTGCAGGAATTGGCAGAATGTTAATCACCGCAAGCATAATGGATAAAAAGGCTGTCAACTCCCAGAAAGCCTGCCAGTTCCATACTGAAGGAAAAATACTTCCAATAGTTATGAACCCCCCTACCGACTCGTAAGCCTTGGTTTTAGGTGAGAAAAGTAGTTTGAGCTGTTTCAGGTAATTTCCTATTTGATAATAACCTTTTGATATTCCTGCAGGAATAGCCTGAATGATATTATATTGTTTGGTTTTAAGTGTGAATAGCTTATCAAGCTGACTTACAGGGGCAACCCCTATGAAACCCTCGGCAGATACCGGAACAGAATAAGAAAGTGTATCAGACTGACGTATCACACCTATATTAACAGTCTGGCTTTTATATTGCTGAATTGCATTTCTGAATTCATCAAAATATGGCAGATACTGCTCATTCAATGAAATAATGATGTCGCCTTTTTGAAGCCCTGCTTCCCTTGCCGAAGATTCCGGAGTAAAATCGTTTATCTGGAATGGAATACGCACACCAATAAAATCCGGTTGCCGATACTGTATTAGTTTGGTGATAAAATCATCAGGGATGTTTACATCAATTTCTTTTCCATCACGTATAACGGTAATTGTTTTAACCTCATCCAGAATAATCCTTACCGGTATTTTATAAAAATCGTCAGCAGGTTTACCATCCAGAGCCATAATACGGTCGCCGTTCATCAATCCCATTTCCTGTGCAAGCGGGCTGGCAGAGATACCATATTTTACTTCCTCGGCTGGCAGATATTGCTCGCCCCAGGTTGTTAATACAGCGATATAGATCAGAAAAGCAAGGATAATGTTAACAGTTACTCCGCCTATCATTATAATTAGCCTCTGCCATGCAGGTTTTGATCTGAACTCATAAGGCTGGGGAGGTTGTTTCATTTGCTCGCGGTCAAGCGATTCATCAATCATGCCGGCAATTTTAACATAACCTCCAAGAGGAAGCCATCCTATTCCGTATGTGGTTTCACCATATTTGAATTTATAGAGTGAGAACCATGGATTAAAAAAGAGATAAAAGCTTTCGACCCGTACTTTAAATATTCTTGCTGCAATAAAATGCCCAAGCTCATGAAAAATAACTAAAATTGAAAGGCTGAGTATAAGTTGTGCGGCTTTAATAAGTATTACCATCTGATATAAAAATAATTTAATTAATAAGTTCCAGGGCTTTTATCCTGGTTTCTTGATCTGTTAACAAATAATCTTCAAATGTTGGGTTTGAAATAAAAGGAATCAGCTCCATACATTGTTCAATTACATCGCTCATTTTTAAAAATCCTGTTTTATTATTCAGAAATGCATTCACAGCAATTTCGTTGGCAGCATTTAAAATACAGGGCATATTCCCTCCTGCCGATAATGCTTTATAGGCAAGAGCCAGATTAGGAAAATTTTCCTGATCAGCTTGCTCAAAATTTAGCATAGTGCATTCGGTAAAACTAAAACGGGGAAAATTTGAGAAAAATCTTTCCGGATATGACAACGCATATTGTATAGGTATCCGCATATCCGGCATACCCATCTGAGCTTTTATTGAACCATCAGTAAACTGTACCATAGAGTGAATAACCGACTGCGGATGCACTATTACTTCAATCTGGGAAGGATCCAGACCGAACAACCATTTTGCTTCTATTACTTCAAGACCTTTGTTCATCAGAGTTGCTGAGTCAATAGTGATTTTATGACCCATTTTCCAATTGGGATGGTTAAGTGCTTCTTTACTGGTTACTTTACTAAGCTGTTTTTTGTTAAACCCTCTGAAAGGACCTCCGGATGCCGTGAGAAAAATTTTTTCTACTGAATTCCAGTTTTCACCCTGCAGGCATTGAAATATTGCTGAATGTTCTGAATCAACCGGCAAAATTGCTACCCGTTCCTTTGTAGCCAGTTTTGTTACCAACTCTCCGGCTACCACCAGGGTTTCTTTATTTGCTAATGCTATATGCTTTCCGGCTTCTATTGCACTTAATGCAGGTTTTAATCCCAGAAAACCAACAAGAGCCAGCAAAACTACATCAATGGAATCCATTTGAACTATCTGGCTTAATGATTCTTCGCCGGCAAATACTTTTATATAATGAGGAAGAAGAGCATTTTTAACTTCTTCATAATATTCTTTGTCTCTGATAACCACTGTGTTGGGTTTGAATTCCAGAGCCTGCTGTATTAACAGGTCAGCCTGCGAACCGGCTGTTAAAATCTCAACGCTGAAACGATCGGGGAACTGTCGTATTACTTCCAAAGCTTGCGTTCCAATTGATCCTGTTGATCCTAAAATGGCTATCCTTCTTTTCATTGGTTTAGTGATGGGGAATTGATTTTCAGCCTGCCTGAATGATTTTTCTTAAAACACCATATAATCCCGTGGATTCACAGGATTTCCATTATGCCACAGTTCAAAATGCAGATGAGGTCCTGTGGAAAACTCACCGGATTCACCAATAATTGCTATGGGTTCTCCTGAATCTACATGTACACCACCCTTTTTTAGCACTACAGCATTGTGCATATAAATGCTAACATAACTCTGAGGATGTTGAATTATAATAACATGTCCGGTTTCAATAGTCCATCCTGAAAATAGTACTATGCCTTCCATTGTAGCGCTTACCACTTCATTTTTGGGTGCAACAATATCTATCCCGAAATGATTTTCAACAGGGTTGAATTCATTTGTGATAATCCCTTTTATTGGAGTGAAAAATTTAATGCCTGTTGCTTTCCTGGTTGGTATTAATTCCTGAGTTCCGGTAATGGAATAACTCTGAATCTGGTTTTCAAACTCCTGACGCAACAATGAATCATCCTTATTACGGTTCAGTGTTATATTTGAGTATTGACGTTTTACTGTATCACTTTTTTGATATTCAATATTTTCCGGTTCTTCACCTGAAAGTACAAGTTTGAGATTTGCCAGATAGCGTTCATTAAAGGCAAGAACCTGTTCAAGACTATCTGTTCTCATATGAAGATCGTAAAGGTCTTTTTTTAGGTTCACATCAGTATAGCCCGGAATATATTCTCGCAATGGCGTAAACGCAATAATATAAGTGGTAATGAAAATCAGAAAGATAGCCAGTGAGCTGATTACCACAAACACCATGATCCTTGAAAGTTTTATGGATAATTTTTCCTCATAGGTTTCTTCATCTCGTATTAACAGGCGATATTTAACCATCAAGCGCCTGTACCAGCGCTTTTTTTTGGTTTTTTCCGATTCCTGGATCCTGGGTTTCATGTTATAACTAATGAATAAAACGAGGTGCAAATATCGTTAAAATTGCACTGCCAGGCTTTTGAGCAAATGCAAAATTTATGTATTGTTTTTGTGAAACATTTAATAATCATAGGTTTGGTAAAAAATAAACGCTTTAAAATTATTTTATTGCTGAAAAACAGGAAATGAACCTTCATAGTCTATTGTTCATTGTTATATTGCGATAATAAAGGAATTTTAAATAAAGCTGATTAAGCAGGCTGTTTCCTTTATTTCAGTCAGGAATCTTTAATATCTCCGGTAGCTGGCAATATAGAGTTGATATATTTGGGATTTTTGGACTTAAAAATAATATTTTTGCAGCTAATTAGTTATTACAGTTATCAGATCTGATAATTTTAAGCAGCTTATAATAAATTATTAATTACTATCAACATATTCATCTTTGAGCGCAAGAGTCCGTAATATTATACCTTTATCATTATTGTTGCTTTTTCTTAGTGTAACAAGTATATCGTGTTCCACCAAGAAAAATACGGTTACCCGCAGAGCATTTCATAACCTTACATCACATTACAACCCGTATTGGAATGGCCTTGAGGCTTTTAATACCGGAATGAAAGAGCTGGATAATCAAATTAAAACTAATTATACTGAAATCCTTCCTGTTGAAAATTTTGGCAATCTGCAACAGGCTCAGGCTATCAACAGTCATTTGGACAGGGCTATTGAAAAGGCTTCGAAGGTTGTACAGAAACATTCAATGTTTTTTGAACGTAAAGAATTGGTTCGCAGGGTGCCTGATAGTTATATGTTGCTGGGGAAGTCGTATTTTTATAAGCAGGATTATTACCTTGCCCGTCAAACATTTGAATATGTTGCACAACGTTACGAACGACAGCCTATCAGGTTCTGGTCGCATCTTTGGCAGGCACGTACTGCCATAAAACTCAGAGAATATGAGCGCTCTGTAACTATACTCGATAAGCTTCAAACCCAGGTAAGAAGAGGCGATTTTCCCAGAGATATATTGCCTGAGATACCTATAGTTTATGCCTTGCATTATACTGAACAACAAGATTATAAAGCTGCAAAACCCTATCTGCGTAAGGCGGCAGATATTAACAGGGATAAGAAAATACGATCACGCATGTATTATATCCTTGGTCAGATCAGCCAAATGGAAGGTAATTATTCTGAAGCCAACAAGTATTATGCAAGTGTGATAAAATTAAATCCTCCGTATGAAATGAAATTCAGCGCAACTATACGAAGGGCTGAATGTTTTGATGCCGGAAGAGGAAGTAGTAAAGGAATTGTGGATGATTTAAATAAGCTTCTGAAAGATAAGAAAAACAAGGAGTTTGAGGATCAGATCTATTATGCTCTGGCATTGGTGGCTTTGCGCGAAAATAAAGATACCACAGCTTATAATTACCTGCGCCAGTCAGTTGCAGTGAGTGTTTCAAACGATTTCCAGAAAGTACTCTCGGCACGAAAACTTGCTGATCTGTATTTCGAGATACCTAAATTTCAGGATGCCTACAAATATTACGATACTACCATGCAGGTATTGCAATATGACCATCCTGATTTTTCAATTATCGAGGAGCGCACTGATGCTTTAAAGCACCTTGTTGAGCATCTGGATGTAATACAGCACCAGGATAGTTTGCAAAAACTGGCTGCTATGCCCGAAGCCGAAAGAAATAAAATCATTGATAAGATCATCTCTGATTATAAAGCTGAACAGGAGCGCATTAAAAAACTTGAAGAAGCAGAAGCTTTAATGGATCGTCCTATGATGCCAACCATGCCGGGCAGAGACCCGAGCCGTGGAATGTTGCAACAGGTTTCAGGCGGAGGAGGATGGTATTTTTATAATCCTCAGTCTATAGCCTATGGTGCATCTGATTTTGCAAGAAAATGGGGCAGGAGAAAATTGGAAGATAATTGGAGAGTTAGTGATAAACGTGTTTATAGCAGCTTTGATAGCGATGATCAGGAGGAGATGGAAGGCGACTCGATAGCCGGAGGAAAAGATGGGAAATTAGCCGGCGACCCATTGAAAAGAGAAACTTACCTGAAGGATATTCCTTTGACCCCTGAAGATATTGCTGCTTCAAACGAGTTGGTTGCAGATGCAATGTATCAGGCAGCCTATGTTTTCAGAGAGGAATTGAGAGATTATCCAAGATCAATTGAGATGTTTGAAGCATTGCTAAGTCGTTTCCCGCTTTATGAACAGGAACTTAGTGCTCTTTTTCATCTTTATACTCTAAATGTTATTGAAAATAATCACACCAAAGCTGATGAATATAAAAGTCTGATTATCAGCAAGTATCCTGATAGCGAATATACCAAGGCGCTTTCTGATCCTGATTATTATTCGAAAAAAGATGAAAAGAAAAGAAGGGCTGAAGCGCTTTACCAGGATACTTATATGGCATATAAAAACAACCAGCACCGTATGGTAGTATTATACAGCAATGAAGCCGAAAGTGCCTATCCTGATTCGGAATTGCTCCCTAAATTTGCCTTTTTAAGAACTCTCGCAATGGGAGGCCTGCATAATCAGGACACACTCATTACATATCTGAAACAATATATAGGATCTTATTCGTCAAGCGATCTTGTTCCATTGGCGCAGGATATGCTTGCCTCATTCGGGATTGAAGGATTTGAGGAAGAGGTGGAATTAACTCCGGAAGAGGAAGAAACAAAAAAAGAGGCTGAGAAACTTTCTATTTATTCATTAGCCCCTGACGATAATCATCTTTTCATACTTATTCTGAACCTCTCAAAATCTGATCCTGATGCAAGCAAAATAAGAATCTCAGATTTTAACAGTAATAATTATAAACTAGCCAATCTTACACTTAACACGGTAATGCTTGATAACGAACACCAGATGATCTCAGTTGGTAATTTTAAGGGGATGGAGCATGCCATGGCTTATTACAATGCAATTGTTAAGAGCGATTATGTTCTTTCTCCGCAGGTTCGGAAGGATTCATATTATTTTATGATATCCTCGGGTAATTATCCAGTATTTTACCGCGACAAGGAAATAGATACTTATGTGAAGTTTTTTGAGAAAAACTATCTGAAAAAGTAAATTCACTATTTTATTTATCATTTAGCATCCTTGCAGATTTATTCAGTGATCTGTAATGTATTTGTAATCAGTATTTTGAGCAGGTATTGGTTGAGTTTGGTTTATTAATTTTTCCAGAAAAAAAGACCAATTATTGTTTTTTTATTATTTTTGACCCCATCAAACCCATCAGTTAATTAAAACACCATGGAATTTTCGAAAAAGAGTATTTATAGAAACATAAAAGAAAGAGATGGATTTGGCAAATAGCATTATCAGCCTTTATAATTCACTCTTTTTATCAAATATTAAATACTTTAACCATGGAATTCCCATTTGCCGAAAGTTACAAAATCAAGATGGTAGAAACCATCTCAAGAAGTTCATTATCCGATCGTGAAAAATGGATAAAAGAAGCTCATTACAATCTTTTTAATCTCAAAAGTGAGCAGGTATTCATTGATTTGGTCACTGACAGTGGCACAGGAGCCATGAGTGATCGTCAGTGGTCGCAAATGATGCTTGGTGACGAAAGTTATGCAGGCGCTTCATCGTATTATAAATTAAAAGATGCGGTAAAAGATATTACCGGATTTGAATATTTCCTGCCCACGCATCAGGGTAGGGCTGCTGAAAACGTTCTTTTCAGCGTATTGGTAAAGCCCGGCGATTTCATTCCCGGCAATGCTCATTTCGATACTACCAAGGGGCATATTGAGCTGCGCAAGGCTTTTGCCGTTGATTGCACTGTTGATGAAGCTTCAGACCCGGAACTTATATATCCTTTTAAGGGTAATATTGATCTGAACAAACTTGAAAAGGTTCTGAGTTCGAACCCAAAAGAGAAAATCCCTTTTATCCTTATCACCATTACCTGTAATACTTCAGGCGGGCAGCCCGTTTCGATGCAAAATATCCGTGAGGTCTCGCAGCTTGCCAAAAAATATGATATACCGGTGGTTTTTGATTCGGCACGTTTTGCTGAAAATGCATATTTCATAAAAATTCGTGAGCAAGGCTATGCCGGCAGGTCAATACGCGAAATTGTCAGGGAAATATTCAGTTATGGTGATGCAATGACCATGAGCAGTAAAAAGGATGCTATAGTTAATATGGGAGGGTTTATTGCAATGCGGAACGAAGAAATTTTCAGGCAGGCAAGTTTGTTCAATATAATGTTTGAAGGCTTTATTACCTACGGAGGGATGTCGGGACGTGATATGAACGCTTTGGCTCAGGGGCTGTATGAAGGTACTGAGTTTGAATACCTTGATACAAGAATACGCCAGGTTGCCTATTTAGGTGATAAACTCAGTTCATACAATATTCCTGTTATCAAACCCAGTGGAGGACATGCTATTTTTGTTGATTCACTGAAATTTTTACCGCATATCCCTCGCGAGGAATTTCCTGCCCAGGCACTGGCAATTGAACTTTATCTTGAAGGAGGTGTAAGATCGGTAGAAATAGGAACACTGCTTGCCGATCGTGATCCTGTTACCCGTGAGAACCGTTTTCCGAAGCTGGAAATGATAAGGCTTGCTATTCCACGAAGGGTTTATACAAATAACCATATGGATTATATTGCAGTTGCTCTTGCCAATGTTTATGAGCGGCGTAATAATATTAAAAGAGGTGTTCGTATAGTTAGAGAAGCACCTATTCTTCGCCATTTTACAGTTGAGCTGGAAAGGCTTTAAAATTATTTTTATCATACAGAAATAACCGGCTCCGGACATGATTTTTATAAATCAGGCTTTGTCCGGAGCTGTGCTTTTGTGTTTTTATCTAACTTTGCGCCACTTTTTAAAATTTTACTTCATGACACTCAGCGAACAGGAAATTATACGCAGAGAATCACTGCAGCAGCTTTATGAACTTGGTATCAACCCTTTTCCAAGCAATACCTACGAAGTTAATGTTAATACCAGCGAGATTCTTGAAAAATTCCCGACTGATGAAACTCTTTTTCAGGATGTGAGTATTGCCGGAAGGATTATGAGCCGGAGAATCATGGGCGCTGCTTCCTTTGTTGAATTGCAGGACTCTGTCGGGCGTATTCAGTTATATATCAAGCGCGATGATATTTGCCCCGGTGAAGACAAAACCTATTATAATACCGTTTTTAAGAAACTTCTCGATATTGGGGATATTATTGGAGTTAAAGGCTTTGTTTTTATCACGAAAATGGGTGAGATCACTATCCATGTTAAAGAAATGAAGTTACTTGCCAAGTCGCTGCATCCGCTGCCTATAGTTAAAGAAAAGGAAGATCAGATCTATGATGCATTTACTGACCCTGAACAACGTTATCGCCAACGCTATGTTGATTTGATTGTAAATCCCTGGGTTAAAGATACATTTGTCCGACGTGCCCGGCTTATAGGCTCAATGCGTAATTTCTTGAACAGTAAAGGTTATCTTGAGGTAGAAACCCCTATTTTACAGCCTTTATACGGAGGTGCATCAGCCAGGCCCTTTAAAACCTATCATAATACGCTTGACACTACACTGTATCTGCGTATTGCAAATGAGCTTTATCTGAAAAGACTAATTGTTGGTGGTTTTGATGGTGTGTTTGAGTTTGCCAAGGATTTCAGAAACGAGGGTATGAGCCGTTTTCATAACCCGGAATTTACTCAGATGGAACTTTATGTAGCTTTCAAGGATTATAACTGGATGATGGAGCTTGTTGAGGAAATGATAGAAAAGATAGCTATTGACCTGAATGGAGATACTAAGGTTCAGGTTGGGGAGCATATAATTGATTTCAAGCGTCCCTGGAAACGCTATACCATGTATGAAGTAATTCAGCATTTTACTGGCGTTGATATTAGTAATATGGATGAAGAAGAGTTGCGCAAAACTGCTCAGACTCTTAAGGTTCCTCTCACCCCTGTCATGGCTAAAGGCAAAATAATTGATGAGATCTTTGGTGAGTATTGCGAACCAAATCTGATCCAGCCAACATTCATTACAGATTATCCGATTGAGATGTCGCCGCTGGCAAAGAAACATGTTTCAAAACCCGGATTGGTAGAGCGTTTTGAAGCCATTGTGAATGGAAAAGAATTATGTAATTCCTTTTCTGAATTAAATGATCCTGTTGACCAGCGTGAAAGATTTGAAGCCCAGCTTGAGCTTGGCCGTAGAGGCGATGAGGAAAGCATGGTGCTTGACGAGGATTTTTTGAGGGCACTTGAATATGGTATGCCGCCAACAGCAGGATTGGGTGTTGGTATTGATCGTTTAACAATGATCATGACTAATTCGGCTTCAATTCAGGATGTGATATTCTTCCCTCAGATGAGACCGGAAAAATAGGCTGGAGCTTTAATTACTGCTCAATTATTCAGGATTATGCATTACTTTTTAGTCAATGTTTGAAATATTTTTTCCAGACGTTGCTGTTCTTTTTGCATAGTAAGCACGGTGGCATTATTTTCAACTGCAAAACGAAATATTTCCTGACGTATATCAGTGTCTGCATTTGAGATAAACTGGTATGAGTTCTTTGAAATTTCTTTTACATCAATGATTTGCGGAATTGTACCCAGAACAGTAAGATCAAAGCTTTTATCGAATTCAACAGTTATTATTGCATTATTACTGCTCTGAGTTGAAATATCTGCAACTGAGCTGTCAGCAACAATTTTCCCCTGGTCAATTATTATCACCCGGTTACAAACCGCTTCCACTTCCTGCATAATATGTGTTGAAAGCATTACGGTTTTTTCCTTTCCAATTTGTCGTATCAATAATCTGATTTCTTCCAGTTGATTGGGATCAAGCCCTGAAGTTGGTTCATCCAGTATTAACACTTCAGGATCATGCATCAGTGCGCCAGCCAATCCTACACGCTGGCGATAACCCTTTGATAATTGCCTGAGCTTTTTGCCTATTTCTGTTTCCAGACCAGTTATCCGTATCATTTCTTCAATGCGCTGCATGCTTTTGGTTCCCAGCTTGTGAATTCCGGCAATGAAATTAAGATATTCCTTAATGTACATGTCCAGATACAAAGGATTGGTTTCAGGCAGATAGCCAACACGTTTTTTAACTTCTTGAGATTCTTCCTGAACATCAAAACCACAAACTCTGGCCTCTCCTGAGCTAGGAGGTATAAAACAGGTAAGGATTTTCATCATTGTTGATTTACCGGCACCGTTCGGCCCGAGAAATCCTACAATTTCACCTGCTTTGATTGAAAAACTGACATCATTCAGTGCTTTTTGCGACCCGTATAGCTTTGTGATCTGCTTAGCTTCTACTGACATATTTATTGGTTGTTTTCAGTGGCAAAGATAATGATTGTTGCAATGTGTTTTGAATTGTTATTATCTGAACCATTATCGTTAAACATAAAGGAATCTGAATTTATTACTTCAGGATTGGTTATAGGCTTCTAAAATGAATAAAATAATTTTTGTTGCAAGGATACTTAATTCCCTGAATATTAATATTTTAAAACAAATTTGAATTCATCAGATAAAAAAACATTGTGACATTGTATTGTCCAAATAAAATTTAATCCTACCTTTGCACCCCTTTTTAAAGGAATTAATGTGTTATAAAGATTTAAAAATTATAATGAACACAACAAGTTATAAAACCATTTCTGCCAATGATGCTACCGTTCAAAAAGAATGGCTGCTTGTAGATGCAGAAAATATGGTACTAGGACGAATGGCTACAAAGGTAGCTGTGTTGCTCAGAGGTAAACACAAACCATATTTTACACCTCATGTTGATTGTGGCGATAATGTAATTATTATTAACGCTGACAAGGTATTGCTTACCGGCCACAAATGGGATCAGAAAGAATACATCCGCCATACAGGATATCCGGGCGGACAGCGTTCTTTAACTGCTACTCAGGTAATGAAAAAATACCCCACAAGAATGGTTGAGCATGCAATCAAAGGAATGTTGCCTAAAAATCGTTTAGGCAGGCAATTGTTCCGTAATCTTGCTGTATATGCAGGTCCGGATCATCCTCACGAAGCTCAGAAACCCAGATTAATTGACCTTAACGAAATCAAATAGCCAAGATGGAAACTATAAACACTATAGGCAGAAGAAAAACTGCTATTGCCCGTATATATGTTAAGGAGGGCAATGGATTAATTACAGTTAACGGAAGAGACTATAAAGAATATTTTCCTATTTCCACACACCAGTACGTTATTAATCAACCACTGGAAATTTCAGAAATGAGAGGAAAACTCGATATTGTTACAAATATTGAGGGAGGTGGGATAAGTGGTCAGGCTGAGGCATTAAGACTTGCCATAAGCAGGGCATTATGTGAAATAAATCCTGAGTTCAGAACACCTTTAAAATCAAAAGGACTTATGCGTCGTGACCCAAGAATGGTAGAACGCAAAAAACCAGGACAAAGAAAAGCCCGTAAGAGATTCCAGTTTAGCAAACGTTAATTTCAAAATAATTATCTGTTTAGTATCCAAATTGCCGGGACTCCTATCTTTTACGGACTACCTGGCAATTGATTTTTAAGGAATGTAAACTTTTTTAATTTATCATTATGACAAGAGCAACATTTGAAGAACTTCTGGATGCCGGTGTGCATTTCGGACATTTAAAAAGAAAATGGAATCCTAACATGGCTCCTTATATTTTTATGGAGCGCAACGGGATTCATATTATTGACCTTTACAAAACCCAGGCTAAACTTGATGAAGCTGCCGCAGCAGTAAAACAGATAGCCAAGTCAGGAAAGAAAATCCTGTTAGTAGCTACAAAAAAGCAGGCTAAGGACATTGTTGCCAATCTGGCTACCAGCGTTGGAATGCCTTATGTTACTGAGCGTTGGCCCGGTGGTTTGCTTACCAATTTTGCTACTATCCGCAAAGCGGTTCGTAAGATGTCAGCACTTGATAAGCTGATGACAAACGAAAACTTTAACAGGTTTTCAAAGCGTGAAAGATTGCAGATCACACGTGAAAGAGCTAAGCTTGAAAAACAGCTTGGTAGTATTGCTGATCTTAACAGGCTGCCATCAGCTCTGTTCATTGTGGATATTATGAAAGAGCATATTGCAGTTGCCGAAGCACGTAAGTTGAATATCCCCACAATTGCCATTGTTGATACAAACTCTAATCCAAATGAAGTTGATTTTCCAATTCCTGCTAACGACGATGCAGCCAAATCAATTCAACTGATTTTGTCAAAACTTACAGAAGCTATTACAGAAGGACTTGAAGAACGCAAACTCGATCGTGATAAACGTGCTGAAGAAGATGAACATGAAGATTACGAAGTGGACGAAAAAGGCGAAAGAATCTACACTGACGACGATGAAGATGAAAAAATGATAGTTTCACGTGAGAAAGGTGAAAGACTGCATCAAAAACCCAAGGATGAAGATGAAGAACGCACCCGCCGTCCTCGTAAAGCTTTATCAAAACCATCGCCAAGAAAAGGTCCGGCAAAAAAATAATTCAGGAAATACTCACTTTTTAATTATATAATACAATGACAAATATAACTGCTGCAGAAGTTAACAAACTACGACAAATAACAGGTGCAGGAATAATGGATTGCAAACAAGCCCTTATCGAATCGGACGGAGATAGTGAAAAAGCAATTGAATATCTGCGTAAAAAAGGACAAAAAGTTGCCAATAAACGTGCTGACCGTAGTGCCAATGAAGGAATTGTACTGGCAAAAGTGGATGAAGGAAAAGAATTTGGTGCAATGATAATGCTTAATTGTGAAACCGATTTCGTTGGTAAAACCCAGGAATTTATTGACGTTGCAAAATCAATCCTTGATTTAGCGATTAATGAAAAACCTGCTGACCTTGAAGCACTTAACGCATTGAAATTAGGTAATATTACCGTTGCCGATAAGGTTATGGAAATGACCGGCAAAACCGGCGAAAAGATTGGTTTGAATAACTACGAAACTATACAGGCACCCATTGTGTTTGCTTATAATCATCATGGTAATCGCCTTTCGAGTATGGCAGGGTTCAATACAAAAGATGCAGCCGATATTGATAATGTTGGACGTGATGTGGTAATGCAGATCGCTGCAATGAACCCAATAGCCATTGACAGGGGGGATGTCCCTAAAGAAGTGGTTGATAAGGAAATTGAAATAGGCAAGGATATAGCTATTCAGGAAGGAAAACCTGAAGAATTGGCTGAAAAAATTGCCAGAGGAAAGCTCGAAAAATTCTTTAAGGAAAATACTCTGCTCAATCAGGAATTTATTAAAGATTCCGGCATTACAGTAAAAGAATATATTGTCCGTTCGGGTAAAGATTTGAAGGTTACAACAATGAAACGACTTATGCTGGGAGCCTGATCAAAGGATCATTAAAAATCACAATACAAGTAGCCGCCATCAGTCCGATGAGCGGCTTTTTTTGTCCTGAGTCCGGAAATATATTGATTTACTGATTTCTTATACAGGCGATTATGATATACAGCAAATTATATGCTTGCCTTATCCACAAGGATCATGATGGAATGAGCCGGAACCATAGTTTTCTTAATTTGATCCTTGCCTAAGCCTTTAGCGGTAAAACCTTCTTCGGTAATAAAATCTTTGGTTGCAACGATCACCCATTCGCCGTCGGGAAGTTCAACTTCAGTTATTTTTGAGTTCGCATTGTAAAACACAATAATATCCTTCCATTTATCGCCATTTGCATTATCTGAGATCTGATAACCTACAAATAAAGGTTTATCAGTATCGAAAAATCTGATATGACGGCTTATCATTTCCGCGGTGGGCATACGAAAAGCCGGATGATTCTTTCTCAGGGCTATCAATTCTTTATAATAGCTGAAAACATCTTTGTAGATGGATTTGTTATGCCATACCAACTGGTTTATGGAATCAGGCAAATTATATGAATTGTGTTCACCTTTTTTAGTTCTTACAATTTCCTCGCCCGCATGTAAAAATGAAACTCCCTGTGATGTTAGAACTATTGCATTGGCAAACTTCTGAATATCAAGCATATCCTTTTTCTTACATTTGGCACAGGTACTTACAATTTTATCCCAAAGACACGGATTATCATGGCAGGTAACATAGGTTATTGTTTGTAAAGGGCTTGTAGCATAAGGCTCGTCAGAATAATTAACCTTATTGTAATCAATCTGAGGATGACTGGTTGAGGCTACAACTCCAAACTTTATACTTTCTTCAAGGTTAAGATGTCCTGTCATAAACCCGGCTGAGTCTTGTGCCCACCATGGTCCACGTATTGCATCACGAATATCATCGCTAAAAACCGCAATTCCGCCAAGTTGCGAAGCATTGGCTTTAAGTGCACGCTTTTCAACAGGAAGCGGAGATTCGCCTCCTGTCCATCCTTCGCCATAAAGGAATATGCTAGTATCAATTTTATTCAGCTCTTCACGTATCAGATTCATGGTTTCTATATCGTGCAATCCCATTAAGTCGAATCGAAAACCGTCAATATGATATTCTGTAGCCCAATATTTCAGTGATTCTGTCATGAACTTACGCAACATGGCTTTTTCTGAAGCAGTTTCATTACCACAGGCTGAGCCGTCAGAGAATTTACCTTCATCGGTCATACGGAAATAATATCCCGGTACCAGTTGCTCAAACGAAGATGCAACAGCATTAAAAACATGATTATAAACCACATCCATGATTACCCGGATTCCATTTTTATGCAATGCCTGCACCATTTGCTTGAATTCTCTGATACGTATATTCCCGTCGTAAGGATCAGTTGAGTATGAACCCTCGGGGACATTATAATTCTTTGGATCATATCCCCAGTTAAACTGAGGCTCGTTTAATCTGGTTTCATCAATAGTTGCAAAATCAAAAACAGGAAGCAGGTGTACATGAGTAATTCCAAGCTCTTTAAGATGGTCAATGCCTGTTTTTTCTCCTTCCGGACTTAGTGTTCCCTCTTCAGTAAAAGCCAGATATTTTCCTTTGTTTGTAATACCTGAGCTTGGGTGAATGGAAAAATCGCGCATATGAATTTCCCAGATTATGATATCAGAAAAACCTGCAAGCGGAGGTTTTGTGTCTTTTTCCCAACCATCAGGATTTGTTAAAGCAAGGTCAACTATCATGCCTCTGTTTCCGTTTACTCCAACAGCCTTTGCATACATATCAGGGGTTTCGTTCTTCCATTCGTTGCCAAATCGTGCCTGAAGAGTGTAATATTGATTTTTTCTGTCACCCTTTAATTCCAGTTTCCAGGTTCCATCCTTATCGGCTTTCATATTATGCGATTCGAGCATATTACCATCAATACCCTGATCATATATCCTTACCATAATTTCAGAGGCTGAGGGTGCCCAAATACGAAAAGTAGTTTTATCGCGGGTATAATTTACTCCGAGATCATTGCCATGATAAACAGGATAACCATCGGTGATTTCTTTATCAGTAGTTGATTGACAGCCGTTCATAGATTCAAGAGTTGCTATAATCATCAGTAATACAAATGGTTTGATCAGACGCATAAAATGTAATTTTTAATATCCTTTTATTGTAATGAATAGCAAAAGCACCGGAAAACATTGAAATTGAAATATTTATCACTTAAAACCTTATACCGAAACAATCATTCTTACCCTGTTTCAAAAGGTTCGGAAAGGGCATAAACAAATGATTCCGGATATTAAGATACCAGACAGGGTTATATTCTAAGAAATTAAAGATTATCGGAAATTAATTTTGCTATCTGCAGGAATTCTTCCTGAGTAAATTTCAGCTTAGGTTTCTTAAAATCAATATCATAAATATCATTTATAGGAACCAAATGTATGTGTGCATGAAGAACCTCAAGTCCAACAACTGCTACTCCAACTTTTTCACATGGGACCACCTTTTTTATTGCCAAAGCAACTTTTTTGGCAAATAAGAAACAATCTGCATAAAGCTGATCATCCATATCAAAAAGATAATCCACTTCCTTTTTAGGTATTACAAGAGTGTGTCCTTTGGCTAAAGGATTGATGTCAAGAAATGCCAAAAAACGGTCATCCTCAGCTATTTTATATGCCGGGATCTCACCTTTGATAATTTTTGAAAAAATTGTTGTCATAATTTTGGGTATTAACAGGTTTTAACGTGTGATTTCAATGATCTCAAAAGTCATTTTTCCGGCAGGAACATCAATTTCTGCTTTTTCACCTACGCTCAATCCAAGCAATCCTCTGGCGATTGGTGAATTTATTGAGATTTTTCCTGCTTTCAGATTGGCTTCGTTTTCTGGAACCAAAGTATAAGTCATAACAGCATTGTTTTTAAGGTTTTTGATCTTCACTGTTGAAAGAATTAAAACTTTGCTGGTATCAATTTTTGATTCATCAATCAGCCGTGCATTTCTGATTAGTTCCTGAAGTTTTGATATTTTTAACTCCAGCATGGCTTGTTCGTTTTTTGCAGCATCGTATTCTGCATTTTCTGACAAGTCTCCCTTATCCCTCGCATCGGCAATCTGCTGAGATATCAGTGGCCTCTGAACTCCTATAAGATGATCCAGTTCATCCTGAAGTTTTTTTAATCCGTCTTTTGTATAATACACTGTATCTGCCATTTTCAAAAGTCTTTTACTGTGAATTTAATAATAAAAGACCCTGAAACAGGGTCTTTTTAAATAAAATAAAAAAAGATAAATACCTAAGAATCAGCTTAGTTAAAAAGTAATTCTGGCACTCATACTATGAGTTCCTGACCATGGATCAGTATCACGATATGAGTAATCAACTGCAAAGTTAGAACCTTTTTCTTTATTCAACGGAATTTGAACAGTTAAACCTGCACTCGGTCCGGTAAAAGCTGTTGTTCTGTCAGATTTTTTTGTGATTCCTTCTTCATAGGTATAACCAGCTCTAACCATAAGATAGTTACGTAAGGAATATTCTATTCCAAGCGCATACTGATCTTTAAAAAATGAGTTACTGGTGAAATTACCAGCTACTGAGATAGTATGGTATTCGGAGATCAGAAAGTCATAACCTGCTCCGATAACCAACTGTGAGGGCATTTCGTATTCTGCAGAGCGTTGTTCAACAGTAAACTGGCTTTCTTGTCCCGGCAATAAGGTACGTATTGCGAGCCCGTCACCTGAAAATCTCATGGTTGGGCCAATATTCCTTAGTGTAATACCAAATTTTATATTTTCCATATCACCAGTAACGTATTGAATACCAGCATCAATAGCAACTCCTTGTGCGCTCAGGTCGGCAATTGACTGGCTGATGATCTTAAGGTTGAACCCGCCATAAATACTATTTGAGAAAGCTTTTGAATAAGAAACACCAATATTCATATAGCTTGGGGCAAAAGTTCCGATCCCGCCTTCCGGAATACCTTCCCTGGTGATAGGAATATCACCAAAACGCATTGACATAATACTGATTCCAATTACTCCGGTCTCGCTGACCCTTTGGGTTAAACCAAAAGTGTTAATATTGATCTCTGATCCTTTTAACCATTGTGTATTGGAAAAGATCAGCTCGGTACTATTTGTAAAGGCAGTTCCGGCAACGTTAGTGTACATGGCTTCAAGTCCGCGCACACTTGCTGTATTGGCACCACCCCATCCTGAGCTTCGTGCCCAGGGGTTAATAAGCAGTTCAGAAGCGCCTGCTTCACCAGCTCTGTCTTTATTACCTGCAAATAATTCATTTACCGGAACCATCATTATTACTATGAACAAGCCGGCTAAGATGTATTTTTGTAAGCTCTTCATTTTATATCTTTTATATAATTCGACATTAATTTCTACTATTGATACATCAGAATGCATTAAGGTCAATAGGACGTAGTGAACCAAACCATTTAATAGTTCTTTCTCCAAGCCCTTCAGCATTCACATGAATAATATACAAGCCGCCGGCAATTGGTATTCCGGCATAATTCTTAAGATCCCAGTCAATTGATGTTATTGCATCGGTGTCTTTTGTAAATTGTCTGATAAGAACACCGTTAATAGTATAAATTGTAACCGTACATTTCTTTGGCAGATTTACAATTTTAATTCTGTTGTCCAACTGGTTAACTTCGTATGAAGAATAAGCGTAATATGGGTTTGGAACAACATTTATTAAATCAAGATCGCTTTTAGCTTTTTCAATATTTTCTGTATCGGTGGCAATTTCATTAGTGCTAAATTTATACATGGGATTATTCTTATTCAGAGTGTCCTTAATAATTGCAAGCGAATCCCTTACAGCATAAGAAGCATAATTTTTATTGTAAGGTTTGCTAACTCTTAGCTTAATGGTAACTTCACTTGAAAGGAAGTTTTCTTCATCAGCCAATGGAATATTAACCCACATTGCACTTCCCCAGACGTGAGGAACGGTAGCTGCTCGTTTAAGATGGGACATGATCCATGCACCGGCATCATAAGCAGGAGCATATTGCCTGAAATCTGGAAATGGTAATGCAACAGATAGCTTTTTCGAACTCATAATATATATATAATGACCTCCACCAAAAACATAGCCGGCTTCATTCACTATATTGCTTGTTGGATTCCATTTCATATCTCTTCCATTTTCACCAACCAGCCATGAGTTTTCTCCATACATGATATTCAGCCTTTCACCAGTTTCAACATTAATTGCATAACCCGGGAACCATCCCATACCAGTGGCACTGATATAATGCGGATCATTGGGGTTATCGCTTGGAGTTGCATTAGGATCGGCATAATTACCATCTTTATCAATCGAAGGCGAAATCCTTACATTATATTTAGCAGCTTTATTATGAGCCAATCCTACTTCGGGAGCCATTTCGATTACTGGTGAACGTGTCCATTTTGATTTATCAGGAGTAATAACCAGATTAACACTGGCAATATCGGCAATCTGGTTATAAGCTAATTTCGATAGCATAGTATAGGCAGGGGAGGTCTTGGCTATTGGATCCTGACCATCGTAAGCAACCAATTGATAAGGAGCCCATGTTCCACCAATTACATTTTCATAAACACTGTTGGGATCCATGAAATTCTTTCCGGTTGCATGCCAGTCTTGATTTGCAACTTCACTGGGGTCAGAAACGGTTCCTGAGCGTATCCAGTTAAGTGGTGAGCCACCGTCAACATCAGGCACTCCAAACAGCCATGGAGTTGCATTATCTTTAAAAGTCATTGAAGAAGTCAGGTACCCATTGTTTGGATCTAATACCATATATCGTGAAATAGTACTTCCGTGACTATCCATTGATTCTCCAATTTTATAACTTCCCGGAGGGAATACCTGTCCAATCTCAATGGCAATACCTAGTTCGGGGAATATTTGCTCACTTTTGGTTATTATACTCTTTGATGATCTGAACAAGACCTCATTTGTTTTAGCATCAATTAATCTCCATGTTGACACCAGTTTACTTGCTGTGTCACCTTGCGGGCCAAGACTATATACTCCACCTGATATTTTACGGATTTTCTGACGATAGATTGAGTCAAAAGCCATAATGAATTCGGCAGGTTTTAAATTCAAAGGATCAATGACCTTAATTTTAACAGGGGTTGAGCCTGCTTTGTATGTAGGATTGTAAGCAATTGGGTAATCAGGATGCCCAAGCTGTACATTGTCATTTGCAGGTGGTTTGCTCATGATCTCGTCAATGGTTTCCTGAGTTAATTCCAGTATATTACCTCCGTTGCCGTTACCTTGTAAACGGGTAACTTTAACACCATCGCCATATTTAGCATTAGGTGATTTTGCTCCTACAGGAATATGTGGAATAGCAGTGTAAGACTTAATATTTTTACGACCTGCAAGATAAGGTTGCTTTTGCCCATTTAATGACTGAACTCCGGGACTCTGAGCAGCAGGGTCATCGGTATATTTTTCAAATTCATTATGAGCGTATGCCAAAGCCATAAAATAATACTGCTTGTGATTTACCAGAGGTTGATTGGTAAATGCATCAAGTGTGAGACTGAATGAATTTCTGATTCCCTGATTAGAACCGTTAACCTCAAGTACCGGAACATTGGCTCCAAGAGATTGATCGTAATAATAATTAATAATTCTTGATATTGAATTGCTAACGTCGCATTGGAATACAAGTCTGGCAAGATCAGGATCTTTAAGATCATTAGGTCCAACTGAAGGGTTAGCTAACTGAAATACCTGGTAACCCTCAAATACATATAATGAGTCACCACGTACAATGTTGTAATCAACTTCAGTATACTGCTCTTCAAAGTTATTGCCTTTATCATTGGTTTTTCTATTGGTTATATAAACAATAAGTTCTTTGTCCAGTTCCCGGAAAGTGAGGTCTGGTGCATTTGGACCGTCAATAACCTGAAAGCAGTTATCAAATAATGCCTGACATTTATCGTCAACTACTCTGAGCAGTTCAACGCTTGCCCATGGGCCGCCTGAAGCAGAACGTGCCCAAGGAATACCAACTGTAATATAGTTAACTGCACCGGGTAACAATGTAAAAGGACCTGCAGATTGCATGAACCGGCGGTCTTCGGGTGGGTTATTAGCATTTTCCTCAGTCCAGTATTTACCTTCAGGTAATATTACTTCCGTAAAATGGGTGCCCCAGAAACAGGGATCTGAGTCGCCGGGAAACATGAAATCAGTTATTGGACCATAACCTGAGCCTGAACCACTTCCGGGAGGAAGAGCAAGGTTCCCAAAATACATGTAGTCACCATTTTTCCAGATACCTTTCAAAAAGTTGTAATAGTCAATAGCTGCACGTGGTTCACCATTAATAGGGTCATTTGAGTTATTATAATAAACAAAACGTCTCATCCCGAAACGCTCGTTATTGGCTATACCATCACCAAAGTTTACACCATTTATTGCTTCAGGATATTGAAAATCCTTTAATATATCACAAGAGAGCAATTTGCCTTTGTCATCAAATGCTGATGGACGATCCTGATTATACAGAGGCTCGCCTGGCTTTATTCTGTCCATATATGGTCCCTGGAAAAAGTCAACTCCCACGGCTGGTGGCTGGTCGCCGTATGCCCATGGCTGTCCTGAACCGTCAACGGGTTTTCCGTTATAACAATAACCTAATCCTCGAACCACATCACAACCAACATAGTCGTCTGCTGCATATCCAAGATCAGGGTCAACCCACTGGCTGAAATAAGTATCTCTAAGTGTAAAGGTTGAACGATTGATAATCTCATAACTATAAAAAGTCATATTGTTTATCTCATCGTTAGTAGCAAAGGCAAAAGCCTGTGCTCTGATCTCCATGCCTATAGCATCGCCTTTGGTTTCGGTATGAATATTTCCTTTATCATTAAAAACCCACCAAAGAGTCTGGTCTCCCTTAATAACCTGGTCAGATAAAATTCCATAAAGCCAGTTTTCAGAATATTGACTGCTGGGATAGTAATATTCTGCGTCTCTTGTAGGGGTAAGAGTTTTACAAAGTTCGCCGGTGAGGTCGTAATACGGAAAATCTCCATTTTCAGGATCATATACTCCGTCGCCATCCCTGTCATAAAAAGGAGCCAGATAAAAACTCTGATTTTTTGTTTGATCATAAGGATGAGCAGGCCAGTTCTTTATTTCTTCTGGTATTGAATAATTGGGGTAGGCTGCAGGATCTTCCCACCAGGCAAGATATTCATCAATCATTGCACGGGTCATTGGGTAATGTTTGTCGTATTCTGCACATGTTTCAGGATCAATTGCAGCAGATCCGTCAATAGTCAAGGGACCAGTCCAGAAATCCTGATGCGAGTTCGCAGTTCCAACAGGATCACCCTGACCGAAACGTAATGCAGCCAGTTTCAACTGATCGTTAACGTCAACACCTCCAATCCAGAGAGCTGCAGCAAACAACGACATTTTTCCTGAACCTTTGGGAACTTCGTATTGTGCAACTTCAAAGTCCCACCACATGCCTCCGTTTGAATTAATACGGGTTCTTACGTTACCTATATCAAGGTACTTAAAGCTACCAGCAGGAAGACATCCGGCTGAAACGGATTTTAATTCTGATTTTTTAAAATTTTTAACTGGAACTTTTTCTGCGTACGAGTATGACAGTATAAAACTGAAAATTAGCAAGATACAAGTCTGGAAAATCTTTTTCATTGTGTTCAGTTTATTATAGTTTTTTAAACATTTATTTTCTTATCAATATTTCTTAGGAATTAAAAATTAAACGAAACCCCAATACGTATCATTCTTGGCAGACTATAATTATATGGGCTGTTAATTCTTATTGAATAAAGATCTCTGAATGACTGGGGATCAAGTTGAGAATTGATATAATTCTGGTATTCTGCAGCAGCAAGGAATCCATCGTCATCCGGATTACCGGTAGCTGCGTAAACTCCCATGATATTCATGCTGTTAAGTAAATTGTTGATTCTCAGATAAACATTCAGGTATTTATCCTCTCCTTTTCCTTTTGATGATTTAAGATTAAAATCCTTGTCAACACGGGCATCAATACGGAATTGCCATGGTAATCTTGCTCCGTTAAGAGAACCCTGGATCTGGCGACTTCCAGCCACCAGGCCATAAATACGGCTTGATTTTGTATAAGGTGTGCCTGAACCACCAAATATAATAAGGTTGAAACCTGAATTTTCCAGCCAGTTAATAGTTTTAACCTGGTCAGTTCCTTTTATCCTGCGGGTAGTTCTGGGACCGTTATATTTACTTCCTTCGTCGAAACGATAGTCAAGAGTTAAATTAATTGAATGACGACGGTCAAAATCCAGGGGTATCAGGTTACGCAGGTTAGGCTGTCCGGATAATATAAGAGCACGGGCAGTTTCAGGGTTAGAACCTGTTCCGTTGGCAAATTGCAAAGTATAGCTTGCTCTTACACGTGCATTACCTGTACGACGCATGTCGTAGGTAAATGTAAGACCTTTTACCGTACCAAAGTCGAGGTTATAATATGAATAATAAGTATTGGGATATGCACCGGTAAAACGGAAGCTTTGTATCTGGTCTCTGATTTCACGATAGAAACCTGAAATTGATAATGATGATGTATTGGTAAGTTTTTGCTGGAATCCTAGCTCATAGTCAATGGTTTTTTCAGGTTTAAGATTTGGGTTTCCAAGCAAATCAGTTCCTCTTGATGTAAGAAAGAAATAATTAATAAGATTCAGGCGTCCGCCCGTTGTCGGACGCTGGGTAAGCACGTTATAATGTGCAAAAAACAATGCCTCGTCTGAGATTGGGAATGAGAATGAAATACGCGGCATAAATGTCCATTGCGGATCATAATCCTCAAAACAATTAGCATTAAGTCCTGCCTGATTCTTTAAAAACGGACCGCTTTCTTTTCCAATGATAACAGTCGGGTCTTCAGAAATCTCCAATCCTTCGTTGTTGTACCAGGTGTTGCCCGAACGGTAACCGGTGACCTTAGTTGGATTTGAAGGCTGGTCAACATAAATGACAAAGTCTTTGCCCATGTTTGTAGGATGATCCTTAAACTTGGTATCTTCACCAACTGTGTAAGCCTCAGCCAGTAAATACGGGTCTTTTAAAACCATTTGATTCGCATCGAATCTGTCGACGCGAAGTCCTATATTGAAAATCAGGTCTTTAAAGGCAAATTTATCCTGAACATAAAAAGCAGTATAAATAGGTTCAAAAGCCCCGATATGCCTTAGGTAATTCCCATTGGCATCTTTTTCTTCAAAGAAATCATTGATGCTGGGTTTATGCGTTAATTTCTTTCCTGTATGATCATAACCATAGTATGAAACAAGTTCTGCTCCCTGATTTAATAATTCGTCAGCACTGAACATGTTAATATCAAGTTTGCCGTTCAGAGTGGCAGTTCTTTTGATCATATCCTTATCATAATAAATAAGGGTGTTGGTATTAAAATCGTATGAATCTATCAGCAGATAGTCCAGACCATTAGGATCCAGACCGAGGGCAAGACGGAGATTACGGTCGAATGTTCTTTGTGATTCAGCGTCGAAAAGTCTGAAATAATTAATGGTGTCCATGAAAAATCCATTCATGTAAACTGCCTGTGGATTTTTCTTGTCAAGCTGTTCTATATGGAAGTTTGTCAAACCACGCATGATAGGCCAGAGATTTGTTGGCCCAACTCCGAAAGCTCTGTCAAAACGCTGTTCATACTGCATTCCAAGCTTGAACTCGTGATTGCCAAGATAAGCTGAAAAGTGAGCATTGATGCCAAGCTGTGTGCTTTCGCTAAAGTTATAACCGGTTTGTAACCCACCGGCATTAGCCCAAAGCCCATAAACACTTTCAGGACTTGCGCCATTGGTCAACCCACCCTGAACAGGGCTCAGATCCTCAAATCTGCGGATCCGTCCATTTCTCAGATCGTAATATTGTTGTGTGTAATTAGCAAGTATAGGGTTGAACTCAGCACGATCAAATGAGTATAGAGTATCAAGATAAGCGTTGTGGATCAATCCGGATAATCCTATAACATCATCCTGTCCTTCTTCATATGAGCGCACCATGTGTCGGGTAAAGGCACCGAGATAACCGTATTTGAACAAATCGTCCTTATGTCCTGCATCTTGCTGTTCATAGTTGTACACTGAATAGTCAGCCTGAAGGTTATAATAAACGTTCTTAACAAATGATTTGCTTTCTGCATCTGTTGGAAAACGATGTGTCAGACGTCCATAGACTCTCCATGTGTGGTCTTTAACAAGGGCGTTGTTTTTATAATTAAAAATAGAATTTGACAAACTAAAGGCTCTGGTGTTTGATGAATTGTACGATCCGCCGAACGAGAGATTTATATTTGGTGTAGTGCGTACGTCAATCTTACCGGATATGTTCATATCCATATCGTTTGAGTTTTTAGTTGCCTTAAGGTGCTCAAGATCCGACATTTTTATAGATGCTGATCTGTAAAATGTTCCTTGTCCTGATTCCGACATTCTTACAGGTTCCTTTTCAAGCGACTCAAGTATATCATCTTTCACTTTGTAAACTCCAGTTGCTGTGGGACGACCATCTTCTTTGAAAATAAACTCGCCGGCAACAAAATAACCGAGGAGTGAAGATTTGTCTTTACGGCTTTTCAGCAAAGGACCCTGCATATTCAAGCTGGCGCGGTTATATCCGAATGCATCCAGAAATTGAGAAGTTTCAAATTCCATACCGGCACCAAAAGTACGTGAAGGTCCGCGTGTTGTAACGTTAATAATGCCACCTACGGCGTCACCGTATTGTGCAGGCACCCCGCCAAGGATTACCGATACCTGTTCAATTGCAGCTTCAGGTAATGATGATGAGCCTCTCACTCTGATGCCATCAATATACATTATGGTACCTTCAGCTCGCTGTCCACGAACGCTACCGCGTTCACCATCGGCTGAGAATACACCTCCAACAGAAACTGCAATAGCATTAGCCGACCGGTTCGGCATTTTGGCAATTTCTTCTGCTGTTACTGTTGCACCGCTCGATGTCTGGTCTTTATCAATAAGCGGGATAGCATACTCACGAACTTCAAATTCGTCGAGTGCAATTGAAGTTGGCTCCATTTTGATGTCAAGGAAGCGGATCTGGTTGGCTGTAACTACTACGTTCTGGATAAGCAATGGCTTGTATCCCACATAAGTAGCTTTTACATCATAACGACCCGGTTCAATTGGTCTGATTGAATACTTCCCGTCAAAATCACTGGTAGCTCCACCGGCTTGTGTGCCTCCTCTTTCAGCAACAATATTGGCAAAAGGGATAGGTTCTCCGGTTTTTTGATCAGTTATAACTCCCTGAAGAGTAGCCGTTTGAGAAAAAACAAGTGTACTAAAAGAAAGTACAACCCCAACAGTTAATAGTAGCTTTTTTAACATACCCTGTAATTTTATAAATAGATGACATAGTAATTTCTTAGAGCCGGTAAAATTAACAAATATTAACATACACGGATGATTTTTGAGAAAAATTGGAAATTATTTTTTAATTCTTTAATTATAAGGACGTTGTAGAATGGCGTTGTAAATAACTGCTTTGCGCAGATCAAAGTCCTCTTTTCTTTTGTTTTTACTTTCAATTGCATACCCCTCATTTAAACCAGATGGTTTTTGTAAAATACTTTCTTCGGTGGTATATGTTGTTTCCTTAATATCAAAATCAGAATCCGGGTTATAAGATATATCCGGCGGTTTTCTTTCCACCTTTACCATAAAAGGTTCGGGTACGATAACTTCTTCAGGATCTTCATCGTAAAAATCTTTGAAAATTTCTTCAAATACTGAACGCTGAGGCGACTCGTCAATAGTGGTTTCAGGTATCGGTGGAGGTAATGGTGCAGATTGTTTCTTTAGCTGCTCCTGCTTTTTCTTTTGAGCTGCCATGAATATACTGTAGGCAATCCAGCCTATGAATAATATTATATAAATATAATCGTCCATAATGGGTTATGTGTTGGTATATAGCGTGTTACAATTTGCTTTATTAAAAATGCAGTTAGAATCAATGATTTTTCGGCTGTAAAATTATGAAATTTTACCGGTAGTCAAATCCTGTACTAAGATATATCATTGAATTTTTAATCTTGGCGTTCAAAATACGGACTTTTTATGTTCCTGTAAAATGATATCAGGTTTATAAAAATATAATCGCATCAGCTACGTTTCCTTATTAAATTCAAACCATAAATGCACTCTTCAAATTTCAAATATACTTTTATTATTCTGCTGAGTATCATAGCTTTTTTGTTTTCAAGCTGTGATAAGGAGAATAATGAAAATGAAATCCCATTGGCTTATGTTAATTTTTTTATAAATCCCAATTCTACTTTTTATTGGAGGTTAAATAGCCCGGGAGGCTGGGAATATGTTGTAGCTGATGAGCCAAGCAGAGGCATTATTATCTACAGAGGTCTTCAGGATGATTTTAAAGCTTATGAACGTACCTGTCCTTACGATCCTCATGAGCCTGCTGCCAGAGTGGAGGTTGAACCCGGCGATATTACATTGATAGACAAATGTTGCAATTCCCGCTTTCTGATAATTGACGGTTCTCCGGTTGATGGACCTTCAAAGCGTCCGCTGAGGCAATATCGCACAACTTATGATGGCAATATGCTGCATGTTTTTAATTAATTCCTCATTTTGAAGAATATATCATAAGCTTTCAAATGATCTTTTTTGAAAAGCTTCGGATAGTCTATACAAAAGTAAAAGCCTGATATCAGTAACGATACAGGTTTGACTTAAAAGGTCCGTTTATATCCACCCCTATATATTCAGCCTGTTCTGGTGTTAATTTAGTAAGTTTAATTCCTAATTGCTCAATATGCAGCCTGGCCACTTCTTCATCCAGATGTTTAGGGAGTGTGTACACATCAATAGGAAGATTTTTAGTCCAAAGTTCAATTTGAGCCAGAGTCTGATTTGTAAATGAATTACTCATGACAAATGAGGGATGGCCTGTTGCACAGCCCAGATTCACCAATCGGCCTTCAGCAAGAATAAATATTGAGTGCCCGTCAGGGAAAGTATATTTGTCAACCTGAGGTTTAATAGTATCTTTTACGATATCCGGATATTCTTCAAGTTTCTGAACCTGTATCTCATTGTCAAAATGCCCGATATTGCAGACAATTGCCTGATCTTTCATTTTTTCCATGTGCTCAATACGTATCACATCACGGTTTCCGGTAGCTGTAACAAAAATATTTCCTTCTGCGAGAGCATCTTCCACTGTAGTGATCTCAAAGCCTTCCATTGCCGCCTGCAAAGCACATATCGGGTCAATCTCAGTTACAATTACCCTTGCACCATACGACCTCATTGAACGGGCACAACCTTTGCCAACATCACCATAACCACAAACTACAACCACCTTGCCGGCAATCATGACATCTGTTGCACGTTTAATTCCATCAGCAAGTGATTCCTGACAGCCATACAGATTATCGAATTTTGATTTGGTAACTGAGTCATTAACATTTATTGCCGGGAACAACAGATTTCCTTTTTCTTTCATTTGATACAACCTGTTCACACCGGTGGTGGTTTCTTCTGAAACACCTTTGAAATCTTTAATCATGCGGTGCCATTTGTTCTTGTCTTCAATATAGGCTTCTCTGAGCGTTTTCAGTATTGCAGCTTCTTCAGCATTTGAAGGAGTGGCATTCAGCAAATCAGGTGTATTTTCAATATTAAAACCTTTATGAACCATTAAAGTAGCATCTCCGCCATCATCCACAATCAAATTAGGACCTTTTCCACCTGGAAATGAAAGAGCCTGCAGTGTGCACCACCAGTATTCCTCAATGGTTTCACCTTTCCACGCAAATACCGGAATGCCTTTTGCTGCAATTGCAGCAGCAGCATGATCCTGAGTTGAAAAAATATTGCAGCTTGCCCAGCGAACATCAGCCCCAAGTTCTACCAGTGTTTCAATAAGTACGGCAGTTTGAATGGTCATGTGAAGCGAACCGCTGATCCTTGCATTTTTCAATGGTTTTTCTTTCCCGTATTTTTTTCGCAAAGCCATTAAACCCGGCATTTCCTTTTCGGCTATTTCAATTTCTTTTCTCCCCCAGCCGGCAAGGTTTATGTCTTTTATTTTATAATCGGTGAAAGTTTTTGATATAATCGTTTCCATTTATTTGTGTTTTGAATTAAGAGTCAGAAATTTGAGGCAAAATTAACATTTTTTGATCAATTACTTTTATTTTCTGGTAGATAACGCATTTCATTTAAGTCGGGTATCAGACTGACCGATGCGGTATTTATCCTAATTTTGCAGCATAATAATATTTCAATTTACCAATGCCAGAAAAAAATAAAACATATAAATCGGCACTAAAAGTAAATAAAGGTATAGAGCAGCCGCCGGTCATAAATCCTGTTATATCAAAAGCTATTTCAAAACAGACAAATCAGCTATTGGATGCTGATACATATTTCAAAGGAATACTTGACGGAAACAGGATGATGTTAAGTAAAGCAATTACCCTGATTGAGAGCACTTTGCCTGCCCATCAGGAAATTGCTCAGAAAATAATAGAAAAGTGTCTGCCTCATTCAGGTAAAAGTATTCGTATTGGGATAACCGGAGTGCCGGGGGCAGGTAAAAGTACTTTTATTGAGACCCTTGGAACCATGCTTACCGGCCAGGGTGAATCACTTGCAGTTCTCGCCATTGACCCGAGCAGCAGGCGAAGTAAAGGAAGTATCCTTGGAGATAAAACCAGAATGGAATTGCTTGGAGCCAATCCACGTGCTTTTATCCGCCCTTCACCTTCGGCTGGAACTCTTGGTGGTGTTGCGCGTAAAACCCGGGAAACCGTAATTTTATGTGAGGCGGCAGGATTCAGAATAATTTTTATTGAAACTGTAGGAGTTGGTCAATCAGAAACTGCTGTTCATGATATGGTTGATTTTTTTCTGCTGCTTATGCTTGCGGGAGCAGGCGATGAACTTCAGGGGATAAAAAGGGGAATTATGGAAATGGCTGATGCAATTGCAATTAACAAGGCTGAAGGTGATAATATGCAAAAAGCATTGTTGGCAAAATCTCAGCTCGAAAATGCTCTTCATTATTTCCCTCCTTCTGAAAGCGGATGGAAACCAGTGGTGGAGGTTTGTTCGGCACTTAATAATACCGGCATTGACAAAATATGGCAGATAATCAGTGATTATGTGCATTTTACAAGGTCAAACAATTATTTTGAGAAACGCCGTAAAAGTCAGGATCGGAAAATTATGATGGATGTTGTTGAAGAAACTCTTATGTTCCAGTTCAGGAATAATAAAAAGATTGCCGGAATGATAAGAGAAATGGAAGATGGACTGAGCAGGCAAAAATATAGTGCCTACGTGGCAGCCCAGCAGCTTATTGAATCATATTTCGGGGATATTTCTAAAAAAGATAGGGAGCAGGATTTAAAACCGTCTTCAGTAAACAATAATGAAGATTAAAGCAGAGTAAGTTTTACATTATCTATCTTACACTTCTGAACCTGATATTTCTCCTTTTTCCAAAATATACTCTTCGAAGCCATACCGGTAATACGAGTACTCCTATAAATAAATAAGGATAATAGCTTATCAGCCTCCAGAAAATAGCCAGAGGTGTAGCCAGACCATTTTCAATAAATTCGCCAAGAAATACCGGAAAGAAATATTCAGCAATTCCGCTACCGCCAGGAGTAGGACTGATAAGTAATATAACCCACATTATTAGCTGACGGGCATAGATGAGAAAATGCTGATTAACGGGATTGAAAGCCATTATCATAACATTTACAACCCAGAAGCGTGCAGTCCACGACAGCAGAGTAATGAAGAAAGCTTTAAGCCAAAATGAAAAGGGACGGTTTTTCATTTCAGAAGAAGTAGTGATCAGTTCATCACCGGTTTGTTCTGCTTGGTGAGCCCAGCGACGAAGAAAGCGCAACTTGAAAACACTGATTAACAGTTGTTTGACTTTTTGAGGATTAAAGAATACACCGGCAAAAATAGTAGCTGTCATCAGCAGTATAAATACATATCCGATGACAAATACCCCTTTACTGCTAAGTGTTGCGCCTGCTAATGAAAAACTTGGTTCGGAAATAAACAGATTGCTGGTACCGGTAATTAATATCACTGTTGGTACCATGATTATATAAAACAACTCGTCGAGCAATGCGGTTGTCATAACCACTGCGGTAGTTCTGCCCATGTTTATACCTTCTTTGTGGACGATAAAGAGTGCTACTGCCGAACCACCAACAACTGAGGGAGTTATTGATGAAGCAAATTCCCAAAGCATGATAACCTGAAAGCTGCGTTTCCATGATAACTCATAGTCAGTGAGCAGTCTTATGCGATATATATATGATAAATCGCGGATTATCATCAGCACAGGAACAAGGGCAAGCCATAATGCTGAGTATTTTGTCCATTTAATACCGGCGAATACCTGACTGTCAAAATCTCTTACAAACAGAAAAGTAGCTGTTGCCAAACCAATGATTATTGGTACTGATATCCTTTTCAGTGAGAAATATTTCAGTATTTGACGATGGCGGGATGGCATTGAAGATCCTGTTTGGTAAAAATAAGAAGGTGCAAAAATAAGCTTACAATATTATTAAAGTACATCGAACAGGTTTTAAAAGATAAAATGGGCTGTTTTTTAATATAATGCGACAAAAAGGCATATGGTTTTTGTGAAATGTGACTGGTTGTCGCTAATATTAGGCAAAATCATTTGTTTTTTAACGCGGTATATAAATTGTTAAACTATAATCAAAATAAAATAATAACTAAAATTAAAGGAGAAATCATTATGACTATTATTCGTTTTGCCCAGCCCAGTCGTCTTTCCGACATTTTTGACGATATTTTCTCAAAATCCATGGAAGACATTGATAAAAAAAGCTGTGATTGTGTTCCAGCAGCAAATATAATTGAAAATGAAAATTCATTTGAAATTCAAATGGCTGTTCCGGGATACAACAAGAAAGATATTCAGATAGAACTTGAAAACAATGTTCTCAGTATTTTCAACGAAAAAGCTCAGGAAGAAGGAAAAGAAATTAAGTATACCCGCCGTGAATTTGGTTACGGAACATTCAGACGCTCATTTACATTGCCTAAAATTGTTGATGCTGCAAAAATATCGGCTGACTATAAAAATGGGATCCTGAGTGTGGTTCTTCCCAAAATTGAAGAAGCAAAAGCTCGTTTGAGCAGGCAAATAACTGTAGGTTAATAAGTTAATTATTTGTTTAATTCGAAAAGACCTGTCATTACGATGGGTCTTTTTTGTTTTTGGAGGCAATGGATATGCATATCTGTATTTATATATTTTGTTTCTGAATGTTGTAGTTTCCATTTTATCTGCATTTTTGCCGTATCATGAGCAAAATTATAAAAGCGCATATCGCACTTTCAATCAGTGGCTTGATTTTCGGGCTTAATTACTGGATAGCCAAAGGGCTGATGCCTGATCCATTGGATCCGCGACAAATTGTTTTCATAAGAGTTTTTGTCGTCGCAATTTTATTCTGGATCATTGCCTGGTTTATTAAGCGCGAACCTGTTAAAATAAAGGATTTAGGATTAATAGCTCTGTCGAGTCTTCTTGGTGTATCAATTAACCAGCTTTTCTTTTTTGAAGGATTGAATCTTACAACTCCTGTTGATGCTGCAATAATTCATACTACTTCACCTATACTGGTTCTTTTGTTTGCAACCTGGATCATAAAGGAAAAAATCACGTGGATAAATGTTTTGGGTATTATTATTGGCGCCTCAGGAGCTGTTTTGCTGATACTTAGCGGATTGAACGGAAATTTCCTTGAAGGGAATATCAGAGGGAATCTGTTCATATTTGTTAATAATACTGCCTATGCTTTGTATCTGGTTTTGATAAAACCGGTGATGCAAAAATATCATCCGATCACAGTAATGAAATGGCTGTTTGTATTTGGTTTGGTCTCAACAGCGCCATTCACTTTGCACTCGATGAAGGGACTTGACTATCATGTGTTTAGTGGCTATGTTCTATTTGCCATGACTTTTGTAGTTTTGGGAACTACTATGCTTGCTTATCTGCTTACTATTTACGGGCTAAAATTCTTAAAAGCCAGTGTAACAGGTTATTATATTTATCTTCAGCCTTTAATAGCTGCTATCATAGGTTTGGTCTGGTTTGGAGAGACATTTACCCCTGGCAAAGGCCTTGCTGCAATTTGCATTTTTGCAGGTGTTTATCTGGTGAACCTGAAAAATACAACAATTAAGGTGAATTGATCGCGAACCGGAGTAAAAACAGTTCAAACAATGTTCAGTATCTGATTTGCTAAAATAAATGCCTGAAAGGCAACAACATCCAGGTAATAATTCGTTCGATAACAGGACGTTTTAAGCAAGATTCATAATCAAAAGGCATGCTTTGCCCAATTGTTTCATCCATATGTTTTTTTAAAGATTGTATTATTTGTTTGTTTTTCCCGAAAAGCATGATTTCGTGCATGTATCTGAAACTACGGTAATCGAAGTTTGAGCTGCCGATAGCAAATGTTTCATCATCAAACAGGGCAGCTTTTGCATGAAGGTTCGTAACTCTGTAAAACAGTACATTTACATTATTACAGTGCATTTGGATAATGTATTTGTTCCTAAGCAAGTCAACTATTCTGATATCTGAATGTTCGGGGATTATTATTTTTACGTCCACTCCACGTGCTGCAGCTTCAACTAGAGCTTTTCGTATTTTAAAACCCGGGATAAAATAAGGAGTTTCAATTATTATGCTCTTTTTTGACTTGCTTATCAGCTCTTCATAGTGTTTCTTAACCTTTTGCCGGTATATGGAAGGAATATCCTGAATGATCTCGAAATCGTTGAAATGAATAGCTTTCCGGTACGAGAATTTATTGAAATGATATTTGTTGTAATTTTTAAAACTTGTGAGAAAAGTTCTTTTGAAATGGATTGTGATTTCTCCTTCGATGCGTAGCTGAAGTTCTCTCCATTTAATAGAATGTCCGGCAATATTTGATGATCCTATATATGTGATATGATCGTCAATAAGAAGTAATTTGCGATGATTGCGACGATGGTTCTTGGTAAAAATATCAAAAGTGATGACCATTTTGCTGAAAAATCTGACCTCAGCGTCGTAGTTTAACATTTCGCTGAAAAATGATAAGGGTACACCTGCTCCCCAGGAATCAATCAGAAGTTTGATTTTTATTCCTTCTTTTGCTTTTTGTGTAAGGGCATCACGGAATCTGTGCCCTATTACATCATTGTTGAATTTAAATGTCTCAACAAATATATAATCCTTTGCCTGCATTATATCATTTATCATTGCATCAAAGATTGCCGGCGGTTGATCATATAAAGTGTAGGACTCCATTATTTTATAATTGCTATATTGAAGATTTGGTTTTCGATAATTATATGTTTTTTAAAATGTTAATCAATTCATCTTTCCTGCGATGCGAAACCGGTATTATTGACCCGTCACTCATTATGCAGCTATTATCAGCACGGTTGTAGCGTTTTATATGATGTAAATTTACGGCAAAGGATTTATGAGTTCTGTAAAAGGCATTGTTTTCCAGTTCTTCTATGTACTCCTTTAGTGAATAGCTTACAAGAATGTTTTTATTATCTACCAGATAAAACCGGCAATAGTTATCTTCTGATTTTACACTTATAATGTCGTTACTATCAATCACATAAAGGTTGTCTGAAGTTTTAAGAACTATTTTTTTACCTAAACCAAATTTTTTAAAAAGGTTTATTTGCGACATAAATTCATTAATCCGGCGACTAAGGCTTTCAGCTTCTATGGTTTCTCTTGCTTTGCTAACTGCATTAATAAGTTCTTCAGTGTCAATAGGTTTAAGCAGATAATCCATTGCGCTGAATTTAAAAGCTTTAATGGCGTATTCTTCATAAGCGGTTATGAAAATAACTTTAAAGTTAATATTGTCAAATTCTCTTAACAGATTAAAACCGGTTCCGTCTGGCAGTTTAATATCAAGAAATACCAGATCAGGGTTATGCTTTTTTATGGAAATAATCCCTGAATAAATACTGTCGGCCTGATCAGCAATTTCAATATCCCTGCAATGCATTTTCAGGATGTGAGCGATATTTTCGCGTGAGCGGCTTTCATCGTCAATTATTATAGCCTTAATTGTAGTACTAGTCATTTTGCCAGATATTTATCAGTCAGTAAATTAATGTTATCTTGCGTTCTGAGAGGAATACTGAAGCTTACAACAGTACCTTCAGCCATCATATCCTGTGATAAAAGTTCTTTTACCTGAAATTCTATTTTGTGCTTCTTGTTCTGATTCAACAGTCTAATGCGTTCCAGAGTAATATCCATTGCTATTGAGTCATGATCGGGCATTTCGGCAGATTTGTTTTTCAATGCCTGAGTTATGCCAATTCCATTATCTTTAATTTCAAAAATAATGGAATCATGGTTTAGATTGAATGAAATATTTATTTTGCCCTGATGTTTTAATCCCTGAAAGCCGTGCTCAATTGAGTTCTCAATAAATGGCTGTGCAAGCATAGGGGGAATCATGATAAGCTCAGGATGTAATTTGGGGCCAACAAAAATATTATAGACAAATTTGTTGTCGTATCTTAGTTGTTGTAACTGCATATAATATTCCATTGCATTTATTTCATTTGCCAAAGATATAAGATCCTGTCGCGAATTATTTAATACCTGACGCATTAATTTAGCAAAGTTTGACAGGTATTTTATGGCATCATCTGTATTGTTTGTGATAATAAAACTTTGGATTGTGTTAAGGGCATTGAACATGAAATGAGGGTTCATCTGTAGTCTGAATAGTTTCTGCTCAAGTTCTGCATTCTTTTTAGCAATCCGAAGCTTGTTTCGCTGAGTAACAAGAAAGGCAATAAACACTGAGATTAAAGACAATATGATCAGTGCGTAAATAATAAAGCGATGTGCATTAAGTCTTAGTTCCTGAATTTTAGTTTTTTGCCTTAGATTTTCAATCTCTTTAGCTTGATTTTCCAATTCATATTTTGCTTCAATTTCAGTTACTATAACATTGATTTGTTCCTGATATAAGGAATCGCGCAGGGCAGTGAGCTTTTCATAATATTCTATCGCTTTTTTGAGATCTCCGGTTTGAGTATAGATCTTTGCAAGTTGCTCTACAGCCATGCTCAGGCGATTCTTATTGCCGGTTTGATTGCTGAGACTTAGCATCTTGTTATAAGCCTCTGTTGATTCATTAAAATTACCTAATTTAGAATATACATTACCCAAAAAGTTCCATGAAACCGTTTGACTTTCAATATTTCCTGTTTCCTGCGAAATGCTCAGAGAAGTATGAAATGATTCTATGGCCTTTTTGTAATCTCCGATCAGAAAATACAAATTACCGATGTTATTTAATGATTGGGCTATTCCTCTTTTGTTGTTTAGTTGTTGTTCAAAATACAGGGATTTGTTATAATAAATAAGAGCAGTATCGTAGTTCTGATTCATTCTGTGTATGATGCCAATATTATTGGTTGTTTGAGCCAATCCGCTGAGGTCATTCAAACGGGAATATATATTATAGGCATGTACGTAATAATCAAGTGCTTTATCAAACTCCTTTAATTCTTTGTAAACGCCACCTATGTTATTATAGAAACGGGCGCAACTTACTGTATCGTTTTGTTGCTCAGCGATTTGAAGCGCACGCAAGGATGTGGAAAGCGATTCCTTGTAATTTCCGGTAAGCCTGTAATTTATTGATAACTTATTCAATGTGTTAAGAAGCAATGAAGAATCCTTGAGCTCCTCAATAATTATATAAGCGTCTTTTAAATATTCTATAGCCTTATTATAATCTGATGAGCTGTAATGCGCTGTACTTAAGGCAATTAAGGCAGTAGCTTCTCCTTTGTCGTAATTGATTTTTTTTGATAATTCAAGTGCCTCATTTCCGTATCTGAGAGATTTCTCTTTAGAGTCAACGGCAAATTTTCGTGTCAGTTTTATCAGCATATCGGCTTTTTCAATTCCCTGCAATGAAGGCAGAAGCTGTTCAAGACTGTCAGTTTCGCCTGCAAATATTGTAAGCGAAACCGAGATAAAAAGTAAAACTGATAAGATTGGAGATTTCATTACAAAAATTTGTACAATATTATGAAAATTAATCCAGGTATGAAAGTTAAATAAAAGAATCTGGTCTTGTTCATTAAAAATTTAATTGTGTTAAACCGAATACTGTGTACCTTTGCTTTAAATTGAACAGCCATGATTAAATCAATGACCGGTTTCGGATGGGCATCGGAAACCTATAACGGAAAGAAATTTATTGTTGAAGTACGAACCCTCAATAGCCGCACTCTGGATGCCAACATCAGGCTGCCTACAAAATACCGTGAACTGGAAGCTGAAATCAGGATTTTGCTTGGCAATATTCTCGAAAGGGGAAAAGTTGATCTTTACATGACTATTGAGAATGAGACTGATTTTTCAGAATACAGGGTCAATCATGCTCTTGCCCTGCACTATCTTGATGAGTTAAAGGTTTTGGCAAAAGAATCGGGTTTACAGGTTTCTTCTGAAATACTGCCTGCAATTCTGCGATTGCCTGATGTTGTATCACAATCAATATCAGAAATTGATGATAAGGATAAAAACCTCTGTCTTGACCTGACCAGGCATGCATTGACAGAAGCGGATAGTTACAGGACAAACGAAGGCGAAATAATAGAAAAGGACTTTAAGCAACGGATAAATATAATCCTTGATTTATTAAATGAAATTGAGCTTTTTGAGAACAAAAGAGTAGAAGATATACGGAGAAGACTTAATGCCGATCTGGCACAGCTTGAAAATCGTGTAACTATTGATAGTAACCGTTTTGAACAGGAAATTATTTATTACCTCGAACGTATTGATTTTACTGAAGAAAAATTCAGGCTTAAAAAACATTGTCTTGATTTTTTGAATACTCTTGCTGATGAAATATCTCAGGGACGTAAACTTGGTTTTATATCGCAGGAGATAGGACGGGAAATAAATACTCTGGGGGCGAAGGCATATAATGCCGATATTCAGAAAAAAGTCGTTGAAATGAAGAATGAACTTGAAAAAATTAAGGAACAACTTCTCAATATACTATAAATGTACTATTCATGGAAAATAAAATGATCATAATTTCAGCACCTTCCGGAGCCGGAAAAACTACGCTGGTCAAGCATCTTCTCAGTGTGCGTAACGACCTTGAATTTTCAATATCGGCTTGTAGCAGAGCTAAACGCGATGGCGAACTTGATGGCAGGGATTATTATTTTATGAAAAAGGAAGAGTTCAAAAGAAAAATTGAGAATAATGAATTTGTCGAGTGGGAGGAAGTATATCCGGGATCATTTTACGGAACTTTGCGTAGTGAACTTCACCGGATATGGAGCAAAGGAAAGCACGTGATATTTGATGTGGATGTAGTTGGAGGTTTAAACATTAAAAAGCAGTTCCCTGAAAATACTCTCGCCGTTTTTATTCAGCCCCCATCGGTAGAAGTACTTGAAATGAGGATAAGAAAAAGGCAGAGCGACAGTGATGATAAAATTCGTGAACGCATCAGTAAAGCTGAATGGGAAATGACATTTGCCAATGAGTTCGACAGGATAGTTGTAAATAATGAAATTAGTGTGGCTAAAACTGATCTTTTGAACCTTGTTAATGAATTCCTTGACAATAATGAACCGGACTGAAATAGCGATATTATAAATCTGAGCCGTTTCAACAATTTTTGATTTTTATATGCCAAAAAATATTCAAACCGGGCTTTTATTTGGTTCATTCAATCCTATACATAAAGGACATCTGAAAATTGCTTCTTATATGCTTGATCATGAGGAGTTGAATGAAGTATGGTTTGTGGTCTCACCTCATAATCCGTTAAAAGACAAAGGCATGCTTGTGAGTAAGGAACAGAGGCTTGAAATGACCCGACTTGCAGTGAACAGGAACCGGAGGTTTAAAACTTGTGATATTGAATTTACAATGCCTGAACCCTCCTTTACTATTGACACACTCAGGCTGCTCAGATTGAAATTTCCGCAAAATGATTTTTATCTTATGATAGGTTCCGATAATTTGCAGGAATTCGATAAGTGGAGGGATTATAAAAGCATAATCAATGAGTTTCAGATACTTGTTTATCCCCGTGGTATTAATATTCAAACTGATTTTGATAATTATCCGAATATAAAAATTACCAATGCTCCTCTTATCAATATCTCATCTACTGAAATACGGCAAAAAATTATGCTTGGTAAATCAATTGCAAGGTTGGTTCCTGCAAGCGTTAACCGATACATTATTAATATGGGTTTGTATAGGGAATAAATTTATGAAGGATTTTTGTCTGAACCATTAATAAATTGAATATTCGGTTTATTAAAGCTTTTTAGCCTGCCAGGTGTTCTATCAATATTCTTATCCCGATAGCTATAATCATTATGCCGCCAATAATTTCCGCACGTTTCCCTAAAAGTTTGTAACCATTGCGGCTTCCAATCAGAAAACCTGAAAATGAAAAGAAGATAGTTACCAGTCCAATCACGATCATAACCGGAACTATGTGCATATCAAGAAATCCAAAACCCATGCCTGCGATAAGCGCATCAATGCTGGTGGCAACTGATAAACCAAGTAATACAAGATAGCTTTCAATATTGAAGGATTTTTGCGCAGGATCGGACTTTATAGCTCCAAAAATTAATTTTCCGCCGATTAAAAGCAGCAAAATAAAGGCTACCCAATGGTCAATCTGTTCGATAAGGTGTTTGACAGTGTTGCTTAATAACCATCCCAGGCCTGCAAAAACTCCCTGAAAAACACCAAAAAAGAGCGCAACGCGTAATGCAAGTATCCTGCAGTTCTTTTTATGACAGATCCCACTTGCAAGAGATACGGCAAATGAATCCATTGAAAGCCCAATGGCAATTATTATTATTTCAATCAAAACAACATAATTTGGGACTGCAAAAATAATGGTTTCATGTTTTGTCTGCCAAAAACTGCTTGCAGAATATCATCATTTTGCTAACAGCCAAAAAAGAAATTGCTTTCTGATTGTTAAAACTAAGTCCGGAAAGCCGTTAAATCCTCTTTAATCAAACATTATTTGATACGGACGTGCTATTTGAGCCTTAAATTCATCCATTGAAATCATACCATTCGACCGGAATATCTCCTTACCGTCCATGAACAGTATGATCCCCGGTACGCTTAACATCCGGAGTTGCCCGGCTAGTTCACGGTTTGTATCAGTATTTAGCTGAATAAACAATATTTCAGGAAATTCAGTTTCAGTTAAGCTTTTTACCTTTGGCAACAAGGTTTTACAAACACCACAAATGTCATTGTAAAAATAGAGCATAAAAGCTGGTCTGGAATTGAGTATATCCTCAAATTCCGACAGGGTCATTTTGCTGTTTAGTTGATGATGAGTTTTCTCGTTTATATTGGTCATGGAAGAATCATTATGTTTTCATACCAAGAAATCTGACTACTTCTGCCAGCCCTGAGTGATGAGTGCCTTTTGTAAAATTTATCTGTATTTCATTATTTTCGAGTATTGACAGCTTATTGAAATCAGCAGCAAGAATTTCACCTGTAACAAGCATATCAGGATTTTTTGGTCCACCTGAATTATTTGCAATTTGATTTTTGTGAAAGGCTTCTACCAGTAGTAAACCACCGGATGGCAAACATTTTTCCAATTCATTGTGGAAATGTATTCTTAAATTTGGTTCGAAATGCATGAAAACAACTGCTATCAGATCATATTTCTGACCGGTACAAATAAAATCGGCAGCATTAAGGGTTTTATAATTAATGTTTACATTATTCCTTTCAGCAAGCAACAAGGCTTTGCGCTGCCCCACACTACTTTGATCAAAAGCATGAACTTCCCATCCTAATGATGCAGCATAAACGGCGTCGCGACCTTCGCCGGCGCCAGGTACAAGAAGTTTTCCGGGCTTGAGGTTATTTACTACCTGTTTAAAATAAATGCTTGGCTCAGTACCATAAACATACTCATCCATAGCATAGCGCTGATCCCAGAAATTAGACATTTTAAAAGTTCAGATTAAAGAGTTCTTTATTAACGACGCCTTTTAGTTACAAAATACCTCAAAAACCCTTTTAAATCAGGTTTTTAAAGTTTGAATGCCACGCCAAGGTTAAGATAGGATATTCCATATCCCAGCTCTGCCATCAGTGCAAACTTATTAGTGAAGTAGTATCGTCCGCCCAAAAACCATGAATAGGCAATTCCGCTACCGGAAGCTGAAGCAGATGATTCAGGAGTTCCGAATGACTGGCTGCTGTTAATTCTGGCACCCAGCATTAAACCGGTATAAGTATCAAGATTGTCAACTATGGGATAATGCAGTAATGCCCTGCCTCCCAGGATGAAATATGTGTATTCATACCCGTAGCGGCCTATAGTGGGACTTGTCCATTCCTGTTTGGCTTTTGAAAAAGCAAGATAGCCACCCAATCCTAGAGTTAGATCTGTTACATCAAGTACATCATCCATAAAACCCAATTCAAAAGAAGCTGATATGGGAGGGATTTGGGTTGTATAGAAACCACCGCTGTAAAAAGTACTTCCCAATCCTACGCCTAAGTTCACCACTTTATCGTCTTTTCGCAAAAGAACTTCCTGTGCCATGAGCGTACTTGCTGTAATTAAAGCTGCTAAAATCAAAAGAGTCCGTTTCATAATTTGATCATTTAAAAGTTTTGTTTTCAAAAATTAATTTTAAAATCCGGATATATAACGATTATCTATGGAATATTGTTCTGTAAAAGTATTATCTCAAAAATGACAGTAGGGTGAAAATATTCCGTAACATAAGAATTAATTTGTGCAGACCCTGAAAATGAGCAATATAGCTTAACTCAATTGCTTTCTTTTTGGCTGTATGCAACTTCTTTTTGCAGTAATATTATAAAAACCATAATTCCCATATTATCAGGTAATTAAATCCGATTGTTGTAAATTTATGTTAAGGAAATGTTATTGTTTCAGATATTATTTGTATTTTTGCAGTATTGTTTATCAAGCTGATTCTCAGCATTTTATTCACCCTCAAATTTTATTTTATGCGAATTGCTACTTTATTGAACAGAACATTAGCACTAATACTAATGTTATTAATGTTGTCGCCAGTTTTTGGCCAACGCATTGAGTACAATTTCCCCGATGCGTGGGGGAATAATGGATTTAACCTTACACGGCATGATAATTCCGGAGTAAGGGTAGTACATTCAATTACTCATCTTTCACTCTTCGATTTTGAAACTGATGGAAATGTAATGAAATCCATCGAAATGGAAGGTGTGATTCTTCCGGGTCAGGAAGGTGCACCTAATTTACCTGGTAATGGCAGATATATTGCTATTCCTCAGGGGGCCTCTGCTACATTAAAGGTAAATGCAGTAAGAAAAGAAATTGTGGAAAATGTTGATTTGCTCCCCTCTTCCAATATACCTGTTGCGAGTGATGATTCTCCTTTAAGGTATGAAAAAGACATGTCAATTTATGGCCGCGATGCCTTTTATCCGGCTGAGCCATTTAGTTTGTCAGAGCCAACTACTGTTCGCGGAGTTGATGTGGTAATACTTGGAATTACTCCATTTCAGTACAACCCTGTAACCAAACAGCTCATCATTTATCATGATATTGATGTTGAGGTTAACTTTAAAGGGGGAAATGGACAATTTGGCGATAACCGTCTTCGTAACCGCTGGTGGGATCCTATTTTAAAGGATATGATCCTGAACAGCGATGCGCTACCTGAAATTGATTATTCAGCACGCTATAACAACATGATTAACAACCGTACTACCGGTTACGAATACATAGTTATTGTGCCTAATGATCCTGTTTTTATTGCATGGGGTGACTCAATCAGGCAATTCCGTAACAAACAGGGAATCAGAACACAGGTTGTTACAACTACTGAAATTGGTGGAAACAATCATGTACAAATAAAAAACTATATCAGCAATGCGTATAACAATTGGGATATAGCACCGGCTGCAGTTTTATTATTAGCAGACTATGGAACCTCAGGCAGTACCATCACCAGCGAACCAAGAAACGACCATCCTGCTGGTCCGGCTTATGTATCAGACGTATATTTTGGCGATATGAACAACAACCACCTTCCTGATATTACCCTGGCGCGTATTACAGCACGCCATGCTGCCGATTTGCAGATCATGGTTCCCAAGTTTTTAAACTATGAAAGAACTCCGCCAACCAATACTAATTTTTATAATGTTCCCATAACTGCTATGGGTTGGCAAACTGAGCGCTGGTTCCAGCTCTGTTCTGAGATAGTTAATGGTTTCTGGGAATATGAACTTGGAAAACAACCATTGCGCCAAAATAATATTTATAGTGGTACCCCGGGATCATCATGGTCGTCAAACCCAAATACAAGTATGATTGTGAATTATTTTGGACCTAATGGTTTGAATTATATTCCTGCAACCCCTGCTCACCTTAATAATTTTGGCTGGGGTGCAAATGCTACAACTATTAATCAGGCTATTAACAACGGAGCTTATATGATAATGCACCGTGATCATGGCTATGAATATGGATGGGGCGAGCCTGATTATGGAAACTCACATTTATCAGGTCTCAATAATAATGATTTGATCCATGTGTTTTCAATCAACTGTCTTACCGGGAAATTCAATATTTCAGGAGAATGTTTTGCTGAAGCTTTTCACAGACATCAAAAAGGTGCGTTGAGCCTTACTGCTGCCAGCGAAACCTCCTATTCATTCGTTAACGACGCTTATGTCTGGGGTATGATGGATAATCTGTGGCCTGGTTTTATGCCGGCTTATGGAACTAATCCTCCTTCGCGTGACATTTTACCGGCTTTTGGCAATACTGCCGGTAAATACTTCCTGCAACAGTCAAACTGGCCATACAACCCAGAACACAAACAAATTACCTATTATTTATTCCATCATCATGGAGATGCTTTCAGCACAGTATATACCGAAATGCCTCAGCAACTTACTGTGAATCATATGCCTGTTTTACTCAGTGGTTTGGATATGTTTGAAGTTACTGCTAATCCGGGAGCTTTGATAGGCCTGACAGTTAATGGTGAGTTGATTGGTGTTGGCGAAGGAACAGGAATGCCGGTTTCTATTCCAATTCCACCGCAGGTTCCGGGAAATAATCTACTTGTAACAATTACTCTACAAAATTATTACCGCTACGAAGCCCTTCTCGAAATAATTCCTCCCGATGGACCATATGTTATTTATAATCAAAGCGTTATTAATGATGCTCAGGGTAATAACAATGGTTTAATTGATTATGGAGAATCAATTGTTCTTGATATGTCATTAAAAAATGTTGGTCTTGATCCTGCCGTTAATGTAATGGCAACATTGAGCACCACATCACAATATGTTACAATTACTGATAATTCTCATGCTTTTGGCACTATTCAGCCTGATCAGATTGTGAGCATGCAGAATGCTTTTGCATTTAATGTTAGCGATGAAATACCCGATAATCTTATTATCCCATTTGTTGTAACAATGATAAGCGGAACAGAGACCTGGGAGAGCAATTTCAGCCTTATGGCTTATGCACCTTCTTTTGCTATTGGTAACCTTACCGTTTCTGATCCTTCAGGTAACAATAACGGTCAGGCGGATCCGGGAGAAACAATTAACTTGATAATTCCTACTTTAAATGATGGACATAGCCAGGCTACCAATGTTTCAGGTGTTATTACATGTTCAAGCCCGTATGTTACTATAAATGTCGGACAGGTAAATTTTGCCACTCTTGATCCAAATCAGTCAGAAAATGCTGTGTTTACAGTAACTATCTCAGATGATGCTCCTATAGGAACTCCCATTACAATGAATTTCAATGTAGGCTCCGGGGTGTACACAGCAAACAAGAGCTTTGTCATAAAAGTAGGTTTGATCATTGAAGATTTTGAAACAGGAGATTTCTCATCGTTTACATGGATGTCTGGCGGTGTCCAGCCATGGACAATTACCAATACGGGTGCATTTGAAGGTACTTATGCTGCTAAATCGGGTGCAATTTCCCATAGTCAGTCAACTCAGCTTATACTTGAATATGACGTTGGAGCAAATGATACTATTTCATTTTATCGTAAAGTATCCTCCGAAAATAATTATGACCACCTTAAATTTTATATAAACAATCAGGTTGCTGCACAGTGGTCAGGTACTCAGGAATGGGCCAGGGTGGCTTTCCCGGTAACACAAGGATTTAAAGTTTTTAAATGGGAATATATGAAAGACGGTTCAGTTTCTTCAGGAAGCGACTGTGCATGGATTGATTATATTATATTCCCTACACCTGCAGCTTGTCCTTCTCCAAGGAACCTTCAGGTTGTATCAACTTCATCAAATACTGCTCTGTTAAGCTGGTCGCCCGGAGGTACTGAAGACGAATGGGATCTCATCTGGGGACCTAAAGGGTTTAACCCTGCTAATTCAGGAACTTTAGTTACAAATATTACCGAGGTTCCGTATCTTTTAACAGGATTACAGGCTATAACCGAGTATGACTTTTATGTGAGAGGTTATTGCGATCCTACAACTACCAGTGCATGGAATGGTCCGGTTACTCTCCAGACCCAATGCGATACATTTACATTGCCATTTACTGAAAACTTTGGTGGTCCGTCAGTAAGCTGCTGGACATTCCCTGATGGACAGGGCAACTGGGGCTTTGGTTCTTCATATACACCACCATCAGGAAGTGCACCCAATGCATTTTTTGGCTGGTCTCCTTCAATCACTAATTATTCATTTTCATTGGTTAGTCCTCTTTTCAGTGCTGTAGGATTTACTGATATTAAACTGGATTTCAAATTATATGTAAATAATTACAGTACTTCTACTCTTGAGCAGATGACTGTTGAATACAAAACTTTTGACAGTACTAACTGGACATTGGTAGAGAATTTTACCAATAGTGGAGGTACAGCTTCATTTAATCGTACTAACCTACCCCTTGAAGGCGTTGCCGGTCAGTTATTCCAGGTACGTTTTCGTGCTAATGGTGGAAATAGCTACAATATAAACGGATGGGGACTTGATGATGTGGTTGTTCATGGTACTGAAGCACCATCAGTATTACCGGGCGATGCAAACTGTGATGGAGTGGTAAACGTACTTGATGGTATAACCATTGTTAATTTTGTAACTGGTGGAAATCCACAACCATTCTGCTTTGATAATGCCGATGTAAATGAGGATGGAACTGTAAACCTTCTTGACTTTATTGCTACAATTAATATTGTAGTGAATGGCAAGAAAACCTCCCCTTACAGAGTAGATTCGGAAACAGCTCATATTTATCTGAATAGCAATGGAATAGAGCTTAGAAGTGATGGCACACTGGCAGGTCTGCAATTTGAAATTTCAGGATTGAATGTTGAAAATCTGAAATTCTTACCCAAAGGCCTTGAGTATGCTACTTCAATGAAAGATAACAAGCTTCTTTGTATGATATTCAGTTTTGACAACACACCTATCCCCGCCGGAAAAATCCAGCTTTTCAGCTTCGAAAAAGAAACTACCGACGCTGAGTGGATTTCAGTGCTTGCCGGTAATCTGAATGCTGAAGAAGTAAAGGTTATTAAACATATTGAAGGAAACACTGACCTATTTGCAGGAGAATATACCCTGAGTGCATATCCAAATCCTTCACAAGGTAAATTCCGTATTGAAGCTTATATTCCATGTGCTTCTGAAACTGTAATTAAAATTACTGATATTATGGGCAGAGAAGTAACAAGGATTTATGAAGGCTATCTCCAGGAAGGAATTTTTACCTATGATATTAACAGTAACCTCAGTAATGGCATTTATTTTCTGACTGTTCAGGCTTCTCCAAATAATGAAGCTGAAACTGTAATTATTAAACGTCAGAAACTGGTTGTTACTAATTAATAGTTTGCCTCAGAATATATTAATCGTCGGGTAGTTGTTTTTTAGCAACTATCCGACGATTATTGATTTGGGACTTCAGTATGAACAAATTATGATATTTACTTATCAGATAATAACTTCAATTTTCATTTATCAAATTAAATTTTAAATCATGAAAAAACTTCTATTATTCTTTGTTGGTTTTTTTATTGTTACTTCACTTCTTGGACAGGATAAAGTCATTATCAGACTCGACAAGCCACTGCCTGAAGATGTCAAATATTTTTCAACAAATAATTATGATATTGCTTCTGTACGACCCGGTGAATATCTTGACCTGATGGTAACCACCGATGAGTTTCAGAACCTTGTATCAGAAGGATATAATTTCAGGGTTTATCAGACCATAGCTGAAATGGCTGCCAATCTGCAACCTGAAAAAGGTATTCCTGGTTATCGCACTTATGCTCAGGCTCTCGCGGAGTTACAGCAAATTGAAAATACATATCCGGATATTTGTAAGCTATATAATATTGGTGAAACGAGAGGAAAACAATATTATAATGCCGGAAATAATAACTATGTGAACTATCAGCATGATATCTGGGCACTTAAAGTCTCTGACAATGTTGAACTCGACGAAGATGAACCTGCAATTTATTATATGGGGTTGCATCATGCACGTGAGCCGCTTAGTACTGAAGTTACTTTTTATGTATTGAACCATTTATTGCAGAATTATGGTGTTGACCCTGAGATCACAGAAGCTGTTAATAGTAAGGAGATATGGTTTATCCCCATTGTTAATCCTGACGGTCACAGAATTGTTATTGAACAGATAAATACTGACTGGAGAAAAAATATCAGGGATAACGATGGCAACGGACAGATAACAAATGGAAGTTTCTATTACCCCGATGGTGTTGACCTTAACAGAAATTATGCATGGCATTGGGGAGAAGAAGGTACAAGTACAAACCCCTCAGATATAACCTATTGCGGACCAGAACCTTTTTCAGAACCTGAATTAATAGGAATACGAGATTTACTGGCTGCCCGTCATTTTGTTGCTGGCATATCATATCATACCTACAGCGAACTTGTTTTATGGCCTTATGGTTATACATCTAACGCAGTGGCCCCTGATGCCACTGCATTAGCAGCTTTGGGAACTGCAATGGGGAATTCAATTCCAAGACTTGGTTCAGGCACCTATACCCCACAACCTATATGGGCATTGTACCCTGCGTCAGGGGGTACAGATGATTATGCCTACGGAAAACATGGTATTTTCTGCTATACTATTGAACTTGCCACTCAGTTTATACCTCCTGCTTCTCAGGTACCAGTGGTATGTCAGGCTAACCTGCAGGCAGCACTTATGTTGTTGAACAGAGTGAACAAATCTACACTCACAGGACATGTTACTAACTCAGTTACAGGTGAGCCTGTGGTAGCCGAAGTGTATATTCAGGGTATTGACAATACAGGATTGTATCGCGAACCATACAAGAGTAATGAGGCGTTTGGCACATATTACAGAATGTTGCCCACCGGGAATTTCACAGTTACATTCTCAGCATTTGGTTATATATCACAAACTTTCAATAATGTTAACATAAATAATCTGAATCAAACCATTCTTGATGTACAGTTGGTTCCGGCGCAGGTTATTACAGTAACCGGCACAGTTACTGATGCCGATACTGGCTTGCCAATTGAGAATGCAACAATACATGTAATGGGATCTCCACTTGAACCAGTTCATACCAATGCATCAGGTCAATACATAATTCCTGAAATCTATGAAAACACATACACATTCCGTGTTTATGCCATGGATTATCTTACTGTAAGCCAGGAAATAACAATTAACCCTCAGAATAATGTTGTGAATTTTGAATTACATGAAGCTCATGCAGTTAGTTTTGAGGATGGACAGTTTCCAGAAGGATGGACTTTCAGCGGCAACCTTCCGTGGATAATTGACAATACAACAGCATGGGACGGAGCCTATTCTGCCCGTTCAGGTGCTATTGGCAACAGCCAGACATCTTCACTGATATATACCATGGAAACAGATACTGAAGGAGTTATAAGTTTCTATCGTAAGGTTTCAAGTGAAGCGAATTATGATTTTCTGAGATTCTATATTAATGACGAGCTACAAGCACAATGGTCAGGCAATATGGATTGGGCTGAAGTAAGCTTTCCGGTTACTCCCGGAGTGAAAACTTTCCGCTGGACTTATGTTAAGGATGTTTCAGTTACAGGTGGAAGTGATAAAGCCTGGATTGACTTTATCATCCTGCCATTCCCTGCAGCATATTCAGCTCCTAAAAACCTGACGGTTACTGCAGTTACGGCTAATTCGGCACAATTAAGCTGGTTGCCCGGCGGCGGCGAAACAATTTGGGACGTAAGCTGGGGTCTGGCAGGAACAACTCCTTCGCAAGGCACAATAATAGAAAATCTTACCAGTACTGAATATCAGCTTACCGGGCTGGCACCTATAACTGAATATGTATTTTATGTTAGAGGTCATTATCCTGACAATCAGATGAGTGCATGGGCGGGCCCTGCTCCGTTTACAACCCTTTGCGATGTATTTACTTTACCATATTTTGAACCTTTCGGAACACCTACGGTCAGTTGCTGGACATTCCCTGATGGACAGGGTAACTGGAATTTTGGTTCACAGTACACACCTCCATCATCTACGGCACCCAATGCATATTTTGGCTGGAGTCCTTCAATAACAAATTATTCCTATTCGTTTGTCAGCCCGCTTATCAATGGAGTTGGATATTCTGATATTAAGCTGGATTTTAAATTGTATATCAATAATTTCAGTACTTCCACCCTGGAACAAATGGCTGTTGAATACAAGGCAATAAACAGTAACGACTGGATCTTGCTTGAAAATTTCAGCAATTCAGGTGGCACAGCACAATTTAACCGAACCAATCAACTGCTTGATGGAATGGCTGGCCAGCAGTTTCAGGTTCGTTTCCGTGCGCATGGAGCAAACAGCTATAATATAAATGGCTGGGGACTTGATGATATTAACTTTCATGGCGAAGCACTGCCATCAGTTGTTCCCGGTGATGCTAACTGTGATGGTATCGTAAATATACTGGATGCTATTGCCATTGTTGATTTTATAGCTGGCAATAACCCGCAGCCTTTCTGCTTTGAAAATGCTGATGTAACTGAAGATGGAATAATCAACATACTTGATGTTATTGGAACTGTTAACATCATACTTAGCGGTAATAAATCATCAGGATATGAATTTAATTCTGCTTCAGCCAATATTTATCTTGGAAGTTCTGGTATTGAACTTGAAAGCGATGGCACCCTTGCCGGACTTCAGTTTGAAATCAGTGGACTTAACACCGAGACCCCCGAATTTTTGTTGAAAGGATATGAGTTTGTCACTGCAATTAAAGATAACAAACTTATTGGTATGATTTTTAGTTTTGATAACACACCGATCCCTGCCGGCAGAATAAACTTGTTGAGCTTCAATAACGAATCGCATAGCGCTGAATTAGGATTAGTTATTGCAGGCAATTTAAATGCTGAAGAGGTAAGGGTAGTAAAGCATTTTGCAGAAGGCAAAGATTTGTTTTCAGGCGAGTTTCTGTTAAATGCACATCCAAATCCATCAAATGGCATAACAAATATTTCTGTTACGGTTCCGGCTCTTTCCTGGGTATCAATAAAAGTTTATGATATGCACGGAAAAGAAGTTTTGGTTATTACAGAGAAATCATTTGATAAAGGCATTTATAATTTTGTTGTCAACGAAAAAAGTATATTCAAATCCGGAGTTTATACAATACAATTAATTGCCGACCCTTTGGATACAACTGTTGATGTAACCTATAAAAACATAAAATTGCTCATTAATTAATCATTAATAAGCTCAGGTAAATGTTGAGATCAGGCTAATCAGGTTTTGATGCCTGGTTTCAACATTTTTTATTTTAATACTCTGGCATTGAGATAAAAAACGACTTTAATTCACATTTTCAAGCCATCTTTTTATTAATTTAGCAGGATCGTTAATACTAGTTTACTGACTTTGATAAAAATAAAAAGAAATGAAAATACAGATTATTACAACAGTAGTCTTTCTGCTGATTTCCGCTTTTACTTTTAGCCAAAACTGGGTAAATATCAGTTCAGACAACCCGGTGCCGATTCAAAAACAATTAATTGAATCATCTGAGCAGCGTATAATTATTAATTTCAGCCTTAAAGGGTTCTTTATGACCCCTGTTGAGACGCCTCGTGGTAAAGAGTACAGGATTTCAGTGCCCGATATGGTTTTCATTAGCGACAAATCAATGCCTGAGCTGCCAATGCATGGAGTATCAGCCATTATCCCCGACCTTGCCCTTATGAATGTAAGGATATTAAGTTCAAACCATACTGATTTTACTGATATTGATGTAGCTCCTTCAAAAGGTCATTATACCAGAAGCGAAGATCCTGACAAGATCCCATTTACTTATGGCTATGCTTATACTCAGGATGAATTTTATCCGGATGTTTTGTCAGAGCTTCGCGAACCATATATTTTCAGAGACTATCGTGGTCAGACCCTTGTAGTTTATCCCATCAGCTATAATCCGGTTCAAAGAGTTCTTAGAGTATATCATGAATTTACGGTTGAGATATTCAACGAAGGAACGGGAGGGGCAAACCAGTATTTCCGCGATCGTATTTCCGATAAAATGGTCAGGGAATTTAAAGCCATTTATGATCGTCATTTTATCAATGCTTCACAATACAGATACCCAATACTTGAAGAAGAAGGGAATTTACTGATTATCTGCCATGGACCCTGGGTTAATGCTGTTCAGCCATTGGCAGATTGGAAAAAAACTATCGGAAGACCAACTGAAATAGTGGATGCTTCTACTATCGGTACAATCCCTGCAGCACTTAAAGCTTTTATTACCAATTATTACAACACTAAAGGTCTGACTCATCTGTTACTTGTTGGTGACCATCAGCAAATACCAAGCTATGATATTTCAGGAGGATATTCTGATTATTATTACGGTTATATCCTTGGTGATGACTCCTATAGTGAAGTATTTGTAGGAAGATTTTCGGCTGAGTCAGTGCAGGATGTTGAAACTCAGGTTCAGAGGACAATACATTATGAAAGGGATATAAATGAATCGGATACATGGCTGAACACTGGTATTGGAATAGCCAGAAATGAGGGTGCGGGAAATGGACATAATGGTGGGGAATCTGATTATGAACACATAGATTTTATCCGCGACAGCCTTCTTAATTATACGTATGCAACTGTCTATCGTGAGTATGATGGTAATGTTCCGGGATTGCCAAATACAACTGCAGAACAAATCTCTCAAAGAATTAATGATGGTGCAACCATTATTAATTTCTGCAATCATGGTTCAATGTCAAGCTGGAGTGTTGGCGGATTTAATGTTAATCATGTAAAGCAATTGAACAATATTGGCAAACTTCCTTTCATATGGTCCTGTGCATGTGAGAATGGTAAGTTTACATCCGGAACATGTTTTGCTGAGGTATGGATGCGTTCAAGGCATAATGTTACGGGAGAGCCTATTGGCGCTATAGGAACCATGATGTCTTGGATATCACAAGACTGGAAGGCTCCTATGACAGGTCAGGATGAAATGGTTACCATTCTTGTTGAAAAGCGTGATCATATTAAAAGGACCTTAGGCGGTGTTTCAATAAATGGCAGTGCTAAAATGTTAGAAGGATATGGGAATATCGGGCGACAAAATCATGATGCATGGTTTCTTTTCGGTGACCCCAGCCTTACACTGCGAACAGCCAACCCAACTTTGATCAATGCAACTCATGATTCAGTGCTTATGCTTGGCTCAACTGAATTAACTGTTAATGCTGATGCTGAGGGAGCAATTGTTTCATTAACCCTTGATGATGAAATTATAGGTACAGGGTATATAGAAAATGGCAGTGTAGTAATACAATTTCCTGAACTTACAACGCCCGGTTTAATGAAAATTGCCATTTTTGGATATAACAGGGTTACTTATATGCAAGAAATCAAAGTAATCCCTAATTCAGATCCTTTTCTCGTTTATTATTCAAATATCATAAACGATGTGACGGGTGGTAACGGAAATAGTAAAATTGAATACGGAGAATCTGTCATTTTGGGAGTTGAAATAAAAAATATTGGTTTGGAGCAGTCTTCAGATATTATAGCCAATTTAACTACTACTTCGCCTTATGTTACTATCACTGACAATATTGAGAATTATGGCAATCTTCTGCCTGATCAGGTGATGATGAAGGAAGATGCCTTTAAGTTTACAGTTGCTGATAATGTTCCGGATTATATCAGACTGCAGTTTGAGCTTCAGCTAACTGATGGAATAAAAACATGGACTTCCTCTTTTTTCCTGGTGGCTTATGCACCGCATTTATCAATAGGAGTTCTTAATATTCTGGATCAGACGGGAAATAATAATGGACAGGTTGACCCCGGTGAGACTCTGGATTTAAAAATACAAATTAGCAACACAGGAAGTAGTTATACCAACAGTATAGAAGGCATTCTTAATTGTTCGAACCCTTATGTAAGCGTTGATGTTGGAAATGTTTATGCTGAAGCACTGGCTCCGGAACAGACATCATCTTTGATATTTACCGTTACCATTGATGAGAATGCGCCAATAGGGGCACCGATTTATATGATAAATGATGTCACTTCAGGTTCTTATACAGGCTCTAAGATTTTTTTACTTCAGGTTGGTTTGACTTTTGAGGATTTTGAAAGCGGAGGTTTTACCATGTTTCCCTGGGTAAGCGGTGGTGACTCACCCTGGGTAATTACGGGCGATGATCCATATCAGGGTTCTTATTCCGCAAGATCGGGCAATATTTCTCAACATCAGACTTCACAACTTATCATTGATTATGATGTTGGCGCAAGCGATTCAATTTCATTTTACCGGAAGTTATCATCAGTAGCTAATTATGATTTTTTAAGGTTTTACATTGACGACCAGATGATGGCACAGTGGTCGGGTGATATTCCCTGGGGAAGAGTGGTTTTTCCGGTAAAACCCGGCATTAAAACCTTCAAATGGGAATTCAAGCAGGAAGCTTTTTTTACACCGGAATTAAATTATGCACAGATAGATTATATTGTGTTCCCACCCACCTCACCTTGTCCGGCTCCAAAAAATTTAAATGCAACCAGTGTTTATACAAATTCTGCTGTTTTAAATTGGGACGCAGGTTCTGATGAAAGTTCGTGGGATTTAAAATGGGAGCTTGCGGGCTTTGATCCATACGAAACCGGCAATATTGTTGAACTTCTCAATACCACAAGTTATAATCTCACAGATCTGACAGCAAGCAAGTATTATGATTTTTATGTAAGGTCAATATGCGATGAAAATATGACGAGTGCCTGGAATGGGCCGTTTACTTTTTCAACGCTATGTGAACCTTTTCAGATTCCTTATTTTGAGCCATTTGGCACAACTGAGATTGTTTACTGGACATTTCCTGACGGGCAAGGGAACTGGAATTTTGGAAATTTATATACTCCACCTTCATCAAATACGGGAGCTCCTAATGCATATTTCTATTATACACCAACCATTCTTAACTATTCACATTCTTTTACAAGTCCTTTGTTCAATGGTACTAATTTTAGCGATATAAAACTGGATTATATTCTGTTCATCAGCAATTACAATAATTCTACCATAGAACAAATGGCTGTTGAATATAAGTCAACAGGTCAGACGCAATGGAATTTGCTTGAAAACTTCTCAACTGCTGATTTAACTGGCACTCAGGCTGAATATATTCGTGTTAATCAGATACTTGAAGGAATGGCCGGTCAGAAATTTCAGATCCGTTTTCGTTCTTATGGGCAAAACAGCTACAACATTAACGGATGGGGTTTGGATGATATTTATGTTCATGGCGAGGAATTACCTGTTCTGCCTGGTGATGCTAACTGCGATGGAATTGTAAATATTCTTGATGCTATTACAATAGTGAATTACGTTATGGGATATGAACCACAACCTTTTTGTTTCTGGAATGCCGATATAACCGCTGACGGGATAATAAATGTACTGGATATTATAGGCACTGTGAATATTATACTAAGTAACAAGAAATTGCAGAAATGATCAATTCCCGGACTTTTTTATAATTAAGCGGTGGAAATCACAGAATACTATCTTGCATTTAAAACAATTTTTTGCAAACAGGTTTGTAATTAATTGGTTTTTTGTTAAGCTGTTAATTCAATAACATTTACTTTTGTGGAATCTCTCATCACCCCCATAAAAATAAAAATCTTAAATTTTGTGCCAATTTTTTACATTTCATAAGTTTCATATAATCAATTAATTAAATGCTATGAAAAGATTTTTTACTCTTCTGACAATGTTGTTATTTGTCTCGGTCGCTTTTTCGCAGGAAAAGGTTATCATCAGGCTTGAAAATCCACAGCCTGCACATGTAAAGCATTTTGCAACCAATAATTATGATATCGCATCTTACCGCCCGGGCGAATATCTTGATCTTGTGGTTAGTAAAAGCGAATTCTCTGATTTGCTGGCTCAGGGGTATCAGTTCAGGTTGTTTCAAACCGAAGCGGAAATGGCTGCTAATCTGATTTCTGCTGATGGAATCCCGGGTTACCGTACCTATGCCGAATCTCTTGCCGAACTTCAGCAAATGGTGATAAATCACCCGACTATATGTAAATTATATGATATCGGGGATACTCGCGGAAAAGAATACTACAATGCAGGAAATAATAATTATGTAAATTATCAGCATGATATCTGGGCCTTGAAGGTAACTTCAAATGTTGTGCTTGACGAGGATAAGCCTGCGGTATTTTACATGGGTTTGCACCATGCACGCGAACCATTAAGTGTGGAAGTAACCTTTCATATTTTGAATCATTTATTACAGAATTATGGTGTGAATCCCGAGATCACAAATCATATTAACACCAAAGAAATCTGGTTCATCCCTAATGTAAATCCTGATGGTCATAAAATTGTAATAGATCAGATAAATACAAGCTGGCGTAAGAATATCAGGGATAACGATGGTAACGGACAAATATCTTTAAATGGTAATGATGGGGTTGATTTGAACCGTAATTACGATTGGCAGTGGGGAGTTAATGCAAGTCATTCGCCGGGCGATGAAACCTATTGTGGCCCGGAAGTGTGGTCAGAACCTGAAATAGTGGCTTTACGCGATTTGATGGCTTCCCGTCATTTTGTTTCAGGTATTTCGTATCATACTTATGGTGAGTTGATATTATGGCCTTATGGTTATGAAAGTAATGCCATTGTGCCTGACAATACTGCAATGGCAGCGCTTGGCACCGCATTGGCTCAGGCTATTCCAAGCCAGGGATCGGGAACTTATTATCCTCAGCCTTCATGGCAGCTTTATCCTCATGGCGGGATTTTAAACGACTATGCCTACGGAAAGCATGGTATCTTTTGTTATACGGTAGAATTGGCAACACAGTTCATTCCTCCGGCTTCACAGGTGCCGGTAATATGCCAGAATAATTTACAGGCTGCATTAATGCTGCTTGCCAGAACCGACAAATCAACACTCACAGGACATGTTACCAATTCAGTTACAGGTGCACCGGTGGTAGCAGAAGTGTATATTCAGGGAATTGACAATACCGGAATGTATCGCGATCCCTATAAGAGCAATGAAAGTTTTGGACGATATTACCGTATTCTTCCCACCGGGAATTTCACAGTTACATTCTCAGCGTTTGGTTATATATCACAAACATTTACTAATGTTAACATCAATAATCTGAATCAAACCATTCTTGACGTGCAGTTGGTTCCGGCACAGGTTATTACAGTGACTGGCACAGTTACTGATGCCGATACTGGTTTGCCAATTGAGAATGCAACAATAAATGTAATGGGAACACCGCTCGAACCGGTTCACACCAATGCATCAGGTCAATATATAATTCCGGAAATATTTGAAAACACATATACTTTCCGTGTTTATGCCATGGATTATCTTACTGTTAGTCAGGAAATAACAATTAACCCTCAGAATAATGTTGTGAATTTTGAATTACATGAAGCTCATGCAGTTAGTTTTGAGGATGGACAGTTTCCTGAAGGATGGACATTCAGCGGCAACCTACCATGGGTGATTGACAATACAACAGCATGGGACGGAGCATATTCTGCCCGTTCAGGTGCTATTGGCAACAGCCAGACATCTTCACTGATATATACCATGGAAACAGATACTGAGGGAGTTATTAGCTTTTATCGCAAGGTTTCAAGTGAAGCGAATTACGATTTTCTGAGTTTTTATATTAACGATCAGCTACAAGCACAATGGTCAGGCAATATGGATTGGGCTGAAGTAAGCTTTCCGGTTACTCCCGGAGTGAAAACTTTCCGCTGGACTTATTCTAAGGATGTTTCAGTTGCAGGTGGAAGCGATAAAGCCTGGATTGACTTTATCATTCTGCCATTCCCTGCAGCATATTCTGCTCCTAAAAACCTGACGGCTACTGCAGTTACGGCTAATTCAGCCCAGCTAAACTGGTTGCCCGGCGGCGACGAAACAATTTGGGACGTAAGCTGGGGTCCGGCAGGAACAACTCCTTCGCAAGGCACAATAATAGAAAATCTTACCAGCACTGAATATCAGCTTACCGGACTGACACCAGTAACAGAATATGTATTTTATGTTAGAGGTCATTATCCTGACAATCAGATGAGTGCATGGGCGGGCCCTGCTCCGTTTACAACCCTTTGCGATGTATTTACTTTACCATATTTTGAACCTTTCGGAACGCCTTCAGTCAGTTGCTGGACATTCCCTGATGGACAGGGTAACTGGAATTTTGGTTCACAATACACACCTCCATCAGCTACGGCACCCAATGCATATTTTGGCTGGAGCCCTTCAATAACCAATTATTCCTATTCGCTTGTAAGCCCGCTGATCAGTGCAGTAGGTTTTTCTGATATAAAACTGGATTTCAAATTATACATTAATAATTACAGTACTTCCACTCTGGAACAAATGGCTGTTGAATACAAGGCCATAAACAGTAACGACTGGATCTTACTTGAGAATTTCAGCAATTCAGGCGGTACAGCACAATTTAACCGAACCAATCAACTGCTTAATGGAATGGCAGGTCAGGAGTTTCAGGTACGATTCCGTGCTTATGGGGCAAACAGTTATAATATAAATGGCTGGGGACTTGATGATATCAATTTTCATGGCGTGGAACAGCCATCTGTTATCCCGGGCGATGCAAACTGTGATGGAATAGTAAACATTATTGATGCAATTACAATAATAAATTATATCGGCGGACTGAATCCTCAGCCTTTCTGCTTTGAAAATGCTGATGTAACCGAAGATGGAATAATCAATGTGCTGGATGTTATAGCAACCGTTAACATTGTTGTTAACGGAAAGCATGATTATTAAAATGCTTTGATCCTATGCTACCGGAAATGTTGTTGATGGTTCTGAAATAGGCAAATTTCCGGTAGTAAGCATTTAACTGAAAAATTTTCAATGCATAAAAAAAGCATATATTTTTTAATTTAAATCCTTAATACTAATGAAAGTTAAAAGACTATCAATTCTGTTTTTTGTAATGCTATGTTTTTCTATACAGCTAAAAGCAAAAAAAGTTGAACAGGAAGAAGCCCGCACTGTTGCAGTGACATTTATGGCTGAACGCCTTAATATTTTTGATGTTGGTAATGATTTTAACCTAAATGTTGCCAATGTTGTTGTAAGATATTATGAAGACCTGCCTGTGTATTATGCGGTGAATTTTACTGATGGCGGTTTTGTGCTCGTTTCGGCTGATGATATACTGAAACCGATAATTGGTTATGCATTTAAGGGAAATTATTCTACTGAGGATCAACCTGAGGCATTTGCCGGTTTTATAAATAATATTGCTGAAGAAGCTGCAACCGGAATCCGTATGAACCTTGAGGCCTCCAGCGCAGACAAAGAGGAATGGAGTTTTTTGAAAAGTGGCACAATAAGGTCTTTCGATACTGATGCTATTACAAACGTTGATCCTTTAATTATTACGCCATGGAATCAGGACTTTCCGTACAATGCACTTTGTCCTGAAGATCCTGCCGGACCGGGAGGTCATGTTTACGCGGGTTGCGTTGCCACTGCAATGTCAATGATCATGTATTACTATCGCTATCCTGAGGTTGGACAGGGTTCAAAAACTCATTACAGTTCCTACGGGCCATTGTATGCTAACTTTGGACAGACATATTATCAGTGGGATGCCATGCTTACTTCCCTGGGAACTTCAGGTGGAAATTCTATACATGCAATGTCAGAATTACAGTATCATTGTGGTATTGCTGTTAATATGCAGTATTCACCAAACGGTTCTGGTGCAGTTAGCGATGTGGTGCCTTCGGCAGCATATAATTATTTCAGGTATAATAGCCAGATAAGTATAGCTTCCCGCAGCTCATTTACTTATGATAATTGGGTAACCATGCTTAAGGGTCAGCTTGATCAGAGTTATCCTTTATATTACTCAGGACATAGTAATGATGGTGGTCATGCTTTTATATGTGATGGTTATCAGCAGGTTGGCAATGATGTTAATTTCCATTTTAACTGGGGGTGGGGTGGTGCTTATGATGGCTGGTATCATCTCAATAATCTGAACCCCGGGAATGATCCTCCTTTTAGCAACTGGCAGCAGGCTATACGTAATTTTTATCCTCCTTCAACAAGTTATCCCTATTATAATACCAACGGAGAAACTAATTTAATTCCTTATACCCGCGGTACTATAGAAGACGGTAGTGGTCCGATTCATAATTATCTGAATAATGCTGATTACAGTTGGCTTATAGCTCCAACAGATTCAGTTACGTCAATTACCCTTAATTTTCTGAAATTCAATACACTCGAAAATGACATTGTAACTGTTTATAATGGTTCTGACGAAACCGCACCGGTATTAGGATCGTTTTCTGGTAATACTTTGCCTGCATCGGTTACTGCAACAGGTAATCGTATGTTTATAAAATTTGTAACTGATGCCAATGGCACTGCTCCGGGATGGTTAGCTGAGTTTTCAAGTACCCTGCCGGTCTATTGCAGTGGACTTACAACCGTTCTTGAGCCTGAAGGTGTTTTTAGTGATGGAAGTGGTGATCAGAATTATAATCATAATAGTTTTTGCAGATGGTTTATTAAACCTCCGGGTGCCGATAGTGTTACTTTGTATTTTACAGCACTGAATACAGAGCCTGAAAAAGACTATGTTCAGATAATGCAGATTCCGGGTAATCAGATACTTGGACAGTTCTCAGGGAATACTATTCCCCCTCCGGTAACTTCAAATACCGGCCAGATGATGGTGATTTTCCGCTCTGATGCTTTTTATAATGCTCCCGGCTGGGAAGCAGTATGGACTACCGGTGAAAGTCAGGTATTGCACGGCGATGCCAATTGTGACGGTGTAGTAAATATATTGGACATTGTTTCCATAATAGCTTATGTACTTGATCAGAACCCAGCTCCGTTCTGTTTTGACAATGCTGATATTAACAATGATGGTACAATTAATATTCTGGATGCGGTAGGAACGGTTAATATCATACTTAATAATAAAACTACGACCATTTTAAATTCAAAAACATCCAGAATATTTCTGAACAAAGATGGTATTGATATTCAAAGTGACGGCACTGTTGCCGGATTACAGTTTGAAATAAACGGACTTCAAACCAATAATCTGAATTTATTACTAAGCGGATATGAATTTGCTGAGGCAATTGTGGATGGTAAGCTTGTGGGTTTGGTATACAGTCTTGACAATAAGCCATTTCCGTCGGGAAGGATAAGGCTGTTCACCCTTAATAACCCTGCTACAAACCTTACCTGGGGAGAAGTAATAGTTGCCAATTATAATGCGGAAGAAGTTAAAGTTGAGAAATTTGAATATTCTCCTTTTGTATTGGCGGAAGATTATGTTTTGAAGACCTATCCAAACCCCTCAAAAGGAAGGTTCTTTGTTGAAGTTCAAATACCTGTTCTTTCTGAAACAGTAATTCGTCTGACTGATATTTCAGGGAAGGAAGTGCTGAAGCTTCAGGAAAATAAGCTGAATGAAGGAACCTACCAGTTTGAGTTAAATACCAGGAACAGCTTAAAAGCCGGAAATTATCTTCTGCATTTTAATGCTATTCCTGAAGGTCAATCAGATAGTCCTATCAGTAAAAATCTGAAAATAATGATTGCTGATTAAAACATTCCAGCCCCTTTTAAGGCTTTCTGGCTAAGGTGTGTTTTTAAGTGACATGGATTTTCCTGCACAGGTCATTGGTCTGTATAGAAGATTTTAAGTGCGGTGGGACGCACAAATAATATCATAGTGTTTTGGGTTAAAAATTAAAAACAATCAGATGAACAGATATTTTTCAGTTTTATTCATAAATGTATTCCTGGGTTTAATTTTGATTTCCTGTTCCAGTCAGGATGGAAGGCAACAAAAAGGATGGAAAGCTGAACATGTGGTATTTATCGGATTGGATGGCTGGGGTTCGTACAGCGTGGACAAAGCCGATATGCCGGTGGTGAAACAACTGATGAAGGAGGGTTGTTATACCCTGAAAAAGCGTAGTGTACTGCCATCGTCAAGTGCCGTCAATTGGGCTTCGATGTTTATGGGTGCCGGACCTGAACTGCACGGTTATACCGAATGGGGTTCAAAAACGCCCGAACTGCCTTCGCGGGTACTGAATAAAAACGGTATATTTCCGAATATTTTCCAATTGCTTAGAGATGCAGAACCCAATGCGGAAATAGGAGTGATGTATGAGTGGGATGGAATTAAATATCTGGCTGATACGCTTGCCCTGAGTCATTATGAGCTTGCAGAAAATTATGAAAATAATCCGGAGTTACTTTGTGAAATGGCTGAGTCATATATTTTGAAGAAAAAACCGGTTCTGTCTGCTTATATTTTTGATAATCCCGATTATGTAGGACATGCCGTTGGACATGATACTCCCGAATACTATGCCAAACTGACAGAGCTTGACACTTACGTTGGCAGGATCATACAGGCAATGAAAGATGCCGGAATTTATGAAAACAGTATTGTTATAATTACTTCGGACCATGGAGGTATCAATAGGGGTCATGGCGGAAAAACCATGAGTGAGATGGAAACCCCGTTTATTATTTGCGGTAAGAACATCATAAGCGGCGGTGCTTTCGACGAAAGCATGATGCAGTTCGATATTGCCCCGACAATAGCCCGAATTTTTGATCTGGACACTCCTCAGGTGTGGATAGGCAGGTCTATGGATCATGTTTTCAAATAGAAACTGTCTGAAAATAAAAGACTTGTTTAAGCCATCCTTACAAAATAAAAGGTTGTGGCACTATTGTTGTAAAGAAGCGATCGCAGGTTTTTTGAAAAAATCATTGACTTTGAAAACTAATCAAATCTTTATAAAATGAAACAGTTAAAATTGTTTGTAGTAATGGTGGTTGTTGCCTTTACTGCATTTTCGTGTGCCAACAACAATAAATCCGCTAAATCAAACATGATTGATGAACATAGTGCTGAAATCTCTCTCGACTGGCAGGGAACCTATTCGGGCGTGCTGCCTTGCGCCGACTGTGAAGGTATTGAAACTGAGCTTACTCTGAATGACGACAATACCTATATGCTTGTTTCGACTTATATAGGTGTTGAACCTGTTGTATCCGATACACTTACAGGCAAATTCCACTGGCACGGAAACAATGTTCATCTTGAGGGAATACCTGAAAATGAAAGATCCTCGACATTTAAGGTGGAAGAAAATCAGGTTAAACATCTTGATATGGAAGGTAATGAAATAACCGGTGATCTGGCTTCATATTATATACTTACCAAGGAAGGAAATAAATTGGTGGAAGACAGAAAGTGGAAACTGGTTGAAATTTACGGAAAACCTGTGGAAGGCGACCCGGACAACTATTACATTATTTTCCATTCTGCTGACAGACGCGTAGAAGCCAAAGCAAACTGCAACCTGATCTCGGTTAATTACAGAATTAAAAATGAATTCAGAGTGATTTTTGGCCAGGGTCTGACTACCTTGATGGCATGCCCCGATCAGAATCTTGAGAAAGAACTCCTGAACGTACTTGGTGAAGCCGATAATCTTTCAACTGATGGTGAATACCTGTCACTGAATAAGGCAAGAATGGCACCATTGGCTCGTTTTGAGCTGGTTAAGTAAGAAAGACATTTCCCTTTCTTAAAACGGACAACGGTCAAAATAACACTGTTGTCCGTTTTTTTTATACGATTTGTATTTACAAAATAGTCCAAACTGTTTTGTAAATATCCAATCGGTAATGTTTATGAAATCGGGGAAATAATATTATGGAATGGTAAAGCGTAATGTCATTTTCTGAAAAAGTTCTATTTTTGGTCTGACAGAGAAATACCGCAGGTAATAGATCACACTGTATATTCAGATTTCTGAACCAAAAGATGATCAATGCTGTATATAATGTGTTTAGTAAGTCGGTAAAATTTTGAAAAAGGAAACTTATGAAAATAATCTCTTTATCAATTCCGCTAAACCGGATACTGGTACTTGTTTTTATTTCTTCAATCCTGCAGATTGGTTTTACTCAGGATGTGAGCCTCGAATTGCAGAAGCCACCGGTTCTGAATGAATCGCGTATCAGTGATTTGTGGATGCAACAGTCAGATGATGTTCAGATTGGTTTTGGCACATCGTCGGTGAGATATCCGCAGCAGTTACCGCCTTCAGGCCATTTGAGCGATACCTGGAAGGTGAGAGGCTGGAGGAACGAAAAGGTAAATACTCAGTTTCTGGTTTGGTCAAAAGAAGGCGTAAAAAACTTTAACTGGTTGTTGAGCGATTTGAAGGGTGATAATGATAGAACCATAGGTAGGGATGCATTTTTTACAGGTCTTGTTCAATATGTTATTACTGACGAGTTTCGGGATGGATGTGGTTATCGAAAAGGAACCGATTATGATTCCTCACTTGTGGCAGATATCATCCGTACTGATCTGTTTAGCTCATCTGTAACATCAAAGAATACACAGCCGGTATGGCTTGGGATTCAAATACCTGTTGATGCAGAACCGGGGCTTTATAATGGTGAACTAACTGTCATAACTGATGGCACGGTTCATAAGCTGAAAATTGAACTGACCGTTATTGACAGGGCGCTCCCTTTCAGTAAAAACAGATCGTTTCAGCTTGATTTGTGGCAGCATCCTGCAGCCATTGCAAGGGTTCACAATGTGCCGCTATGGAGTAATGAGCACTTCAGCCTGATGCGAAACTACTATACCATGCTTGCAGGCATTGGTCAGAAAGCCATTACTGCCAGCATTGTGGATGAACCCTGGAACCATCAGACTTATGACGATTATCCCGGACTGGTGAAATGGACAAGAAAACGAGACGGAAGCTGGGAATTTGATTATAGTCTGTTCGATAAATATGTTGACTTTGGAATGAGCTGTGGTATTACCGGAAGAATAAACTGTTATAGTATGATCCCCTGGAAAATTGAGTTCAGCTATTATGACGAAGCCGCAGGAAAAGAGAAGGCATTCACCCACAGCGTCGGCACGGATGAGTACAACGATTTCTGGGGAACCATGCTGAAAGATTTCACAGCCCACCTGAAGAAGATGGGATGGTTCGGCATAACTGCCATTGCCATGGATGAACGACCTATGAAGGATATGAAATCTGTGATTTCGTTGCTGAAGTCAATAGACCCTGAGTGGAAAATAGCTCTGGCAGGTGATTATCACGATGAAATTGAGGATGATATCTTCGATTATTGCCTGGCTTCGCGTTTTATCTTTCCCGATAAGGTGCTGAAAGCACGTGAAGAGAGCGGGAAGCTGAGCACCTGGTACACCTGCTGCACCGAAGCCTATCCCAACCTGTTCACCTTTTCCGCGCCCGATGAGGGGGTGTGGATGGGCTGGTACACCGCCGCTGCCGGATTTGACGGTTATTTGCGATGGGCATTTAATAGTTTTACTGCAAATCCGCTGAAAGACAGTCGCTTTACCGCCTGGCCTGCAGGTGATACCTATCAGGTTTATCCGGGTCCTCTCCCTTCAATCCGATTCGAAAAACTGAATGAAGGCATTCAGGATTTTGAAAAGATCAGGCTGTTGAAGGAAGAGTATAAAGCCAAAAATGAAATCGGAAAATTGGAAAGACTTGAAGCGGAGCTTGCCGGTTTTAAAATCAGTGCGCTCTCATCGGTTACTGCACAAGAAATGGTTGAAAAAGCCAGAGTTTTGATAAATGAATAAGTTTTAAAAGAATGAAAATGAAGAAATTACTTTATAGACTGGCAGCCGTTTTTGTATTGCTTTTCCTTTTTTCATGCGGATCAGGCAGCCATAAACCTGCAGCCGATGACAATCACGGAATCAGGGTTATGACCTACAATATCCACCACTGCAACCCGCCGTACAGGGAAGGGGTGATTGATGTGGATGCCATTGCGGCTGTTATTGCCACTGAGGGCGCCGATGTAGTTGCACTTCAGGAGGTAGATGTCAACACCGGACGCAGCGGAGGCATTGATCAGGCAGCACTGCTGGCTGAAAAAGCAGGCTATCCCGATTACTATTTCGGAAAAGCGATGGATTATGACGGCGGGCAGTATGGTATAATGATCCTTTCGAAATATCCGCTGTCAGAAACCTCAATCCATAAATTACCTATGGCCGGATCGGATATTGAAGAGCCACGAGTATTAACGGCTGCAACAGTAACTCTGCCAGGAGGTAAAACCTTCCGTTTTGGAACCGTTCACCTCGAAGCATACAACGACCAAAGCAGGGTGCTTCAGGCAAAGGAGATATGCCGCATAGCCGCTGAAACCGAAATTCCGTTTATTCTTGCCGGCGACCTGAATGCGTATGAGGGCGATGAGGCAATCCGCATATTTGATGAGATTTTTGCCCGCACCTGCCGTAATTGTCCGCCAACCTTTGATGAAGAGGGCGAGACCGGAGCCATAGATTTTATCCTGTTTTATCCGGCAGATGCTCTGAAGGTATTGAAACATGAGGTGATCCAGAACCGGGAAGCCTCAGACCATATGCCGGTAATAGCCGATCTGGAGTGGGTTGAAAATTAAGTGATCAAAGATAAATTTATACCGGTTCGGAAAATATACCAGACTAATTATCGCTTTATGAGAAACCTGTTGTTTTTTACTTTATTCCTTCTACTGACGCTACTGTTTTCTTGTTCACAGCCGGAACAAAATGCCGCCACGGTTCCCGACTGGGAAGAGAACTTCGATCAGGAAGGTTCGTTCGATACCACCCGCTGGTCGAAAATACCGCGGGGTTTTGCTGATTGGAACCGCCATATGAGCGACTACGAAGGCTGTTATGCCATGCGTGACGGAAAATTGATCCTCAGGGGTATAAAAAATTCCGGGCTTACAGGTGATACTGCTGAATATCTGACAGGCGGAGTTTACACAAAAGGGAAGGTTAGCTTCGGCTTTGGCAGGCTCGAGGTGTGTGCTCGGCTAAATGGCGCCAAAGGTGCCTGGCCTGCCTTCTGGATGCTGGCAGAGGGAAAGAAGCATCCGCAAGGAGGTGAAATTGATATCATGGAGCGGCTAAACTACGATACCATCGTTTATCAGACCGTACACTCCTATTATACCATTCAGCTTAATATCAAGGATAATCCGGTGCATTACGGCACGGCGCCCTTCAATCCTGAGGGTTTTAACGTATTTGCGGTTGAGAAGTATCCCGATAGTGTGGTGTTTTTTGTAAACGAGAAAAGGACATTTGCCTATCCGCGTATCAGTACGGATAAAGAGGAACAGTTCCCTTTTGCCGGCTGTGAACACTACCTCCTTCTCGATATGCAGCTTGGCGGTAATTGGGTGGGAACAATTAATCCCGATCATCTTCCGGTGGAAATGGAAATTGATTGGGTCAGGTTTTATGAGTTTTAGGAAAATGGCTATTGCAAATAGCGCTACTCATATTTTTCCTGAGTTTTATTCCCAGTCAAGCAAGCGGCGTTCTCCTTCAAGAGAGCGGATTTCAGTAATATCCTGACTGACTTCAATTGTGCCTCTGTATGTTCCGTCACTGTCTCTAAGCGCAAAATAGCGGACATGGATAAATTTTCCCCTGAGATTGATCCAGAAAGCGGCATTGTCTTTTTCCCCTTTTCTGAACGCTTCAATGATGCGGGTTACCATATGAACGCTCTCGGGCGGATGGCAGTTGTGCACCTTTCGGCCGATAATGGCTTTTGAGCGTGGGAAAATGCGGTGGGCGCTGCCCGAAAAATAGCGGACGGCATCGTTTTCATCGACAAAAGTTACATCAACCGGCATGGTTTCGAGCAGCAATATAATCTGCTCCCGGGTAAGTGCGCCGGTGAATAGGTCAATAAGCCCGTCAGAAAGAGGAGAGGTGTCACAGGCAGATGCTTGCTGTGCCGGTAGCTGAATATAGCACCACCCCGTTTCGTGCGATTGCTGCATCATTTCGTGCCAGGCAGATGAGGGAATTGAGCGGTATGCAACCGGAAAAACTATTTGTTCTTCTCTGAACACAATAGGCAGGATCACAAAGAATAGATCTGCGGTTACCCTGTTCAGTTGTTTCATATCGGGTGCAGGCTGTTTTAAAAGCTCTTCAAGCTGCTTAATCAGACTACGGAAATCGTCGTGGAATGACCACATAAGCTGAATGCAGCGGTATTTTGCAAAGGTAGCCTCGAGATAGGGAAAAAGGATATTCTCCTTTTTTATATAATGCAGCTCGTACGATTTTAGTTCAGCGGTCAGCCTGCCCATTTCGGTATAAAGAGGGGCATGGTCGGCTTCAGTAAGGGTGTTCAGCTTTTTTATAATGTCACGTATTCTCTCAATCAGCTCCTTTGCTTTTTCGTTCTCGAGCATCAGGTAGTAGAGAAAATGACCTTCCTGCGGCTTTTTCCATTCCCGGCTGTTCAACGATTTGTAAAAGATGTTGATCAGTTTGGCGACTATTTCCTTGATCCGTGCAAAATCGTATTTCTGCAAAAGGTCGTCGAGCAGGTGCATGGTTTCTTCGGGGCTGACCGATTCAATATCAGAACGGTACTTATCGTAAAGCGCCCTGCCTTCACTACCTTCAGCTATGCCACAGCAATAGTTGTAAAGGTTTTGGTAATGCTCCTGATGGTTGGCAATAAATTCCGACATAAATTCAATGCGTTAAATGGTGCTATTGATCTCCAGGATCATATCGCTGTATGATTTGTCAATTATATCCTCTTTTTTCAGTCCAAAGAAATCAAAAAATCTGTTACACTGCTCTTTTAGCTCATCTGTGGTGAATTTCCCAGTTTCATCAATTGCTTCAACTTCGATAAAGGTGCCAAGATGTTCAACCTGGTCGAAATGGATTTTTACATTGTCAACAAAATATATCTTCCGCTTTTTCTTCACCACAACTTTTACTCCGAGATGTTTTGTAAGGATTTCCTTCAGAGCCGCATCGGGCATGTGCCTGTACAGTATCACCTTCGATTCCTTTGCACCGGCATAATCTTCCCTTTCGTAGTTTATCAGCGAATTTTCGATGTTGCCTTCTCTTAACTTCAGCCTTCCATGCTCAACATTGAAGTAGGTATCCGTCTGATGATCAATTCCCCTGAATTCCGGGTTGAGCGTAAGCAGAAGGTTTTCCGAGTTTTCGATATTTTCAGCTCTGGCTTTAAATTCAAAATTTCTAAGGTTCATGGACTTAAAGGTTTTTAACGGAAATTGATATTTATCAGGATTTTAAGAATACTTTAATTTTTTTATCAAAAGCTTTGATACAGATTGGAAAAATATAACAGACCAATTTTTGCTACGCTCAATTGTTCTATATATTTAAACCATCAACATTGACGATTGTAATTTACAAAACAGCTTGAGCTATTTTTAAATACAATTCGTATTATTTCAGCAATTTATTAATCTTTTCCATTATCTCTGCTCTGTCTGACGGATGGGGTGCTTTATCACTCACAACCTGTCCGTTTTTATCAATCAGCAGATAATGCGGTATTCCGGTAATATTGAACTTTTCCCTTATCAGGCTGGTTTGTTCATTATCCAGCCAGTAGTGATATCCACTTATCTGTTCCTGTTTTATCGCTTTATTCCAGTTCTCATTTTTACAACTATAACCGAAATATAAAAATACGACATCTTTGCCGGCATATACTTGCTGAAGTTTTTTGGATGATTTGAACCCTTCCCGGCAGGGCGAACACCAGTCAGCCCAGAAATCAACATAAATAACTTTGCCTTTAAACTGTTTTATTATCCGGTCAAAGAAGGATACGGGCTCTCCCGAAGGTTTAATCTGACTAATGAAGAATGTGTTCTCCGCATAGGTGTTATATCTGTTTTCTTCCATTATTTTCTGGTCAATCCTTTCCAGCATTACTTTCTTTATTACGGGGTCGGGGATGTTCTGCAATATCCATTCGCTTGCTTCAGTACCTTGAGAAATAGAGTAGAGCTGGTTGAGGAATAGGCTTGCTGCATACAACTGTGCAAAGATACTGTGTTGGTATTTTAACATAATGGGATCAATCTCCATCAAAAAGCTTTTTCTTTTAATGCTGTCCGGAATAACTTGCCAGTAATACCCTATTATTTTGTAGTAATCTGCATATATTTCTTTTACTCTTCTGTTTATAAAACTGTCATAATACTGGGTGTTTGTTGCATGTGTTTTATAATCAAAATCTTCTGCTTTTGGAGCCTGTTTTTCTATCAGCTTTTTAATTAATTGTTGATCCCCGTCGGTTTCGGCGATTGATAAAAGGTAATTCAAATAATATTTTTTGTATCCTTCAGATGCTAATCCCAATGGATTCATAGAATGATACATGCTCAAATAGTTAATGTAAAACATATAGGAAGTGCTTACTATACTTGCAAGTGAAGGTTCATCCGGTTCCTCAATCCGGTCAGTATATTCCGGTCCAAGATTTTGGAACCGCATTCCGTTTATCTGATAATTGTACAAATCCTCGAGTAGCTCGTTTTCCAGAAATTTATGATAGTATTCCTGCGCTTTTTTGCTGCATTGGTGCCTGATAAGAAGAGAATCAATTTTTAGCTTTTCCTGTCTGTGGAACTCTTTTCTCCATGTAAGATATTCAAGTTGAGGCATTTCGTTCATATTGTCATTTACGATAGCCGGATTGGGGTTGATAAACTTCAGGTATTTGCGATTTAGTAAAGTAATTTCTTCTGAAGGCATTGCATTGCTTCCCATATAGTGATTGATTTGCCAGTCAGAAACAGAATCCCACATGCGGCTGTCTTCGGTAACCGTTTTCAACAGTTTGTTAAATGCTACGATGATCGTATCGCCGGGTGAGATCAACACCTGAGTTCTGGTACTGCCATCAATCGTTAAATAAACCATTTGGGGATTAAAAGCTCTGAAACCAACCTCGAATTTTCCGGCCGGATCTATATTAAAAGTTGATTTTGCAAACACGTCTTCATAACCATTTAATGCATGATAAAGCTCAACATAGCCGCTCCCGATATAAAGTTCAGGATCGTAATCCTCAATAAAACCAATGATTACAGCCGTGTCATCCACCATCTGAATATTGCCGAAGCCATTTTGATCGTAGTTCCGGAAATTGGGGTCAACGGCTTTCACTTTAGTAAGCTTCCATCCTTTTTCGCCCGGTGAATTCACGGAAATAGTATTGTCGTCAATGATTTCTATGTTAAATTTATGTGTCCGTTTTTGATTCTTCAGCACGATCTTAACTTTTTCATTTGTGCCTAAAATCTTTTGATATTCATAGAATTCATTGTTAAATACGGCGAACCCGGGCTGAAAACTCAATACCCATTCAATGGAATCATTCGCATTCAGCCAGTTTCCTTTTATATTTTGCTGCAGGTCTTTGTTTTTCGCACAGGAAAAGGTAATAGCCAGCATCATCAGGATGATTATCCTGTGGAATTGTACTGAGAGTAAGTTCTTCATAAAAAATGATTTTTGACAGTAATTTTAATAATAAGCTGCAATGTTGACTAATAGTTGTTAATACTAATTTTTCCAGAACCTAAATGTGCATAGAGCTAATAAGCAGGGTGTTCAGCTTTTTTTATAATGTCGTGTAAAAGTATAAAAAATTAAAAGCCCTTTTATGAATTATAAAAAAACTTGTATTTTTGAAAAAACATATAAGCCTTCTAAAACCTCGTATTTATAATCAAATATATGTTGCATAAGCCAGGAGGTTTATCGGACTAAAAGAAAGTTGCCAGCAACGAATAGAATAGATTTACTATAGATGATAACAATAATAAACTAGAATTTGTCTTGCATGGGAGAACCTATGAAAAAAATAGAGGCTCTCAGGTCTATCATATTTCGAAATAACCAATTCTACAACTTGTATTTTATGCTTACAAGAAGTAGTAAAAAATTTTATTCATATATTTTAAAAATTCCTGAATTCACCAATCATATTTATTCTTAAAATCTCAGGGAGCCAGAAAAAATGGAAGGTCATAATCGAAAACTTGGATGTTTATTAATAATTTCTGAAAGCTTCAAATTTCATAATTCACTCTTAATCAATCGCTCTCTTTTTTTCTGAACACGCTTTGGTTGCTGAAATTATTCACAAAGAAAGGGACTTTCAAGCCATTTCCTTTCACTCTTTAACAGGAATAGAATATAAAAAAGCTAAGTCTGCAAATTTTGCAGCTATTGCAGATTATCTAAATTCAAGAAAAGGAAATCCTACTGTTTTATGTTGTGATTTAAACGAACCAAAAATAGACCATATTGATATAAATAGAAATGTTTATTTTAATCAAGGTGGTTATAAAGGTAAATATGCAGAACTTATATTAAATCCAAAAAGAATTCACAATAAAAGAGAGTCATATAGAGTATGGTTAATGAATAAAATATCAGATTATTTCATAATAAAAGAAAGGAAGGAATCAACAGATGAAATTGAATATTCGCCTTTAATTTTATCACATAAAGTAAGAAACACTTATTCAAAACGATGTGATTATATAATAGTTTCCCCCGAATTTAAAGTCATTTCTCTTAATTACAATTATAACGCAGGAGCACAGGGTGGAAGTCATCCTGCAATTTTAATTGGAGAATATGAACTCGAGGCTTATATACGCATCAGGTAATACAAACCGTATAATTTCATCTTAAAGATTGATAAGATGCTCTAATACAGGAGGTTAAGCGTCCTATCTTAAGCCTTGAAACTGTAAGGTTTAGTTTTTGTTTAGAATAATATTAACTACTCCTATTGCGTCAATTACATTTATGATCCCGTCAGCATTTACATCGGCATTCTCGAAACAGAATGGCTGCGGGTTGTTTCCAAGAATATGATTTACAAGAGTAATTACATCAATCACGTTGACTATTCCATCGCAATTAGCATCACCCAAAAGCAAATCGGACAGGGTAGTGAAAGATATCTGATTTCCGTAGGCTGTACCCATGTCATTAATTGCATAGGCTCTTAAATAATATTGCGTATTTGGATTCAGACCCTGGATCTGACTTACAAAACTTCCTTCACCGCTGCCATCTGTAGTATGATTATCGCTGATAGTCGGATTAGTGTTTGTACTCCAGCAAACACCACGCTGACTGACTTCAGAACCTCCATCCCAGGTAACATTGCCGCCTGAAACCGCAGATGTGGAGGTAATCCCTGTAACTTCTGCCGTACTTACCACTGGCATTGTAGCGCCGGTTCCTGTAACGGTAATATTATCAATGCAAACTCCATGTCCGAGGTTTGAAACTGCTTCAAAAGCAATATAGTATGTGGGACTTGCTTCGGGCAACGTAAGAGTGACCTGTGTCCAGTTTGCAACATTTGAATTATATGTAGCCAATGTTTGCCATGTGCCGTTAGCTGATGTTTTATACTTTACCCTGAGCTCATCCTGATAGTTGAAAATAAAAAAGGTTCGAAGCTGATTGGTATAATGGAATTTAAGTTCTGTTGATTGATAGCCAGCCAGATTAAGTTCCGGTGAAACCAGCCTTGTGGTGTTGCCTCCGCCGGTAAATCCGCTAACCTTAAAATAAGCGTTTTTCGTACCCTGATAAGCATTGCCAGGATTGCTTCCACCGTTGCCGGCACCAATTGCCCAGTCAGTTGAAGCAGATACATATTCCTGCGACCAGCATACCGGTATGGCAGATGATTGTTCAAAGCCTTCTTCAAAAGGAAGCTGGAAAACTTCACATCCGGTAAATGCCGATGTTGAACGTCCGCTTGAATACTGGTTCTGATCATTGTATGACCATAACCGATAAAAATATTGTGTTGCAGGTTCCAAACCTAAATGCAGGAACTCGGTATTCCCTCCTTTATAGAGGATAGTTCCGCCTCCGGGAAGTGTATTCCCCGGCTGATAAACCATTCCTGAATCAGGTATTCCGAAAACATTATCAGTTGACCATGCAAGCATAACATTATTTCCGTCAGGATTTTTATTCCATGAAACCGAAATTTCACTTGAGCTCAGTGAAGTAGCAGAAATATTTGATGGGTTCATAATTCCGGTAAGATAGTTTTGAGCATCCACTAATGCCTGATATGCATTAAGCCTGCCGCTGCCGAGCTGACCAATATAGTTTGGATTAACTGCATAATGATCGTCTGTTGAGTTCATCAGGATCTCAGCAAGATCTTCAGGAGTAAGCAGTCCGTAAACATGAGAAACTACCAGAGCTGCCACGCCTGATACGTGAGGGCATGCCATTGAAGTTCCCTGAAAAAATCCATAAGTGCTGTTATTCAATGTACTCAGCACACCTCTGCTAGATACAGTATTTGTTTCACCGCCCGGTGCTGAAATATCAACCCAGGTTCCATAATTTGAATAATACGAACGCACATCGCTATGGTTGGTAGATGCTACAGCAAAAGTACCGGAATAATATCCGGGATACCACGCACCGGTGGCATTATCGTTACCGGCAGCAAAAATTGTTATTCCTCCGTCAATAAGCGCATCACCTCCTCCGTTCACGTTAAAATAGTCAATGGCATCAAGAACGTTCTGGTCGTAAACACCGGCGCTGTTATAGCCCCAACTGTTCTGTGATATTGCAGCACCATTGTCGGCTGCCCAGATGGGGGCAAGATGGAAACCACCATTGGTCATTCCGGAGAAAACCTGACATGACATGAGCCTAACTCCGTCGTTATTGCCTGTACCTCCGGCAATCCCTGCAACACCAAGATTGTTGTTGTTTACTGCAGAAATAGTTCCTCCAACGTGTGTTCCATGATCGCCCGGACTGATATTACTGTTTCCTGAAACAAAATTATATCCTATTCCTGACCACATATTGCCGGCCAGATCGGGATGATTGTATTGAATCCCCTCATCAATTACTGCAACTATCAGATCGCTGCTACCTTTTTCAATATCCCATGCCTGAAATAATTTTATGTCTGAACCCGGTGTTCCGCCTGTTTGCCCCGTATTGTTATAATGCCATTGTTCATTAAGCCGTGGGTCGTTGGTAGTCCAGTCGGTTGATGAGTTTCCGGGATTTGAAGCAGGTTCTGCCATAACTCTTTGAGCTACACCTGTATAAAGCACTTTCTTAAATTCCGGTGCTGCATACTCTATTTCGTCAAGCGATTGGTATGAGGCAACTATGGTTTTAATATCAGCACCCGATTCAAAAGTAAGCCTGTACCAAAGATGAAAACCCCATGCTTTGTGCTTTTGTGTGAAAGTGTTATTAAATGCGTTACTTAAGAATTCCTGTTTTACATTTTGAGCCCTGAACAAATCATTTAATCTGTCAACGGGTTCAATATTAAAACGAACGAGTCCATTACTTAGTCTGGTAGCAGGCTGTTGTTCAAGCTGTTCAGCATATTCAGGTTTGAATTTCAGAAGTACAATACCATCTTCGTAAGCATCAGATGAAACGCTTTGTAAATCAATAGGAGGTCGTTCGCCGCGAACTACTCTGTAATTTTCGTTAGTGGTTTGTGTTTGACCTGATTTGATAAGGACAAACATGACAATTGCAAGCATGACAAATGCTGTAGTCCTGAAAAGGAACGGTTTTTTCATAGTTTTTAAATTTTTTGAGAATAAGTAAAAAAGTTGTGTGCAGAGAGTGTTTTAGCTTTAAGTCAATGAGTTAATTTGACGGCAAAAGTACTAATTATTCTAAACTTGCCTTTGTTCTTTAAGTATTTGTGTGATAATCACTGAGCACATTGGTAAAGTATAAATATAAAAATTGTTTGCCTGTTAATTTAAAATATGATCTTTAAATAGTTGATAATTAGCTATTTAGGTAATATTATGAAAAAATCATTTTTTTTGTAACAAATTAAATGATTTATTATTAACTTTGTCTTTCTTTATCATGATTGAAATGTTCATAAGCATGTATACCGAAATTCTGAAAAGAACTGCCACAATGTTATTCTTTTTTCCCCAAATCATTAATTCTTAAGATTATGAGAAAGACATTTGTTATATATTATTTAGAACCTCCTTAAACATTTAGACATTTTGCTTAAGCCAATTTCCTTATATATAATACCCAAATTATTTTTTTAAAATGTTTAACAAAAATTAGAGTTATGAAAAAATTAATTACTTTGTTAATGGCATTAGCTTTTATAATGCCTGATTTGCTGGGAGAAACCGGAACGGTTACTTTGGGCAGCGGAACTACTGTTAATACAACAACCGGACATCCAACTCCCTATGGAACGT
>JBASHR010000040.1:0-1751 GCA_049654165.1 Bacteroidales bacterium
TGTTGGTTGTGTCTTCTTCGGCCGGAGGTATGGGTGGACTAATTGCGTATGCAGAAAACATGGGAGAGGACAGTATATATAATTGTCATGTTAAAGGAATAATAAACGAATCTGTTCAAAGTATATCCCGTATAGGTGGGATTATAGGGGAGTGTTGCAGCAATTTTAGCGCAATAAACAAATGCTCTTTCGAAGGAGCTATTTACGGAGGGAATTCAAGTTATACCGGAGGTATTGTTGGAAAAGCAAAGACATCTATTAAAAATTCTTACGCTAAAGGGAAAATTGAAATATCATATTCAGGGCCATCAACGCCAGATCGAATAGGTGGGGTGATAGGCGAATTAGGGGAAGGCAAAGAGTGTTCATATTGCTATTCCTTAATGGACGTAAATACGAATGGTAACTATGTAGGAGGGCTTGTAGGTAAGACGCGAAACGGAGCAATTATTCTAAAGTGTTGGGCTCGTGGCAATGTGAAAGGGAAAAACTATGTAGGAGGGCTTGTTGGGCGTTTGTATAACGTCAACAGGAAGGTTAATATGTGCTATTCTACGGGCAAGGTTGAAGGTTCGGGCAGTAATGTTGGGGGTCTGGTAGGTGCCGCGTCTAATCCTGCAAAAGTAACGAACTCTGTATGGGACATTGAAACGTCAGAGCAAGAAACATCCGCAGGCGGAATAGGCAAGACAACGGCAGAAATGAAAGACCCGCAGACCTATATTGATTTGGGTTGGGCAATATAAGGGGGATTGCTATGGTAGATTGGTTAATTGATTCAAATGCGAACGATGGTTATCCTTACCTTGCCGACCTTGGCGGGCCGCAGAAGTTTGACAGGGCTAATCTGTTTGAAGAGCCTGTACCTTACTATTTGTGGGTGATAAGGGATAGACGAAATGACGGATATCCCTTTATTCATTTCCAATTTTCGATACCCGTTATCACGAACAAGGATTATATCAAGCTGCAAAGGCAAAACCAAAATAAGGTCATAACAAGGATAGTATCAACATACAACTTCAACGGTGATGATGTTACGTTTCAACGGGGCGAAGGTGATGAACACAGTACACTCAAGATATCTAATCCGTTTATGACTAATGAGATTATGAACGACCTATACCAAGAGTTGTATGGTCTTGAATATGTGCCGTATAGTATGCAGTGGAGATGTTACCCTTATCTTGAACCGGGAGACCAGATTATCATCGAAGACCAAAAAGGTGAATATCTGCAAAGCTACATCATGCAAAACAAAATGACATTCAAAGGTGGGCTTCGTGCAGATACAAAAGCCCCGGCGTCAAGTCAACAACAAAGCGAATTCAAGCACAAAGGCACATTAACGCAAAAGGTTGAGAATCTACAGAAGACAACCTTGAGGGAAGGTAAGAACTATTACGGGGTTAGAACCTCGAGGGAATTCGGGTTGAAAATCAAACGAGAAGATGGAGCTTCAGAAGTTGTCTTGAACAGTGATAGGATGGAATTCCTTGCAAATGGTGAGAAGAAGCTTTACTTTGACATTGAAGACGAGCTATACAAATTTACCGGTAAAATTATTGCATCAATGTTTGAGGGCGGGAGCATCAATATTGGCGAAGGTACGTTTGAAGTTAATGAGGATGGCAAGGTAGTAATCAAGAGTGCTGATGTAACAATCACGCGAGAAGACGGCAAGGCAAGGGTGGTTATATCTGAAGCTTCGGGCATGAAGTTTCAAAAATACAATGATGTTAGTGCAGTGT
>JBASHR010000041.1:0-75180 GCA_049654165.1 Bacteroidales bacterium
TACTTCTTTGATTGCTTCAATAGCAACTTTGGCCTTGAATTCAGCACTAAATGTTCTTCTTGTTCTTTTCATGGTACAAAAAATTTAAAATTACTAAATTTCTGTCCAGTTTTATTAGACCAGCTCATATCTCTCCAATTAATATAATAAACATTACATCCCGTAGGGTCAAAGCTCTTTACAGGATGGCGTAATTCTGTTTCATTTAATTACAATATGATATTGAATTGCCACCGGCTTTAGCCGGTGGTAAAAAGATGATTTACAACATATTGACTTTAGCCAAAACAGTTAAAAATGTAGAATATCAATAGTCAATATATTTGTGCTAAAGCCCATGCGTTGAGGTAGTTACATCTTATAAATGTGCTGAAGCCTATTCCAATTCATTCTTTATTTTTTTTAAACCCCTTCAGGGTTTGTTGATGGGATTTCTTATATTTCCTATAAACATTTCACCCCTTCGGGGTTCACTAATACCAAAGAGTACTACCGAAATGATAGTCATTGCACCCCGTAAGGGTTCCTACGGGATTGTTTAGTCCCGTTCCAATTCATGATAATGTGATATTGAGTTACCACCGGCTTTAACTGGTGGTAAAAAAGAGGATATACAACATATGGACTTTAGCCAAAATAGTTACAAATTTAGATTATCAATAGTCAACATATTTGGACTAAAGCCTATGATTTGAGGTAGTTGCATCTTGTAAACGGACTGGAGCCTGTTTCTATTCATTCTTCATTTTTTATTAAATCCCGTAAGTGTCTACGACACTATGGAATTTGTGCATGAAATTGGCTAAATTTTTTATGAATATACCACCCTTTTGGGATTTATGAGTGGCAAATAGTATCACAGGTGTTATAAACATATCATCCAATAAGAGTCTGCGCCCCTACGGGGCTATGAGCCCTAGGTGTTGAGCTCCCGAAGCGCCTTATTAAAAACCCCGCCGGATGTTCTTTAACCTGAAGCGGGGTCTTTGTTTAGTCAGTATTGACTGACTAAGGGCTATTGTTTGATCAGTTTTTTAATACTTGTCTGTTTGCCGCTTAGTAAGCGTACAATATACACTCCCTTAGGACTGCCTGACAGGTCAAACTCATACCAGTTCTGGCCGAAGAGTTGAGTTTGCAGTACTCTTTCACCCATCAAACCAAATATCTCAACATTGATTACCGAAGTATCATCAGCTTCTTTCATCATCAATGTAAAGCGTCCGGTAGTAGGATTCGGGAATATGGTGAACATTGCATCTTTCTCTGCCGGAGTAATAACAGCAGGTGCAATTTCTTCAGATTTAGCTGTAACCATAGTAGCAGCCTGTTGGCAATATGTAACAGGATCCATGATAGTGGCGAGGAAATCAGCACCCTGAGCTACATGAACACCCTGGCCAAGAACAATATTCTCACCTGCATACAAGTATGCCATAGCATTGGCTTCAACTGTAAAACCTGTAGCATTTATAGTTTCTCCGGCTCTGTACTCAACATCAATGCCTTCTTCTACCTGAGCATTTGTTATTGTAATTAGTTCGAGTGCATCTTTACAACCTGATAGCTGAGGACCACTAATATGCAAGGTTGGAACCGGACCGGTTTGTATTGCTTTGAATTCAAAGTCATCAAAAGATATAAGCTTAGCTGGCCATGATGAACTAATCTTTATTGCAAAATAATAGATATCATCAGATTCAGGTACGAAACTATATAAAAATTGTGCGTATATTTTTGTTGTATAAGTGCCGGATTGAACAAAATTTGCAATATGCGTTGCATTTTCTGAAGTCTGGAAATGATTAAAAAACACATCACCTGTCCAGTTTGAATATCCATCGCCAGCCCACCAGAATGAAAACTCGTAAGTTTTCCCAGCCTGAACAGCAAAACCAGGTGTCCAAATATATGAATTTGTTGCCAAAAAATATTCACGTAAAAATTGTTCTCCGGTTCTGGCATTAGCATCATATGGTGAGTCATCATTGTTGGCGGTATGCCACATACCACCTTCATTGAGCCAACAAACAGGTAAGTCAGAAATAGTAACATTTTCAAAACTTTCAGTCCATGGCAGATCAGAAATGGCTTCACAAAGTGTTACAAAAGTCTTCATTACTGACCACATACTTACGTCGCCATCGCCACAATCAGCTTGTATCATAAATGCATAATTGGTATTTGGAGTAAGATCTGAACACGTAAAAGGCTTTTCTATATTGTTAATTAGAACTGTATCACCTAATCCGACCTTATAATATTTCAAGTTCCACATTGCTTCATTACCACCCTTTGTCCAGTCAATTTCTGCACTGTTTGCAGTGATATTTGAAACGGTAAGGGCAATAGGTTTGGGACAAGTTGGAGCAAGATCAATAAATATGTCATCAACATAAATTGATAACCCATAATTTATATCGCTGGATGCGTGCCAACCTACAAAATATACTCCATCTTCTTCAGGAGTAAATACAGCAGTTGCCAAAACAAAATCTTCATCCATAAAGTCTTCATCGTACCATATCCTTTCGCTTGTCATTCCAACAGCATTTGGAGCAGTTCCCCATTTAACCTCAAATATTTCAGGAATATAAATTTCATAAATAAGAAAATAATAAAATTCAACTATGTATGTATTACCACCGGTAAGATTTAATCCGGGAGAAAAGAACCATTCATCCAGGGGCACAGAAAATTCATGAGACATTGCCATACAATTTGGTTCAGATCTACTTAGCCATTCAATAGTATGCCATGTAGCCCAAATACCAAATCCATATTTATCTGTCACCGTCATACAATCAGGAATATCAGGTGCCATAACATTATCAAAGTTTTCAGTATATGGTAAATTAACCGGATCACAAAGTGTTCTAAATGTTTTCTTTACTGACCATGCACTTACATCTTCTTCATCACAGACAGCGCGCACATATACATCATAAGGTGTATTGGAATCTAATCCTGAGATAGAACAACTATGTGTTACAAATACATCAACAGAGTTCCCTTGTGTATCAGGATCAAATCCTAGGGGACCGTATTTCAAATTCCAGGCAGTTTCTCCACTTAATGGTGTCCAGCTAATTTTTGCACTGGAATGATTGATATCTGAAGCAGTAAGCGCAGTAGGTCTTATGCAGGTAGGAGCTACTTCAATTACAATATTGTCAATACACCAATAGTAAATATTATTGGAATTACCATTAAACTTAAATGCAATTAATAACTCGTCAGACTTAGCCGGTATTTCAAAAATAAATTCAGTTAATGTTGGTGCCATGCTTGCATCACAATCGTAATGCCAGATCTCTTCCCAATTATTTCCATCATCAATTGAGTATTCAACTGCAATATATTCACCGCTAAATTCATTTTCGTCATATAAATATTGTCTGAATGATATCATAAACTTACCGGCACCACCAGTAGCTATTGATGGAGTTATCAACCTTGAAGTTCCGTCAATTTCAGGCCAACCGTTAAATTGCATTTCAGGTACTATACCTCCGGCTTCATCACTATCCTGAACCCACCAGTTGTCTAGTCCCTCACCTATAACTGACCAGCAATCAGGTAGTGAACCATAAGTTACCTCTGTAAAATCTTCATTAAATGGTAAAGAAAATGCTTCACATAATGTTCTGAATGTAAAAGGCCCTGCCCATAAACTAAGCTCTTTTGATTCACTATTGCAAACAGATTGAATATAAATATCATATTCTATGTTTGCTATAAGTTCTTCAAGAGGAAAAGGATATGTAACATTACAAAATACTTCGCCCTCGTCCCTAGGATTGAACCCTTTCACTCCATATGCTAAATTCCATGAATTCTCGCTACCAGCCGGTTCCCAGTCAATTTGCACAGTATGATCTGTAACGTCAGTAATAGTTAGTTCTGAAGGTGGTCTACAACTAGCCAGTTCACCGGTGATCTGCATGTTAGCGCGATTTTTTGAAATAGTAGCTGGAGCATTTGTGCCGCAAGCAGTGTTAGTAAAATGAATATAATAATTGGCTAGATTTGTGGCAGTTTCTGTGTAATAAACTGAAGCATTTTGTGAATAACCAAATATCCGATCAAAACAAACATCAATTAACAGATTTGATGTTCCATTCCAATACACAGGAGTGGTGAAAGTATGAGTGTTCCATCCGTTTTGCGGCAAAAATGAAGTGTTTTGCCATACTATGATATAATCAGGTCCATTATCGAAGGTAGTCGTTAATTCATTTGCATCAGTGAATTTTATCTTCATGGTGTAATTTGGCATAGCAAGGCAATTATTAACATTGGCAACATTAAAACCAATAGCGGTAATATTGCCAGGTGCCAGGCCCAGAGTTGCAAGTTCATTAGAAAGTACAAGGTACTGAACACGATGATTGCTAAGGTATGTGCCATAAGGAGTTGGATACTGATAATAAAGATTAGATGTAGTGGCACTACCCAATGTAATCGTTACGGGTTCTCCCAATAAATCAGGCATTATAAATGCCAATGCCATTAAAAGAATAATTAACTTTTTCATAAACTTAATTTATTGTTAAATGATTAAAATAAAACTTCAGGAATTATATATGGTTATTTGATTGTCAATAACAAAAGAATGAGGTGGTTATGGCGGCTCATGATCAAAAAGAAAAATTATAGCTATCATTGTTTTATGATTTTTAAAATCATGAATTAATCTGCTAAATTAGTAAATATTAACAAAATAGTCAATACCTAAGATATTTTTTTAATTTTCTTGACTTGTTGTACTTTATTGATTATATTATTTCTCCTTAATATGCTATTAACCACTAGAGACAGTGCGCATTCATATGATCAATAAAAAATAAAATAATTCTTTTGCAATCAGATATTATAATACTGAATAAATATAAGTCATATTGACATAATGATATGCTACATTATGTTATACCTAAACAGAATTTTTTTATCTTTTAATCAGAATAATAGTGCCTCAGAATGTAAATAATACGATTTGCACAATCGTCAATGCCATTAGTCTATTACATTTTTACAATTGGAATAATAGCTATAAGGATGCTGGATTTAGGAAAATCCATGCCAGGAAAGGAATGTCAGTATTCGATAAATGCTTTGTTGGAGATTTTAGAAAGTTCAGGCTGGTAGCCAGTTATAAAAAAAAGATAAGGTTATATCCTAAACACTTAAAAACCTTTAAAAGAAATTTATGGGTTTATTATGGCAAGTATCTTTTTAATTTCATCCATATCGGCAATTATTTTATTTCCGGTTATTGCCGATGTATGATAAAAATCGGTATCAAACTTTTGAACCAGCATATCGATATTTTCTGAACGTACTCCTCCTCCGGCAATAAATGAAATTTTGTTTTTTGCCCGTTTCTTCAATTCACTCAGAAAGTCAGCTCCCAGCAGGGCAGTTTTTTGTCTTCCGGAAGAAAGTATATTTCTGAAGCCCATCTGAATAATATCCTGAAGCGCATCAAAAGGCTCAGTAGTATCATCAAAAGCACGGTGAAAAGTACATGGTAGTTTGCCTGCTTCAATAATAAGCTTTGAATTGGCTTCAATATCAACCTTACCATCCTGAGTCAGCACCCCGAACACAAAACCATCAGCGCGGCAATCAGTAAATGTTTTTATCAATTCCTGCATCTCTTTAATTTCAGCGGAAGAATAAACAAAATCGCCTCCTCTGGGTCTTATCATAACATAAACAGGAACAGATGACATTTCTTTAAGAATTGTGAATTCTTCGGGGTCAGGTGATAAACCACCGGATTTATAATCGGAGCAAAATTCAATACGACCGGCTCCGGCAGCTATTGCATTCAATGCTGATTGGAGGTTAAAACAAGCTACTTCCAGCTTTTTTATGTTGGATACTTCCTGGTTCATAACACTGATTTTAAAATTTCATTAAAGCCTTAAGCTAACGTATTATGTGTGGCAAACCTTCCAAAATCCGTTTCTGTTCTGACTACAATGTTAATTTGCAAAAATTGTTCTTTACACTTTTACCATTCCGGCAAAACCCATAAATGCCAGAGCCAGAATTCCTGCAACAAGCAATGCAATAGGTGCGCCGCGTAAGGATTTGGGTACTCCCATCAGGTCAAGATGTTCACGGATGCCGGCAAAAATGATCAAAGCCAGTGCGAAACCCAAAGCATTTGCAATAGCAAAAACTACTCCGTGAATAAGGTCATATTCTTTTTGAACGGTTAAAATAGCCACACCCAAAATTGTACAATTGGTGGTGATAAGAGGAAGAAAAATACCCAAAGCCTGATAAAGCGGGGGACTGACTTTTTTAAGTATCAGCTCAACCATCTGAACCAATGCTGAAATTACAAGAATATATGTTATGGTTTGAAGATAATCAATTCCAAACGGAACTAATATATAGTTGAATATCAGGTAGGTAACTATTGTGGCGAGGGTCATAACAAAAAGTACGGCACCACCCATGCCCCCGGCTGTTGATATTTTGCCCGAAACCCCAAGGGTAGGGCAGATGCCCAGAAACTGAGCAAGAACAATATTGTTAACAAATACAGCCGCTATGATTATTAAAATATATTCCATAATGCCTTATTTTATTTTTTAGATAATCTGTCCTTTAACTTCATATTAAGAGCCACAAGATAGCCAAGTGCAATAAATGCACCCGGTGCCAGCACAAATACCAGAATAACAATAGGATTACCTTCAGCATCGAGAGGATAAAATCCCAGATTTAGTCCGAAGATCTTCCCTGCACCAAGTATTTCACGAATACTGCCCAAAACTGTCAATGCAAGTGTGAACCCCAGCCCCATGCCCAGACCGTCAATTGCAGAAGAGAAAACTGTGTTTTTTGATGCGAATGCTTCTGCGCGACCCAATACAATACAGTTCACAACTATAAGCGGAATAAAAATACCAAGGCTTTCGTAAAGTGCAGGTACAAACCCTTCGAGGATAAACTCTACAATTGTTACAAATGAAGCGATTACAACAATAAACGCAGGGATGCGAACCTTGTCAGGGATAAGGTTTTTAATAAGGCTTATGACCAGGTTCGACATTACAAGCACAAAAGTTGTTGCCAATCCCATACCCACACCGTTAACAGCCGATGAACTGACTCCAAGGGTCGGGCATAAGCCAAGCAACATGACTAAAACAGGGTTTTCTTTTACAAGCCCCTTTGTAAAGTTTTTCAAATTACTCATCGTTGTTTTCTCCTTTCTGTGCCTTCACAATTTTGTAAGCACGCGTTATTGCATCGCTGTAAGCCCGTGAGGTTATGGTTGCAGCTGTGATTGCATCCACATCACCACCGTCTTTTTTCACAATTAATTTAAATGTTTCCGGATTTTTACCTTTAAACTGATCGCTCCATGATGATTTGGATTTTTCAATTTTATCGCCAAGTCCCGGAGTTTCTGAATGTTCCAGATGCACAACATCTATGATGGTTCCGTCCGGTTCGAACCCAACCATGGCACGAATATTTCCGCCAAAACCAAGAGAAGTGTATGTTTCTACTGCATACCCGACTGTATCGTGATTTTTTATTGCTATACTGAGCTCTACAGGTTTTTCTTCAGGTAATGCCGCTTCCAGACTTATAACAGTATCGAATTCAGGTAATACTGTGTTAAGGGCTGCTATTTTCTTAGCCAGTTTTGATTTTGCAATAGGTTCTTTGGTAATATTATAAACCCCCGATAAGGCAAAACCAGCAACAAATGTGATGATAAACAACACAAGCAGCATGTTTTTGAATGATGATTCCATTTTAGCCATGTTTCACAACCTCCCCGAATCTTTTAGGTTTGATATATTTATTGAGCAAAGGCACAAAGGCGTTCATAATAAGAATGGCAAACGACACACCTTCAGGATAGGCTCCCCATATTCTGATTAAGATAGTCAGGATCCCACATCCCGCACCATATATCAACTGCCCGGTTCTGCTCATCGGCGAGCTTACCATATCAGTAGCCATAAAAAACACACCAAGCATCATACCACCGGTAAGAAGATGAAATAGAGGATCGGCATAATAGGTAGGATCAATAAGCCAGAATATGCCCGTAAATATTACAACAGAGCCTATATATGCCACGGGTATCTCCCAGGTGATGATTTTACGGATAAGCATGTAAATACCCCCAAGTATCAAAGCTATTGCTGACATTTCGCCAAGCGACCCTCCATGATTGCCTATAAGTGTTTGAATATAATCAGGGAAAGCCGGGTCACTCATTATTTCTGGAACGGTTTTACCTAGTTTTAGTCCATCTTTTATAAGTCCGAGAGGTGTAGGACCTGTAACAGCATCGGTTAAGGCAGAGCTGAAAACCGGTTTTGGAACCGGCCATGAGGTCATTTGAACCGGAAACGAGATCAAAAGAAACACACGCCCCACCAATGCAGGATTAAACGGGTTTTTACCAAGTCCGCCAAACGACATTTTTCCAATACCTATCGCAACCAAAGCTCCGACAAGAATAATCCACACGGGGAGATTTGAAGGCAGGTTAAACGCAAGTAATATTCCCGTTACCACTGCTGAACCATCGTTGATAGTAGGTTCGAGTTTCATCATGTATTTTTGTATCAGATATTCAAAAATGAGGCAGCCCGCCACTGATACAAGTATTACCCGCAAAGCACCGAATCCGAAAAAATAAAAAGATACAAGCATGGCAGGTATCATTGCAATGACTACCCCATACATTATCTTTTTTACCGACTGCCCCCCGAAAACATGCGGAGAGCCTGAAATAGTCAATGTATCCATTCTATATTTTTTTTGCTCTTGTTCTGATTAACTGACCAACTTTGTTTTTTCCAACCCTAAGGTAATCCAGTAAAGGACGTCCTGATGGACAGGTAAAATGGCATGAACCACACTCAATGCAATCGAGGATCCTTTCTTTTTCTGCGTCTTCCCATCTTTCGTTAGCACTTAGCTGTGCCAGTAATACCGGCTCAAGTCCCATGGGGCATACACCAATACATCGTGCGCAACGTATGCAGTTTGACATTAAAGGTCGGTGCGATTCTTTTTCGTTCATGATAAGGATGCCGCTGGTTCCTTTTACCACTGGCACTTCAGTTGAAACAAGCGCTTTACCCATCATAGGCCCACCACTGATAATCTTTCCGGTTTTCTCGGGCAGTCCTCCTGAAGTTTCAATTAGGTCATTAACCGGTGTGCCTATTCTTACAAGATAGTTAGCAGGTTTTTTTACTGATTTTCCTGTAAGGGTTACTACACGCTCAATAAGTGGTTTGTTTTTCTGAACCGCTTCATAAACTGCAAACGCAGTTCCGACATTCTGTACCACACATCCAACCTCAAGGGGTAGTTTGCCCGATGGAACTTCACGTCCTGTAAGCGCTTTGATAAGTTGTTTTTCGCCACCCTGCGGATATTTTACCTTAAGAGGTTGTACTTCAATACCCTTATAATCAGCAGCTATGCGTTTAAGATTCTCTATCGCATCAGATTTGTTGTTTTCAATGCCGATAAATGCTTTTTCAACTTTCAGGGCTTTCATGAGAATGCTAACCCCTATCATCAGTTCTTCTCCTTTCTCAAGCATCAGTCTGTGGTCAGAAGTAAGATACGGTTCACACTCTACTCCGTTGATGACCAGACATTCAGCCTTTTTGCCCGTGGGAACCATAAGTTTGACATGAGTAGGAAAAGTAGCTCCTCCAAGGCCTACAATACCCATTTCCTTGATTTTCTGAATGATCTCTTCAGAACTAAGATTACATTCACGAATTACAGCAGGAGAACGATCAATGCTTTCTTCCCATTCATCGCCTTCAACATCAATTACAATTGCTTTGTTCCTGTATCCGCTATGATCCAATACATCGTCAATACGTGCAACTTTTCCTGAAACGGAACTATGCACGTTGGCCGATATAAAAGCTTCGCCACTTGCAATCAATTGTCCTACCTTTACTGAAGCTCCTTTATCAACAACAGCTTTTGCCGGTGCGCCCAGGTTCTGACCAAGAGGGATAAAAGCCTTTTGTGGCAGAGGTAAGACTTCTATGGCAGCTTTTTCGGAAATTTTGTTTTCAGGGGGATGAACCCCACCCATTTGGAATGTCTTCATTCTGTTTTATGCAGTTTGTTTTATACAGTTTCAGTTATTTCAGCAGTTTTTTCAGTTTTTTCCTTTCGGGGAGGGAAATTTATTTCATGAATGGCATTGGTAGGGCATACCGGAGCGCATTTGCGGCATAACTTGCACTTTTCGTAATCAATATAGGCGAGGTTGTTTTTAATTGTGATAGCATCGAAAGCACATGCTTTTTCACATTTAAAGCAACCAATACAAGCTACTGAACAATTTTTTCTTGCTACTCCGCCTTTTTCGGTATTCATGCAGCTTACATATATCCTCCGGCTTTTCTTACCCACATTTCTTAATTCAATGATATTACGAGGGCAGGCTTTAACACAGGCATTGCATGCCACACAGTTTTCCTCTATGATAACGGGCAGACAGGTTACCGGGTCCAAATACATTGCATCGAATTTACATGATGCAACACAATCGCCCAGTCCAAGGCAGCCGTTAGGACAGCCGCTGTCGCCCGATGAAAGCGCATGGGCAAAGGCACATGAGACAGCACCTTCATAGTGTACTTTTTTTGGTGCATTCTCACATGAACCATTACACCTTACCACTGCAACCTGGGGTTCTTTTGTTCCTGCAGCCTTGCCAAGCATATTGGCTATTTCAGTCATCATTGCATTTCCGCCTACCGGACAATTCAGATCCGAGAGGTCAGTAGCCTTAACAATAGCCTCAGCGAAATTGCGGCATCCGGCAAAACCACAGCCACCACAGTTGGCTCCGGGCAACATTACATTAACTTCATCAATACGGGGGTCTTCAATAACTTTGAATTTCTGTGCAATAAAATAAAGTATGATCGCCGAGGCAGCCCCTATACTACTCAGCGAAATAATTGACACCAACATAACATTAGCAACCACGTGTGCTCCTTTCTGTATGAATAGTGATTCGAAATAATAAGTGATTTAATTTCAATAGTTTAAAAAGTAACTTAATGAAAACATGCCACAAAAGTAGAAACAATAAATATATTATTTGTCTATTTATACATGTTCTAAATGATTGTGTAAGTAATTGAAATGCAGGTATTTAATAAGATATAAATAAAAATCTAATGAATGTGTGCTATTTGAAGTTGTTGATTAGCAGTGGTTTCCAGAATTAGATTAGAAACAATCTAAATTATGTTATAATCTTCTAACCGGTAATTAACAGCCTGATTTGAAATTCAAACCGAGAGCAAAAAGCAATTATTACCATGAGATAGATGTTTCTTCGAGCCATATATAGGATTTAGTAGAAGCCTTATAATGAGGAAGTTATAAATATCACTAAAGTTTTGTTTATCATACAATAGTGTGCTAATAACAGATTACTGACATCTTTTCATATTCAGGACACAAAACCTTTAATTCACAATTCTGTTATAGTACTAAATATATTATTATGAAAACCAAAACAGTAGAATTAGTTGTTGCGCCGGGAAGTTTCCATTGGGTAGGTGATGGATTCAGAGTTCATACCTTTATACCGGGTTCACACAGAATCACTATGGAACGAATGAGTCCTTTTATTTTAATGGATTATAATCCAACCTATAATTTTCCTGCAAGCGACATACCAAAAGGGGTAGGCGTTCACCCTCACCGTGGGTTCGAAACCGTTACAATAGCCTATAAAGGAAAAGTTGAACATCACGATAGCAGTGGGGGTGGGGGCATAATAGGCGAAGGTGATGTTCAGTGGATGACTGCTGCCAGCGGAATTCTGCACAAGGAATTTCATGAAAAGGAATGGAGTAAGAAAGGTGGTGATTTTCAAATGGTGCAGCTATGGGTAAACCTGCCTGCTAAATATAAAATGAGTGCACCCACATATCAGCCTATTGAGAACTCAGCAATGAACCGGTATAAATTTGACGGTAGTGAAATTGAAATTATTGCCGGAGAATATAAAGGAATGAAAGGAAATGCCCGTACTTTCTCTCCAATACATTTATTTAATGCCAGACTTAAAAAGAATACAGAAACTGAGTTTCAATTTCCTGCAAATTACAATACAGCATTATTGGTCATTGAGGGAAAAATAATGATTAACGATACTGAAACTGCACCGGCTGATAATTTCGTTCTAATGGCGAACAACGGTGAGCAGTTCAATGTTAAGGCTCTGGAAGATTCTGTTGTATTGGTTTTAAGTGGCGAACCCTTAAACGAACCAATTGCTGCCTACGGGCCTTTTGTAATGAACACCAGACAAGAATTAGTGGAAGCTTTTGAGGATTTTAATAATGGTAAGTTCGGATATCTTGAAGATTGATTTGAATTACCTTGTCTGAACCGTAATTATTTTACTTCCTTATTATAACATCAAATCTTTAAATCTCAGAGCAATAAACAGATGATCCAACCTTTGTGTATAACGCCATTGAATAAGGATTTTCCTGATCCGATGGGCTTAAACCCAGGCGAGTCTCATCGTCATGATCATGAAGAATTATGGATAATAACTCATGGAAATCCTACACATTCGGTTGATTTTAAGTCTGAGGTACTTGACTCTCCGGTTGTCGTTTATATTTCACAGGGGAAGGTGCATTCATTTCTACCGGATGATGAAACACAGGGATGGCTAATACGTTACAGGAGTGATTTTATTCCCCAAAGTAAATTCAATTTTTATTCCGGTTTCAGTGAGAAAATATTATTTCCGCTCAGCCATAACTATTGCAGTACTACCCTTGAATCTCTTTGCGAAATCATTTTAAGAGAAAGCCTTGAAGATGACCCTGATTATCAGGTTTTACGTCATCTTCTTAGTGCTATTATGGCAAAACTCGAGAAAGATGTACGAAAGGAATATATGGATGAAAGCATTGCTGCAAATCCACGTCTTATCACTTTTAATAATTTTTTGAAAATCCTTGAAAACAATTTCCACCGCCCTGAAGGAGCTGATTTTTATGCTGATAAGCTAAACATGTCAGCACGCAATCTCAATTTAATTACTCAGGCTTCGTTTGGAAAGACAGCAACAGAACTTATTGAAACACGTAAACTTATAGAAGCAAGACGTTTATTACTCAGTACTGAAAAATCGGTTTCAGAAATAGGCTTTGAACTGGGTTATAACGAAAAATCGTACTTTTCAAGGGTTTTTAAGAAAAGAACCGGAGTTACGCCTACTGAATTCCGGGAGCAGTCTTTCATAATGATTTCCTGAAAGTACCACACATCTTCCTGAAAGTGTAACATCAGTAAGGGTGCATCCAGTTAATTTTACACCATCATTTATTAACTTAAATTTTTTGAAATATGTCAAGAACAAAATGGGTATTTGACCCCGCTCATTCCGAGATCAGTTTCAAGGTGAAACACCTTATGATATCAAGTGTAAAAGGAGTTTTTGAAAGCTTTAATATCGAAGTGCTTAGCAATGGTGAGGACTTTAGCAATGCTGAAGTTAGTGTAAATATTGATCCTTCTACAATAAACACCGGTAACAAAGACCGTGATGCTCATTTGAAAAGCCCGGACTTCTTTGATGTGGAAAATTTCAAAACCATTACTTTCAAGTCAGAGAAAATGGAAAAAACCTCTGATGATGAGTTCAAACTTACCGGAGACCTTACTATTAAGGGAATAACACAGAAAGTAAAGCTGAATGTTGAATTTGGCGGATTAATAACTGACCCCTGGGGTGTTTTGAAAGCCGGTTTTACCCTTGAAGGAAAAATAAACCGAAAAGAATGGGATTTAAACTGGAACGCTGCTCTTGAAGCTGGTGGTGTACTGGTAGGTGAGGATGTAAAGATTTATGCCGAAATTGAACTTCAAAAACAAGGCTAAATCTCAGTTTACCTATCGCTAAACTAATATTTCCAAAATTAATGATATGACTAACTGGGTGCTGCATAAATCTGACAGTCGCGGCTATGCTGATCATGGATGGCTGATAAGCCGCCATACCTTTAGCTTTGCTGGTTATTATGACCCCGAAAGGATAAGATTTGGACTGTTAAGGGTCTTGAACGATGATCATGTTGAAGCCGGTGAAGGCTTTGGCACTCATCCTCATGATAATATGGAAATAATCTCCATACCTCTTGAGGGCGATCTTGAACATAAGGACAGCATGGGTAATGTTTCAGTGATCAGCAGTGGAGAAATCCAGGTAATGAGTGCCGGTAGTGGAATTACACATAGCGAATACAATAAGAATAACGACAGACTTGTAAAATTTCTTCAGATCTGGATTTTTCCTAACCGCCGGAATGTAACTCCGCGTTATGACCAAATCAAATTGGATGAAAACAAAATGCACAACAGATTGCAGCAAATCCTTTCTCCCAGCCCTGACGATGACGGAGTGTGGATATATCAGGATGCCTGGTTTCACATGGGGAAATTCGATGAAAACATTTCTGTAGATTATTCACTTAAAAAACAGGGTAACGGCGTATATGCTTTCGTGCTGGAAGGTAAATTCGTAGTTGACGGCACTGAGCTTAATGCCCGTGATGGCATGGGGTTGTGGAATACCGGTACGGTCAGCATAAAATCTGCTTCGGAAGGAGCAAGATTACTATTAATGGAAGTGCCCATGACAAGTTAAACAAAACGATGTTTAAAAAAGTCCTGGCAGAACCGTGACTTTTCAGTGATTATTTAATGATAAAGGGAGAATTTAATAGTTTGTTTTCAGGGCATGATAAGCAAAATATCATGCCCGCAATCTTTGTTGGGCATGGCAGCCCTATGAACTCTATTGAGCTCAATGAGTTTTCCAATGAATGGCGCAAGATTGGAAGAATCCTGCCTGAGCCTGAAGCTATCATCTGTATTTCAGCGCATTGGGAAACCCGCGGAACCTTTGTTACTGCTACTGAAAAGCCCCGTACTATACATGATTTTGGTGGATTCCCTCAGGAGTTGTATGAAGTGGAATATCCTGCTCCCGGAAATCCTGAGCTCGCTTCTTTGATCACCCAAATGGCGTTCAAAACAAAAATTGAAATGGATGCTTCATGGGGTTTTGACCATGGTGCATGGAGTGTATTGAAACATTTCTACCCTGAAGCAAACATTCCACTGGTTCAGTTAAGCCTTGATTACACAAAGTCACCCCAATATCATTATGAATTCGCAAAACAGCTTGCCCCGCTTCGTGAGAGGGGTGTCCTGATAATTGGTAGTGGTAATATTGTTCATAATCTTCGAACCCTGGACTGGAAGATGCCTGAAGCCGGTTTTGACTGGGCTGTTGAAGCCGACACAGAAATACGTAAATTGATATCGGAAGGAAACCACAAGCCACTGATCAACTACGAACATGGCAGTAAGGCTTTTAAAATGTCCGTTCCGAGCCCTGAGCATTTTTTGCCTTTATTATATATTCTTGCCTTACAGAGAGAAAATGAAAACATTAACTTTTTCAATACGGAGGTCATTTTTGGATCTGTCAGCATGACTTCGCTCATCATAGGTATGAATGAAACAGGCAGAGATAAATCATACTAAGCATGCTCAAACATATTGGAATTTAGTTTGTTTAATTGTATTGAGCCACAGGAGAAAACAACGAAACTTCAGGTTTTTTCTTCTTATTAACAAAAATAAAAATCAATACAATGAAACGCAGAATGAATTTAGCGGAAGTAGCTCCTGATGCAATGGAAGCTATGATTGGGCTTGAAAAATATCTGGCTCAGAGCGGTCTTGACAAAAAACTTTATGAATTGATAAAAACACGGGCATCTCAGATCAATGGCTGTGCTTATTGTATCAATATGCACGTAAGGGATGCTATGAAACTTGGTGAAACAGCCCAGCGTTTATTTCTATTGGATGCATGGCGCGAAACCGACCTTTATACTGAGAAAGAAAGAGCGGTTTTGGCTCTGACCGAGGCTATGACTATGATCACCAATGGGCATGTACCCGATGAAATTTATGATGAAGCCGCAGCTCATCTTACTGAAAAAGAACTTGCCGCTGTTATTATGACTGTGGTTACAATTAATGGCTGGAACAGAATATCAATTACCACAAGATCGCCACTGGATTAAGAATCAATCATTTATCATAAGGAAGATAAACTACTGAACTATATTTGACTTAAAAAAACTTTTATGAATCAGGAAGAGCTTATTTCAAAACTCACACAGTTAAATCAGATAAGCAGTAAATTAGAAGTTCCGGAAACAGAAAGAGTGGAATTAATAGAAAATACCACTGAATTTATCAATGGTTTTCTTTCAGGACTGGATGAAAAAAGAGTTTTTCATGAAAGAAAAGCACATTCTCTAGAAATAAGCAATGAAAAGAGGACATTGCCCGAACTATTGGATCTGTACAGGAGGGAAGTTGTAGAAACCGGTATAAATGCTGCTTCAGGGAAACATTTGGGTTATATTCCTGCCGGGGGCTTGTTTGTATCTGCTCTCGCTGATTTTATCGCAGCCACCACAAATCCTTATGCAAGTGTATATTATGCTTCTCCCGGAGCTGCTGAAATTGAAAATCAGGTTATCAACTGGCTGAAATCGGTATTTTCATTTCCTGAAACTTCAGTTGGCAATCTCACTTCGGGAGGTTCTATTTCAATGCTGATTGCTTTTACAGCAGCCAGAGACAAGCACAAAATAAAAAACGAACTCATCTCCAAAAGCGTTGTATATCTTACTGAACAAATCCATCATTCGGCACTTAAGGCGTTACGCATAATTGGTCTGGAAGATATTATTATTCGTTATGTTCCAATGGATGAACACCACCGTATGAGAGCAGATATGCTTTCAGAGCATATTGAAAAGGATATTGCTGATGGATTAAATCCTTTTCTCGTAGTTGGAACCGCAGGCACTACTGATACCGGCGCTGTTGATCCTCTGGACAGGATTGCTGACATAGCTGAAGCCAATAAACTCTGGTTTCATGTTGATGCAGCTTATGGAGGGTTTTTTATTCTGACATCAAAAAAAGATTTATTCAAAGGTATTGAAAGAGCAGATTCAATAATCGTTGACCCTCATAAAGGCATGTTCCTGCCATATGGGGTAGGGGCAGTGCTTGTAAAAGACAAAGCCTCTGTTCTCCATTCAAATCATTACTTTGCAAATTATATGCAGGATGCCAATATGGAGGAAATGATACAAAGCCCGTCAAATGTATCTCCTGAACTAACCAAACATTTCAGAGGTCTTCGTGTATGGCTGCCTTTGCAGATCCATGGTGTTGAACCTTTCGTAGCCTGTCTTGAAGAAAAACTCCTACTGGTGAAATATTTCAGGAATAAACTTAGCGAACTTGGATTCAAACTAGGTCCTGAACCTGATCTTTCAGTAAGCTATTTCTGGTATCCTTTTGAAACGGATTCAAATGAGAAAAATAAGCAGCTTATGAAAGAGATCCATGCTGATGGGGATGTTTATCTAAGTTCTTCAGTCATAAACGGACAATTTGTTATCAGAATTGCGATTTTGGTTTTCAGAACCAAAAAAGAAACTGTTGACAAGGCAGTTGCTATGATAAGCAGATGCCTGGCAAAAGTTAAATAATCTGTGGGCTACTCATTACTGACGCTATTATTCGTTTGTTTATCCCATTATGCATCCTGATTACCAGAAAGGAATTATTTTTAGAGTTGTCTAATATAGCAAGAATATAGACATTTGTCAAGTCTCGTTTCTTGCCTGATTATCGGGACTTCTGTTGGTTTATAGCGATTTTTCCTGCTTTCAAAAATGAATTTTTGATAAAAATTCGTATATTTGCATTGATTTACTACGATCAGACTCTCCAAACTCTAAGCAGCGCCGCTTTATTTAATTATTGCCATCTTTTTATAAATTGAGTTGTCTGGTTTAAAGCCTTTCTGCTTTGCTCGGTTGTGTAGTATCAAGTGGAGATTATTTGGAACTTTTATGGCAATACTACGGTTGCTGCCGGCATAGTTGATTTTAATAAATAAACTAAATCGTCATGATTGAAGATAATAATGTATTATATGAACCAAGAAAATTTAACACTGTCAAAGCATGGGAAAATGTAACTGAAGATCAATGGGCTGATCCAAACTGGCAATTACGTAATACGATCCGCAGTGTTGAGCAATTGGAACAAGTTATCAGATTAAATGATCATCAGAAAAAGGAGATCAGGAGAACAATTGATACATTGAAAAGCCAGGGAAAAGAACCATTCAGGATTACACCTTACTACGCTTCTTTAATGTCTTTTGATCCGTTTCATCCCAGGATGCTGAATGGTGAAAATGCCGCCAACCGGCTCGATCCTGTTTTCTGGCAGAGTGTGCCTACTCCTGCCAATTTATTATTTCCTGATACCGGTGTTGAAGGCTCAATGAGTGAAAATTCACGAAGTTACGGAGCAGCATATCAGCGTTATCCAAACCGTGTGGCGCTATTTGTAGCTCAAAATACAAGTTGTGCTTCATATTGTGTTCATTGTCAAAGAACAAAATCTCTTGACGGAACTGTGGAAGTAAACCGCAATGAAATAGACAAAGGTTTGTTTTACATTGGTTTCAATAAAAATATTAATGAAGTACTGGTTACAGGTGGCGATGCTTTAATGATTAGCAACGAACGATTGAAGTATGTTCTAGAAGAATTAAGCAAGATAGATCATTTACGTGTGATACGAATTGCAACACGTGTTCCGGTTGTACTTCCTATGCGTATCACAGACGAATTACTGGAATTAATACGGGTTTCAGCCAATAAATATTCTACCGGCCTTGATAAGTATGTTTATTTTATGACCCATGTAAATCATTATCATGAAATAACACAGGATCTGGCAAATGCTGTGAAGAAAATTCTTAAACATGGATTTACGGTCAGAAATCAAACTGTTTTACTGAACCATGTAAATGATAATTATAAGACTTTAGCAGAAACATTTCGCAGAATGTTCTGGATTGGAATACATCCATACTATCTGCTGCAGTGCCATAAGGAAAAAGGTATTGTTCATTTTATTGTTCCTGTTCAGATAGGTGAAATATATATTAAGCATTTACAGGGCTGGATCTCAGGCATAACAATGCCGCGATATGCAGCAAATATTGAAGGCGGTGGAGGAAAAGTGCTATTAATGCCATCAGGACATGATACTTTAAATAATGGAAACAATATTGATGAGAGAATTTCTGAAAGTTATGCTATGATATCAACATGGGATGGCAAAACAATTTATAAATACGAGTCATTGGGAAGATCAACCAGAGAGGAGTTTGAAGAAGCTCAGAGAATCATGGATAAATTTATTGGCAGAAAAGGAGTCTTCCTTCCAAAGGTCATAATTGTTGATAAAAACGGAAATCATATTGAAACCACAAACAGAACAAAACTGCCGCATTTTGCAAGATTGAAAAAGGCTCATCTTCTGGATTATGGGCTGTACAATAACGGTATGCCACTTACAAACCCAATGGAAATATTATCAGATCTGGAAAAAGAATTTGAAAAATCTGAATATTACAATGGGCTTAAGCACTAAGCATTTGAATAATAGCAGTTTATTGTGGTGGGTTTTAATAAAAAGAATTGTTAACTTCTACCTATACAAATGGGTGACATAAGATGAAGACTGCGAAAAAGTCATTTTAATCGTTTCTGAAATTTTTTTGAAGAATTACTTCTGTAAAATCAGAACCTACTCAATTTCAAAATCGAAAGACTGTTTTATTTGGTTTCTGAAAGAGTATAATATAAGGTAATAAACTGCTAGTACAATTAATGCGGATAAACCCATAACAGCTTCGCTATCAGAAAGAGAGCCTGCAACAAACAGAGTTAGCAAAACTACCACAAAAGGGATCAAATAACTTAATAGCAAAGCCTTATTGCCCTGAGATTGCTTCATGATTACAGTAACCTGCTCACCGGCATTAAATTTCTTATTACCCTTATTACTTACTTCAATTATTTTTTCTTCTACCTCGCTGAGATTACACATACCTTTGGCATAGCATGATGCACATGCCGACTGAGAAAGGATCTTTACCAAAGTCTTTTCATTATTTGATTCCACTACAATCCCATTATGGCAAATATTAGTATCAGATTTCATTTTCAAATAGTAATAAATGTGCAATTGTACTGTTTTACAGGCTGTTTCATTGGTCGAAGCTATTTGAAAACCAAAATTACAAACGGAATACCGTCATGCAAAAATAGAAAACTTAATAACGCTTATTTATTAAACTGATTTTAAACAACTTTGTTCCGAAACAATAAAAATTAATTTCTGATCATAGCTTTGGACATTGCAGTTTGGACTATTTTGTAAGTACAAATCGTATAATTTTGCCGGAGTATTAATTTATTGTTTTTGATTCACAGACATATTTGATTGAGACTTTTATATTTATCTCTAAATTCGCATTCTGTTTTACCGGTTAGTTTTTCAAATCCATAAAATTACATCATGGAACAAAAAATTCTCATCATTGATTTTGGTTCGCAGTATACCCGCCTGATTGCCCGCGCTATACGCAAACTGAAAGTGTATTGTGAAATACATCCTTGCACCAAGATTCCTGTTAATTTTGAGTCAGCAAAAGGCATTATTTTTTCCGGAGGCCTGGATTCGGTATTTGATCCTGATGCTCCCAATCCGGAATTTAGTTTTTTGAACCATGATATTCCGGTGCTTGGTGTTGGTTATGGCGCACAATATATTGCAAAAAAAATGGGTGGGGAATTGATCGCATCAGTAAGAAAGGAATATGTTAGTACTGAACTTTCGTTCATTGCCGTAAACAATCCATTAATGAAGGGAATATCATCCGGACAGCAGGTTACAATGTCGGTTAGTGATGAAATAATGATCTCAGAAAAACTGATGGATATAATTGCTGCTTTCAATGATATGCAAAATGTTGGTTTTCAAATCAAAGGCAGAAGGATTTACGGTGTTTTGTTCCATACTGATGACTATGCTAAAGATGAAGATTCGGTTTTATTGAAGAATTTCGTATTTGATATATGTAAATGTGAACCGTTATGGACTCCGGCTTCATTTATAGAGTCGGCAATTAAAGAAATTAAGAATACGATCGGGTCTGATAATGTTTTACTGGGTCTTTCAGGCGGGGTTGATTCATCAGTTACTGCTGTTTTGATGCATAAAGCGATAGGCAGACAATTGAATTGTGTTTTTGTAAACAATGGATTATTACGTAAAAATGAATTTGCAACCGTATTGAATACCTATAAAGACCTTGGATTAAATGTAAATGGAGTGGATGCATCGGCAAAGTTCCTTAAAGCTTTGCATGGGATCAGCGATCCGGAACAAAAACGTAAGGCTGTTGGAAAAACTTTTATTGAGGTTTTTGATGATGCAGCTCATAATATTCCTGATGCTCACTGGCTTGCTCAGGGGACTATTTACCCCGATGTTATTGAGTCAATGCCTGTAAAAGGCGGTTCTGCATCTGTGAAATCACATCATAATGTTGGGGGACTTCCTGATTTTATGAAACTCAAAATTATAGAACCCCTGAAATCACTTTTTAAAGATGAAGTAAGACAGGTTGGCTATGAATTGGGAATCAGTCCTTTATTGATTAATCGTCATCCTTTTCCAGGACCTGGATTGGCTATCAGGATCCTGGGAGAAGTAACAGCAGAAAAAGTATCTATTGTTCAGGAAGCTGATTTTATTTTTATTCAGACCCTTAAAGAGCAAAACTGGTATGAAAAAGTGTGGCAGGCAGGCGCTATTTTGCTACCAGTAAGATCGGTAGGAAGTACCGGAGGCGAGCGTACCTATGATTATGTTGTTGCTCTCAGGGCTGTAGGCTCTGTTGATGGTATGACTGCCCAATGGATTCACCTGCCCTATGATTTGCTTGAATTAATATCAAACAGAATATTAAAGGAAGTTAAGGGTGTGAACCGTGTGGTTTATGATATTAGCTCAAAACCACCGGCTACTATTGAATGGGAATAAATTTTATATTTGCTGAGAAATAAAAAGAGATTTTGGAAAGTATGTTATGGTTACAGATTATAAAATCTTTGTGATTAAGACTTTTGGGTATTATTTTCAATAAACCATCGTTAATTGAATACATGTTAAACAATTCAGATAAAGTGAAAAAAAATCTTCTTCTCCTTTTGGTTGTTTTTTTACCATGGATTGCACCTGCTCAGGTTTCAACACCTGTACAACGCTCGGATGTAATTGAAAAGATAGGGGATAATAAGTATTACATCCACTATGTACAGCAGGGACAAACCCTTCAGACGATTTCTGAAGCCTATAATATTACTACTGAAAAAATACTAAGGGAAAATGCTGAGCTAAAGAGAGATATAAAACCCGGAGATGTTATCAGAATTCCTTTCAGCAGTCAGGCAGCCATAAAAGTAAATCAGCCGAAGTCAGAAAGTTTCGGCACTCCAAGTCCCGGAGTCAGTCATACAGTTCTTAAAGGTGAAACATTGTACGGAATAGCAAGGCTTTACAATATTTCAGTAGGTGATTTGATAAAAGCAAATCAGGATATTGAAACTGTGAAGGTTGGTCAGGTATTGGTAATACCTTTAACAGAAACTTCTGCTTCTGTTACTGAAACATCAGCTAAAACTACAGCCGTATCGAATGAAACTACTGGAAATATTACAATTTCCCGTGTAAATGAGCAGGGTGCTGAGAAATCCTATTCAGATGATAATCCTGAATATTACACTGTTAAGCAGGGAGAAACACTTTATTCCATTTCTCAAAGATTTGGAATAAGCATTGCAGAGCTTGAAACATTGAATCCGGAATTGGTTAACGGTCTCAAAGCAGGCCAAACATTAAAAATCAAACATCAGGAACCAAAGGCAAAAATTCAATATTCTGAGGTTCAGGATACCACGGTGACCTATATTTATCATCGTGTTCATCGTAGGGAAACATTGTATAGCCTTTCAAAAAAATACAATGTACCCGGCGATCACATACTCAAATATAATCCTCAGGCTGCCGGAGGTATTAAGGCAAATCAGGTTCTTCAAATCCCTGTTTACACTATTACAACAAGGAGAGTAATGAAGGAAGAACCAGTTACTGCGCCTGTTAAATCTGAAATTGAGGTTTTAGAACGAAGCAAATTAATGGATTGTAATTCTCTTCATCCTGATGAAAAGGTTTATAATATAGCTTTGATGATTCCTTTCTTCCTTGATTCCTACGATGATGATTATTTTTATGATTCTGAATCTGAATCTTATGCTCAGAGTTCGGAATCAAAGAAGTCGTTTGAGTTTATGCAGTTTTATTTTGGTTCATTACTGGCTATAGATAGTTTGAGTAAACTTGGTTTTAGATCAGAGATTTATGTGTATGACGTTAACAATACACCAAAAAGTCTTGATGATGTGATGAGAAAACCGGAGTTGAAAAAGATGGACCTGATAATAGGACCCCTTTATTCCGGAAGTTTTGAAAGAGTTGCAAGTTTTGCCAGAGAACATAAAATCAGCATTGTAAATCCTCTTTCGTTAAGAAGTGATTTTCTGAAAAACAATCCTTATGCTATAAAGGCTCAGCCGTCAAAAGATGCTCAGGCAATGCTTGTTGCCAGCTACATTAATGAAAGTCTTCCTGAGCATAATGTTATCATTGTCAGGCAGTTTACATACAGTAATTCAGAATTTGCGAGTGTTCTGAAGCAAGAATTGAAAAACAAATCGGTTCAGGAAGTAATATATCTTCGTGACAGTATTGCAGGAATTACCCGCAAGCTTGATAAAAACAAGGGAAATTTGGTAATTGGTCTTTCTAACGACAAAGTTTTTGTGATAGATCTGGTGAGGAAACTTAACGATATCAGGGCAGACTATAATATTACCTGTTTTGGGCTTGAAGAATGGAAAGAATTTTCACTTGAGAGTGAGCATATGGTTAATCTGAACCTGCATTTGATTTCTGATAATTTTACAGATTTTGATTCTGAACAGGTAAAAAAATTTATTCTTTCTTTCAGAAATAAATTTAATGCCGAGCCTATACCTGAGCGCTTTGCATTTGCGGCATTCGACATAAGCTGGTATTTTTTAAGTGCACTTTATAAATTTGGCAATAATTTTATGGATTGTCTGCCATCGTATAAGTACAGAGGTTTGCAGCTAATGTTTGATTTTGAGCCAACTGCTGTTAACGGTATGGAAAATAAAGGATTAACGATCTGTAAACTTGATAATTACAAAAGAGTTGAGGTGTACCCGGCAAACCAGCAATGAGTGAATTATAGTAGCAAAACTGAGCATCTGTTTTTATTTTTTTCTGTAGATCAGGATCACTATTAATACGATATTTAGGAATACGCTTATTTCAAGCCATAACGATAAAGAGCTAAACCACCGTTTATAAACAGCTTTTATTTTCCTGCCTGCGGTACTTCTGTCAGCATGAATTTTGCTTACTTCGGTTATTTCAGCTTCTATGCTGTCTTTTACTGCCATATACTTTAGTAAATAGTCATAAGCCTTTTCCATGTTGTTAATCTGAATATTGGCATTTATCATACGCTGATAATTATCTCGTAATATCTGTCTGAAATCTAACTCCAGGGCTAATTCTATGCTTTTTTCAAAATAATCAATAGCTTTTTGGGGGTCGTTCTTAATCAGCAGGTTGTTACCTATATAAAAAAGACACGTCGAAATACCTCTTGGATTGTTTAACTCCTGATGATATTTCAAGGATTGAAAATAATAATTAATTGCCTGATCGTTATTTCCGCTATCTTCATTTATTGAACCTAAAACGTAAAGGCTGTTTGCAATGCCTTGTTTATCTTCCAGGTCTTCTCTGATCAGTAGAGCTCGTACTACATACTCCTGAGCCAGTTGAGGATCTCCCTTGTCCCAATAGGCATGACCCAGATTTTGATATATCATAGCCACGGTATAAAGATCGTTAAGCTCTGTTGCCATTACATTAGCTTTTTCAAGATATTCTATAGCTTCGTCAATTAAACCGGTGGTTTCATAAACGGCTGCTATGTTCAGCAAACAATCCATGACCCCGTTTTTATGTCCGGCTTCTTCCAATACATCGAGCGACCGGATAAAATACTGGAGTGCTTCCGAAAAATTTCCTTTATAATAGCTTATCAAACCAATATTATATTCAGTTAAGGCAACACCTGTAATATTACCAAGCTGAGTTTCGATTAAAACTGATTGTTTGTAAAGCTCAAGAGCCTCATCGTATTTCCCCTGTTCCTGCATCAGCAATGCCATATTATGCAAAATAGCCGACTTGCCGGTTAAATCACCAATCTCGTCATAGATGTCAGCAGCAATTGTATAATGTTTTTCTGCCTTGTCAAACGAACCAATATAGAAATAAAGAATACCAAGGTTTTTATTTGAAAGTGCAATAGCTTCTTCACAGCCGGCTTTTTCAGCGAGGGCAAGAGCTTCTTCCGCCTTGCTGAATGATAATTTTCTGTCAGATTGCCTTGCATCAGCTGATTCCTGATTGAGCTGCATTGCCTGTTCACAAATATCTTGTCTTATCAATACATCCTGAGCTTTTGTATATCTCATGAATATCATCAGGAGAAACGTTAAGAAAACAATAAAATAATATGTTGTGCTTTTTGAACCCATATTAAATATCAATTGAACTTAAAATATGGAATAACTTTTTGGAATAGTGAGTCATGCATCATTGGAATATCATAAAGCTCAGTATCCGATATAAGCTTACCTTTCTTAATACGCTGATCAACAATTGATTTAGCTAAATAAAAGTCAATATATGGATGAGCTGTCAATTCCTTTACTTCAGCAGTATTAACCTCAATGAAACGCAGTAATGACGCATCGAAAACAAAATATCCCACCACCTGATTATAACGGTCAGGGTCAAGTCCGTAAACCTCAAGTAATTGTGCCGGCGAATGAAACCCTCCGAGCAATTCGCGGTATTTAATAATACGTCGTGCAAAAGCAGGTCCAATCCCTGGCACTGAAAGTAGTTGAACTGAATCAGCAAGGTTGATATTTATCTGTTTTACGGATTTGGGTTTCTCGCTAACTGGCGCTTCATAAGCAACTCGGTTCATAACATCATCTTTTTCTTGTTTTTGCTCCTGAGCGGCTATCTGAATATAAGGCTCCAGAATCTCATATTCGTTTTCGCTAATTGTGTAAATACGTTTAAAATCCTCCTTCTTTCGGAATTTACCACCATGAGCTATATAATTTTGTATATTTCTTACCTGTTTTGCGTTCAAACCAAGTCTAAACCATTGTTCCTCAGTCATATTGTTGGGATCGAAAATAAAAGGATTAAGTTTAATGGCCGCAATTTCTTTATCGGGCCTGTTGAATTCCAGAAACTTTGACTCAGGTTTTTCTTCTGCTTTTTGCGCTTCATGTCTCGATTTTTCAAGAGCCAGTACCATACGTTCAAAATCAGTGAAATCCGGTTCAGGTGAGCTTGTAAACACTGGTATCAGCAATCTGGCAAACAAAATGGCAATAAGAATAAACAGTAGTACATAAATGCCTCTTATGTCCTTTTTTGAAAATGAAAAATAGTTTCTTATTTCCCGCCACATTACGAAAAGAAATTAAAGTCAACGAAATTACCTGCTTTTGGATAATTCAGGCTCATTCTCTAAATCCATTTAGTTACAGCCATTTTGTTTCTTAGTTGAGTTGTAAATTTAGTACGAGTTAATTTATTGCATTTGTATTAATCTGTTATATAGTTAGTTATCTGTCTTCATATGATCTTGTTATTTAAGTAATTCATTTCCAATTCTACATTCAAGACATCGTTTTTTATCACAGTATTCATGTTTCAGATTAAGTAGTGCCTGCGAACCAAAAGCATTTTTTACCACTACACCTGAAGATTTCCAGTTTTGAATAATCGAGTTTTCTTCCGGTGGGAGCTGTTCTAAAATATTTAATGCCTTCTCTTTAAATTCAGAGAATTTGTGGTACGAACCGTAAAAATATAATATTGGAACAACAGCATTAATTATAAGTATGTCAATTGTGCTTTCACTTAAAGCCTTAACTCTGGTATTTACAGCTAATATATCGAACCGGTAATGAGTGTTCCAGTAATGGTTCGGGCTGGCATTAAAAAGGTTTCTTAAAGTGTTTATGTCATTTATTTCAAGCACCTCAGAGAAAAGAGTGGGTGAACTATGTAACAGTGCCGATAATTGTGCTAAACGGATAGTAGGAAATGACGCAGGACGGAGACGAAAAAATTTCCAGATTGATTTGTCAATCGGATTCAGAGAATATTTATTCTTCAAAAATTCATACTCATTCTTCAATTGTTGAGGATATGCGTCTTTTAGATCTTCGGATAAAAAGCCAGCCTGTCCTAAAAGCAGTGCTTCAATTTGTAATGGTTGATCCCGATGGCGTTGAATTATTTTATGAGGAAGTGAATAAGCCAGCATTTCAAATGGCGTTGTGTTACTTTTTAATCCAAAGGATCGTAACAATATCCGGAAAAAAAGTTCTTCCCAATCGTTACCTGCTGCTGCGAACATATTTTCAAGCATAGCTGCTTTGCTTAAAAGACGTTCAACTATCTGAGATTCAATAGTTGAATTGATAATTATTTCCGGGCAAAATTTCAGGATTCGGGCGCAGGGTATCCATTGCCTCGATTTCATCAATCCTTCGTACTTTTCATATACCTGCCCGGGAATGAGGTCGCTGCATTCAAGGCAGAATATCCGCTGACCGTCCGGACGAAAAACAGGCTTATCATTGTTAAAAACAACATGAAGTATGACGTTGTTATACGCCGGATCTTTATCGTGCCCGTGTTCATACCACGAAGACGACTGGATATGAATTTCGATATTACCAGCCCATATTGTATCTCCTATCCTGACACGGGCATCTGAAAAATCAGGCCCTGAATCGGTATTGCGGATTCCTGGTTTAATTACTTCAATGAGGTCGCCTTCGGTAGTTTTTAACTGACCCCTAAATAAACCGTAATTCCATAAATAATGCAAAAATTCTTCTTTCACTGGTTGGTTTGTTATTGCGTTTATATTATACGATGAAAAATTTTGGTCTAAAATTACTAAAATTTAATTGTTTGTCAATATCGTTCTAGAGGGATTTATTGAAAAAGAATTTTACAAATCAACTTTTTGTAAAAAATATGTTGGTAATCAAGGGGATATTAAACATTATTAAGTTGATAGCTATAAATCCGAAGTGTGTTTTAACACCAGATCTTTGAGATTAAATTTTTTTGCATTTTTTTAAAGGAAATTTTTCAGGGTATGGCATTATGATTAAATATTTATTAATTTTGCACAACATTTCAACAGCTAATGAAGTTATTAAGAAATGGAAGACCTTAGTGTTCTGATTTCGGGTATCGAATTTAAGCTTAAAAGCCTAACATCAAAGTATAAGCAATTAAAGGCTCTAAATAAGGAACTTGAAGAAAGGACAGAAGAACAGAAACAGATTATAAACCATCAAAATCAACTGATTAACCAATTACAGGAAAAAATACAAAATATTAACATTACGAAAACGCTTGCATCGCGTTTTGAAATAAATGATGCAAAAAAAAGGATTGGAGATATGATGCGGGAAATTGACAAATGTATAGATCTTTTAAATAAATAGTATTTAGTATCAGGAACTACAATATATGGAAAAACAGGCCATTACAGTAATAATTGCAGGCAGGCCTTACAGGTTGACAATCAATAAAGAAGATGAAGAGATAGTTAGAAATGCTGCTAAGTTAATTGAAACAAGAATGAATACATATTCAAATAACTATGCTTACAAAGATCAACAGGATTTGTTGGCTATGGCTTCTTTACAGTTTGCAACATCAACTTTGAATTATGAAAAAGAGGCAGATTTAAGAATTCATAATTTAAATAACAGGCTTGTTGAAATTGACCGCCTGATCACTGAAGCTCTTGATTAATACAGATCATATTACAGCGTTCTTTGAAAATAAAAATATAGCCCGCACTATTTCATTAGTTTGGAAACTCAACATTAATTAATTTAGAGTAAGCTCAAAGGTTCGTAGGACAGGCCTAAGTTCTGGTTCTTACCGGGATTCTTATTCGTTAAGACATGGACGTTCGAAAATCCTGGCAGCTCTAAGCGTGTCGTTTGGGGTTTCCTAAACGCTGATTTGGTTGCGGGCTTTTTTTATTGATACACCTACAGTGTAACTTCTTAAATGCCATTGATCCGGCAACTTATCTCCTTTCAGTATTAACCAAATAACTAAACAAATATATGAGTGTACTATTATGGGTATTAATCGGAGGTATTGCGGGACTTGCAATTGGACTTGCCATTGCCTTTACAATTGGGCGCAAAGCCACTAACCGCAAAAGCAGGAATATCCTCAAAGAAGCAGAAGAAAAGGCTGAAATGCTTAAAAAGGATAAAATCCTGCAGGCAAAAGAAAAATTTTTACAGCTTAAAGCTGAACATGACAAAGTTATACAGGAGAGAAACAGTGAAATAGCAAGAACTGAAAACAGAATTAAACAAAAAGAGACAGTCCTTTCACAGAAAATTGAAGATTTTCATCGTAAAGAAAACGAAGTAGCATCCATCAAGGCTAACCTTACATCGCAATTAGATATTCTTAACAAAAAACAAGCTGAACTTGATAAAGAACATTTGAGACAAAAGGAAGTACTCGAATCAATTTCAGGAATGTCAGCAAATGAAGCAAAATTGCAGCTTATTGAAGCTCTTAAGGAAGAAGCCAGAGCTGAAGCCATGATACAGGTAAAGGAAATTATTGATGAAGCCAGGCTTACAGCAAATACCGAAGCAAAAAAGATAATTATTGAGACAATTCAGCGCACTGCTGCCGAGCATACTATTGAAAACACAGTTACAGTATTCAATATCGAGAATGATGAGATAAAAGGCAGGATTATCGGCAGGGAAGGGAGAAATATCCGATCAATAGAGGCTCTTACGGGTGTAGAACTCATTATTGATGATTCACCTGATGTGATACTGCTTTCAGCCTTCGATCCGGTTCGGAGAGAAATTGCCCGTCTTTCGCTTCATAAGCTTGTTACTGATGGTCGTATTCATCCTGCCAGAATAGAAGAAGTAGTTGCAAAAACCAAAAAACAGATTGAACAGGAAATCATTGAAATTGGAAAAAGAACTACTATTGACCTTGGCATACATAATATGCACCATGAGCTGATCCGCCTTATAGGAAAGATGAAATATCGCTCATCGTACGGACAGAACCTGTTAGAACACAGTAAGGAGGTTGCATTGTTATCTGCTACTATGGCGGCAGAATTGGGTTTAAGTCCTAAAAAGGCAAAACGTGCCGGGTTGCTTCATGATATTGGAAAAGTTCCTGATAATGAATCAGATCTGCCTCATGCCTTACTGGGGATGAAGTTAGCTGAAAAATACAAGGAGAAAGAAGATATTTGCAATGCGATAGGTGCACACCACGACGAAATAGAAATGGAAACACTTATTGCACCTATAGTTCAGGTATGCGATGCCATTTCCGGAGCCAGACCCGGCGCACGCAGAGAAGTTGTGGAAGCGTATATTCAGCGATTGAAAGATCTTGAAAACCTTGCACTTACGTATCCGGGTGTTGTTAAAACCTATGCTATACAGGCAGGGCGTGAATTGCGTGTAATTGTTGGAGCCGATAAAGTAACCGATACAGAAGCAGCTCAGCTTTCGTTTGATCTTTCAAGAAAGATACAGGATGAAATGAGCTATCCCGGTCAGGTTAAAATTACCGTGATCAGAGAAACAAGAGCTGTTAATTACGCTAAATAGTTGCTTAACAGCGCATTAGTGACCTTCTGTTATTTGAGCTCTATTTGCTAAAACTTCTGGCTAAACCAGTTCCAAAGCTAATTTTACCATATCGGTAAAGGTTTTTTCACGGTCAATAGCCGGAATTTCTTCATTGGTGATCATATGATTGCTGACAGTAAGGATAGCCAGAGCTTTACGTCTGAACCGTGCAGCCAGAGTGTAAAGGGCAGCCGCTTCCATTTCTACGGCTATAATATTATAGGTCTGCCATAGTTTATAAGGCTCAGGATCATCGTCATAATAAAAGATATCTGATGTAAGCACATTTCCTATGTGAAACCTTATACTTGTGTTCTTAGCTATCTGATAAGCCTTGAGCAGCAATTCAGCATCTGCAAGCGGGGCAAAATCCATTCCATTGAACTTCAGCTTATTAATGGCTGAATCAGTACTTGCTCCCTGAGCAATAACAATATCCCTGACCTTCATATCATCTGGAAAGCCACCGCAGGTGCCAATCCTGACCAGAGTCTGAACATTGTAATCACAAATCAGTTCATGTGCATAAATACTTATTGACGGGATACCCATTCCTGTGCCCTGAACCGAAACAGGTTTATTTTTGTAAGTTCCTGTGAAACCGTACATTCCTCTAATTTCACTATAACAACGGGCATTTTCAAGGATGTTTTCAGCAATGAATCTGGCTCTTAAAGGATCGCCGGGTAACAGCACAAAAGGTGCTATTTCGCCAGGCTTTGCAGCAATATGTACACTCATACTCAAAGAATTATTTGTAAGTGATTGATTTTATTTGTTTTCGTTTATTTTTCTGACCCAGTTTTTGGCGTTCACAAATGCTTCAATCCATGGTGAAATTTCATTTTTTCTTAAATCATCAGGATAAAAAGCCCATTGCCAGGGATATACCGAACGCTCAAGATGGGGCATCATAGCAAGGTGGCGTCCATCAGCGGAACATAGTGCTGCAGCTTTGTAATCTGAACCATTCGGATTAGCCGGATAATCATTGTAAAAATATTTTACAGGAATATGATAGCTGTTTTCATTTACTGGCAGACTAAATCTTCCTTCACCATTTGCAAGCCAGACACCAAGTCGTGAGCCTGATAATGATCCTAACATAACAGAATGATTTTCAGCTATTTCAACTGTAAGGAATGATGATTCAAATTTTTCCGATTCGTTTAGCAGCATCTTCGGTTTTATATCATTATCATAATTGATAAGATTCAGTTCTATCATCAGTTGACAACCATTACAAATGCCGAGACTGAGGGTATCAGGACGGGAATAAAAATTTTCAATAGCCTTTTTTGCAGGAGGGTTATATAGGAATGCTCCTGCCCAGCCTTTTGCTGAGCCAAACACATCCGAATTTGAAAATCCACCGGCAAAAACTATCATTTGTATATTTTCCAGAGTTTCACGCCCTGAAATCAGGTCAGTCATGTGTACATCTTTTACATCAAAACCGGCCAGATATAGCGCCCACGCCATTTCCCTGTCTCCATTAATACCTTTTTCACGAATGATGGCTGCTTTTACACCGCCGGGGTTTCTCCTGGCAGGGTCAATGCCATATTGCTTAAACAATCCGGTAAATTGCTCCGGAAATTTGTAGTTTAACGGTTGTTTATCGAAATTTGAAAGACGTTTTTCTGCAAAACCTTTTTTACATTGATGTTGGTCAAAAAGATATGAAGTTTTGAACCAGATTGTTCTGTATTCTTCAAAATCCAGATCCAGCCTGGTTAAGTGATTTGTGATTCTGAGTTTCTTTTCGAAAACTGGCTTCCCAATAACATGAAAGCGTATATTGTGTTCATGAAGGAAAACACTTACATAATCCAGATCGCTGGTTTGGATAACCACTCCGGGGTTCTCACTAAACAGTAATTTAACAGTGTCTTCAATATTCATCGGGTTGAAATCCAGGTTCAAACCCATATTATTTCCTGCAAAACACATTTCGAGAAGGCTGGTGATCAAACCTCCGGAAGAAATATCATGACCGGCAATTATCTTTTCCTTTTTTATGAGTGTCTGCACAGCATTGAAAGCTCTGGTAAAGTATTCCGCATCATGCATATTTACAGCTTTGCTACCAATTTTGTTCTGTGTTTGTGCAAAAGCACTGCCTCCTAACTGAAAAGGTTCATTTGAGAAATCAATGTAAACTATCGTTGTTAACAAGTCAGCTTTCAAAACCGGAGAAATTACTCTCCGGATATTCTCAACTTCGGCAATGGCTGATATGATAACAGTTCCGGGAGTATATACTGTTGTTCCGTCAGGATATTTTTGAGTCATTGAAAGTGAATCCTTACCTGTGGGTATGTTGATACCCAGCGCTATAGCAAAATCGCTGGCTGCTTTAACTGCCTGATATAACCTGTTGTTTTCCCCTGCATTTTTTGCAGGCCACATCCAGTTTGCACTTAATGAAACTCCTGCCAGTCCATATGTAAGTGGTGCCCAAACCAGATTGGTTAATGCCTCAGCGATGCTTAATCGCGAACCTGCCTCAGGATCAATAAGAGCTGGTAAAGGAGCATGACCAATTGCAGTTGCCACACCTTTAATACCTTGATAATCAATAGCCATTACTCCAAGGTTATTCAAGGGTAACTGTAATTCGCCTGTACATTGTTGCATTGCTACTTTGCCTGTTACTGAGCGGTCAGCTTTATTGGTAAGCCAGTCTTTACAGGCAACAGATTCAAGCCGGAGGACATTTTTAATATACTGTTCTGTTTCATTTTCCTGATATTCAATGTCTTCGTAAGCAAACTGTAAATGTTTGTCATTAAGTACAGTTTGCGGTGCCTTACCAAATAAATCACTGATATCAAGGTCAACAGGTTTATTATCTGCTATAGGATTATCAAAAACCAGGCGATGGTCTGAACCAACTACCCCAACATTAAACATTGGCGCACGTTCACGTTCTGATATGAGTTTTAGTAAATTAAAATCTTTGCTCTTTACAACCAGTCCCATGCGTTCCTGCGATTCATTACTTGCCAGTTCTTTTGGAGAAAGGGTAGGGTCGCCTGAAGGTAATTTGTTCATATTGACCACAGCTCCTGTGTTTTCAATTAACTCGCTAATGGAGTTAAGATGTCCGCCGGCGCCATGATCATGTATTGAAACTATTGGATTTTCGTCATTCTCAGTCATTGCCCTTATTACGTTAAAAACGCGTTTTTGCATTTCGGGATTTGATCTCTGTACTGCATTCATTTCAATCTGATTGGCATATTCGCCTGTTGCCACTGACGAAACAGCACCGCCTCCCAATCCTATTCTGTAATTATCGCCACCCATGACAATGATCTGGTCGCCGGGCGCGGGATTACCTTTTATAGCATCTTCTTTTCTGGCATAACCAATTCCTCCGGCAAGCATGATAACCTTATCATAACCATGTGTTTTCCCGGATTCCTGGTGTTCAAAAGTGAGCAGGCTGCCACATATGAGAGGTTGTCCGAATTTATTACCAAAATCGCTGGCACCATTAGAAGCTTTTATTAAAATATCCAGAGGAGTCTGATATAACCATTTTCTTTCGTTCAGGGCGGATTGCCATTCTAAAGAAGGGTCAAGTCTGGGATACGATGTCATATACACTGCAGTTCCTGCCAGTGGCAGGCTGCCTTTTCCTCCAGCCATACGATCACGTATTTCGCCGCCTGTGCCTGTTGCAGCACCATTATATGGTTCTACAGTAGTGGGAAAATTATGAGTTTCGGCTTTAAGTGAAAGTACAGTTTCTATATTTTTAAGTACAAAATAATCAGGCTGATGCTGAACTGAGGGCGCAAACTGAATAGCCTCAGGACCTTGTATGAAAGCCACATTATCGCTATATGCCGATATAATCTTCCCCGGGTTAAGTCTCGATGTCTTTTTTATTAATTGAAAGAGTGTTTCATCCTTTTCCTTACCATCAATTATAAATTTACCATTGAAAATTTTATGACGGCAATGCTCTGAATTTATCTGTGAAAATCCAAAAACTTCGCAATCAGTCAAAGGGCGTTTTATTTTTTTACTAAGTTCTTCAAGGTAAGCAATTTCATCATTGCTCAATGCAAGACCAAACTCCTGATCGTAGCCCGAAATATCATATAATGACTTTAAAGATTCAGCTTTGCGATCAATTGTAAAGATTTGTTGATCAATGTCTTTATAAAGTTGTTGTAACATTTTGTCATAGAAGACTTTATCGTTTTCAACGGCAAGAAATTTCTCAATTCGTGATATTCCGTTTATTCCCATATTTTGTGTTATCTCCACAGCATTCGTACTCCACGGAGTTATCATTTCGCGCCGGGGACCAATGAAAAAACCTTCAAGCTCTCTTTTGTCAACAAAAATAGCCTTTCCAAATAGCCATAATAATTTCTCAATCGTCTGATCTGTAGGTTTTTCTATAAAAGAAACAACATAAAATAATGGGCGTTCTGCCTGAAAATAAAGTATCATGATAAAATTGTTTGATGCACAAAAGTAGGAGTTTTTGTAATTGAATTACACAACCGAAAATAGCCGGAATGAAAATTTGATTTATAAGCCGTCGTAACATTAAATACATACAGCAAGGGAGCTGAATATCTTTTTCCTTACACGGACAAAATTTTTGTTTCGTGTTTTTAATAAAATCACCATTCTTTCGATTTTGTACTATTACTTTCAGTCAAGCCCTCAGGATTTTTCGCTAATTTTGCAAACTTTTAGTTTAACCGGGGGTTCATGCATAACAAAAATAATAATACAGGCAAGGATAAGCACATTAAGCAACATGACGAAAAGATAGAAGTGCTTGGAGCCCGTGTTCATAATCTTCAGAATATTGATCTGGTTATTCCCCGTAATAAGCTGGTTGTGATCACAGGTTTGAGTGGCAGCGGAAAATCTTCTCTTGCTTTTGACACAATTTATGCCGAAGGTCAGCGCCGATATATGGAGACTTTTTCAGCATATGCCCGACAATTCATTAGTCATATTGAGCGCCCTGATGTTGATCAGATAAAAGGTTTGAGTCCTGTAGTTGCAATTGAACAAAAATCGTCCGGACGTAATCCCCGGTCTACCGTGGGCACTATTACTGAGATTTATGATTTTATCCGATTACTTTTTGCACGCGTTGCCGACGCTTACTCCTACATAAGCGGCGAAAAAATGATAAGGCATACTGAAGATCAGATTGTTCAGCTTATCTCAGAAAAATACAATAAAAAGAATGTGCTGATACTGGCTCCACTGGTCAAAGGACGTAAGGGGCATTATCGCGAACTGCTTGATAATCTGCGTAAACAGGGCTTTTTGAAAGTCAGGGTTGATGGTGAAATAAAGGAATTAGTTGCCAGAATGCAGTTAGACCGCTATATGATCCATGATATTGAGCTGGTTGTGGATCATATGAAGATTTCTGATAATTCATTGAGACGCCTCACACAATCGGTTCAGACTGCAATGAAATTCGGGAGGGGTACATTACTGATGATGGATAATGATACCGAAAAGGTTGAATATTACAGTCGCTTATTAATGGATCCATCGTCAGGGATCAGTTATAATGAGCCCGAGCCAAATACTTTTTCTTTCAATTCGCCTTATGGAGCATGCCCGCGCTGCAATGGACTGGGCATGATTTCAGAAGCTGATATGGACAAGATAATGCCTGACCCGTCAAGGTCTATCCGCAAAGGAGGGCTTGCACCATTGGGTGAATATCGTGAAAGCTGGATTTTCAAACAGGTGGAAGGGATACTTAAAAATCAGGGATTTAGTATTGATACACCTGTTGGCGAATTGAACCCCGAAACCATGGATAAGATATTTTATGGTACTCAGGAAATTATAAAGGTTAAAAATGAATATCTTGGGGTAACAAGTACCTATAACCTTAATTTCGATGGTATTATAAATTTTATTTTGAACCAGGATAACGAAAGCGGATCAGCGAGTATCAGAAAATGGGCTTCAGGTTTCATGAATAAAATTGAATGCCCAGTGTGTAAAGGTACGAGGCTTAAAATTGAGTCTTTGCATTTCAAAGTTGCAGAAACTTCAATAGCGGATCTGGTAAATATGGATCTGATTCATTTGTGGGAATGGGTAAATCAGGCCAAGGACAAAATAGACGAACGCCGCCGGGTAGTGGCTCATGAAATATTAAGGGAAATAAATAACCGTATTGATTTTCTTTTGCAGGTGGGGCTTGGTTATCTTACTCTGAACCGGCCTGCCGCCAGCCTCAGCGGTGGCGAGTCGCAGCGGATTCGTCTGGCAACACAGATTGGTTCTCAGCTTGTAGGAGTTTTGTATATCCTTGATGAACCAAGTATAGGATTACACCAACGTGATAATCAAAGACTTATTAAGGCTTTGCAGGATCTTAGAGACCTCGGCAACTCGATTATTGTGGTTGAACACGATAAGGAAATGATACTTTCCGCTGATCATGTTGTAGATATTGGACCCGGTGCAGGGCGTTTAGGCGGAAAAATAGTTGCTCAGGGAACACCTAAAGAAATGCATTATTGCGATACCATAACCTGCGATTATCTTAGTGGGAAAAAATCTATCCCAATCCCTGAAAAACGTCGGGTACCAAATGGTAAAACCATTGTGCTTAAAGGAGCCTCGGGCAACAATCTGAAAAGTATTGATCTGAAAATACCGCTTGGTGTATTTATTTGTGTTACAGGTGTTTCGGGAAGCGGAAAATCATCTTTGATCAATAATACCTTATTCCCAATTTTAAATAAGAAGTTTTATCGTTCAGAAAAAGAACCACTTCCATACCAAAAGATTCTTGGGATCTCAAATATTGACAAAGTCATAGAAATTGATCAGTCACCCATAGGTAAGACCCCACGTTCAAATCCTGCTACATATACTGGTGTTTTCGATGAAATAAGAAAATTATATGCCCAGTTGCCCGAAGCAAATATAAGAGGATATAAACCCGGACGATTTTCGTTTAATGTTAAAAGTGGAAGGTGTGAAACCTGTAAAGGGGCTGGTGTAAAAGTTATAGAAATGAATTTCCTGCCCGATGTTCATGTTTTATGCGATACCTGCTACGGGAAACGTTATAACCGTGAAACCCTCGAGGTCAGGTATAAGGCTAAGTCTATCAGCGATGTGCTCGACATGAGCATTGATCAGGCACTTGAGTTTTTTGAAAATATTCCTTCAATCGTACATAAGATCCGAACCCTTAAAGAAGTCGGATTAGGATACATTACTCTGGGACAGCGAAGCACTACATTGTCGGGTGGAGAAGCCCAGCGTGTAAAACTTTCAACTGAGCTGTCAAGAAAAGATACTGGCAAAACCCTTTATATCCTTGATGAACCAACTACCGGACTGCATTTCGAAGATGTAAAAGTGTTGCTGGATGTGCTAAACAGGCTTGTGGATAAGGGTAATTCCATAATCATGATTGAGCATAATATGGAGGTAATTAAAACTGCGGATTATATTATTGATCTTGGTCCGGAAGGTGGGGAAGAAGGTGGTTATATTGTGGCAGAAGGAACTCCTGAAGAAATAGTAGCACAAAATAAAGGTTATACTGCTGCATTTCTTAAAAGTGAATTAAATTTGTGAGATGATTTGAATTTTGTTTATTGAGCAAAATCTTCTCAGAAAAACATTAAAAACGAATTATAAGAAAATGAATAAACCGGAATTTAATACTGAAGACCGTATCAGAGAGGCGTTTAAGCCCAAAAACTGGAATGAAATCAAAACCCATGATTCATGGTCGGTTTTTAAGATCATGGCAGAATTTGTTGAGGGCTATGAGACACTGTCAAGGATTGGACCTTGTGTTTCAATATTTGGCTCGGCACGTACCAGACCAGGGGATCCAACATACAGACTGGCAGAAGAAATAGCTTATCTGCTAACCAAAAAAGGATTTGGTATTATTACCGGAGGCGGTCCTGGAATAATGGAAGCAGCTAATAAAGGCGCGCATTTTGGTGGCGGAAAATCAGTGGGACTAAATATAATGCTGCCACACGAACAGGTTGCAAATCCATTTATTGATCCCGATAAACTCATTAATTTCGATTATTTCTTTGTCCGCAAGGTGATGTTTATGCGTTATGCTCAGGGGTATATTGTGCTGCCGGGAGGTTTCGGTACTCTTGATGAATTGTTTGAAGCCATTACCCTGATACAGACACATAAGCTTATAAGTTTCCCTATCGTATTGGTTGGCAAAACTTTCTGGGAAGGTCTGATTGATTGGATAAAGGAGCGTCTGCTTGAAACCGGAAAGATCAGTAAAGAGGATATGGACCTGTTCTCTCTGGTGAATACTGCTGAAGAAGCTGTTCAGAAAATTGAAGAGTTTTACGAAAAGTATGCACTTAAACCAAACTTTTAATCACCCGCTATAATACTCAGATAATCACTGCATTATAGTTTCACCTTTCTTCTTGACATCCTTCATCTGACTCGTACGAAAGGTTCGTAACAATAGGGTAATGATCACTCAAATGTTTGCGTATGGTCTTAAAGCCCCATGCTTTGAAAAAAGGATCATGAAATATATAATCAATACGTAAAACAGGAAACAAACCTATATGTGTACTGCCAAAACCTTTGCCGCTTGTTGTAAAAGAATCAGTCAGGTTTTTTGTAATTTGTTTGTAAGTGTATGAGGTATGTGTATCGTTAAGATCGCAGCAAAGAATTACAGGGTAGGGCGATTTTTCAATTAGCTGCCTTACTTCTACCGATTGGATGGCACGTAGTTTCGTGGATTCTTTTACCTTTCTAAATACACCTTTGAACCTTGTTGCAGTTTCTTCCTGGTTTCTGGTCTGAGGAATTTCATGAAACATTGTACGCTCATATTTACTGAGCATATTGGATTTAAAATGAAAATTAAGGATTCGGAATGTATCGGTTTGTACTGCAATATCCGTTATGGTTCCAACGTAGTCTGGCAGACTCTTAAAAACATGTGTTCCTGCATTAATAATCGGGTATTTACTAAAAGTCGCGGTTCCCGGATAGTTCTGTCTGGTACGTATATTTGCCGGCACAGTATAATAATATGGAAATTCATATTTTGTAGTTAAAGACTCTACAGTGTTAAAATCCGCTGTATTATCACAATAGAAATCCTGAAAGCACACTATATCAGGTGCTTCAGCCTTAACGAGATCGAAAATCATATTTTTAGTGTAGCCCGCTTCTTTATTAATCCTGCTTCTGTTATCAAAATCTTTGACATTGAATGACATTATTCTGATACTCTTGCTTTGAACCGGATTCTCTTCAATGCCTGAAATTTTCACAAAACCGGTAAAATGAGTCCAGCCAATAATGATAGTTATGAGTGATAGGAACACCCAACGCTTGAATAAAAAAAGCCAGTATAAAACAAATAAAATATTGATAATTAGCAGAAAAGGGTAAGCAAGAGCAAAAAATATCATTGGCCAGAATTTAACAGGATCGGTATAGGGGGCCAGATAGCATAAAAGCAGTGCAAAAACTGCTATTAAGTTTAACAGTAAAGCAGTGCCTGAAATGAATCTTGTTATTCGTTTTCCAATTTTCTTCAACGACATTCTAACCGATATTATTCGTATGTGCAAATATCATCTGCGGCTGTTGTAAAAAAGAAAATCCTTTTCTTCTTTGCTAAGACTGTCATACCCTGAGCGTTTAATTTTTTCAAGGATTCTGTCAATTTTCTTCTGATTCTCAATTTTCTTAAGGTTGTATTCTTCGTCAGTCAATGGACGCTCATTTACGTAAACATTCTTAAAAGGTGATTTTCTCTTCCTCTTTAACCGAAAAGCAGGTTTTAACAGATTAAATTTCAGGAATCCCGACATGTCAAATCCTTTTTTGAAAGCATAAATGAAAATGAACCCCCATAATGCCCCTCCAAGATGTGCAATATGCCCTCCAGCATTTCCTGACTGTATCATAAAGAAATCGGCAATGACACTGAAAATAGCTATATATTTGAGTTTTACCGGCCCCAATAAAAGAAGGTAGATTGTGTAATTTGGGACATAAAAAGAAATTGCAACCACAATAGCCAATACCGAAGCTGATGCACCTAATGCCAGAGCATGAGGCAGGTCAGCATTGAAAACAGGAAAAATATTATAAAACAGAATAAATATTAATGCGCCTGACAATCCTCCGGTAATATATGTAAATGTCAACTGGCGATTATTAAGGTATTGCAGGAATATCTGTCCGAACCAGAACAACCATAACATATTGAACAAAATATGAAAGAAATCGAGGTGGAGAAACATGTAAGTTACAAGTGTCCAAGGCTTTGCAAGAAGTAATTCAACATTGGCAGGTACGGCAAGCCATTGTGTAACAAACTTATTTAAAACTTGTAATGTGTTTCCTTCACCGCTTGAAAAAAGGAATACAAAGACTCCTAAAAACCTGATAAGTAACCATATACTAACATTTATCAATATTAGTACTGGTAAAGCAGAATAGCTGCCAAAAAAGGATTTTAAGCGGTCAAGAAGTGTGGTTTGCTGATACATATTTAATAATGATTGGGCTTATTTTTGTAACGCCACAAAATAATAAGAAAATAGCCAAATATCATACCGCCAAGATGTGCAAAATGAGCAACATTACTTGATGATTGCGAAAAACCAAGATAAAGCTCAAGCAAACCGTATAAAATTACAAACCATTTGGCTTTTATAGGGATTGCAAAATAGATGTAAATAATATAATTGGGAAATATCATTCCGAAAGCAAGTAGTATCCCGAAAACTGCACCTGACGCCCCGATTACGTTTGGCAGGTTCAGAAAATATGTCTTGTATTCTGATATGAATTCAATACTGCGTTGCAAGGCGTCATAATTACCCGGATTATGATCTAATATTGCCATATCCCTTTTAAACCCGTTAAAATGTTCCCATATCTCACCTGACGACTGACTTATCATAAAACGATGGTTGGCAATGAGGTCATTAAGGTTCACAATTCCGGGATCAGCAAGGAACCTGTTTATAAGTGTAAGATCTGGTTTCAGGGTCAGATAAATTGTAATATAATGCACAATTGCTGCCCCTATGCCTGTAGCCAGATAATAGATCAGGAATTTCCTGGGTCCCCATACATTTTCCAGAGCATTTCCAAACATCCACAATGCGAACATATTGAAAAAAATATGAGCAAAGTTTGCATGTAAAAACATGTATGTGATGAATTGATACGGGGCAAACTTTTCAGCTCCCATGTATCTTAATCCGAATTTATCAATAAGGTCAATACCCAAAGATCTTTGAAGTGCTATAGTGGCAAGAAAAGCCAAACCATTAATGATAAGCAGGTTTTTTACTACCGGTGGCAATACCTGAAAGCCCGTTGGCCTGTAATACCCATTACTCATATTTAATCTCTTTTATTCCCTGAATTTTTTATTGATCTCATTTAATGTAATAATGCGAAGGGTAGGGCTTCCGTCAGGAGATATTTCCGGTGCTTTGCTTGCAAATAACTGGTTGATAATTTCCATCATTTCTTCGCTGCCAAGAATCTTGCCTGGTTTTATTGCCATTTGTTTTGCCATTGACCTAGCAAGATTAGTATTTCTGTCACTTTTCAGATCAATTAGATTCTTCTTATAATTATCAATTATCTTCTCTAAAAGTTCATTTATATCTTCATTTTCTGAATCCCCCGGGATAGCACTGACAACATAGGTGTTCACTCCCAGAGATTCAATTTCAAACCCAAGAGAATTAAGCTGGGGAAGTATTTCTTTTACAATATCAGCATTTGCCGGGCTAAAATGAACAGTTTGGGGGAACATGCTTTTTTGTGAACCGGTTTTATTTGTTGACAGTCTCTCAAGCAACTTATCGTATAAAATTCGCTGGTGTGCCTGATACTGATCAATAAGCATTAATCCTGATTTTACAGGGGCAACTATGTAACGGGCGTTCAACTGGATAAGAAAATTGCTGTCCGGTGTTGAAAATTCATTGCTTTCAGTGCTATCCGTAGATACTTCTTCCGTATCTCTCTGCAAAATATACGAAGCCTGATCTTCAGTTTTTTGTGGAAAAAGGCTTTTCCAGGAATCGTCAACCGTTTTTTTAACCTGAAACTGGCTCGTGCCAGAGCGCTGGCTAAAAGGATTGTATTCAGGATCAACTTTTATTTCAGGCTGTTTGGGTATATAACCTGGTGGCAGAGGAGTTATTTCAATTCCCTGTTCTTTGTCAAAGTCAAGGGTCGGTTCGAGGCTGAACTTTCCCAAGGCCTTTTTAACCGATGATTTCAGAATTGAGTAAATAACCTGATTATACCTGAAATTCACCTCAGTTTTTGTGGGATGAATGTTCACATCTATATTTTCAGGATTTACATCCAGATGTATAAAATACACCGGATGAGAGTCGTCAGGAATAAGTTCTTTATAAGCGCTGTCAACTGCATGGTGCATATAGGCATTGCGGATAAAGCGTTTGTTCACGAAAAAGTATTGTTCACCGCGTGTTTTTTTTGCAAACTCCGGCTTTCCTATAAACCCGATAATATTAGCTTCCGGATTTTCTTCTTCAATTGGTATGAGCCGGTTCAGAAAATGGTTTCCCATCAGATTTATAATCCTTTGCTTCAGGTTTGTTGCCTGAAGTACAAACATAGGGCGGTCGTCGTTGTATAATGAAAAGCTAATTTCGGGATAAACCAATGCCACTCTCTGAAATTCTTCAATTATATGCCTGAATTCCACTGTGTTTGATTTCAGAAAATTCCGACGTGCTGGAACATTAAAAAACAGGTTTTTTACAGCAATTGAAGTTCCGGCAGGGCAGGAGCATGGTGACTGCTGCTTAAAATCAGCTCCTTCGATTTCTATCAGAGTTCCCAGTTCGTCTTCGTGTCTTCGTGTTTTAATCTGAATCTGTGCAATAGCAGCAATTGAGGCAAGAGCTTCACCTCTGAAACCAAGGGTTCGAATAGCAAAAAGATCATTTGCTTCCCGGATTTTTGATGTTGCATGACGTTCGAAAGCCAGACGGGCATCGGTCAATGACATTCCACAACCATTGTCATTCACCTGGATTAATGACCGTCCTGAATCTTTTACAAACAATTTTATATCAGTAGCTCCGGCGTCCACGGAATTCTCAAGCAGCTCTTTAACTGCTGAAGCAGGCCGCTGAATGACCTCGCCTGCAGCAATCTGATTAGCCACTGATTCGGGAAGTAATTTGATTACATCTGGCATGTATAAATGTTTAGTCAGTTATTTTAGAAGAATTTAGCAAAAAAAACAAGGTAGATCAGCAAGCCAAGTACGATAAGATAAATTATCAATCTGGTTCCTGAAACAGCTCCTTTGCCGCGACGTCTGTCATAGCGTTCACGCCACGAACGATGAAGGTTTAAGCGAATACGCTCTACTACATCATCTTCAGAGTCAGCCTGCATTTGCTTTTTTATATTTTCCAGTTCTTCTTTCCGCTCATCATAGTAGAGGGGCTGATAATTAAAAGTTTTAGGTTTTCCGGTTTTAAAAAATGAAATTTTCATCTTGCGTTATTTTATTGTTGTTCTGTTAAGATATTGATAATTAGCGATTAGCCTAAATAATCAGGATTGTTCTCAAATTAAGGATACTATATATATTAGTTCAATATATTTTATTATTGTGGAAATGCAAAGATATAGATTACTACGATTTTTAAACATATTATTGGTTAATTGAAAAATTGATATATCTTTGTTCGCTTAATGAAAAGGGCTTTACTGTAAGTCTTATTAAAAGTCGAAATTACTGATTAACAATAACTTACTGAGTAAATATTAGAAATCTTAGTGTCTAAATTCAATCTGGTATGAAACACAAAAAATTACTTTTCAATGTGCTGGCAGTATTTGCAGGCATTACTATTTTGAGTCTTACAGCGGCTGAATTGCTTAATAATCAGGATGATACGCTACAAAAGGCAGGTTGGACTGATTATGACTCCTATCATGAATATTTTATGTCAATCAGAAACAACCAGATCACTGGTACAATTGATCCTGCTGATGTACTTGAAGCGAGACAAATGAAACTAAAATCTGCTGGATACGAACCGGATATTGTATGGGAAAACGCCGGACCTGATAATTTTGGAGGAAGAACACGTGCAGTTTTATTTGATAACCGCGACCCGGAATATAAAACAATTTATGCTGCTTCTACCAGCGGCGGAATCTGGAAATCAGTAACAGGAGGAATAACCTGGGAATCAGTTCCGGGTACAGGCAATATCATGAATGTAACTTCGATGGTACAGGCAAGCAACGGTAAAATCTATGTAGGAACCGGAGAGACTTTCCGTGTTTTCCAGTACTCAGCATATCCCGGCTTTATGGGTAATGGCGTGTTTGTATCATCTGAAACAGGAGATAATTTCCAGTTGCTAGCATCTACCCAGCCTGTAGCTAATGATAGTTTAACAGAGTGGGCATATGTTAATAAGCTGGCAGTTCATCCGGGTAGCCCGTCAAAACTTTATGCAGCTACTCATACTGGTTTGAAATATTCAAGTGACGGAGGAAATAGCTGGGTATCCGCAAAAGATATTGACAATAATGTTTTAAATTTCCCTATGCTTGATGTTAAGATAGGATCTGACGGAATTACTGTAGCAACAGGAAATGGCAAGGTTTATATTTCGGATAACGGTAATCCCGAAAATTTTGTTAATCATTCAACAGGAGTATTACCGAGTGGACTTCCATTTGTTGATATAACCCGGATCGAAGCAGCTATAGCTCCAAGTAATCCTAATTATATCTATTGTGTAGTTGCCAAAGGTGGAGCTTCTGTAGGTCAATTGGAAAATATTTATCTGTCAGTAAACAGAGGCGAAACCTGGAGAGTAGTTGGTCCCGGATCAAGTAATTTATTCTTCAATCTGTTTGGCCCTGATAATATTGGACAGTATGCCAATACTATTCTTGTTTATCCTAATAATCCGGATATGATACTGGTAGGAGGTCTGAATATGTGGAAAGGAACAAAAATCCAGGAAGATGGATATTATGAATGGTTAAATAAAACAGGAGGTGGTGATGAACCCTATTTTATAGGATCAAAGCATCATTCCTATGCTTTTAAACCTAATGATGTAAATACTCTTGTCATAGGAACTGATCGTGGTGTTTTCCGTTCAACAGACGGACTTGAAACTTTCCAGAACTTAAATCGCAACTATATTACTTCGCAATGCTATTCGGTTGGGTTCAACAGTGGTAAGAAAATGATACTTGGAACACAAACCAATGGTGTGCTTTATATTCCTGAGCATGGAAATACAAACGGATATGCTGAGAGTTTTGATGGAAACGGTTTAAATGGTGGTCATGTTTTTATGAGCTCTATCAATCAAAAAGCCATTATCTGGTCAAGAGGTGTACCAACCAGTTCCACAGCCCAGCCTGTACCATTGTATCGCTCTGATGATTTAGGTCAGACCACCGCTTTGGCACCATTTTCTCCTACCAATACAACTATCTCTAATCTTTTACCTGTTCTGTTGTATTGGGAAAACTACGATTATCAACATGGTATTGATAGTATTACATATGTTGCAAAGGATACTTTAAAAGCAAACAGTACAATATGGGTAAGGAGTGAGAACGGCAAATATCCGTTCCAATATACTTTGACTGAAGATTTAAATGCAGGTGATACCATAAAAATCAAGGATAAGATTTTTACCAGATTGTTTTATGGTTTGAAAAATTCAAATGTTCAGAACAGTGTTTATATGACCAACCATGGTATTCAGTTTACCAAACCTGCAGTATGGTATAAAATTCTTACTCCGACAGGAATTCCCAAGAGTATGGGACTTTCTAATGACGGTGATTATTTTTGGGTAGGAACCAGAGATGGTAAATTGTACCGGTTGAGTAATATGAATCAGGCACAGGATTCATTGTCAGCAGATATTACAAGCAATCAGCGCAAAATAGTTACCACTGAGGTTCTCAATTTCCCTGGAAGAGTTGTTACTTCTATTGCTGTTGACCCCCAAAATAATGATCATGTAATTGTTACTTTGGGCAATTATGGTAACGATGAATATGTCTATCGTTCAACTAATGCTACCAGTGATGATCCTGAGTTTGTATCAGTTCAGGGCAATTTACCAAAAATGCCAATTTATTCATCTTTGATCGAAATGAAAAATTCAAATATTGCCATGCTTGGTACTGAATTGGGAATTTTCACAACAACAAACCTTAATGCAGGCCAGGTTGTATGGGTACCGCAAAACGGAGCTATAGGTGAAGTAACAGTTGTTCAGTTGAAGCAGCAGCTTATTGATGTACCTTCAGTGACCGTTCCTATTGATTCGGTTAATAATGAAACTTTCCCCGGCACTGATAACTATGGCAGAATTTATGCTGCAACATTTGGTCGTGGAATATATAAAACAAACCATTTTGCCATTGTTGGTATTAACGAGTTGCATGGAAACAGCAAGAAGGATAATGTGCGTTTGAACATATATCCAAATCCTGCTACTCAGAATGTGTTTATTGAATACAACACTACAAAACCGGGTCAGGTTAAGGTAAATATAAGCGATTTGAGCGGACGTAGTGTTTTACAAAAAGATTACAGAATTATCAGCAGCGATAACAACGTTCTGCAGCTCGATATTAGTAATCTGAAAAAAGGTGTTTATCTGATAAGTCTTGATAATGGCGAAAGTGTAATCAGCAATAAATTGATTATAAAGTAGTAATTATAAACTCATTATAAAAACGCCCGGCATAGTTCCGGGCGTTTTTTTTAATATCCTTTTATTGCCTGCTTTGTAATAATAATTGTTTTCCAGGTTGATGCTTAGGCAAGGTCATTTGATAAGCCTTTTGTTTTTTTGAATAACCTGTGCAACTGCCATTCGTAAACTTTCAGTGGCAAGCATTGCCATTTCGCTATCATCCGGAAAAGGAATTGGTTTAGCATCAATTAATTTAAGGGTTTCTTCGTCAAGAGCTCCAAGGTCACCAATAGCTCTGGCTGATCTGTGCTCAAAACTGTTTGAAGCCCCTACCGGTTCTTTTTTCAGTATTCTTTGTGGATTGAGCGACACAAATTCAACATCCCCTTCAATATAGGCATGTTTTTGTTGTAAAGTTTCAATAATGGCACAGGTTAAATTAACATAGCGGGGAACCTTAATATCATTTCCGGCTGTATCTTTAGCCACATTGCCTCTGTCGTCGAGCATATAATCATAACCATCCTGTACACGCTTTTTAATAAGTCTGTCGCTATCCTTAGTAATATCAGATGAAATATCGAATGATCTGAGGTTTACAACAATATAATAATCAAACATAATAGATTCATCCAGATCCTTGAAATAATATTCAACCCATTCGCTATCCAGCTCTTCAGGTCTCACAGTGAGAAGGTTATTCAAAAAATCATCACTTAGCATAATAGGAGTGTGATTATGAACCATTATAAGTACTCTGCTTATTCCATCATATTTTGATTTCTGAATCATTTTGTCAATATCCTGATAGTTATAGCTGTAGGTCTTTGCTTTTTTAAACTCCACATGAGCCTGCCTGTAGGCTTCTTTTGTTTTTTGTTCCATCAGCCTCATGGCATTATCATAAAAATAGCCGGCGGCAGAATTTTTAGCTTCTATAATTTCTGCATCATAATTAACATAAGGGTAATTAATAACCCTGTCAGGAAGATTCAACGGTAATACAGTGCGCACAAGTGACTGCCTGTACTTTAATTCTGAATAAAGGTTTATTAGTTCCTCAAGATTGCGTGGATTATTGTCAAGCTTTAGGAAGTTAATACGCTCATTAGTGCGTTCGTTCAAAATTGAATAAGCTCGTTCAAGTGCAAGAATATCTTCTGTTTTACTAGGATTCTTGCGCAGTTCTTTAACTGCTCTATCCAGTGCAGCATCATATCTGCCAGATTGTATCAGTTTTGATGAACTCATGCAACCGCTTACAATGAAGCCAACAAAGAGTATAAGGTAAACCTTTTTCATAGCAGGACCAGTTTTTTTTAATAATTATTTCTGTTTCCAAAAGTAAAAAAAATATTAATCAAATATAATTATACCCTCTATTTGCAAAATTCCAATAACTTTGCAGTTTAAAATAATTCTAAATAATAAATTTGTGTTTTTTAACTTAGTCACTTAAATATAATCTCACTGTGAACTTACTGCAACTTGAAGTAGGAGAAAAAGCCATCATTACCAAAGTTAAAGGACGTGGTGCATTTCGTAAGCGCATCATCGAAATGGGTTTTGTAGCAGGGAAAGAGATTACTGCAATACAGAGAGCACCCCTTAAAGATCCGGTGGAATACAATATAATGGGCTATAATGTTTCGTTACGAAATTCGGAAGCCGCACTTATTGAGATAGCAAGCGAAAGCGAGGTGAAAACTAATAATTCAAATGGTTTGTCAGGTATTCCCGGTGATCTTCTGCTAAGAGAATCAGCTAAGAACAAGCAAAAGACCATTAATGTAGCTCTTGTTGGAAATCCAAATTCAGGAAAAACCACAATTTTCAATTTTGCATCAAATTCAAGAGAAAGAGTTGGAAACTATAGCGGTGTTACCGTTGATGCAAAGGAAGCCCGGTTTAAAATGGGTGATCATGAATATATTATTACCGATTTACCCGGAACGTATTCACTAACGGCATATTCGCCTGAGGAGCTTTATGTTCGTGACTTCATTGTTGATAAATTACCTGATGTAGTTGTAAATATTGTTGATTCTTCGAACCTTGAACGCAATCTCTACCTCACAACCCAGCTCATTGACATGGATATAAAGGTTGTTGTAGCATTAAATATGTATGACGACCTGGAGCGTCAGGGCGATAAGCTGGATTATGAAAATCTTGGCAGGTTACTGGGTATTCCTTTTGTTCCTACAGTAGCATCGAAAGGAAAGGGAATAAAGGAATTATTTGACACCATAGCAGAAGTATATCACGATCGGGAACCAATGCTAAGGCATATACATATTAATTATGGTGTTACTATTGAAAAGGCAATTGTTGATATACAAAATAAGATCAGGATCAAGGAAAATGATTTTATTACCAATCATATCTCCCCCCGGTTTATTTCAATTAAACTACTTGAGAATGACCGACATGCACATGATATAGTAAAGCAATGTGTGAATGCAGAAGAAATATTTAATACTACCAATGAGCATATAGCACGTATTGAAAAAGAAATGCAGGTTGATACAGAGTCATTGATCACAGATTCGCGCTATGGCTTCATTTCCGGTGCCATAATGGAAACATTAACACCAAGCCCTGAAAAGAGAGTACGCAAAAGCGAGTGGATTGACAGTGTTGTAACTGACAGGTTGTGGGGTATTCCAATTTTTCTGCTATTTATGTATATTACATTTTACACCACTTTCAAGCTTGGGCAGTATCCAATGGAGTGGATCGAGTGGGGTGTAAGCGAGATTTCTGATATTGTTAATGCTGCATTGCCTGAAAGCTGGATAAAGGACTTACTGGTACAGGGAATAATTGGCGGGGTAGGAGGGGTGATTGTGTTCCTGCCCAATATTCTTTTGCTTTATTTCTTTATTTCTCTGATGGAAGATACCGGTTATATGGCCCGCGCAGTTTTTATAATGGATAAATTCATGCATCATATCGGTTTGCATGGTAAATCGTTTATTCCACTTGTAATGGGCTTTGGCTGTAATGTTCCGGCTATTTTATCAACACGTATTATTGAAAGTCGTCGCGACCGGATTATAACAATGCTGATAAATCCATTTATGTCGTGCAGTGCAAGACTTCCTGTGTATATATTGTTTATAAGCGCGTTTTTTACAAAATATCAGGGTGCTATTCTCTTCTCATTATATTTTACAGGGATTCTCATAGCAGTACTGTCTTCAATACTTTTCAGCAAAGTTTTCTTTAAAAAACAGGATATCCCTTTCGTAATGGAACTGCCACCATACAGATTGCCGACACTGAAGTCAATAATTAAGCATATGTGGTACAGGGCTGAGCAGTATTTGCGAAAAATTGCCGGGGTCATACTCGTAGCATCCATTATTATATGGGCGCTTAGCTATTTCCCTCGCTTGTCTGATTCGACGATTGCACAAAATCATTCTGAAGATAATCATCTGGAATTACGATTAATGCAGCAGGAAAATTCTTTTATCGGTCAGTTAGGCAAAGCTATTGAACCCGTTATGCGACCCCTGGGTTTTGACTGGAAAATGAGTGTTGCTGTTTTAACCGGTATTGCTGCAAAAGAAGTTGTTGTTGGAACCCTTGGAGTGCTGTATCTCGAAAGTGATGATGGGGTTGAAAACCCGGCATCACTTGGCAGTAAGCTTCAGGCTCAGAAATATCAGGATGGTGAACGGGCAGGACAGCCAATATATAATGATATTGTTGCAATGAGCTTTATGCTTTTCATTCTGATATATTTTCCCTGCGTTGGGGTAATTGCTGCTATTAAAAAGGAATTGGGAACCTGGAAATGGCCATTGTTTGTAATCTTCTATACATCAACACTGGCATGGCTTGCATCATTTAGCTTTTATCAGCTTGCTCATTTAATTAAGCTGTAATTGCTGATTGTTTTTCAGAGAAATCAGAAAATATACAAAGCGAATAGTAGGTGGTAATCTCTGATTTTCATTGCTGATTTCTGTCAAGGCGGTTCAGAGCATCAATAGCTTTTTGATAATTAATGCTTATTTTCAGAACTTCTTCATAATCTTTTCTTGCTTCACTGAAGTTCATCATTTGCTCATAGGCAAGCCCTCTGTTGTATAGAGCGTCAGCATATTCAGGGTAACAATTCAGAGCCTCTGAAAAATAGCTGATTGCTTCATAATAATCTTCATTCTCAACAAGGTTAATATAACCAATATTAAACAATGCTCTGTGATCGCACGAATCAATCTCAAGAATACGCTTGTATGTTTCAATTGCCTTATTATAACTTTCAATTTCCTGAAAAGCCATTCCTATAACATAAAGGATTTCTGTGTTTTGAGGAGCCAGCCGGAGCGCATGATCAAGATAATCAGTTGCAAATCTGTCTTTGCGTTCTGATAATAATACACCGAGGTAATAGTAGTAATCAAATTTTTCAGGATCTCTGGCTACTGCTATCTGCCAATCATTGATGGCTTTGACTGTATCATGATTATCAAGCCATGCCATCCCTCGCCAGAAATGTGCCTGACTATTATTTTTGTTTAACTCCAGAGCTTTTCTGAAATTCTCAAAAGCCTGCGGGTAGTCTTCGGTATATATTTGCAATCTACCGATATTTACATATATCTCATCATTTTCTTTGTCAATGTCCAAAGCCTTATAAAGCGTAAACCGGGCATGTTCTATATTGCCCATCATAAGATAAATATCGGAGAGTGTTATATAATACTTTGTGTTTTCAGGTTCTAATTCCAGACTTTTATTAATGTTGTGCAGGGCATCATTGAAATTATCCCTGGCAAGGTAATACAGTGCAAGTTCATTAAAAACATCAGCATTGTCAGGTTGTTGAGAAGCCAACTGAAGAAGAGCTTCCAACGAATCCTTTATTTCATTTTCAGTCTGGTTACTTTTATTTTTCTGGTTATTACAACCCAAAAATAAAAAGAAGAGCAAAAAGATTGAAACAGGCAAGAATCGTAGTCTGAGCATTTCAGATATCAAAATGAATGGATTGCTATAAAATATTAAAATTGTTTAATAACCTGGTACTGAAAGACTAACAATGGATTTGAACTTTATTAAAAGTCAGACTACATTTTTTGTTCTTTTAATGCATCTCTTACCAGTTTTTCCAGTTCTTCAGTGAGTTCCGGATTATCGGTCAGTAAGTTTTTTACGGCGTCGCGTCCCTGTCCCAGCTTGGTTTCGCCATAGCTATACCATGAACCACTCTTTTTAATAACACTAAGGTCAACACCCAGATCAATAATTTCACCCAGTTTTGAAATGCCTTCGCCATAAATAATATCAAACTCCGCTACGCGGAATGGGGGTGCAACTTTGTTTTTAACCACTTTTGCCTTAGTGCGGTTGCCTGTAATGTTTTCAGAATCCTTAATCTGAGTTAGCCTTCTTATATCAATCCTCACCGAAGAATAAAACTTCAATGCATTACCTCCTGTGGTAGTTTCAGGATTTCCAAACATCACGCCAATTTTTTCACGCAATTGATTGATGAATATGCAGCAGCAGCCTGTTTTGCTGATGGTAGCTGTTAGCTTACGTAATGCCTGAGACATAAGGCGTGCCTGCAACCCTACTTTTGAATCACCCATTTCGCCTTCAATTTCACTTTTTGGAGTGAGAGCTGCTACCGAGTCAATAACAATAATATCTATAGCACCTGAACGTATCAGATTTTCAGCTATCTCCAATGCTTGTTCTCCGTTATCGGGTTGTGAAATCAGCAGATTCTCAGTATCTATTCCGAGTTTCTGTGCGTAGAAACGATCAAAAGCATGTTCGGCATCAATAAAAGCAGCAATCCCCCCGGCTTTCTGAGCTTCTGCAATTGCATGAAGCGCCAGGGTAGTTTTACCGGAAGATTCAGGACCATAAATCTCAACAATTCTGCCACGGGGTAAGCCTCCAATGCCCAGGGCATGGTCGAGAGAGATAGAACCGGTTGATATTACAGGAATATCTTCCATAACTGAATCACCAAGTTTCATAATTGTACCCTTGCCATAAGTTTTATCCAGCTTATCCATTGCAAGTTGTAAAGCCTTGAGCTTCTCCTTGTTTATTTCTTTTGCTTCGGACATAATCTTTATTATTTAATTGATAATTAAAATTTCTGTTTGATAAAAAAGTGTTCAAATATATGAAAAAAGTAAAGAGTTCAGCTTAACCTTATACAATTAAATAACCTGACTCCTTAATATTTAATAAATACTAAAATTGCTATAAATTTTAAGAGGTTCTCAAAACTAAGTTTAAAAGCAAAGCAGAAATGAAACTTAGAAGTAAAGATCTCTGACACCTTCCTTTATTTTTTCAATTCTGTTTCTCAGTTCATCGGTTGAACCTTTCTTGTAATCTTCCAGTTGTTGGATATTTTTCTCAATTACTTCCCATCCTTTTTCCTTTGTGCTCTCGGGAGCATAGTCAACAAGATATTCTGCAAGGGTCAGAATTGCATTGGGAGAACAGAATCTTTTAATAAATCCGGGTACTGAGAACTCCATAAAATGTTCTCCGGTACGTCCAAGCCGGTAACAGGCGGTGCAAAATGAAGGAAGATAACCCTGATCCAGAAGCTCATCAATGATTTCATTTAGCGAGCGGGTGTCATTTATCTGAAATTGTTCTTTATCAATATCCTGTATATATTCGCTTTTAGTATAACTGCCAATCTCTATTTTAGTTCCTCCGTCAATTTGTGAAACACCAAAGCTCATAACTTCACGACGGATATCAGCGGGTTCTCTTGCTGTAAGGATCAATCCTGTGTATGGAACAGCAAGCCGAAGAATTGCAACAAGTTTTGTAAAGTCTTTGTCTGATACCAGATATTCCTCACTTATATTCAGTACAGAAGCCAGTTGTAATCTGGGAAATGATATGGTATGAGGACCTACGTTGTAACAGGCTTCAAAATGATTGGTGTGCCGCACAAGACCTAACACTTCATATCTCCAGTCGTACAATCCAAAAAGAGCACCTATGCCCACATCGTCCAGCCCGGCTTCCTGTGCTCTGTCAAGTGAGGTAAGACGGTATTCAAAATTACTTTTAGGCCCTTTTGGATGATAAATCTTATATGTTTCAGGATGATATGTTTCCTGAAAAACCTGATAAGTACCAATGCCTGCCTCTTTTACAATCCTGAAACCTTCAATATCCAATGGGGCAGCATTAATATTTACCCTTCTGATTTCTCCGTTTCCTTTTTTAACACCGTATACAATGCGCACTGTATGAGCAATATATTCAGGTGAATAATCCGGATGTTCTCCATAAACAAGAATAAGGCGTTTTTGTCCGTTTTCTTCAAGGGCTTCCACTTCCTGCACAAGTTGCAGGTCATCAAGAGTCGAACGCTTGACTCTCTTGTTTGTAACTTTATATCCGCAATACTGACAATTGTTTATGCACTTGTTGCCAACGTACAGAGGTGCAAATAAAACGATGCGGTTTCCATATATTTTTTCTTTCAGTAAACGGGCACCTTCTTTGATCTCTTCAATAAGTTCGGGGTCATTGGCATTTACAAGAACAGCAGTCTCTTCAAGAGTAAGTCGGTTTTTTGCCAGCGATTTGGCAATTACATCACGAACCCGCTGTTTGTCAGAAGAGATATTATTTATGAAATGCCAGATTTCATCAGGATCAATAAACGGCTGCATTGGCCGGTCTTCTATGCTGTATTTTTCAGGAGTAAACTTCATGGCTTTTATATAAAAATCAGATATTGTTATTTTTTACAAAATTACAAAAAAATGAGGGTTTATGCTTATAAAAATCCTTAAAAGTTTTATAAAAAAATTGTTTTTTAAGCAGTATTGGCTCTATTTCCTTAAAAATTCACTGAAATCTGATCACAGATCAATTAAATTTCAATAACCAGATTATCATAGGCAAGCCGGATATGTGGAGGAAGTTTTTTTTCAACTTCTTCATGAAGCCCAAGAAAATGGCTGATATGGGTAAGATAGGTCATTTCAGGTTCTAATTTTTCAACTACCTCCACTGCTTCTCCAAGTGAAAAATGGGAAATATGGCGAGAGTTTCGTAAAGCATTTAAAACCAACACTTTGGTGCCTTTCATTTTTACCATTTCTTCAATAGGAATATAACTTGCATCAGTTATGTAAGTAAAATCTCCAATCCTGTAACCAAACACACTTAACTTATTGTGCATCACTTCTATAGGTATGATCTTTACATCATTCACAATAAAAGGTTTATTTTCAATTGTATGGGTTACAAGCTGTGGCGTTCCAAAATAGCGGGTTTCAGTGAAAATATAGGGAAATTCTGTTTGTATTGCTTCAAGTACCTCCTCAGATCCGTAGATATCAATGTCTTTATTCAAAATATAATTGAATGCTCTGATATCATCAAGTCCTGCAATATGATCGCGATGACCGTGTGTGAAAATAATTGCATCAATGTCTTCAACATTGTTTCTAAGCATTTGAATACGAAAATCAGGTCCACAATCTATTACAATGTTTCTTTCGTTAATTGTAAGCATGGCTGAGGTTCTGAACCTCTTATCCCTTACATCGCCTGATTTGCAAACAGGGCAGTTGCAGGCTACTACCGGTACTCCAATGGAAGTGCCCGTTCCCAGAAAAGTTACTTTCAAACTATGTTTTACTGCCTTGCTCACTATTAATAAATTAATTCATTAATTTCTTCTTTATCTCTGTTAAGCTGCGTTATCAGTTGTTCGGCATCATTGAAATTCATTTCATCTCTCATCCTTTTATGAAACGATATCATAAGAGCTTCATTGGTCAGATCTTTTTCGCAATCAAATAAATGAAGCTCAACTACCATTTCCTGTCCGTTTGGTTTTGGAATTTTCAAAGGGTTTGAAATATTAAGCATTCCTTTAAGATATACTCCATTGCCACTCACGCTTATTGCATAAACACCTTCAGGTGGTATAAGCTTTACATCTTCATCAATTTTTACCCTGTAAACAGGCAAACCTGCTGTATCCAGAACGGTTTTTGTTCTGTACAATTCGCCGATAATGATATAATGATGATCAAGATAGGCATTGGCGCGCTGAATACGCCCTTCTTTTATTGCTTCCCTGATCTTTGTTGAGCTAACAGTTTCATTATCAATATCCTGTTGCGGTATCTCTTCGACCATGAAATTATAATACTTCCCTAATTCGTGAAGATGCTCAAAATCGCCTTCCCTGTTATGCCCGAAGTGATGATTAAACCCAATAACGACAGTGTGTGCGTGAAGCTTCTTAACCAGGATGTTGCGAATGAAATCCACCGAGCTTATTTTTGAGAACTCAATATTAAAAGGAACTATAATAAGGTTATGAAGTCCCACTTTTCTAAGCAATTCTATTTTTTCGCGCTGCGAACTGATCAGCTTCAGTTCCTTGCCAGCAGTTTCGGGATATAATATTTTTCGCGGATGGGGATGAAAGGTAATTAAAGTTGATTCACCTCCAATATCTTTTGCAATATCATTTAATCGGTTAAGAATGGTTTTATGTCCAATATGTACCCCATCAAAAGATCCTGTTGTTACAACAGCATTTTTTACCGGTAGTGTCTGATTCAGATCTCTATAAATATTCATAGTTTATAGCCAAAATCCTATCTATTTAATTATCTTTTGTTTTTTTACGAAGTAAGCTACTTTCTCAAGCGAGGATATCATGTTATATTCTTCAAGATAAACATGTTCAGGTACATTAAGCGGTATAGTGGTGAAATTCAGTATGCCTTTAATTCCTGCCATTACAAGTTTTTCGGTCATTGCTTCAGCATCCGCCGGAGGTACTGTAAGTATAGCAATATCAATATCCTCTGACTTTATTATTTCCCTTAATTTATCAGCAGGATAGCATGGTACACCGGCATAAACCCTGTTAACTTTTTCAGGGTCTATATCAAATGCGCCTACTATTGACAGCTTTGATCTTTTCCCTGAGAAATAGTTGATAATTGCACCTCCCATCAATCCAACGCCTACCACTGCAACTCTCATCCCCATATCAACATCAATAATCTTTGAAATCCTGTTTAAAAGATCACGAACATCATATCCGCGACGCAATGTGCCTGTATGACCAATCAACATAATATCGCGCCTTACCTGCACAGGAGTAATATGTAGCATACCGGCAAGTTCATGTGAAAATATATGTTGTTTACCAAAGTTAGAATAAGCCATTAGCAAGTGCCGGTACTGACTCAAGCGCTCAATAGTTTTATCTGGTAACCGTGTTGTTGTCATTTTATAAGGTTGAATATTTTATTAATGTTTTCTGAAAGTTATGGCTTGAGAATCATTCTTAAAATGACTTCTTACCTGAATTTTACTTTTTAAGCTTTACAGTAAATGTAGTTCCTTTGCCGGGAACACTGCTAACATCAACGGTGCCCTCATATAATTCTACGGTTTTTTTCAGGATTGACAGTCCTAAACCACTACCGGATATTTTTCGTGTCTCCTGGTTTTTAATTCTGTAAAAATCCTGAAATATGTTTTCAATTTCTTCTTCATTCATTCCTATTCCAGTATCAGAAACCGTGATTTCAATTTCGGAATCTTCTTCCCTGATCATACAGTCTACACGCCCTCCCTGAATATTATATTTTACAGCATTTGAGATCAGATTGTTGAAAATAATTTCCATTTCGTCAGGGTCGGCAAGATAACTGATCCTTTTAGATGCATTCAGATACACGTCCACATCCTTTTGAATTGCATAAGGGCGCATGGTATCAATGGCATTGCGGGCTACATCATTTAATACTACCATTTCTTTTTTCTGAACCGTTTTCCCTGATTCAAGTCTGGTGAGATCAAGCATGTCAAGAATCAGATTACGCATTCCTGTAATTCTTTCAAGCGAACGATCAATAATTTTATCATATGCAGAAATCTCTTCTCCGAGCTGTTTTTGCTGCATGATCTGCAGGTAACCTTCAATGGCGTTAAGTGGTGCTTTGAGTTCGTGCGAAAGAACGGTAAGGAACTGGAAACGAATTTGCTTTCCTTCCTTATGCATTTGCTGAGTCATCTTCCGCAGAAAAACATGCTTACTTGAATTCTCAATGCTGGCACGTAATTCCTGAGGAGTAAAGGGCTTGGGCACAAAGTCGTGAGCACCATCGCGGGTAGCTTTTACTGCAAGCTCGAGCGATGCATATGAAGTTATCATTACTACCAGAGTCTCAATGTTGTTTTTCTTTATCCATTCAAGAACTTCCACACCCTGCATACCGGGAAGTTTATTGTCGAGCAGAATAATCTCAGGATTATGCTTCAGAATTATTTCTAAAGCTTCTTCTCCGGATTCAGCTTCGTGGATCTCATAACTTATAGGTTCGTCAATAAACGGAAAATCAGCCTTGAAATCCCTGAGAATACGCGAGACTCCTGAGCGAATACCCGGCTCATCATCAACAACGAGAATTTTTAAAGTTGCCATTGTTTGTTCTTTATATGGTTATTTATTCAATTCCTGATTTTCAGAAAATTGAAAATTCAGGAGTTTGATATTTGCTATGGTTCAGATTTTCAGTAATTTGTTAATCTCTCTGTGCAACTGGTCAGCACGCAAACCTTTATCAAGGAAAAGATCGGCTTTGATCCATTGCCGGTCTTGTTCCGAGCGCACGTCAAAAGTCATTCCCGTTTCAGCAGTAACAGCAGTTGCAATTATAATGGGCACATCCGGATATTTTCGCTTTAGTTTATATGCCAGAATAAACCCGCTGTCTTCATTCTCCATCATCAGGTCAAGTATAGCAAGATCAGGTTTAAATGTTTCAATAATACGTTCTGCATCTTGCTGTCCTTCAGCAGTAATTACGTCAAAACCAAATCCTTGTACTTTTAATTGCATTTGATACAAATAGTCCAGGTCGTCATCAACTATCAGCACTGTTTTCTTCATTTTTCTTTAGGTATAGATGTTATTAATTTTTCGAACCCAATCTAAAGATGTTCTTTAAATTGTAATTATCTGTATATGGTACTATTGTTTTTATTTTATCTGATTTTCTTATTAATATTTAATTTACTGTATGGTCCTGCGTTCGCTCCATTTATTTTACTATTCAAGTCTGTGTCTTGGCAGTCTGATTCTAAAAGTAGTTCCCGTTGGTCCGGCAGCCGGATCAGCATTAGAACTAACTGTTATATCGCCTTTGTGCATTTTTACGATACCATAAATAATTGAAAGCCCCAGGCCTGTTCCTTTGCCAATGGGTTTGGTAGTGAAAAATGGCGTAAACAGTTTGCCTATATTTTCTTTAGGGATCCCACAACCGGTATCGCTGACTTCAAATATTACGTCATTCCCGTTTGGCTTCATATCAATTTTAATTGCCCCCCCATCGGGCATGACATCTATTGAGTTTTTGATCAGGTTCGAAAACACCTGAGTCATCTGATCCCTGTCAGCCATTGCCATTGAATCACCTTCCAGATAATGGATTTCAATTTTTACATTATTTGGGACTATAACTGACGAAACACTATTTCTCATCAGGGTGTTCAGATCAATTTCAGCAAAATTTACCTGATTTTTACGTGCAAAATTAAGAAGCCCACCAACAATTTTTTTACAACGATCCGCCTGATCCACAATCAATTGCAAATCACCTTTGATGCCTTCATTTTCTCCTAACTCATCTTTCAAGATATTGCTGTACATTGTAATTACACCAAGCGGATTATTAAGTTCATGGGCAATACCAGCCGAGAGCTGTCCCAGACTTGCTAATTTTTCTGATTGTTTAAGTGCTTCCTGTGCGTTTGCAAGTTTTTCATTCGAGATATTTAGCTCCCTGATATAATTATGCAATTTCTCGATAGTATAAGGAAGACACATTTCATTTTCTGCCAGCCCATTAATAATGGCAACAGCATGATCAACGCATGATTCATAACCGCAGGCAGCACAGTCAAGATAATCTTTCTCTGAAAATTTACCCATACGTTGCAAAACAGGTTCAATTTCATCCCACGAAGGGCGACGCATACTACGGTCAGAGGACTGGAAAGTTCTGGTTAAATCTAATTTGGAATATTCTTCAATATCTTTCTCCCATTCTTCTATGTTAAGCTTATCCATTTTTTCATTGGCATACTTACTTACTTTGCTACGTTTTTGAAACCGCCGTGCGGTAGAAGCATAATAAGGATATGGCGACATGCCAGGACCCATGATACAACCTTCGCAACAAAGCAATTCGAGATGATTATCCCTGATATAGCCAGCTTCAAACTCTTTTAATGCTTCCTGAAATGCACTTTTACCTTCTGCTACTATGATGTTTCCTTCCAGAATATCTTCTTCCATTTCCATGGTTTGAAGCAAACCTCTGCTTATTGGAAAAACAGCACCTTTGCCGCTATGCGGAGGGTCAAATTCAGATGGAGTTGTGTTCTCAGGTTTAATATCATTCAAATCAAATAACTGCCTTAGCTCCCTGAAAGAAATAACTTCATCTATTTCAGTTGATTCATCTTTTTTTGCTATACAGGGACCTATAAAAACCATTTTTATATCGTCGCCCAGTTTTTTCTTCATTACCCTTGCCATTGCAACCATTGGCGAAACAACTGGCGTAAGATAAGGAACCAGCTTGGGATGATAATATTCAATGAATGTTACGATAGCAGGGCAATCAGTAGAAATCTTTGCATTGCTTTCATGGTCAAGAAGGTGTTTTTTGTACTCCCTTGCCACTAAATCGGCACCAAACGACACTTCAACAACCTGCGAAAACCCGAGCCTTCTGATCATTCCAACCAGGGTTTTGTAATCAATATCTTCAAACTCGGCAGGGAAACTTGGTGCCACCATTGCTATCACCTGATCGTTACGCTCAAGCAAAGTAGTTACGTTATGGCTGTCGTTTCTGTACACTTTTGCATACTGGCTGCAAACCTTTATGCAGTTCCCGCAAAGGATACAGCGTTCATCAATTACTTCTGCCTGTCCGTTAATGATTTTAATAGCTTTGGCAGGACATTCGCGAACGCAGGTATAGCAAACCCTGCAACGTTCTTTTATTGTATATACTATGTTTGATTTCTTAGCCAATTCTTTTCAGTTTTTGAATTATTAATAATAGTTCAAAGTTTTTGAAAACCTGTTGATTATAACAAAACATCCCTTGGAGTATATTTTGTATGAAGCAGTGTTTTACATTTATCACTTCCAGGTTCTTTCAGAAACATCTGATACAAATCCAATACCATTGGGTTTTTATGAGATGCTTTTATTGATTCTTTTTCATCAATTTCGTAAAGAGTCTTAGCTCTTGCTTTAATTGCCGCCGGATCAGTCGGAATTGGCTGACCTCCTCCGTTTATACATCCTCCCGGGCATGTCATCACTTCAACAAAATGCAAATTGGTTTTACCTTCTTTAATATCATCCAGTAAATCTTTAACATTGACCAATCCGCTTATTATAGCAAAGCCAAGTTCATATTGCCCGATTTTAAATTTAAATTCCTTTCTGCCCTTAACTTGTCTGGCTTCAGATATCTTAAACTGAGTCATTTCCTTGCCGGTAATCCTGTAATGTAAGGTTCGGATAAGAGCTTCAGTAAGTCCTCCGCTTGTTCCATAAAGTTTTCCTGCCGAACTCCTTGTTCCCATTGGCATGTCAGGTAGTTCCGGTTCATTGTAATGAATGTCAATTCCGTATAAGCGTATGAGTTTTGCCAGTTCGCGTGTAGTAAGCACAGCATCTACATCTGTTATACCTTTGTGTGTCATTTCTTCACGCTGAGCCTCAAATTTTTTCGCAGTACAAGGCATAACAGAAACCGAGTATATTTCTTCAGGTTTTAGATTCTCAGATTCAGCATAATAGCTTTTTATTATTGCACCCATCATTTGTTGTGGCGATTTGCATGACGACATATGATGAAGCATCTCAGGACTGTATTGCTCAATGAACTTAACCCATGAAGGACAACAACTTGAAAACATAGGAAGGTTCCGGTCAGCTTCCAGCCTTTTAATGAATTCGTCAGCCAATTCCATGATATTCAGATCGGCAGCAAATGAGGTATCGAAAACCCTGTTAAATCCAATTTTACGCAAGGCAGCGTTAAGCAATCCACTGATATCTTTTCCGGCTTTTAACCCGAATTCTTCTGCTAAAGTTACTGATATGGCAGGCGAATAATGAATCACAGTGTGCAGTTTTGGATTATGCAATGACTCCTGAAGTTCGGGTAAATGAGTTTTTTCGTAGAAAGCACTTGCAGGGCATACCATGATGCATTGCCCGCAGTTAATACAATTAGAGAGGTTAAGCGGTTTTTCGTTTGCGGTTGAAACCGAAGTGCTGTCGCCTCTGCGGACGAATTCAAGTGTGGAAACTCCTATTACTTCCTCACAAACCCTAACGCATCTGCCACAAAGTATGCATTTTTCCGGTTCGTGAACTATACTTGGACTTGAGGGGTCAGTTTTATATTTATTTCTTTTACCTACGAACCGGCGTTCCTTAACGTCAAGTTCGGCGGCAAGCTTTTGTAATTCACAGTTTCCGTTTCTCACGCAATAAAGACAGTCGTCAGGATGGTTGGCAAGCAGTAGTTCAAGGTTGGTTTTTCGTGCTTTTACAACCATAGGGCTGTGGGTCCTTATTTTCATCCATTCTTCAACAGGATGAGAACATGCAGGGGCAAGGTCGTTCATGCCTTCCACTTCCACAACACACATGCGACATGCACCGGTAGGAGTGAAGTCTTCCATATAACAAAGTGTCGGAACCTTTATTCCATTACGCGATAATGCCTGCAGAATGGTTTCGCCCTGTCGTGCCTTTATGATTTTATTATTGACTTCAATATCGAAAAACATGATATATAATTCTTAAGATTATTTGACAAAAATTGCGCTGAATCTGCACACATCGTAGCAAATTCCACATCCTATACATTTTTCTTCAATAATATAATATGGATTAAGTGGTGTGCCAAATATTGCATTTGTGGGGCATTTATTCTCACAAGCCGTGCATCCTGTGCATTTATCAGCATCTATATAGTATTTTCTGAGGTTATGACAAACCCCGGCTCTGCATTTACGATCGAAAATATGTTCTTCATATTCTTCCCTAAACCATTTCAAAGTACTGAGAATAGGGTTAGGCGCCGATTTTCCGAGTCCACACAATGAAGTGACCTTAATGATTTCTGCCATTTTCTCCAGTTGCATAACCCCTTTGAAACGTTCCAGGGTTTCAAACGAAGTTTCATGAGAAAGATTCCGGGTGATGTTATCAATAATATCACTCATACGCCTGCTTCCTTCCCTGCATGGAATACACTTACCACAACTTTCCTTTTTCATGAACTGTATGAAAAATCTTGCAACATCAACCATGCAAGTATCTTCATCCATGACTACCATTCCACCCAAACCGATACTGAGTCCTTGTTTTTCCAGTTCTTCGAAATCAATCACAGTATCAAGCATTTTTTCAGGCAGACTAAAACCTGACGGACCACCCAGATGCAATGCTTTAAATGCCTTGTTATCCTTTGTGCCGCCGGCAATATCAAATACTACCTGTTTTAGGCTCAAACCAAAAGGTACTTCGATAAGTCCTATGTTTTTTACCTTCCCCGAAATTGAAAACACCTTGGTCCCTTTGCTTGAAGCGGTGCCATGCTCGGCATACCATTGCGGTCCCATATTGAAAATAGCTGGCAGAGTAGCAAGAGTTTCAACATTATTAACTACTGTAGGTTTTTCAAATAATCCTATCTGAGTTGGGAAAGGAGGCTTATGATTAGGAGTTGCGCGCTTTCCTTCAATGCTGCGGATCAGTGCAGTTTCCTCCCCGCTTATATAAGCACCGGCACTACTACGTAGCACAATATTCAGGTTCACGCCACTTCCTAAAATATTATTACCTGTAAGCCCGTATTCGTTGGCTTGCTCCAGAGCTATTGTCATTTGCTCAATGGCTTTTTCATAAGCTTTACGAATGTGGATGTATGCTTTGGTAGCACCTATTGCGTAAGCTGCGATTGCAATTCCCTCAATAACCAGATGAGGATCGCTTTCCATAACAGAACGATTCATGAAGGCACCCGGATCACTTTCGTCGCAATTACAGATCAGATACCGCTGGTCGCTGCTATGTTCCCGTGCTATTTTCCATTTTGCGCCAACATAAAAACCTCTGCCACCTCGTCCGCGTAAGCCACTTTTATCAACTATTTCGCAAACTTTTTCAGGAGTGTAACTGGTAATTGCCTTCAAATATGATCGGTAACCACCTTTTGCAATATATTCTTCAATATTTATAGGATCGCTGATGCCGCAGTTTTTCAGTACTATTCTTTTTTGATGCCTGAAGAAAGGATGCTCATCAATAAACTGAACGTTTCTCCATGGTTCATGCAACTTGCTGCGAAATTGACCTATGATGTTATTAGCTGGTACGGTATGATGCAATAAATCGCCAAGCAATATCTCAACATCAGATGGCATAACATTTGAAAATGACAGGCGTGGTTTTCCCGGAAGCTGAATATCAACAATTGGCTCAGCACTACATAATCCTATGCAGCCAACCTCTACTATCCTGGCTTCAATTTTATGTTTTTTGAGATATTTTTTGATTGCGTCAAGAGTTTTTAAAGCTCCAGCCACAACTCCGCAACTTGATGTGCCAATAAATATTACAGGCTGCTCAACTATATCATGCCTTAACAGTGCAAGCTTTTCATTCTCTTCAGAACTCAGGGACTCGCTGGTGTCAAGCAGTATGCGCTTTATCAACCATTCTTTTGAAAATAAATCTGTTGGCTTCATGCTTCCTTTATTTTCATTTTACACTCTTCAATAATTTGACTAATATCATCAGCAGTAATTCCGGAATAAAATTCATCGTTAATTTTTATTACAGGAGCAGAATTACAGGCACCCAAACAACCGGTTAATTCATATTTGAATATTCCGTCACGGGTTAATTGACCGGCTTTAACTTTTAATTCTTCTTCAAGTTTTCTTAAAATATTATCAGAACCAGCAAGATGACAGTTGATTCCATTACATACCCTTATATGATACGCAGGTTTGCGTTCGAAATGGAAGAAATCATAAAAAGTAGCTACTCCATAGATTTTGCTTGCCGGAAGTTTAAGGAAGCGACTAACTTTAACAATAGCTTCTTCGGATATAAAACCCCGCTCTTCCTGTATTTCTTCAAGAATAGGGATTAAATTATCGCGCTGAGAACCCGCATATTTTTCTAAAATGGCTTCTATTTCCATATGTTTGCTCTTTATGTTCTGAACCTCAATATTCTGGAATGTAGCATTTTAAGGGGTGATTAATCAGGAAAATGTAAGAATACTTCTTGAAACTTTTTTGTTATGAAGCTGATTTGCATAATCATATTAAGTCCACCTTTTATTAATTGCCAGATTCAGATATTAGTATTTAGACGACAAAGATAATCATTTGTTATTTATTTCACATTGTTAAATTATTAACATTGAAAAATAATCTTATTTTTATTGTCCGAAACTATTTAAGCTGGGATCAATTTATGGGAGGAAAATATCAGAAGGGTAGGTAACTGATATAAGATATAAGCCTTTAGCGGGTGCAGTCATTCCTGCAAGGCGTCTGTCGCCCGATTCAATTATTTTTCTCATCATTTCTGGTGAGAGCTTTCCACGCCCTGTTTCTACAAGAGTTCCCACAATAGCCCTGACCATGTTATGTAAAAAACGATTAGCTGTAATGCTAAAGATCAAAAGATTATCATGCTCTTCCCAGGAAGCCTGCATAATATTACATGTATGACTCGTTGTTTGTGTATTTGAAGAGGTGAAACAGCTAAAATCATTGTATTCCAGCAAGATATCCGCACTTTTTTGCATAAGTTCAATATCAAGTTTCTGATAAAAGAACCATGCCCGATTTATTAAAAAAGGATCTTTACGTCTGCTGATAATATATTCGTATTTCCTTGAAATAGCACTGAATCTTGCATGAGCATCGGGGTGAACCGGAAAAATGCTGTACACTGAAATATCAGGAGGCAGTAATCCATTAAGATTGTAGCGGAGTTTGTCAAGGCTTACAGAATCAAGAGTTTCATCAAAGTCAAAATGAGCAAAAAACTCTCTGGTATGAACGCCTGCGTCAGTACGGCCGGCACCATGAACCATTACAGGTTGTTTCAGTATTGTTGCAAGGCACTCATTAATAGTTTGTTGCACAGTAATACCATTGGGCTGTATTTGCCATCCGCAGTATGCTGTACCATCATAAGCAAGACGAATAAAATATCTGGGCATCAAATGGGTTTTTGATCAAAAACAAAACTTCATATCTTTCTCACTGTCTCAAAGCAGGTAAAAGTATCATTAATTTCAATTGGTTTCACAGTATTTCTTAAATTCGCATTTTTTACAACTAATACAATATACTATGAATTTGCTGTTCAGAATACTAATTACTGCAGTATCAGCTATAATAGCTGCCTATATTCTGCCAGGAGTTCATCTGGCTGATTTTTCAACGGCCATTATCGTAGCATTTGTACTGGCAGTGTTAAACTCAATTCTTAAGCCTTTTCTTGTAGTCCTTACAATTCCTATTACGGTTTTTACATTTGGGTTGTTTCTACTGGCAATCAATGCAGGTATGATCATGCTTGCTGATTATTTTATCAGTGGATTTGAGGTAAATGGCTTTTGGAATGCATTGCTATTTAGTATTGTATTGTCAATTATTTCATCGCTTCTTGGGATTGATAATACCAGAATTGATAACACCAGATAGGAATTATAAGAAATTGAAAACTAATATTTAGAGTAAGATTTATGAAAAGCAGAAAGATATCGCTGGTTGCTGCTATGGAGGATATTATTGCCCGTTGTTCATTTTGCAGCATGGGCATGGTAGATAAGGATAATAAACCTTACGTCCTGCATATGAATTTTGGCTATGAGGATGGTGTTATATACCTGCATTCAGCACCAAAAGGAAAGAAAATTGATGTTTTGCAAAACAATAATAATGTGTGTCTTGCTTTCAGTACTGATCACGTACTGGAACATCAAAATGCTGATGTTGCCTGTTCATACAGTATGAAATACCGAAGTGTATTGGTTTTTGGAAAAACTGAATTTATTGATGATCTGACGGAAAAGCGCCGGATACTTAATATTATCATGAAGCAATATACCGGGCGAAATGATTATGAATACAGTGATCCGGCTGCAAAAAATGTAGCTGTTTACAAAGTTGTTATCGAGAAGATGGAGGGACGGGCTTACGGATACTAACTCCTTTAAATGTGAAGTTGATTGAATGGAATGTTAAATAGTAAAGAACTGTCATGAATATTCCGGGCTAGTGGGTTTTATGTTTCTTTCCATATTTTCGTTTTTAACCACAACCAGAATCTGTAAACAATAAAAGCTTCAACAGAACCTGCAATTGCACCGCAGATAATATCAGCAGGATAGTGAACTCCAAGATATATTCTGCTGTATGAAACCAATGCAGCCCATATTATCATCACTATCGAAAATGTTCGCATTTTATCCCATAGTAACAATGCCATAAAAACCGCAATTGCAAAGCTGTTGCTGGCATGAGAAGAAATAAAGCCATATTTTCCACCACATCGTCCCAGAGTATAAACCATACCTTCGAGACTGGGTTCGTGACAGGGTCTCAGGCGTTGGAAAACATTCTTAAAACAATGAACCGAAACCTGATCGCTGATCGTGATAAGCAATGCTACCATAACAAGCAGCAGCAAAGTTTTCCTGCCATAAAACCTGAAAAGCAGATAAAGCAGAAATACATACAGAGGAATCCAGATGAATTTATGGCTTAACCAATACATGATGAAATCACCGGCAGCGCTGTGAATACCATTGAAAAACAAAAACAACTTTATGTCAAGCTCTTTCAGTAATTCAATCATAATGTAAATTGAGTGATCATTGGTTCAGTAATACCCATAACATATCTTTAAGGCGTTGTATGCCTAATCCGCTTATTGACGAAATAAATACATGTGGAATATCATGTGGAAGCTCTTTTTTCATTTCCTTAATTAATTCACTATCAATCATATCTGACTTTGTGAGAGCCAGCAACCGGTTTTTATTCAACAGTTCGGGATTGTATTGTTTAAGTTCGTTTAAAAGAATTGCATATTCTTTTTTTATATCGTCAGAATCAACAGGTATCATGAACAGAAGCACCGAGTTTCTTTCGATATGTCTTAGAAACCGGGTTCCCAATCCCTTACCTTTATGAGCTCCTTCAATAATACCGGGGATATCGGCTAGTACAAAGGAACGTCCATTTCTGTACGAAACTATTCCAAGATTGGGAGTAAGTGTGGTAAACGGATAATCGGCTATTTCAGGCTTAGCTGCAGAGACCACTGATAGCAGGGTTGACTTTCCGGCATTTGGAAATCCTACCAGACCAACATCGGCAAGGATTTTTAATTCAAGGATCACCCAGCTTTCTGTTCCTTCTTCACCTGGTTGTGCATAACGTGGGGTACGGTTAGTTGCAGATTTGAAATGGTCGTTACCCAAACCACCGCGTCCCCCTTCAAATAAAATTTTTGTTTCTTCGTGTTGGGTTATTTCCAGCAAAAACTCTCCTGTTTCAGCGTTTTTTGCAACAGTTCCCAGAGGAACTTCAATTACAACGTCTTCACCCGAAGCTCCTGTTTTTAATTGTCCGCCTCCATTTTGCCCATGAGGGGCATAAATATGCTTTGTGTATTTAAGATGTAAAAGAGTCCATAACTGGTCATTACCTCGCAAAATGATATGTCCGCCTCGCCCGCCGTCTCCACCGTCAGGTCCGCCTTTTGCCGTAAGGCGATTACGTATAAAATGAACAGAACCGGCGCCACCATTACCGGATCGGAAAAGGATTTTTACATAGTCAACAAAATTCTGATTACTCATTATTTGATTTAGCGAATATTTCTATATGCATATTCAACAGCAGCAACGAGTCGATCAAATACTTCACTTTCAGAACCCTTGCCATCCACTACTGCATGTTTTCCCTGCTTGATATAGAAATCTGCAACATGTGCTGCTTTGGCTTCATGTTCTTCAAGGCGGTTTACAATCAGGTCGGTTGTTTTATCGTACGAACGAGCTGAATCAGTTTTGGATCTTGCTGATAGCCTCTTTATTAACTCCAGTGTAGGAACCTGGAGCTCAACAGCATACGAAACACTGGAACCAAGACGTCTTAATAGTCCATCAAGTATGTAAACCTGAACTATGCTTCGGGGGAATCCTTTGAAGATATAGCCATTTACATCCTGATGCGATTTTATTTCCCTCTCAATTAACGGAATAGCAATGTCGTCAGGTACAATTTCCCCTTTTTCAAGAAATGGTCTGGCGCGTCTTCCAATTTCAGTATCATTATTTATTTCATTACGCAACATTGAGCCTGTTGAAATGTAATAAAGATTGAATTTCTCAGCTAACAATTTAGCCTGTGTACCTTTTCCGGCCCCCGGAGGACCTGAAATAACCAGATTGAACCATACTTTCTCAAGGGTTTTATCAATAGCCTGGGTCAAACGCTGGAAGACATCATCAATAGTGCCCACTCCGTTAATGGGGAAGTATTTGCCTTTTTCTTTGTAAAATTCTGCAACGGGAATAGTTTTGGCATCATATTCTTTGAAACGATTCTCGATCACTTCTTTTGTATCGTCAGAACGGCCTTCGATTTTCCCTCTTTCCAGCATGCGATGCATCAGCTCTTCGCGTGGTACTTCAAGGCTTAGCATACAGGTAAGAGATACTCCCAGTTTGAAAAGCAAACCTTCAAGAATGTATGCCTGAACTACAGTGCGTGGAAATCCATCAAACAAAATACCATTTGTATGAAGGTTCTTACTTATATTATTTTCAATTATTTGCACAATAATTTCGTCCGAAACCAAACCGCCCTTTTCTATTATTGACTTAGCCTGCCGTCCAAGCTCACTATTTTCGCTAATTTCACGACGAAGTATATCGCCTGTAGAAATATAGGTTAGGTTGTATTTCTTGATTAATAATTTTGACTGGGTTCCTTTACCAGCGCCAGGAGGCCCAAACAACGCAATATTAAGCATAACTCAAATTTTAAGAATTTAATAAATCAGGGATTACTTTATAAATATCGGGAAGATTCCGTCCAAACCCATCATAATCAAGCCCATAGCCAACAATGAAATCGTTGGGTATCTCCATGCCGACATAGTGAATTTTTAAATCTTTTCGTAATGCTGCAGGCTTCAGCAAAAATGTAGCAATTTTTACTTCAGCAACTTCCAGATTCTTTAACTTATGGATCATATCGTCCATAGTATGACCAGTATCAATAATATCTTCAACCACCACGACTGTACGGTCTTTCAAAACTTCATTCAAGCCAAGCAGTTCTCTTATTTTCTCGGTTGATTGAGTTCCTGAATAAGAAGCCAGTCTTACAAAGGTTATATCGCAATCCACCTTTATTTTTCTCAGCAAATCGGCAGCAAAAACAAAAGCACCGCTCAGAATTACCAGAAATAAGGGTGTTTTGCCTTTCATGTCGTTATTGATTCTGGATGCCATTTCAGCAACTGCTTTTTCTATCTCATCAGAAGTGATAAATAGGGTAAACTCTCTGTCTTTTAATCTGATCTTATTCATAAAAACCTGTTTCTGGTAATTTTAAAATTTATACTGATTCCAAAAATCTGTTTGTGTTTTGGCTTTTAATTTATGAACATGCAAACCTATAAGATTTTTTGGAAACCATTGCAAGTCGTCAAAATATTATTGGTTTTTCAGGTGCAATATGATTTAACAAAATGATTTGAGAAGTTTCCTGAAACGATCATCTCTTACTTATATCTCAATATTATATTGTTGTAGGGATCATAAAATCAGATGTTTAGCTTTTTGTTTGCTATTTGATTTTATTTGGATAAGAATAATTGAGTTTACTAATACAAGTATTTGAATGTGTAATAGTGAACATCATCCTGTTCATAAACTTAAGATTATATCTTTGCGAAAAATTAAATTTTATAAAAGAAAATGAAACCGATAGTAACTATCATTATGGGCAGCACTTCCGACTGGCCGGTCATGGAAGATGCAGCTAAGTTTTTAAATGACATGGAAATTCCGTTTGAGATGATGGCTTTATCAGCCCATCGTACTCCGGAATTGGTTGAGGAATTTGCTAAAAATGCTTTTTCACGAGGCATCAGAGTTATAATTGCAGCAGCAGGTATGGCTGCTCATTTGCCCGGGGTAATTGCTGCAATGACTCCGGTTCCTGTAATTGGTGTTCCAATTAAATCAAGTCTTGAAGGATTGGATTCCATTTTATCAATCCTGCAGATGCCTCCGGGAATTCCGGTTGCTACTGTAGCCCTGAACGGAGCGAGAAATGCTGCAATTCTTGCCACGCAGATACTTGCTACTGCCGATGAGTCATTAATGAATAAGATTATTCATTTTAAAGAGGATCTTAAAGAGAAAGTTGAAAAAGCCAACAGCGAGCTTGCTAAACATAGTTACAGGTTTAGGGTTTATTAACTTAGGCGTTTAATTTGTATGTGTTAATATATTGTTGAAAAAATTGTTGCTCTTTAAGAATCCAATTCAGGATTTTTAAGACAGGTGTTTTATTTTAATTCATACTTTTGAACTTTTATAAACATAATGATTTTTAGTTTGTTGTATAATTCGTTGTTTATCAGAAAGTAATATCTTGTTTGATCACCCCCGTTTAAAAATAAGACATACTGATTCTGATAACAGAACAAGCAGACTATTCTAAAATTCATTTAGGAGGACAATGCAAAGTATAGTATTTATTACTGGTGCTACAAGTGGTATTGGCGAAGCATGTGCCAATATTTTTGCCCGCAATGGTTTTCATCTGATCATTACAGGTCGCAGACGCGAGAGGCTGGATGCACTTGCTTCCCGGCTTAGGAATGAATTCAATTCAAAGGTTTTGGTTCTGAATTTTGATGTCAGGGATAGAAATGTAACGATTAAAAACATCGAATCTCTGCCTACGGAATGGCAAAAAGTTGATGTTTTAATCAATAATGCAGGATTGTCACTTGGTTTGGATTCGATACATGAAGGAGATATTGATGACTGGGAAACAATGATTGATACAAATGTGAAGGGATTGCTCTATATTACCCGATTGATTACTCCCGGTATGGTAAGCCGGAATAGTGGCCACATAATCAATATAGGTTCAATAGCAGGAAAAGATGTTTATTTAAAAGGCAACGTTTATTGTGCCACCAAGTTTGCTGTGGATGCGCTCACCAAAGCTATGAGAATGGACTTATTAAATCATGGAATTAAAGTTACTCAGGTAGCTCCGGGAGCTGTAAATACTGAATTTTCGACCGTGCGTTTTCATGGTGATACCGAGCGCGCAAATAATGTTTATAAAGGTTTTGAACCTCTTTTAGCCGAAGATGTGGCTGATGTAGTTTGGTTTGCAGCATCACGTCCAAAGCATGTAAATATAAATGATATACTTCTTATGCCTGCTGCTCAGGCAAATGCTTCGCAATTTTTCAGAAAAACAGAATAATTATTAGAAATTAATCAAAAATCACCCCATGAATACAAATGTTACCCGGCTTTTTGACATTCTGGACAGAATGAAAGAGAATTATCCGGACAATGCATCAATTCTTTCAGGTAAGGAAGATGGAAACTGGATTTCCTACTCTGTGGATCAATATATTGAAAAATCGCATCAGGTAGCTTATGCTCTTTATAATCTGGGGATAAAACCAGGAGATAAGATTGCTACCATAACAAATAACCGCCCTGAATGGAACTTCCTTGATATGGGTATTATGATGGCTGGTGCCGTTCATGTTCCGGTTTATCCCACTATCAGTGAATCGGATTACAAATATATTCTATCACACGCTGAAGTAAAACTGGTTTTTATTGCAGGTAAGGAATTGCTTAAGAAAATCGAACGTGTTATCCCAGAACTTCCTTCATTGAAAGGGGTTTATACCTTCAAAAAACTTAATGAACATCCGCATTTCAGTGAGTTCATTGATCTGGGCATTAAAAATCCGGTTTCAGAAGAAATAGAAGCTATTAAAGCTAAAATTGTTACTGAAGATGTAGCAACTATTATTTATACATCAGGAACAACAGGAAATCCCAAGGGTGTAATGCTTACACACAGCAATATTATAAGTAATGTTATGGCAGTAAGGCATATCCCTCCGTTGAGCGGTAACGATAAGGCTTTGAGTTATCTTCCGCTTTGCCATGTGTACGAACGTATGATAAATTATGTATGGCAATATCTTGGCGTTAGTATTTATTATGCCGAAAATATGGGCACTATTGCCGATAATATGCGTGAGATAAAACCTCAGTTGATGACAACAGTTCCACGTTTTCTTGAAAAGATATTCGATCGCATCATGACAACAGGCAGGAAACTAAAAGGAATAAAGAGAATGTTCTTTTTCTGGGCTGTTAATCTTGGATATCGCTTTGAAATGGATAGAGCTAACGGATGGTTTTATCATCTGCAATTGAAGATTGTAGATAAGCTGGTATTTAAAAAGTGGAGAGAAGCAATAGGAGGTAATCTGAAAGTGATGGTTTCGGGTGGAGCCGCATTGCAACCCCGACTGGCAAGAGTTTTTTGGGCTGCAGGGATACCTGTTCTGGAAGGGTACGGACTTACTGAAACCTCGCCGGTTATTGCTGTTTCCCATTTTGGGAAACATGGTTTTAAATTCGGCACCGTTGGACCTCCGCTTGAAGGTGTTCAGGTTAAAATAGCTCCTGATGGTGAGATCCTTTGTAAAGGACCAAATATTATGGCAGGTTATTATAAAGAACCTGAAATGACTAAGGAAGTTATAGAAGATGATGGTTGGTTCCATACTGGAGATGCCGGCTTGATTGAACCAGAAGGACAATTGAGAATCACAGGCAGGAAAAAGGCAATTTTTAAGACTTCAATGGGTAAGTATATCAATCCGGAAGTTATGGAGAATGTTTTTAAAGAATCTCCATTTATTGACAGCATCATGGTAGTTGGAGAAAATCAGAAATATGCGGCAGCACTTATTGTTCCTGATTTTACTTTCCTGAAATCATACTGTAAGGTTAAAGGCATCACTTATACCACAGATGCGGAAATGGTCAACAATCTGGTACTTAAAAGACGTTTCCAGGTTGAAATAGATAAATACAATATGCAGTTTGGTTCCTATGAACAAATTCAGAACTCCTGATCTCACGCAGGTGACAATGTCGCGGTTTTGTAGATTAACTTGAGTTTTGTACCTGGAAAAATTGCTTCATAATCGTTTATGGTTTGACAAATTTCTCGTACTGCTAAAT
>JBASHR010000042.1:0-13673 GCA_049654165.1 Bacteroidales bacterium
TAATCTTCTGTAAAAATCATCAGTTACACCAACGTAGTACTTATTAAACCTCTCAGAGACAATAATATAAAGATAATACATAAATAAAAAAAGAGGCTTTCCTGCCTCTTTGATTTGCTCCCCCTGCTGGACTTGAACCAGCGACCCTCTGATTAACAGTCAGATGCTCTAACCAACTGAGCTAAGGAGGATTATTATTTCGGTTTGCAAAAGTAAAAATTATTTTTGATTCTGCAATATGTTTGAATTATTTTTCAACACTATTTATTAAAAATTTAAAAGCCACCCGATAAACAGATGGCTTTTAATAGAGGTTCCAAAACATGTATTTTAATAACAAATATTATCTCGGAGGATCTAGATATTCTAATGTGTTAACCAGTAGTGCTTTAGTAAATCTGTAGTTATGAGCTCCGTAGCTGTTATCCTCAGAAACAAATTTGTAATTGATGAAACATGCAAGGTCCATCTGACTCATTTTCTTATTGGGTCTGATATATCCATCAGCATCCATTAAATCTTTCTCCAATAACTTTGTTTTTAGTTCTGACAGAAGTCCCTTAATTTCGGCACGATTTGGGTTGATTTTTGCAGTTACTTCTGCTGATGTTTCGTGACATCCTGAACTTAAACAGCCAGTATAATGGTACGCAATGGCTCCATAGCTGTTCTTGTATGAAATGTTCATCTGATGACCACCAGCCCAGTTTCCGGTAGCATCGCTCATATGGCAGGTTACACAACCGCTTTTAACAGCTCTGGTATGGGGCGAATTTAAATATGCCATACTCCCTGGAATCTGATAAGGCCCTTTTCCAAGAAGCATGTTAACATGAGGAGCATGGTGAGGTCCGTAATATTTACTGGGAATTGATAAAGAGTCTCCACCGGCAACAGGATATGGATTAAGGTCATGTGCCTGATGACAATTTGCACATAGATTAGAATTGCCATAATCATATTGTCCTTCACCCAATAATAAGTTTACAGGTGCACTTGTTCTAAGCCCATAATCATTAAGTGTGTATGATTCGTGAATAGGATGGCAGGTGCGGCAGTTTATTGGTGTGGGATTATTAACAGTGGCAATTGAACCATCAGCTAAATAATTTCTGAATCCCATACTTGTATGGCAGTGCCCGCAGCCTTGATTATTATGGTCTAAAGTAGCACCTTTGGCATGAACTGAATTTTGATACTGACTTATCTTGGCAAGTAATATTTCAGAAAAATTATGGCATGAACTGCAACTTTCAGCTCCATCTTTGCCATCTATTCCGTCGAGTCCTGGTTTGCCTTCAGGCCCTTCTTTAGTACAACTTGAAATTATCATTCCGGTCATGAGTAAAACCATGACAGTTGCAACTGTTATAAATGTAAGTTTCCCTTTCATAATAGTATAATTTTAGGTTACTGTTCAGTTAAAATGTTTTTTTAATTATTCTTTATTTTCTTCTGATTGATCATCGTCAGTATCGTGTTCTTCGTGATAACCATAAATAATGCTCTTTAAATTTGCAGTTGTGCTCGCCCCTATGGTAATCACGTAAAGATGGATAAGCAGGAAAATAGAAATAAAAAATCCTGCTATTGAATGTACAAGGCTTGTAAGCATAATTCCGCTGTAACCAAATACGTTGAGCACTATTGTTTCGGGATAAATAAGTGCCCAGCCCGTAAGAAAAGTAACAGGGATAATTGCGTGCATGATAAGATTATAGGTAATAAGCTGTACCGGATTGAATTTTTGTTTTTCAGTTACTGTAAAAGGGCTTTGTTCACCTCTGAAAATACCAAAAAGATAATAACGCAATTGCTTTGCAAAAGAAGTCAGTAAGCCTTCAGTTTTAACAACGTAAAACCTACCGATTGAAGTAAAAAGCACACCTAACAGGAATATAAAATATGATCCTGTTAGCGAAACTCCGGCGATGTTATGAATTGTAACAGCAATATCAAATCTTATAAGCGGATAGGCCGGATCTGAATATTGCATGCTTATTCCTGTAACAATCAGGAAAATCATAAGTATGGCATTAACATGATGCCATATCCTTAACCAGAGAGGATACAAGTATAATTTTTTACTTTTTGCCATGTTGCCTCCTGAAGCTTATATACCTTAGTGTAGCATGAATAGCAATTGCAGCCAGTACAAGACCAAAAATAACTACACTGATTACGTTGAAATAATAATTTCTGTTTGCTCCAATGATATATGCCTGATTTGTGATTGCTGCATTAAAAAATCCCGATTTACTTCTCTTTTCCGCTGCCTGATGTTTATAAAGCGATCCCATGAGGATAGAATTTGTTGAATGGCAATCAACACAATTTCTTACTGCCTGCTTTGCAGGTAATACCTGATGGGCAACCAGTATATCTTCATGAACAGCAGCATGGCAATCAATACATCTTATTTTTCGAAAATGAAGACTTTGGTTTGGAAGCCAATCATGTTTTGAAAGCATATTGGTGAGCTGTCTCTCAATAAGTACTTCATAATGACTGATATCACCATGACATCCTAAACACATTGAGTTGTTATAAGCAACTATCTCGGTGATATTTTCACTTTGTCTTGCTGTATTCTTGTAGGTATGAGGGTTATGGCAGCTCCAGCAGCTAAAGTTTTCAATATAATGATTGCCATGAACACTTATTGAAAATTCTTCTTCAATAGTTTCAAAGTTGAAATCTGCATATTTTTCGTCAGAACCATGACAGTCAAGACATTCAAAATTGGTTTCGAACTTTACTGAAACCGGGTGCGGATGAGTTTCAAAATCAGGTGAGTGACAGTCAATACAGGAAAAACCTCCATGGGTTGCTTTTGCATATACCTTAGGGTCAATCCTGAGTTCTTCATACATTTTCATTGAAACTGTATCTCCGGTTTCAGGGTCAACAAGGGTATAACGCATAGCACCGTGACATTCAAGGCATTGTAATGTTTCCTCGTCGAGTTCTACTTCCGGATCCATACTAACATCTGCACCTGACATGAGCCATGCAATAAACAAAGGCAAGACAAGTAATAGCCATCTTGCCCCTGTTTTCTTTATTTTCTTTGCAAACGTCGTCAGATCCATTATTTCCAGAATATCTGATAAAAACGAATAGGTTCGGTTATTACATTATTTTTTCATAGTCCGGATGTAGTTTATCACTGCCCATCTTTCTTCTTCGTCAGTGATCTTTTTCTCGAAATTTGGCATTTCATCACGACCTACAATTGACATATAATATAATTCGCCGTCAGTATGTTTCTGAAATTCAGCACTTGAAAAATCTCCGGGAAAGGTTTTTTGGTTCTTAGCCATTACTCCATCACCAAGGCCGGCGTTTCCGTGGCATGAACGGCAATGCTTGTTGTAAATGGTCTTTCCTAATTTTTCAAGAGAAGCATCATCTTTAAACGGGTTTTTCTTTTCTTTATATTCTTTTGGGATATCCCATGGGGCACCCTTTTTTTGTTCTTGTGGAACTATAAAAGCTACCATAGCAAAAACTGCTACTGCTAACATCAAACGGAAAAAAATCTTTCTTTTCATAATTTTGTAACAATTTGGTTATTAAATATTTACTTATTAAAAATTCCAAAATCTAACTATTGAGAAACCAAACATCATATCACCTTTGGTCCAGTCGTTAGTATTATACACTGCATTATGCTGTGGGATCATACCATCAGTTGATGAAAGGTAAATATGAAATGCATGGGTACTTGTCCTTATTTCCCAGCCTACGCCAAGATTTGGTTTAGCCGGATTGGTCCATTCACGGTGTTCAGTGATACTCTTAATTTTAAGCGGTATATCATACTGGAATAGAATTGACGACTGAGGTGAGAAATTTACCCTGCCGTTGAAACCAACTGAAACCTTGTCGTGATCAATTCCTGGTTCAGTAATATTATAATGAGTGAAACTTGCATTTGCCTGTATTGACAACCAGTCGTTAAAACGGCGTCCAATGATCAGTTGCGAGAAATATGAGTATCTGTTGCCGAATTTATAGTTATTGCCAAAATCAGTTTTGTTACGGCCATCAACAGCCATATTAGCAAAAACCGCAACAGCTACAGGAAATGTATTTCTCCTGGTTTGTTCATGTATGGTATATTTTATTGAAAAATCGCTATACATTCTTATTCTGCTAAGACCATATCCAATTTGCAAATTCTTTATTGGAACATAATTTAAAGCAAGACGAATGTTGGCACCCGGTGCATAAAGTCCAAAAAGATCAGAAAAGCCATTATCAATCTTGCCAAATTTATGTTGGATTTGAAATTCCAGAGTTTTATCAGCAGGAATAACGCTTGTTTGATTATCAATTAATATGCCACTATTAAAGGGCGCCCTTACCGGACGGTCTTTGGTGGGTTCTTCCTGAGCCATAAGGCTGAGTACACCAATAAGAGCTAAAACGATGAGTAGTATCCTTTTCATGTATTAGTATCGTTGAAGTTAATTATTTTTTGCACCCTGTTTTATCCATTCAAGAATTATATTTGCCTGAGCCGTTGAATATTTCTGAAACCCATGTGTTGTAGTTGCCGGATGGGGGTAAGAATATATTTTACTTGATTCCGGGTTTGTGAGATTAACCAGATTTGGTACAATTGAATTGTAAGCATTGGCAGGTGTGAGATCAGGAGATGTAGAGCCGGGACGGTGGCAGCTTGTACAGCTCTTTGCTTCAAAAATTGGAAGAATATCATCTTTGAATGAATATTCTTTATTCGGATCGGGCGCATCTTCCTCAATAAACTCGTATTGACAGGAAGGCAAAAACATTAGTAAAACTGCTGTGAAAGCACAGATCAGAAAATTTCGGGCAGATGTTGGATAGTCCATATCGAGCTTTATTTTACTATGTAGCAAAACAAATAAATATTTAGATATGATATTTTTTAAGATTGTTGATTGTAATTAGAATTTTTATTGATATTTTTGTGTTTTAAATTGATTTAAATCAATGTGATTGAACATACAGATCGTTTTTTGATTTATATTACAGTGATATTTTGAAAATATCTTCATAAATGGGAAAGCTCTTAAAAACCAACTGCTTTGCTTGCAGGAGCCGCTCTGATATTTTTAATGCTTTAAATGATGATCAGCTTCAGCGTATTGATTGCGAGAAAGTTAGTATCTATTACAAACCTGGCGAGGTAATTTTCAAACAAGGAACACCTTGCCATAATTTGGTTTGTATTACTTCGGGACTGGTGAAATCATATCTGGAGCATGAAAATAGCAATGATTTGATCTTCTGTCTGACAAGGCCATATAATTATCTTTTAATGCCGGGAGCCTTTGTTGATCAGCGTCATCATTACACTGCCGTTGCAGTTGAAGAAACCACAGCCTGCCTCCTTGATATTGAAATTTTAATTGAACTGATGAAAACAAATGTAAGTTTTGCTTCAGAATTTATTCGCAAAGCCAGCCTGCAAACTGTAAATCTTTTTCATAAAATATCAGGTCTCACACAAAAGCATGTTTTCGGACGTATGGCTGATACAATTTTATATCTGGCTTCGTCAGTTTATAATAATAATGCTTTCGAACTAACCATCTCGCGGCAGGAACTGGCTGATCTCTCAGGAATGACAAAGGAAAGCGCTATTCGGGTATTGAAAAAGTTTAAAGACGAAGACATTATCTCACTTAATGGTAATTATCTTGAAATCCTTAATCAATCTATGCTCGAATCAATTAATAAGAATGGCTAATAGTTGAAATTTTTTGCTTTTCTTTTTTCGAACCCAAACTGGGATATTAAGAAATAAAAAACCCGGCTGTTTCATTAGCCGGGCATAGTTTAAAGTTTATCAAAAGATACTGTTTAATACTCCATTGCAGCCATTCTCTTATATGCATTAAATCTCCAGCGGGCATTTTCTTCAGCAGCTTTAAACAGCTCTTCAGCTTCGGCAGGGAATGCTTTCTTCAATGAAGTATAACGAACTTCTCCACCAAGGAATGACTGGAATTTGCTCCAATCGGGCTCTTTTGAATCGAGTTCAAAAGGATTTTTGCCTTCGGCTTCAAGAGCAGGATTGAAACGGTAATTATGCCAGTATCCACATTCAACAGCTAATTTGGCTTCTTCCTGAGTTTTACCCATACCGGCACGTAAGCCGTGAGCAATACAAGGCGAATATGCAATAATGAGCGATGGCCCATCATAAGCTTCTGCCTCACGAATGGCTCTTAATGTTTGTGCCTGACTTGCACCCATGGCTATTTGTGCTACATAAACATAACCATATGACATTGCCATCATGCCCAGGTCTTTTTTCCGGATTTTCTTTCCGGAAGCAGCAAACTTGGCTACCGCTCCTATAGGTGTGGATTTTGAAGCCTGACCACCGGTGTTTGAATATACCTCAGTATCAAGAACCAAAAGGTTCACATTTTCACCGGAAGCAAGAACATGATCCAGACCGCCATATCCGATATCGTAAGCCCAGCCGTCGCCACCAAAGATCCAAATTGATTTTTTAACAAGGTATTGTTTCAACGATAATATTTCTTTAGCCACTTCATGTTGACAGCCTTCCAGAACTTTTATCACATTGTCAGAAGCTTCCCTGGATTTTTCTGCATCATTCATGTTTTCAATCCATTCAATAAAGGCTGATTTAACTTTTTCATCAATACCATCCTGAATAGCTTCTTTCATTCTTACTGCAATTCTTTCACGCATTTTTCTGTTTGCAAGAGCCATTCCATATCCGTACTCAGCGTTATCTTCAAACAATGAGTTCGCCCATGCCGGACCATGACCATTGTGATTTACGGTATAAGGTGTTGCCGGTGCTGAACCTCCGTATATTGAAGAACAGCCTGTAGCATTTGCTACAATCATCCTGTCGCCAAAAAGCTGAGTAACAAGTTTTAAATAAGGAGTTTCACCACAACCAGCGCAGGCGCCTGAGAACTCAAATAGCGGTTGAGCAAACTGACTGTTCTTCACCGATTTGTCTTTCGGAACAATATTATCCTTGTATGAAACTGTTTTTGAAATAATATCCCAATTCTGAACCTCAATGCTCTGAGTTTCAAGAGGCTTAAGCTCCAGTGATTTAATCTTGGTAGGACAAACGTCCACACAAACACCGCATCCAGTACAATCAAGCGGACTTACCTGCAATCTGTAAACAAGACCTTCAAATGTTTTAGGGATAGCCTTAAGAGTTGTAATCCCCTCAGGCAGTTGTTTTAATTCTTCCTCATTAATAAGGAATGGTCTTATACAGGAGTGAGGACAAGCAAACGCACACTGATTACATTGGATACAATGCTCAGCTTGCCATTCGGGAACTTCAACAGCTATACCTCTTTTTTCATAAGCAGTGGTTCCCGGAGGGAATGAACCATCTTCACGACCAACAAAAGTGCTAACAGGAAGATCATCGCCAAGTTGGGCTGTCATAGGTTCTACAACATTTCTGATAAAATCAGGAATATCGCGGTCGTCAACCTTTGCAGTAACTTTAATTTTTGACCATTCGGCAGGGATTTCAATTTTCTCAAGTTCTCCACCTCTGTCAACTGAAGCAAAGTTCATGTTGACGACTTCTTCTCCCTTTCTGCCAAAAGATTTGATAATGGCTTTGCGCATATGTCCGACAGCTTCCTCATAAGGGATCACATCGGAAATTTTGAAGAATGCCGACTGCATGATTGTGTTTGTTCTTCCGCCAAGGCCTATTTCAGCAGCAATTTTAGTGGCATTAATGATATAAAAATTAATATCATTATCAGCCATATATTTTTTCATGTCATCCGGCAGGCGATCTTTGGTTTCTTCGGCATCCCATATACTGTTAAGCAGAAATACCCCGCCTTTTTTCAAACCGGTGATCATATCATATTTTCCAAGATACGACGGAACATGGCAGGCAACAAAATCAGAATTTTTTACCAGATAAGGAGCACGTATTGGTTTATCACCAAATCGCAGGTGTGAAACGGTGATACCTCCTGATTTTTTACTGTCGTAGGCAAAATAGCCCTGTGCATATTTATCGGTATTGTCGCCAATGATCATAATTGAGTTTTTATTTGCGCCAACAGTACCATCAGACCCCAGACCATAAAACTTACCGCTGAATGTACCTTTGGGTAAAACATTTATAGCGGGTTCTACAGGAAGTGATTTAAAGGTTACATCATCTACAATACCTATTGTGAAGTCGTTTTTAGGTTCTGACCTTGAGAGATTTTTGAAAACAGCAACAATATGCGATGGATGAGTATCTTTTGAACTCAATCCATAACGTCCGCCAACGATCAGGGGCTGATTTTTCTTACCGTAAAACATGCTTTTTACATCGAGGTAAAGAGGTTCTCCAACCGACCCGGGTTCTTTGGTACGGTCAAGAACAGCAATGCGTTTAACAGTTTTTGGAAGCACATTGAAGAAATATTTTTCAGAAAATGGACGATACAGATGAACTACCACAACTCCAACTTTCTCACCATTATTATTAAGGTATTCTACTGTTTCGCGAATGGTTTCAGTTATTGAACCCATGGCAACAATGATGTTTTCAGCATCAGGTGCTCCATAATACACAAATGGATGATACTCACGGCCACAACGGGCTGAAAGTTCTTTCATATATGATTCAACAATGTCGGGTACGGCATCATAAAATTTATTTGCAACCTCGCGTGTCTGGAAATAGATGTCAGGGTTTTGAGCAGTTCCGCGGGTTACAGGGCTTTCCGGATTTAAAGCTCTTTTGCGGAATTCCAGCAATGCATCGCGATCCATTAAATCTGCGATTTCTTCCATGTCAAAATATTCAACTTTCTGTACTTCATGTGAGGTGCGGAATCCATCAAAAAAGTGCAGGAATGGAATGCGTGATTTAACTGCTGCAAAATGAGCTACTGCTGCTATGTCCATGATTTCCTGTACACTGCTTGTAGCCAGCATTGCAAAACCGGTTTGACGGGCACTCATTACGTCACTATGATCACCAAAAATTGATAATGCCTGAGCAGCAACGCTACGAGCTGAAACATGAAAAACTCCCGGAAGTAACTCTCCCGATATTTTATACATGTTTGGTATCATTAATAATAATCCCTGAGAGGCAGTAAACGTACTGGCAAGAGCACCAGCCTGTAATGTGCCGTGTAAAGCACCTGCTGCTCCTGCTTCTGATTGCATTTCAGTAACTTTAACCGGCTCTCCAAACATGTTTTTTCTTCCATGAGCAGCCCATTCATCAATATTTTCAGCCATATTCGAGGAAGGGGTAATAGGATAGATAGCAGCCACTTCACTGAACATGTATGCAATGTGCGCTGCGGCATAATTGCCATCACAAGTAATGAATTTTTTCTTTTTTGTCATAATTTATATAATTAAAAGTCTGTTAATTAACACTTTGAGTTTTAGAGAAATTTTGCGCTAAATTAATTAATTAAATTGAATTGAAACTCAACAAACTCATTATCAATGCTTATTTGGAAATGTTTTAAATAAGACAGCGCTTTGTGATTTACAAACTATGGAAAAAGTTTTTGAAATGTGATATTACGGAATTTACTTAAATTAGGCCTTTCATTTAGTTAATTGTTTTAATTTTGCAAAACATGTTTGTTTTTGAACAACAATGCTTTGATTTACGTTTAAATTCTTGCATACCGAAGTTTAATAAAGATATTATTCACCTGAAAATAAACAATTTATGACTGATTTAAAGACTACTTATCTAGGATTGAAGTTAAAAAATCCCATCATTGCCGGAAGCTGTAATTTAAGCACTGATCCTGACGTTTTAAAACGGCTTGAAGACAGTGGAGCCGCTGCTGTTGTTTACAAATCGCTGTTCGAAGAGCAGATTCAGCTTGAGAGATATCAGATGGATGAAGATCTTGACGAGTACGCAGAGCGTAGTGCTGAAATGCTTAGTATTTTCCCAAACCTTGAACATGCCGGCCCACAGGAACATCTCGAAAATTTGCGCAAAGCAAAATCAGTACTAGGAATTCCTTTAATAGCCAGCCTGAATGCAGTTTATAAAGAATCGTGGGTAGATTACGCCCAACAACTGGAACAGACCGGCGTAGATGCTTTGGAATTGAACTTTTATTCGATCCCGAATAAATTTGATAAAGACAGTAAAACAATTGAACTTGAGCAGATTGACATTATTAAAGCAATCCTGGGTAAAGTTAAAATCCCTGTAAGTGTTAAACTGAGCCTTTATTACACCAATCCGCTTAATTTCATTAAACAGGTTGATGATCTGGGTGTAAAAGGTTTCGTACTTTTTAACAAATTATTCCAGCCCGAAATAAATATTGAAGACGAGAAACATATTACTCCATGGAATCTGAGTGAACACAATGACAAAAGAGTGCCTTTGCGTTTTGCAGGCTTGCTGTACAGCAGGATAAAGGCACAGATATGCAGTAGCACCGGAATTTATGAAGGTAAGGATGTAGCTGCTATGATCCTTGCAGGTGCTGATGCCGTTCAGGTGGTGAGTGCTTTGTACCGCCACAAGCCTGAGCATATTGCAAAAATGCTGGAAGACCTTACAGCCTGGATGGAAAAGAAAGGTTATTCAAGTCTTGAATCTTTCCGTGGAAAATTATCGGCAGCAACTCTTAACGATCCGTTTATCTACAAACGTGCTCAATACGTTGATGCATTGCTCGGTTCGGGTAGTTTGCTTAAAAAGACTCAGCTTTAGTTGATAATCCAAAAATTAATTAAGCCCGCTGATTACAATATTGGCGGGTTTTTTTGTTTGAAAATACTTATAATTTTAAGGCATCTTTGCTCAGGCTGGTTATAAAACAATTAACTCTGCTAACTTTGCACGTGAACATAAAAAAGCAGATATTAATTCACTCTGAGAAAATTTTGAGAAAAATCAGTTAGTAATATCATGATATATCCACAGAACTTTGAAGAAAAGATAGGATTTACCACAGTAAAATTGCATATCAGCAAACATATTCTTTGTGATCTGGGTAAAAAATATCTGGAGGATATGTGTTTTACTGACAATCTGGTTACACTGAGAACCTGGCTCAGTGAAACCAATGAAATGGCAAATCTGCTCCGCAATGGACTTTCTTTTCCGCAGCAGGATTATCTTGACCCTACTTCTGAACTCATACGGATTAAGACCCCGGGAACTGCAATTGAACCTGAAAGCCTCTCTGTACTGCGCGTTTCGCTTAATACAATTAAGGAAATACAAAGATTCCTTGAAAAGCAGGAACCGGAAAAGGTGACACATCTGCTTGCAGTTGCTTCAAGGGTAATAATAGAAGACGAAATACTAATTGAAATTGACCGTATCATTGATCCCAAAGGATTGATTAAAAGCAGTGCTTCACCTGTTTTAAAGGAAATACGGAGTAAGCTTGTTCAGAAACAGCGATTTGCAGAATCAATCATGGCAAAGATATTTACTCAGGTAAAAAGAGAAGGGCTGGCTGGCGACGACCTTGAGGTTACCATACGTAATGGTCGTCCGGTTATACCTGTTCCGGTTTCATATAAAAGAAGGATAAAAGGCTTCATTCATGATGAATCGGCTACCGGGCAGACAGTTTTTATTGAACCGGCAGAAGTTTTTGAGATAAATAACGAAATCCGTGAACTCGAAAATGCTGAATTAAGGGAAATTCACCGGATACTTACTGAAATTGCAAATTTTATACGCCCACATATTGAGAACCTGCTTCAGTGTTACTACTTTTTAGGGAAAATTGATTTCATAAGGGCAAAAGCCAGATTTGCCATTGATATTAATGCATATTTCCCACACCTCCATGACTTCCCGGTTTGTGAATGGAAAAATGCAGTACATCCTTTATTATATATATCTCACCGGAGTCAGAAAAAGACTGTGGTTCCGCTTGATCTGTCGTTGAATCAACAGCAACGAATATTGATAATTTCAGGACCCAATGCGGGAGGAAAATCTGTAGCGCTTAAAACCGCAGGTCTCCTGCAATATATGCTGCAGTGCGGTTTATTGATACCTGTTGACGAAAACAGTGAAGCCGGGATTTTTAAAAAAATATTCATTGATATTGGTGATGAGCAATCCCTCGAGCATGACTTAAGTACATATACCTCACATCTGAAAAATCTTCGCTATTTTATTGAAAATGCTGATGGGCAAACTCTGATTTTAATTGATGAATTTGGTTCGGGCACCGAACCACAGCTTGGCGGTGCTATTGCCGAAGCCAGCATTGAGGATTTTGCCGGAAAAGGCTGTTTTGGTGTTATAACTACTCATTATGCGAACCTAAAAGATGCAGCCCGAAGGATCAGGGGAATAATTAACGGCGCCATGCTTTTTGATCCTGAAAACTTATCGCCTTTGTTTGTGTTACGCATTGGTAATCCGGGAAGTTCCTATGCTTTTGAAATAGCTGAAAAGATTGGATTCCCGGTTGATATCCTTAAAAAAGCAGAAGGCAAAATAAATAAAAGCGCTATTGATTACGATAAATTGCTGCAGGAACTGGAAGTAGAGAAAGCTGCCCTGGACCAGAAAAAAACGGGCATTCGTATTACAGATGAATTTCTTTCAGAATTGGTTGGTAAGTATAAGCTGATGAACAGTGAGCTGAAAGCTGAAAAGGAAAAGATCTTAAAGGAAGCCCGTGAAGAAGCTTTGCGAATCATTGAAAGGTCAAATAAACTTATTGAGAACACAGTGCAGGCTATTAAAGAAAGCAAGGCAGAAAAGCAAACGGTTCTGAAATTGAGAAAAAAAGTCCGGGAGGAACGCACCCAGCTTGAATCAGAAATTAAAGAGCTTGTAGAAGATAAGCCTGAAACTCAGGAAAGTACTAAGGAAACATTGCCGGTTTTGACTGTTGGTAACTGGGTAAGAATTAAAAATCAGACGACTGTAGGTCAGATAATTGAGATTCGTGATCAGGAAGTTGTGCTGCAAGCCGGGCAAATGATGTTGCATGTTCGTGCTGATAGGCTTGTGGCAGCCAGCCCTTCTGATAAAAACAAATCAGAGCAGCAGGGCGTACAAGGCAGGATTTCAGTTTATAAAACCATTCTCGACAGAACAGCAAATTTTAAACTAAGCATTGATCTAAGGGGTAAAAAAGCTGAAGAGGCTCTTCAGATTGTAAGGCGACATGTGGATGATGCTATTTTGTTGAGCATTGCTGAATTTACAATAATACACGGCAAAGGAGACGGAATACTGAGAAATGTCATCCGCGATTATCTGAAAAGTATTCCTGAAGTAAAAAGTTTAAAAGAAGGGCATCCTGACAGGGGAGGTGCAGGAATGACCATAGTGAGCTTCAGGTGAAATATTTATAGAAATTAGTCATAAAGATTTTTAAACCTGATAGTCTTATAAGTTGTTCAGTATCAAAGAAATGCTATTTGTTTTATTGTAATAAAATAATTGGCTGTTAATACATGGATTTGATTTTGTTCAACAAAGACCGGATAAATCCGTTTAGTGAGTATTGTTGAGGTCTTTATTGCATCGTAATAGAGATAGCAGCAAATTCAGAACTCCTGATCTCACGCAGGTGACAATGTCGCGGTTTTGTAGATTAACTTGAGTTTTGTACCTGGAAAAATTGCTTCATAATCGTTTATGGTTTGACAAATTTCTCGTACTGCTAAAT